>DATMTS010000064.1:0-3964 GCA_035564555.1 Humibacter sp.
GACGACGTCGCCATCGCCATCGACCCAGCAGCGAACGGCTTCTACGAACGTGACGGCCAATACAAGATCGCGGGTGCCCTCCTCTCCCGCGACCAGCTCGTGGACTACTACGTGCGACTCCTCGATCAATTCCCGCTGCGCAGCATCGAGGACGGTTTCGCCGAAGACGACCACCACGGCTGGAGACTAATGTTCGACGCCGTCGGCAACCGCACCCAACTCGTCGGCGACGACCTCTACGTCACCGACATGCGCCGCATCGCCGACGGCGCCAAGAACCGGTACTCGAACGCCGCCCTGATCAAACCGAACCAGATCGGCACCGTCACCGGCACCCTCGACGCCATCGAAACCGCCAGCCGCCTCGGCATGCAATCGATGGTGTCCCACCGTTCGGGCGAGACCCTCGACACCTTCATCGCCGACCTTGTCGTCGGTACAGGTGTCGGCCAAATCAAATCCGGAGCGCCCGCCCGCGGCGAACGCATCGCCAAGTACAACCGTCTCACCCAAATCGAAGCCAGCACTGCACGCCTCCCCTACGGGCTGCTCCCAACCACTGCGCGTGCGACCGACACGGTCGCCCCCTAAGCCGCTCGCGACCCATTCAGGAGTCCACGCCTTGAACGCGAGCCGAGAGGGAGCGCTTTACACCGAGCGCTCCCTCTCACCCTTGCAGGAATTCCGCATAGTCGAATAGCGCACATTGCCGACATATTCGGCGCCGCTGGCGGAGATTGCCAAGGCCGCAGAGCGGGCACCGCGGCCGATCAGCCTCCCGGACGAGATGGTGCGCGCGAGCGGCCTCCGTCGAGATGAACCTCAGCCGGTCCCGGTCAAGGGCTCACGTGCCGGTCCAGGTCGTCTACACCGACGTGCAGCTCGTCGACGCCGAGGCACTGGCCTGGACGACCGGCGGTCTCGTTCTGATCCGCTACGTTCCCGAAGGCGCGCGAGCTCCGGTCTACGTGTGGGTAGCCGGTAATTTCGTGCACAGGAAGTGACAGAGTGCTCCCTAGACACAAGAAAGCCCCGGCCGGGAGAGAGAGAGTGCGGCCGGGGCTTGGTTCTTGGGACGCGATGCGTCGAGGGTGTCTAGGCGGTGACGTCGGGCCACTGAGCGAGCGGCGGAACCATGATGCGGCGAGGTTCTTCGCCTTCCCACACGAGGTCGCTGGTGGCTTCCGTGTAGCCGGCTGCGTGGGTCATGGCGATGAGTACCAACTCGGCTAGGTGGCGGTCGAGCCCGACTACCTCATCTCCGAGCACGATCGGGGTGGTGCCTCCGATCGACGCGGCGATTCGCAGGAGCCGCTGTTCTCCGCCGGATTTGCCGCCGATTAGGTCGGGGATCTCGTCGAAGTTGATCCAGGGGCGCCGAGCGAGCTCGTCGTAGTGGATCCAAGGGCGGCCCTCTTCTGCGAAACCGGCTCGGATCAAGAGTTCGGTGGCGGCGGCGAGTGTCGTCGATCCACGTGCCCACTCTCGGAGCGCGTCTGCGTGCTGGTCGTCGCTGGTCATGGTGACATCCTTCCAGGTGGAGGCGACAGTGCAGGGGCCGGCCCCGCGTTGGCTCCTATTCGGTGTCCTGCAGCGGCGGCAGGTATTCGCCGGTGCCTGGTTGCCGGATCGGGACGTCCCACGGGGTGAGCGGCGCCGGTTGGTAGTCGTTCTTGGCTCGGTGCTCGAGCACGGCCGTGTAGTGCAGGTGGCGATCGACGATGTGGGCGATCGTGCCGTCCATCGCGATCAGCATGCGTTCTATGTCGTGCTCAGCTTCATCGATCTGCTGTAGGAGCTCGTCTCTCTCCTCCAGGGCGGCGCGAACGCCGTGCACGTAGAGCGCGAGGCCTTTCTGGGTGAGACGGTCCAATCGCACTTGCCGGGGCGGCCGTTCGAGTTCCTTGCCGCCGAAGGCCGCCGGCGCAGGGTGGAAGTCGATCGCACCCTCCTGCTGTGGTTCCAGCTCGTCGTCGACGAAGGCGCGGTGGTAGTAGTACGCCGCTTCCTGTCGCAGCTCGTGCAGCTCCACGTAGAGGTTCACGAAGCTCTCGCGCGCGTCCTGGACGCCGCCAGCGATGATTTCCGCCGGTGTGTACATGGTCATGGTGATGCCCCGCTCCGGCGCATCGCAGAGGGACGAGCGCTTCGCGCCCGCCCCTCCCGCTTGCCCGCCGTCACTGGCAGGAGTCGCATTGAAGGTCCTCCATCGGGTCGATCGGGACGAAGTAGGGCTCGGGTGCGGGCTGGTAGTGCTGGTCCCCCGGCTCGTCGCCGTGCGCGTGAGCGTCCAGCCACATATCGGCCGCTGCAGGTTCTCCCAACGCCCGGAGGATCCCAGCCAGCGCCTCCGCCTCTCGGCATCCCAGGGTCGCGGCAACGTCGTGCGCCAGAGTCACGTCGGAAAAGACCCCACAGAATCGGGTGACGTCTTCGGTGTCCGTAATGAGCGTGCTCATCGTTCTCTTCTCTCTCAACCAACCGTTTTTCTTTGCCTTCCGGCGAGAGAAATCGATAGTGAGCGGGAACGCCGAGAGTGCCGGGTCGTGGAATACCGGAGCGAGCGCAGCGAGTGAGGATATGCCGCGAAAGCCCGGAACGGCAGGCGTGGAGCGAGCTACGGTGATCGGCCGGAAAGGTCAAAGAAAGCAGAGCACTCTCAGCGCCGCGTAGCGGCTCCGTTGGCGCGCGGCCTCCGTGCCGCGGTGCCCTGCTGTCGACCACTCCCCCATGCATGCGTTCCCCCGAACGGTTGCTTTCAGGCTGGTTTCATACCGATATCGGAGTGATATCAGTGTGAATTCGTTGTGCTACTAGATACCGTTCTCGTCCTTGAGGATTTCAAGGCCGCGCCGCAGCGCCCGGAGGGCGGTGGCGTGCTGGCTGCGCTCTTCGGCGCGCGCTACATCGGTGAGCAGCGCTGGCAGTTCGAGGTCCGGGTATCGGATCAGCAGCGTTTTGGCGACGTCTGCCGGCCATTCTGTTGCCGGGGTGGCCGGTGGCGCTGGCGTCTTTTTGGGCGCCGGCCGCGTGGCCGTCTGACGGCTCGCCTGAGCGAGCGGTGCCGGTTCGGCGGGCCGTTCGGCCGCTTCCCCGAACGCTTCGATGGCAGCCTCGGTTGCCGGATCGATTGTTGGCCTTCTCTTGATTCCCATTACGCCATCAACTCCGCTGCGAATTCTTGGATCTCTGCTCGGGCCTTTGGGTTGTTCCATTCGACGACGCCGAGCCCTTCCCCGATGACGTCGCGGTATGCCTTGCGTTCGTAGACAACCGTCTGCAGGGGGTGAAGCGCCGGGTAGTCCGACAGGTACTCCCCCGCGTCCGTGCGCTCACTGACGCCCGGGTTGGTGGGGACCTGCGTCAGCAGGCTCCGCACCACTAGCTCGGGGTTGAAGTCGCGCACCTGTTCGACCAGCTCACTCATGTGCGGCAGCGTGTCGAGGTCGAGCTGCGACGGGCGGACGGTCACGACCATCTTGTGCGCAGCGGTCATGCCGGTGCGCATCTCCTTGCTGTCCTTGCCGGCCACATCGACGATGACGTATCCGTATCGGGCATCGAGGTCGAGCAGGGTCTCCCGGATGTTGCCGAGCTTTTCGATGCAGGCGATCGCGGGCGTGATGCCTGCGGCTTCGCGGTCGGCGTGCCAGCGTGCGGCGGAGCGTTGCGCGTCAGCGTCGACGACTACGACGTCTTTGCCCTGGCGAGCGAGTTCGGCCGCGAGGTTGACGGCGATGGTGGATTTGCCAGCGCCCCCCTTCTGGCTCCCTACGAGGATGATCATGGTTGCAGACTACTTTCACTTTGATATCGGAACGGTAGCGAAACGCCATCACGTCGATATCACTTTGATAGCAATATCAAAGTGATATCAGTCTGATAGCGGGGGAGTGTGAGGGGGTCGCCCCTCACCGCGCCGGCCTTGGCCGGCGCGGGCAACCGGGTGCGAGGATTGGAGCGG
>DATMTS010000065.1:0-69799 GCA_035564555.1 Humibacter sp.
CGCCGCGCCGCGCCGCGCGCCGCCGCACGCGAAAGTGCCCGATTCCGACGAGCGCGCCTGGTGGAACAGGCGCTCTCGTCGCAACCGGGCACTCTGGTGGCGTACGCGCAACGAGGCGCGAACGTCGCCCTGGATTACGCCTGAAGCACTGCCTGCAGGTCGAGGGTGATGGTGACCTTCTCGCCGAGCAGCACTCCGCCGGTCTCCAGCGCAGCGTTGTAGGAGAGTCCGAAGTCCTCGCGGTTCACGACCGCTGTGGCCGTCGCGCCGGCCTTGTAGTTGCCGTACGGGTCCTGTCCGAAGCCGCCGAAGTCGAAGTCGAACGTGACGCGATTGGTGACGCCGCGCATCGTCAGGTTGCCATCGACCTTGTACTCGCCGTTCTCGATCCGCACACCGGAGGAGACGAAATCGATCGTGGGGTACTTGTCTGCTTCGAAGAAGTCGCCAGTGCGCAGGTGCCCGTCGCGATTCGGCTCGTTGGTGTTGATGGAGGCGACCTCCGCCGACGCGGTGACGCTCGACTCGAGAGGGTTCTCGGCGGTGACGAAAGTCGCCTGGAACTTCTCGAACTTTCCGCGCACCTTGCTGATCATCAGGTGCTTGATGCTGAACGAGACCTCGCTGTGCGCGGGGTCGACGGTCCAATTGCCGACGCGGTAGCCGGGGATGTCGAGCGCGGTCGTGGTGGTGTCGGTCATGATTCTCCTTGGATGTCGGTTGCGGGCTTCAGCCCGAGGGTACGTGTATGCAAACGCATGCGACCGGGATCTATTCCCGATCGATTCCGGCGCAAGCGAACGGTGTTCCGCTCAGCCGGCGGCGGCGATGCTGGCACCGATCGCCGGATCCACGGCCGAGGTGACGCCGGTCAGGCTGCGGAAGGCCACCGCGGTCACCATGACGCTGAGGGGGCACGTCGTGGTCTTCGCGAACTCGGTGTCCGCGGAACGCGGCGACGGCACCCCGGTCAAGTACGACACGAGCGCACCGCCGACCGCCGGCGAGTTGCTCTCCGCCCTCGTGCGCCTGCACCTGGGCCTCGTCGGCGTCACGGCCGACTCCGTCTCATACGCGCCGAGCGAGCAAGCCGTCTACTGACTTCGCCTCCCGAGCGTGCCTGCCGCGGCGCATGTCGCACGCCCCGCATACACTTGTCCGAGTGATGCTTCAGGGCTTGATCGAGGCGCTTTCGCGCGCCCAGACGTTCGACGACGCCCTGGCGTACGCGCCGCGGAACGCCGATTTCTCGCTCACCGAGGGGCTGCGCGCTCCACTGATCGCCGGGCTCCTGTCCCGTCGGCCGCGGCAGAAGCAGGCGATGCTCGTCGTGACCGCGACCGGCCGCGAATCAGAAGCGCTGCGCTCGGCGCTGCACAGCGTTGCGCCGCAGGCCGAGATCGTCGAGTTTCCCGCATGGGAGACCCTTCCGCACGAGCGGCTGAGCCCGAGCGCCGAGATCGTCGGCAAACGTCTCGCCGCACTGCGGCGCCTCACCGACTGGCGCCGGGCTGCGGCGGCGGATGATCCCGGTCTGGGGCAGTTGATCGTCGTCGCGTCTGTGCGGGCCGCCCTGCAGCCCATGGCAGACAACCTCGCCGACCTGCGTGAGATCGTGCTGGCCGTCGGCTCGCGCGGCAACGACTTGGCCGCGATCGCCGGTCACCTCGTCGACCTCGCCTACACGCGCGTCGACATGGTGACCAGGCGCGGCGAGTTCGCCGTGCGCGGCGGCATCCTGGATGTCTTCCCTCCCGTGGCCGAGCATCCGTATCGCATCGACTTCTTCGGCGACGAGGTCGAGCAGATCCGTGCGTTCTCCGTCGCCGACCAACGGTCGTTGCAGCACGAGGTGGGCGAGGTGGCACTGCCGCCGAGCCGCGAGTTGCTGTTGTCGCCCGGGGTGCGGCAACGCGCGGCCGAGATGCAGCACGAGTTCCCCTCGATGTCGCAGATGCTCGCCAAGATCGCGGAGGGCATTCCCGTCGAGGGCATGGAGTCGCTCGCACCCGCTCTGCTCGACCGGCTCGTGCCCGTCACCCACTACCTGCCGGACGGCGCGGCGATCGCCGTGATGTCTCCGGAACGCGTCGCCGCACGGGCCGTGAGTCTGGCTGAGACCAACCAGGAGTTCCTGAGCGCCGCGTGGAGCGCGGCGACCGTCGGCGCCGCGGCCCCGATCGACCTGGCATCCGGCGACTTCATGACCCTCGGCGACCTACGCGTCGCCGCTCAGCTGACGAAGCCGGGTGAGCCCGCGGCTGATCACCCGTGGTGGACGCTCAGCAGTTTCGACACCGGCGCCGCCGAGTCGGTCGAGCTCACGGACGCCGAACTCGTCGCCTCCGCGGGAGACTACGTGCGTGTCGAGGCGGATGCCGTGCCGAGCTTCCAGGGCAATGTCGACGGCGCGATCGGGCATGTCGAGGATCTGCTCGCCGAGGGCTGGCGGGTGCTCGTCGCGGCGGAAGGCGCCGGCCTGGTCGATCGAGCGGCTGACGTGCTCGCCGACCGGGGCATCGCCGCTCGGATCGTCGACGACTATCCCGTTGACGCCGAGCCCGGTGTCGTCTACCTCGCGACGGCATCCGTCGAGCACGGTTTCCAGTTGCCGCAGGCGAAGATCGCCCTGATCGGCGAGACCGAGTTCTACGGTCGCACGATCGGTTACGACAGCCGGCAGGTGAAGAAACTCGGCGTGCGGCGCAAGAACGTCGTCGATCCGCTGCAGCTGCGGCCCGGCGACTTCGTCGTGCATCAGACGCACGGCATCGGCCGATTCGTCGAGCTGGTGCAGCGGGAGGTCTCCAGCGGCGGCCGGAACGCCGTGAAGTCGACCCGCGAGTACCTGGTGCTCGAGTACGCGCCCTCGAAGCGCGGCTATCCGGGCGACAAGCTGTACGTGCCGACCGACCAGCTCGACCTGCTCACGCGATACGTCGGGGGAGAGGCCCCGCAGCTGTCGAAGATGGGCGGCAGCGATTGGGCCCAGGCGAAGGGCCGGGCCCGCAAGGCGGTACGCGACATCGCAGTCGAGCTCGTCAAGCTGTATTCGGCTCGGATGGCGTCGAAGGGCCATGCGTTCGGTCCCGACACGCCCTGGCAGCGCGAACTGGAAGAGGCGTTCCCGTTCGTTGAGACGCCCGATCAGCTGCAGACCATCGACGAGGTCAAGGCCGACATGGAGCGGCCCATCCCGATGGACCGGCTGATCTCCGGAGATGTCGGCTTCGGCAAGACGGAGATCGCGGTGCGCGCCGCCTTCAAGGCTGTGCAAGACGGCAAACAGGTGATCGTGCTGGTGCCCACGACGTTGCTCGTGCGTCAGCATTTCGAGACCTTTCAGGAGCGGTTCGCGGGCTTTCCCGTGCACCTGCGGGCACTCAGCCGATTCCAGACCGATCGGGAGGCGAAAGAGGTGCTCGACGGGTTGGCCGACGGCACCGTCGACGTCGTGGTCGGCACGCATCGCCTGCTGGCGAAAGGCGTAACGGTGAAAGACCTCGGCCTCGTCGTGGTCGACGAGGAGCAGCGCTTCGGCGTCGAGCACAAAGAGGCGCTGAAGAAGCTCAAGACCAACGTCGACGTGCTCGCCATGAGTGCCACCCCGATTCCTCGCACACTCGAGATGGCGGTCACCGGAATCCGCGAGATGTCGACCCTTGCGACGCCGCCGGAGGACCGGCATCCGATCCTCACGTTCGTGGGGCCGTACTCCGAGAAGCAGGTCGCCGCGGCGATCCGGCGCGAGCTGCTGCGCGAGGGCCAGGTGTTCTTCGTGCACAACCGCGTCTCGTCGATCAACCGGGTGGCGGCCAAGCTCGCCGAACTCGTTCCCGAGGCGCGCATCGCGGTAGCGCACGGTCAGCTGAACGAACACGTGCTCGAGCAGATCGTCGTCGATTTCTGGGAGCGAAAGTTCGACGTGCTCGTCTCCACGACGATCATCGAGACCGGCCTCGACATCGCCAACGCGAACACGATCATCATCGACCGGGCCGACAAGTACGGCCTCTCGCAGCTGCACCAGTTGCGCGGCCGCGTCGGCCGTGGCCGGGAGCGGGCATACGCGTACTTCCTCTGGGATGCCGAGAAGCCGCTCTCCGAGACCGCTCACGACCGGCTCTCCACGATCGCTGCCAACAACGAACTCGGCAGCGGCATGCAAGTGGCGCTGAAAGACCTGGAGATCCGCGGCGCAGGCAACCTGCTCGGCGGCGAGCAGTCGGGTCACATCGCGGGGGTGGGCTTCGACCTGTACCTGCGGATGATCGGCGAGGCGGTTTCGACGTTCCGCGGCGAGGTCGCCGAAGGCCAGACCGAACTGCGCCTCGAGCTGCCGGTCGACGCGCACATTCCCGAGGACTACGTGGACAGCGAGCGACTGCGCCTGGAGGCGTATCAGAAGCTCTCCGCCGCCAGTGGTCCGAACGCCAAGCCGGATGCCATCGGTCTCGTTCTCGACGAGCTCACGGATCGCTACGGCGATCCGCCGCAGGCGGTCACGAATCTGATCGCGGTTTCGCGCCTGCGCAGGCACGCACAGCGCGCCGGTCTCTCGGAGGTGGTCGCCGCGGGGCCGCGGCTGCGGGTCTCGCCCGCAGACCTGGCCGACTCGATCCAGGTGCGGCTGCAACGCATGTTCACCGGCTCCAAGTAC
Source organism: Humibacter sp. (assembly GCA_035564555.1). GTDB lineage: Bacteria > Actinomycetota > Actinomycetes > Actinomycetales > Microbacteriaceae > DATMTS01. The sequence goes on from DATMTS010000065.1 coordinate 4,661, forward strand.
TCCCAGCAGCAGCGGGCGCTCGTGGTGCCGCTGCCGATGCGCGACGGCGAGGTCTTTTCGGATTCGGAATTGATCGCCTGGACGGCGGGTCTGCTCGAGGCGATCTTCCCCGTCGCCGAACCGGTGCCCGCGGCCGAGTAGCGCAGAGGTCGCCGACGGGTGCACCGGTGATGCCTCGGCCCAATCTGTGGTATTACTACTAATACAGCTAGCACAGAACCGATGCCGGGCGGAGGGGCGAGGATGCAGATCGAAATCGATCCGGCCTCAGACGTGCCGATCTACCAGCAACTCCGCGACCGGGTCGTGGAGGGCATCGCGAACGGTGAGCTCGGCGCGGGCGACGCGCTCGCGTCGGTTCGACAACTGGCCGTCGAGTTCGGCATCAATGTCGCCACGGTGGGCAAGGGCTACGACATGCTGCGCCAGGAGGGACTGGTGCGCACCAACCGTCGTTCGGGATCCGTCGTCGCGCGCGGCCCGCACGACGGTGCGCCCGAGAACATGGATGTCTACCTTCACGAAGGCGGCCCCTGGTACGGACGGCTGCGCACTCTGCTCGCGGAGGCGGTCGCCCAGGGCGTGCCGGATCATCGCATCACCGCCTCGGTCGCCTCGATCCTCTCCGCGTTCGCCGCGTCACGGTCGGCGCAACCGAATCCGGCGGCACGATCCGCCGCGCGTCCGAAGGAAGATCGATGACCGTTTTCGCACTGCTGTTCCCGCTCGTGATGCTCACCCTGGTCGCCGCGGTGATGCTCGCGATGCCTCGGCTCGTGCCCCGGACCGTGCCACTCGGAGTGCGTATTCCCAGTGCGCGCGTCGCGGAGCCCGTCGTGGCCGACGCGGTGCGCCGGTACCGTGTGCTGACCGTGTTCGCCTGGGCGTCGGCCGTCGTGCTCTGTCTGATCCTGGTCTGGTTCGCGCCGGCACTGTCGGTGCTCGTCGCAACGCTGGTCTTCGTGGCTCTGCAGGTCACGGCGTACATCACCTCGCGCACGGCGATCCAGCGGGCCAAGCGCGACGAAGACTGGTACGCGGGCGCCACGGTGCGGCTCGCCGCGAACCTGCAGCCCACGCACGTACGGCCGCCGGCAGGATGGTTCGCTGCGGCTCTCGTGCTGCTGCTCGCGACCGCTGCCATCGGTGTCGCGCTGTATCCGACGCTCCCCGCGACGCTCGTCACCCACTGGGGTGCGGACGGCCGCCCGGACGAGCTCGCCGAAAAGAGCGTCTGGGTCGTCTTCGGTCCGTTGGTCATCGCCGCTGCCGTAGCGCTCGGACTGTTCGCGCTGTCGTTCACGCTGCGCATCTCGCCGGTCCGCGCGACCCCGGCTGAGACGCCGCAGCGCAATCGCGCGCGAGCGGCCGCGTTGCGCGGGCTCTCCAGTGCCCTTCTGGGTCAACTCGGTCTGGTGATCGCGCTCGAGTTCGCGTGGATCTCGTTGAGCGGTTGGCTCCTGCCGGGGTCCAGCAGCGCGATGCTGACGGGCACGATCGTTCCCGTGGTCCTGATCGTCGTGGCGCTTGCCGTTTTCATCCTTCGTTTCCGCCGTGCGGTGCGGCCCGAGGACGACTCGAAGGGTGACGCGGATGCGCCCGACGACGACCGGTACTGGAAGGCGGGTTTGATCTACGTGAATCCCGACGACCCGTCGTTCCTGGTGCAGAAGCGCTTCGGCGTGGGCTGGACGCTGAATTTCGGCCACCCGCTCGGGATCGTGATCGCCGTGGTCCTGCTGGCGATCATCGTGGGACTCCTGGGTTATGGAATCCTGACCGGAACACACCAGGGGGCGCACTCCTGACGAGCGGGTCACCGCCGGGCGGCCCGCATCTTCAGGAATGCGCTGGCGGGTGCTCCCGACGGTAGTGACGCGCGCGTGCGCTGACCAGAATCGCACTGAGCACCATCGACACCGCCGAGCCGAGCAGTACCGCGAGCGTGCCTTCGTCGACGACTTCAGCGCTCTGCGCGAATGCCAATTCGTTCATCAGCAGCGACACCGTGAAGCCGATGCCGCCGAGTGCGGCGATGACCAACAGGTTCGGCAGGTCGATCGGATGCCGCTCCGTGCGCCGGCCGATGAACGAACCGAGCCAGCCACCGAGGGTGATGCCGATGAGCTTTCCGACCGGCAAAGCGACAAGGACCGCCCAGAACGGCGGGGCCAGTTGGGCAGGAGAGACGTTCGGGATCGCGACGAGTGCGGCCGAGAACGCGAACAACGGCAGCACGAGGCCGTTCGACCATGGTTCGAGCACGTGCGCCGCGCGGGCGGCGGGCGCGCGGGCCATCACGAGCCCGAGCGCGACGCCGGCGATCGTCGCATGCACGCCTGACGCGTGCACGAACGCCCAGCTGAGCAGCCCGAGCAGCACCATGAGCACCGCGATCGGCATCCGCATCCGGCCGGCCAGCGCAGGCCGCTTCAGCAACCGGCTGAGCAAACCGAACGCGATCGTGGTGACCGCGGCGAGCCCGAGCATCCCGATGTTCGGATCCCGGGTGAAGAACACCGCGATGATGATGATCGCGATCAGGTCGTCGAGCACGGCCAGCGCGAGCAGGAACACCCGCAACCGGTTCGGCAGACCCTTGCCGAACACGGCGAGCACGCCCAGCGCGAAGGCGATGTCGGTCGCCGTCGGCACCGGCCAGCCCCGCTCGTAACCGCTGCCCGAGGTGAAGGCGAGGAAGACCAGGGCCGGAACGAGCACACCCCCGACGGCCGCGATCGCCGGATGCGCCGCTTTGCGAACGCTGTTCAGCTCTCCGGCGACCAGTTCGTGCTTGAGCTCGATCGCGACGATGAAGAAGAAGATCGCGAGCAGCCCGTCGCTGATCCAGTGGCCCACCGACAGGTCGAGGTGCAGCCCCGCCGGGCCGACCTCGGCGTGCTGCAGGGCGAGCAGCGTCGGGCCCGCCGCCGTGTTCGCCAGGATGAGGCCGAGCGCAGCGGCGCCCAGCAGGATCGCAGCGGCCGAGCGCTCGGACCGGATCAGGCTCACAGCGCGACGCGCAGACCGAATGGGTCCCGGTGGGGCCGCGGCGAGCGCCGCGGATCGGGGACGGAGACGATGATGGGGGCCGGGGCTGTCACGTCATCACCGTATGGGCGCCGGCGGATCTCGACGCGGTGGCAGGATGGAGTGGCGCGAAACGGAGCAAGCATGACCGACCACACCGTCTCACCCGGCCCCGTCGGCGCCGGGCGTTCGGCGCTCGACGTATTCGCCGACGCGATGGCATCCGTGCTGCAGAAGTGCGTGTGGAGTCAGACCATGACGCACGCGTCGCTGGTGCCCTACCTGATCGAGGAGACGTACGAACTCGTCGATGCGCTCGAAGGGGGAGACCCTGACGACATCATCGAGGAACTCGGCGACGTGCTCTGGCAGGTCGCATTCCATTCCGAGATCGCGGCGCGCACAGCGGGCGAGCGATTCGACATCCAGGATGTCGCAGTTCGCGTCACCGAGAAGATGGTGCGCAGACACCCGCACGTCTTCGGCGACGAGGTCGCGGAGACGCCCGAAGAGGTGCTGCGCCTGTGGTCGGCGGCGAAGGCGGCGGAGAAGAAGCAGCGCACGAGCGTGCTCGACGGTATCCCGCAGGGCATGCCTGCCCTGGCTCTGGCCGACAAGCTGATCGGTCGCGCCCAGCGCGTCGGGGCGCTGCCGACCGACGACGAGGGCGGTCTGCTCGACGGGCTCGGCGTGGAGACCGAGCACGAACTGGGCGGGCTGCTGCTGGCTCTGGTGGCCTCAGGCCGTGCGCACGGGCTCGACGCCGAACGGGCCTTGCGCACCACTCTGCGCTCCTTGCAAGACGAGATCCGCGCCCACGAGTAGCGCCCACTTGCCGAGTCGCTGAACGACTCAGCCGGATCGCCGTTCTTGTCGCAGCGCGGCTGCCGTGTCGCCGCGCTGCGCGGTGGCTGTCTGCGCCGCGCGGTGACCCGGCAGGAAGGCGACGGCGATGATCATCGCGATGGCGAGGGCCGTCACTGTCAGGAACACCAGATGCACGGCGGGAGCGAGTTGAGCGGCGGGCGGCGTGCCGTCCGGGCCGGCGACCGCGTTCGCGTTCACGATCGCCCCGAACACGGCGACACCGACGGCGCTGCCGATCGAACGCGCGAACATGTTCGTTCCGGTCACGACTCCACGCTCGCCCCAGTCGACGCTCGACTGAGCCGCGATCAGGGTCGGTGCGGCAACGAGTCCCATCCCGGCGCCCATGACGAAGCAGAACAGCGCCACCTGCCAGACCTCGGACCCCGGGCCGAGCAGGAGCGTCAGTGCCGCCCCGGCAGCGGCGATCAGGGCTCCGATCAGGGAGGTGGCGCGGAATCCGATGCGCAGATAGAGGTGGCCGGAGAGCGATGCGGTGATCGGCCAGCCCACCGTGAGCGCAGCAAGCGCGAACCCGGCGACCAGGGCGCTGGTGCCCAGCACCCGCTGCGTGAAGGTCGGAACATACGACGACATGCCGAGCACGATCGCGCCGACCACGAGCGAGACGATGCTGCCGGCCAGCAGAACCCGGCGCTGCAGCACCCAGAGCGGCAGGATCGGCTGCGGCACCCGGCGCTCCACGAGCACGAAAGCCACGAGCGCGGCCGTTCCCACGGCGAAGATGCCGGCACTCCAGCCCGAGGTCCACGACCACGCCTGGCCGCCCTCGAGCAGGCCCAGGATGATCAGCGATGTGCCGCCGGTCAGCAGCACCGCGCCCGCGTAATCGATCTTCTGCTTGCGTCGCTCGACGTTCTCGTGGAAGTTGCGTACCAGGATCCACCCGGCCAGCAGGCTGAGCGGGATGTTGATGAAGAAGATCCATCGCCAGGTGAGGTAGTCGCTGAAGACGCCTCCGAGGGTCGGACCGACGATCGCCGAGATACCCCAGACGCTCGCGAGATAGCCCTGCGCCTTGGCACGTTCCTTCAGTGTGTAGATGTCACCGGCGATGGTCATGCTCATCGGTTGCACGGCGCCGGCGCCCAGCCCTTGCACGGCGCGGAACGCGATCAGAGCAGGCATGCCCCACGCGAATCCGCACAGAATGGAGCCGGCCAGGAACAATCCGATGCCGAGCAGCATGATCGGTTTGCGACCGAACAGATCGGCGAGCCGACCGTAGATCGGCACGCACACCGCCTGCGCGAGCAGATAGATCGAGAACAACCAGGGGAACTGGGCGAATCCGCCGAGGTCGCGCACGATCGACGGCACCGCGGTGGCGATGATCGTCGAATCCAGTGCGACCAGCGCGGTGGAGAGCATGAGTGCGAGCAGGATCGGTCCGCGCTCCGAGCGCAGGCCGACACCGGCGCGGGTCACGTTCTGTTCGCCGTCGATCACAATCGGATGCAATCGCTCGCCGCGACGCGCTATTCCCGTCTGGAAGAATCGACGGCATGGCATCCGACGTGAACCCTCCTCGCGGCATGCGCGACTTCCTGCCCGCCGACAAGGCGAGGCGAGAGCGCGCGCTCGGCACGATCCGGGCGACGTACGCCGCCCACGGCTTCGACGAGATCGAGACGCCCGTCATGGAGGATGCCGCCCGGCTGCACTCGGGACTCGGCGGCGACAACGAGAAGCTCGCCTTCGGCGTGCTGCGCCGTGGACTGAGCGCCGAGGATGTCGCGCAGGCCGCGGCATCCGACGACCTCGGCAGCCTGACCGATCTCGGACTGCGCTTCGATCTGACCGTGCCGCTCGCGCGGTTCTACGCCACCCACCGCGCCGCGCTGCCGGGGGTGTTCAAGTCGATCCAGATCGCGCCGGTGTGGCGGGCCGAGCGCCCCCAGAAGGGCCGCTACCGCCAGTTCGTCCAGTGCGACATCGACGTCATCGGCGAGCAGGGCATCCTCGCCGAAATCGAACTGATCACGGCCACGGCGGCCACGCTGGATGCCCTCGGGCTCGGCGGGTGCCGCATCCGCGTCAACCACCGCGCGATCCTGCGCAAACTGATCGCGTCGTGGGGAGTCGCGGAGGCTGATTACGAGCGGGCCATGATCACGATCGACAAGGAGGACAAGATCGGCGTAGCCGGTGTCGTGGCCGAACTCGTCGAGAACGGCCTGATCGAGGCGGGTATCGCGGCCGAAGCCGGCGAAAATCTGAGCGGTCTGCCGAACGACGGCTGGGGGCTGCTGCACGAGCAGAACCCACCCGCCTGGCTCGACACCGACGCCTACGCCGAGCTGCGCGCCATCCGCGACGCCGTCGCCGTCGTCGCACCGCACACGCCGCTCGTCTTCTCACACAACCTCGTGCGCGGCATGGGCTATTACACCGGCGCGATCTTCGAGATCCAGCACCCGTCGCTCGGCTACTCTCTGGGCGGCGGTGGACGCTACGACGGCATGATCGGGCGGTTCCTGGGCACGGATGTTCCGGCCTGCGGCTTCTCGATCGGGTTCGAACGCATCGTGGATCTGCTGCAGGACGGAGCGCAGGCGGCGCCGAACGCCGTGGTGCTGGTGCACGACCGTGACGTCGAGACCGGCCGGCTGCTTGCCCTGAAGACCGCGTTGATCGCGCAGGGCCGACGAGTGCGCCTGGAGAAGCGCACGAAGAATCTGAAGCCTCTGCTGGAGCGGGCCGAGGCATCCGGTTACGCGGCGTTCGCCTTCGTGCGCTCCGATACCGGCGGCGTCTCCGACCTCGAATTCAAGCCGCTGAATCCATCGCAACAGGCCTGACAGAGCGACCGTCTCGCGCAAGACTGGGTGCACACCGATTGCGAGGCGACCATGAATGCACAAGCAACAAGCCTTCCACCCGTGACCGACGCCGAGACCTGGCGCCGTGAGCTCGAAGCGCTGCGGCTGCGTGAAAAGGCCGCTACCCGGGAGCTGGACGCGATCGCCGCCCGGCGAAGGCGCCTTCCGATGGTGGAGTTGCCCGACTACACGCTGCTCGGCGCCGAAGGTCCGATCCGCCTGGTCGACGTGTTCCGAGGCCGGTCGCAGCTCGTCGTGTACAACCACATGTGGTCACCGGGGGAGGACTGGCAGTGCAGCGGATGCACCGGCTTCACCTCGCAGTTCACCCGGCTCGACTTCCTCGAGGCATACGATGCGCGGTTCGTCATCGTGACGCAGGGGCCGATCGATGAAGCGCTGGCCTACCGAGACAAGGTGGGCAACCGGATGGACTGGTATTCGACCGCGGACAGCCGATTCGGAGCCGACGTCGACGCTCCGCCGAACGGCGGATTCGCGCTGAACGTGTTCCTGCGCGACGGCGACACCGTGTATCGCACCTGGTACACCTCCGGACGCGGCGTGGAACAGGTCAGTCATACCTTCCCGCTGATCGACCTCCTGCCCTGGGGAAGGCAGGAGGCGTGGCAGGATTCCCCCGACGGCTGGCCGCAGTCGCCCACCTACACGCGCTGGCTGCAGTCACCCGACATCGCCCGCCTCTACGGTTCGGATGGAGAGTGAGCGGTCTCCCTCCTGTTTCGTTCCTCGACTTCGTAGCACATCTGCCGTTCGGCGAGTCCGCGCCGTCGCGCCAGTAGACTGGCTGGCGATTCCCCCTCGTCTTTTCTAAGGAGATAGTTGTGGCTCAGATCGAGGCCGTAGGCGCTCGCGAGATTCTTGATTCCCGGGGCAACCCGACGGTCGAGGTCGAAGTTCTGCTCGAAGACGGAACGGTCGCTCGCGCGGCGGTTCCCTCCGGCGCATCCACCGGAGCATTCGAGGCGTACGAACTGCGTGACGGCGACAAGGCCCGCTTCGGCGGCAAGGGCGTCGAGAAGGCGGTCGACGCGGTGCTCGACGTGCTCGGCCCGGCGATCGAGGGCTTCGAGGCATCCGAGCAGCGTCTCGTCGATGGCGCACTGATCGAAGCCGACGGCACGGAGAACAAGTCCCGGCTGGGCGCCAACGCGATCCTGGGCGTGAGCCTCGCGGTCGCCAAGGCGGCGGCCGACTCCGCCGACCTTCCGCTGTTCCGCTACCTGGGGGGGCCGAACGCGCACGTGCTGCCGGTGCCGATGCTCAACGTGATCAACGGCGGCGCACACGCCGACAACAACGTCGACATCCAGGAGTTCATGATCCTGCCGGTCGGCGCGTCCAGCTTCCGGGAAGCGCTGCGCTGGGGCGTCGAGACCTACCACAGCCTCAAGTCGCTGCTGAAGAAGCAGGGTCTGAACACCGGTCTCGGCGACGAGGGCGGCTTCGCCCCCGACCTGGCCAGCAACCGTGCCGCGCTCGACCTGCTCGTCGAGGCGATCACGGCGGCCGGTTTCACTCCGGGCACGGATGTCGCGCTCGGACTCGACGTCGCATCCACCGAGTTCTTCGCCGACGGAAAGTACACGTTCGAGGGCAAGCAGATCGGCGCATCCGAGCTGACCGCCTACTACGACGAGCTGCTCGCCTCCTACCCGCTGGTCACGATCGAAGACCCGCTCGCCGAAGACGACTGGCAGGGCTGGACCCACCTGACCGAGCACATCGGATCCAAGGTGCAGCTGGTCGGCGACGACCTGTTCGTCACCAACCCGAAGCGCATCGCCGACGGCATCGCCACGGGCGCGGCGAACTCGGTCCTGATCAAGGTGAACCAGATCGGCAGCCTGACCGAGACGCTGGACGCCGTCGCCCTCGCCCAGCGCGCGGGTTACACCACGGTCATGTCGCACCGTTCGGGTGAGACCGAGGACACCACCATCGCCGATCTCGCCGTGGCGACCGACGGTGGTCAGATCAAGACCGGTGCCCCCGCGCGCAGCGAGCGTGTCGCGAAGTACAACCAGCTGTTGCGCATCGAGGAGGAGCTCGGCGAAGCGGCGGTCTACGCCGGCCGCAGCGCGTTCCCGCGCTTCACCGCCTGAGCCGCGAGCTCGGAACATCCTGCGCACGACGAGCGTCCCGGCATTGCCGGGCGCTCGTCGTCGTTTCGATCGCTGTGATCTTGATCCGCGGGCGCGTGGCGCCCGGCGAACTCGTTCTCGGCACGAGAAACTGAACCAATGCCGACACGTCCAACGCGATCCTCGCCCGCTGCCGCGCCACCCGCGGGCGGCTGGCTGCGCGGCATCCGGGTCTCCTGGTTCGCTTTCGTGATGATGGCGCTGATCGTGATCGGCGTGCTCGTCGTCGCTCCGACCTTGCAGATGTACCTGGGGCAACGCCAGCAGATCGCCGAGCTGCAGCAGCAGAACGCGCAGACCAAGAACCGTGTCGACGCGCTGAAGACCGAGGCGGGTCGCTGGAGCGACCCGAGCTACATCAAGGCGCAGGCGCGCGACCGGCTGCTGTACGTGATGCCGGGGGAGACCAGCTACCTGGTGATCGACGACCGCAGCGTGCCCGACGCGAAGAAGCCGGGCCCGGTCAGCACCGGCATCCAGAAGACCCAAAGCGACTGGCTCGCTACCCTGCTCGGCTCGATCGTGACCGCCGGAACGACGAATGACCCCGCCGATGCGCTCGTGACCGGCGGTACAGGCCGCTGAGCAGCTCAAGGATGCCGCCCGCCCGGGTAGACTCCTTCGCGCTATGACAACACCCCCCTTTCAGCCCGTCGACGAGCGTGACGTCGCTGCGGTGTCCGCACAGCTCGGCCGCCCGGCCCGCGACGTGATCGGCATAGCCGCGCGCTGCGTGTGCGGTTCTCCGACCGTCGTGGCCACGGCGCCCCGACTCTCCGACGGCACGCCCTTTCCCACGCTCTACTATCTGAGCCACCCGGGCGCGACCGCCGCCGTCTCGCACCTGGAAGCAGCAGGCGTGATGGCGGAGTTCACGGCATTGCTCGATACCGACGATGGTCTGCGCGCCGGTTACGAGCTCGCGCATCGCCGCTACCTCGCCGATCGGGATGCCGTGCTGGAGGTTCCTGAGATCGCCGGGTTCTCAGCGGGCGGCATGCCGACCCGGGTGAAATGCCTGCACGCTCTGGTGGCGCACAGTCTCGCCGCCGGCCACGGCGTCAACCCGATCGGCGATCTCGCACTCGAGCGAGCGGACTGGTCGCCCGAGCACTGTGTTTGCCGCCCGTTTCAGGCTGACCCCGCCCACGCGGTAGATTAATAGCAAACTTTCTTTTCGAGGAGACGCCTTACTGTGCCCAAAATCCTGATCGTCGGCGGCGGTTATGCCGGTTTCTACACCGCCTGGAAGCTCGAGAAGTGGCTTCGCAAGGGTGAAGCCGACGTCACGCTCGTCGACCCGCTGCCTTACATGACCTACCAGCCGTTCCTGCCGGAGGTCGCGGCGGGTGAGATCGAGCCGCGCCACGCCGTCGTCTCGCATCGCCGTCATCTGAAGAAGACGACGGTCGTCACAGCGAAGGTCACGTACATCGACCACGCGCAGAAGAAGGCGACAATCACGCCGTCGCTCGGCGAGCCGTGGGACTTCCACTACGACATCGTGGTGGTGACAGCAGGCGCCGTCAGCCGCACGTTCCCGATTCCGGGTGTCGCCGACCAGGCGATCGGCCTGAAGAACATCGAGGAGGCCGTCGGCATCCGCGACACCATCCTCAGCAACTTCGACCAGGCAGCCGCGCTGCCGCCCGGGCCGGAACGCGAGCGTCTGCTCACGACCGTGGTCGTCGGAGGCGGTTTCGCCGGCATCGAGATCTTCGCCGAGTTGCGCGCGTTCGCGAGCGCGCTGCTGAAGAGCTATCCGCAGTTGACGTTCGAGGAGACGCACTTCCACCTGATCGAGGCGATGGGGCGCATCATGCCCGAGGTCTCGCTGCCGACCAGTCACTGGGTGATCAAGAACCTGGCGCAGCGCGGGGCCGAGATCCATCTCGAGACCCAGCTCACCAGTGCCGTCGACGGCGTCATCGAGTTGTCGACCGGCGAGACCTTCGAATCCGACCTGATCGTGTGGACCGCGGGCGTGATGGCGAATCCGACCATCGTGCGCAACACCGATCTGCCGATCGAGGAACGGGGCCGCCTGAAGGTGCGCGCCGACCTGCGTGTCGGCGACGACGACACGGTGATCGAGGATGCCTGGGGTGCCGGTGACGTGGCCGCGGTCCCCGACCTGACGGGCAACGGCGTCGGCGGTTACTGCGTGCCCAACGCGCAGCATGCGGTGCGCCAGGCCAAGCTTCTGGCGAAGAACGTCGTCGCGCAGTTGCGCGGCGAAGGCATCAGGCAGTACCACCACAAGAGCCTCGGCGCGGTCGCGGGCCTCGGTCTCGGCATCGGTGTCTTCCAGTCGGGCAAGTTCGCCCTCAAGGGGTTCCCGGCCTGGGTCGCGCACCGCGGTTACCACGGCCTGGCGATGCCGAGCTGGGAGCGCAAGTGGCGCGTGATCGGCGACTGGGTGCTCGACTTCCTGCTCGGCCGAGACAATGTGTCGATGGCTGCGACCCAGGCGCCCCGGCGGGCATTCGAGGAGTTCGCCTCCCGCCCGAAGCCGCCCGCCGACTCTGCGCCGGCAAAGCCGCCCACCAAGGTTCGCAAGACCGAGAAGGCCGAGGTCAAGGCGTCCGCAGGCAGCTAGCCTCCGCAGGCAACCAGTGTCGTGTGCGTGTTCGAAGGGCCCACCCCGCCGGGTGGGCCCTTCGCGTACGCGGCATCCTGCGTAGCATGGAGCGGCAGCGCCCCCGTAGCCCAATGGCAGAGGCAGGCGACTTAAAATCGCTTCAGTGTGGGTTCGAGTCCCACCGGGGGTACTGGCGTGGCGGTGCATGGGCGGGCACGGTTGATGCATACTGATCGAGTGGGTCAACCGACCCACTTCTTGCTCGAGGTAGAGCAAGAGGGCCGCGCACGAGGGCTGAGCAGGAGCATCCCGTGTCCATCCCGAGCCGGCGTATGCCGAATCCGGTCAGCACCGCATCCCGATGAGTCGCATGTCGGCGGGGCAGCGCCGCGAGGCGTTGGTGCAGGCGGCGTTGCGCGTCGTCGGCGAGCGCGGAGTCGCCTCGGCCACGACGAGGGCCATCGTCGCCGAGGCGGGGATGTCGCTGGCCAGCTTCCACTACGCGTTCACTTCACGCGACGAGTTGATGGCCGAGCTCGTCGATTTCGTCGTCGAGCGGCAGCAGCGCGCCCTCGCTCCGCTGCTCGCGCCGCACAGTGCGCCGCTCACGTTGCGTGAGGCGATCAGGGCCGGGCTGCAGCGGTACTTCGCGGTGCTGCGCGAGTTCCCGCAGCATGAGGCAGCCATGCTCGAACTCACCCAGTACGCTCTGCGCATGCCGGGGATGCGGCCGCTGGCCAGGGCGCAGTACGACAGTTACCGCGCCCTGGCGTCATCCGCCCTCGCGGCGGCCTCGGAACTGAGCGGTGACGTCTGGATGCGACCCGTTCAGGAGGTCGCGCGCCAACTCGTCGTCCTGACCGACGGGCTGACGCTCGCATGGCTGGTCGACCACGATGACGAGGCGGCTGCGGCGACAATGGATTTCGCAGCCGACGCGATCGCCCGGCTCGCCGAACCCGCGCTCGTGCCGACCCGGCCGACGACGCACCCGATCGAACGATGACGAGGATGTCATGACGACTGAACAGACGGCGGAGGTCTTCGCCGAACCCACGCGGCGCGTCGGCGGCCGCTGGATCGCCTTCTTCGCCATCGCCTGGTTCGGCATCTGGATGGCGCAGCTCACGCCGATCCAACTGCTCCTGCCGACGCAGATCCAGCACACCCTGAAGACCACCGACTGGGTGCAGAACGTCGTGGTGTTCGGCATCATCTCCGGCATTTCCGGGCTGTGCGCGCTCATCGCGTTCCCGATCACCGGAGCACTCAGCGACCGCACGACGAGTCGGTTCGGACGACGCCGGCCGTGGATCGCTGCTGGAGCGCTGCTCTTCGCCCTCGCATTGCTCGTTCTCGGCATGCAGACGACGATGGCCGGAATCGGCGTCTTCTGGTGCCTGGCGATCGTTGGATTCTGCGTGCTGACCGCGGCGCTCACGGCGACCATCAGCGATCAGGTCCCCGTCGACCAGCGCGGTTACGTCTCCGGATGGCTCAGCGCTCCGCAGGCGATCGGCATCATCGTCGGACTCGTACTGGTGATGTTCGTGTTCACGGGCACGTTCCTCGGCTACGCGGCGATGGCCGTGCTGCTGCTCCTGCTCATCGGGCCGTTCCTGATGCTGCCGGATGCCGTACTGGCGCCGGCGCTCCGACCGCCCATGTCGATGCGCGGCATCCTGGAGAGCCTGTGGATCAGTCCGCGCGAGCATCCGGACTTCGGCTGGACGCTGCTGAGCCGTGTGCTGGTGAACTTCGGCAACGCCCTGGGCACCACACTTCTGCTGTACTTCCTCGAATTCGGCCTGCACGACAAGAGCGCCGAAGACGACCTGATCACGCTGACCCTGATCTACATGGTGTTCGTGATCGTCGCGGCGCTCGCCTTCGGCAAGCTCTCCGACGTGCTCGGACGGCGCAAGTCGTTCGTGTTCGTCGCCTCGACGCTGCAGGCGATCGCGGCGCTGTTGCTCGCGTTCGTGCCGGACATCACCGCGACCATGATCGCGGCCGGGCTGCTCGGCCTCGGCTACGGATGCTTCCTCGCGGTGGATCAGGCGCTGGCCACCCAGGTTCTTCCCGACCCCGCCGCTCGCGGCAAAGACCTCGGCATCATGAACATCGCGACGGCCGTGCCGCAGGCGCTGGCGCCGTTGCTGGGAGCGGGCATGGTGTTCCTGGTCGGCGGCTTCGCCGGCCTGTTCGTGCTCGCCGGTGTATTCGCGTTCGCGGGGGCTCTGGCGGTGGCGCGGGTGCGTTCCGTGAAGTGACGACCGATGAACGTCAACGCACGCCAGATGACAGAAGCACACGATCCCCGGAAGGACACGATGAGCATCGACCTCTCCTGCGCCCCCCTCGCCGATCGCCGCACGTGGGAGGCCCCGGCCCGGTATTGGCCCGCTCTGGCGGAGGCGACGCGGCAGCTCGACACGCCGTTCGCCGTGATCCAACTCGACGCGTTGCGGTACAACGCGCACGACATGCTCGCCCGCGCCGCAGGCAAGCCCATCCGGATCGCCTCCAAGTCGGTTCGGGTGCGCGACGTGCTCGACGCCGTGCTGGCGCTGCCCGGCTATCGGGGCGTGCTCGCGTTCACCCTCGCCGAGGCGCTCTGGCTGGCGACCGGTGACGATCGTCACCCGGCGATCGAAGACGTCGTGGTCGGGTATCCGACGGCCGACCGGGCGGCGATCCGCACGTTGGCCGGTTCGCCGCAGCTCTGCAGCCGCGTCACACTGATGGTCGACTCGGTGGCGCAGCTCGAGCTGATCGACTCGGTGGTGGCGCCGGGTGAACGCGAAGACATCCGGGTCTGCCTCGAACTCGATGCGTCGTGGCAGAACCGGGCGCTGGGGCACGTCGGCGTCTGGCGGTCGCCCGTGCGCACGCCCGAGTCCGCTCGGGCCCTCGCCGAGCGCATCCTCGCGCGCGACGGTTTCACTCTGGTGGGCATGATGTCGTACGAGGCGCAGATCGCCGGTCAAGGCGATCGACCACCGGGCAACCCGGCTTGGGCGGCGACGGTGCGGTGGATGCAGAGATCGTCCAAGCAGGAACTCCTCGAGCGCCGCGCGGCCGCAGTCGCCGCCGTGCGCGACGTCACCAGCCTCGAGTTCGTGAACGGCGGAGGCACCGGCTCGCTCGAATTCACCTCCTCCGATCCATCGGTCACCGAGATCGCTGCAGGCAGCGGACTGCTGGGCGGTCACCTGTTCGATACGTACCGTTCGTTCCGTCCGGCGCCGGCGGCGGCGTTCGCGCTACAGGTCGTACGACGTCCGAACGACGTGACGGCCACGGTGCTCGGGGGAGGATGGGTGGCATCCGGCCCGCCGGGAGCCGATCGGATGCCGCAGGTAGCGTGGCCGACCGGGCTCGCCATGGTGCCGCGCGAGATGGCAGGCGAGGTCCAGACTCCGTTGACCGGCGATGCGGCACGCGGCCTTCGCGTGGGCGACACGGTGTGGTTCCGGCACACCAAATCGGGCGAGCTCAGCGAGCACGTGAACGCTTTCGCGCTGGTCGACGACGGTGGCATCGTCGGGGAATCGCGCACGTACCGCGGCGAGGCGAAGGCGTTCCTGTGACGGCGACCGGAGCCCTGTGGCGCAACTGGGGCCGCAGTGTGGCGATCACTCCGATGCGGGTGGAGCGGCCGGCGGACGCCGCCGCCGTCCAGCGTGCGGTGATCGCCGCATCCAGCCACGGATTGACCGTCAAGGCGGTCGGCGCCGGGCACAGCTTCTCGCCCATCGCCCTGGCGCCCGACGTGCAACTCGACCTCGAGCGGCTCACCGGGATCGTCGAGGTCGACCGCGAGCAAGGTCGCGTGCGGCTGCGCGCCGGAACCCGCCTGCACCGCCTGCCGCACCTGCTCGCCCCGTACGGCCTCGCGCTGGAGAACCTGGGCGACATCGACCGGCAGACGCTCGCGGGCGCGACCTCGACCGGCACGCACGGAACCGGCGGCCGTTTCGGCGGGCTCGCCACGCAGATCGTCGCCCTCACCCTGGTGAGCGGCGATGGCGAGCTGCTGACGATCAACGAGACCGAGAACGCGGAACTGCTGCCCGCAGCGCGCCTCGGTCTCGGCGCGCTCGGCGTTCTGGTCGACATCACGCTGCAGTGCGTGCCGGCGTTCGTGCTGCACGCGCTCGAGCGGCCCGAACCGCTCGAACAGGTCATCGACGCGTACCTTCAGCGATCCGCGACGGAGGATCATTTCGAGTTCTACTGGTTTCCGCACACCGCAACGGCGTTGACGAAGACGAACACCCGGCTGCCGGCCGATGCCGAGCGGCATCCGCTCAGCGCGGCCGGCAGGTGGGTCGATGACGAGCTACTGGCCAACGGGGTCTACCGGCTGGTGTGCGCGGCAGGCACCGCTGCGGGCGGCGTGATCCCGCCGTTCAGTCGGCTCGCCCAGCGGCTGACCGGGAACCGAGAGTTCACCGACGACTCGCATCGCGTCTTCGTCAGCAATCGCGGCGTGCGGTTCCGTGAGATGGAGTACGCCCTGCCTCGGGCCGCAGTGCCGGAGGCGTTGCGCGCCGTGCGGGCACTCATCGATGCGCGCGGGTGGCGCATCTCCTTCCCGGTGGAGGTGCGCTCAGCGGCGGCGGACGACAACTGGATGTCGACGGCCTATGGTCGCCAGACCGGCTACATCGCGGTGCACCGTTATCACCGTGAGGATCCGACCGAGTACTTCGCCGCGGTCGAGAGCATCATGCTCGAGCACGACGGCCGCCCGCACTGGGGCAAGATGCACTCCCGCTCCGCCGCGGGTCTGCGATCCGCCTATCCGCGGTTCGACGACTTCATTGCAGCACGCGATCGGCTCGACCCGAACCGGGTGTTCGCCAACCCGTATCTGACAACGGTGCTCGGCGCGTGACCCTCAGGGCGTGCGCCGGCGCAGCGTGATCGACCCGACGACGACTGCGCCGACGACCCAGGCGCCGACGATCGCGATCTGTCCCCACACCCACCCGGCGTCGTGCGTGTCACGGGCGACGGCGTTCAGCGCGTCGATCGCATGGGACAACGGCAGCCAGTCGCCGATCACCCGCAACACGTCGGGCATCTGATCGCGGGGCACGAAGATGCCTCCCAGCAGCACCTGGGGGAACAGCAGCGCGGGCATGAACTGCACGACCTGGAACTCGGTGCGCGCGAAAGCACTCGCCAGCAGCCCGAACGTGGTGCCGAGCAGAGCGTCGGCGATCGCCACCGCGAACAGCAACCAGACAGAGCCTGAGATGTCCAACCCGCAGACCCAGACGGCCCACGCGACCGCGATGGCCGTCTGCAGGACCGAGAGCATCCCGAACGCCAGCGCGTAACCGACGATGAAGTCGCCCTTGCCCAGCGGCATGGACAGCAGTCGTTCGAGCGTTCCCGTGCGCCGTTCGCGCAGCGTCGTGATGCTCGTGACCAGGAACATCACGATGAACGGGAACAGCGCGATCATCGCGGGGCCGATCAGTCGGAACACCGGCGTGTCCGTGAAGATCCAGGCGATGAGCCCGATGAGCAGGCTCGGCACCAGCAGCAGCAGCGCGATGGTGCGCGGATCGTGCCGCACCTGCAGCAGCACGCGTGCGGTGGTGGCGAGGGTGCGTGAGGGCGTCATCGCGGCTCCTGAGCATCACGGTGCCGCGGATGCCCGGGCTCACCGTCATCGTGACGCTGCGGCTCGGACCGACTCTCGCCGCGGATCAGCGCCAGGAAGGCATCCTCGGCATCCGAGGTTCCCGTCGCGCGCAACAGCCCGTCGAGGGTGTCGTCGGCAAGCAGTTCTCCGTCGCGCATCAGCAGCAGCCGGTCGCAGCGGGTGGCCTCGTCCATCACGTGCGAGGAGACGAGCAGGCTCGTCCCGGCATCCGCCAGCTCATGGAACAACGTCCAGAGCTGCACGCGCAGCACAGGGTCGAGCCCGACGGTCGGCTCGTCCAGCACGAGGATGTCGGGGGAGCCCAGCAGAGCGGCAGCGAGCGAGACACGGTTGCGCTCACCGCCGGAGAGGTCCGCGACGAGCTGGGTCGCCGTGCCCGCCAGATCGGTCAGCTCGATCACCCGGTCGACGTCGTCGTGCGGCGCACCCAGCACGCTTCTGAAGTAGGCGAGGTTCTCGCGCACCGTGAGGTCGTCGTAGACGCTCGCGGCCTGCGTCACGTATCCGATCCGGTTGCGCAGCCGACGGCTTCCGGCCGCGTCGCCGAGCACCGTCACCCGACCGGAGGTCACGCGCTGCACGCCGACGATCACGCGCATCAGCGTCGTCTTGCCGCTGCCGCTCGGGCCCAGCAGCCCGACGACCCGGCCGCGCGGTACAGTCAGGCTCAGTCCGTGCAGCACGCGGTGCTTGCCGCGCTTGACATGCAGGTCGGCGATCTCGATCGCCCCTGAATTCACCATGTGTTGAATTATTCGCCGCCGACCTCGGCCATGTCAACGGGCGTCGCCGGGCGCGGGCTGCGATCCGTAGCCGACCAGGTGCCACTGGATGACCGGCGCGACGCGTGCCACCAGCTCGTCGACGTCGGCCTTCGCCACCGGATCGAGCTCGAGCACGAACCGCACGGTGATGAACCCGATCACCTGGCTGGCGGCGAGAGCGGCGCGCAGTTCGGCATCGGGGGTGCGGATGCCGTGGGCGAGGCGGAGGAACACCTCGCGCACCAGGAATTCACGCAGCAGCGCGCCGCCGGCGGCCTGCCCGAAGACGGTGCGGATCATCGCGATGGCGCGCTTGCGCACCTTCGCGTCGCTCAACTGATCGAGCAGGAATCGCACGACGTTCTCGCCCACTTCGTCGCGCGGACCGGCCAGGATCGTCTCGATCATCCGATCCGGGCGGATCGGCGCGTCGATGATCGCGGCGAACAAGTCGGCCTTGTCGGCGAAGTAGTGATACACCAGCGAAGGATCGACCGCGGCGCGTCGCGCGATGGCCCGCACCGTGGCGCCGTCGTATCCGTGCTGGGCGAATTCGTCGGCGGCGGCGCGCACGATGCCGGCTCGGGCATCCGCCCGCCGGGAGCCCGCCTTCGGCCGACCGCGCCTTCGCTTCCCGGCGGCGGGGCCCGAAAACTCCTCTGCCTGCACGCCGCGTAGCTTACTCGTGCACGTACCCCGACGAGTTGCTTCGAGACTCATGGGAACCGCCGGGGAGCCCACCATGCCGCCGGTAGGATGACAGGGTGTCCGTCGTGGCACGGCCTCAGAGAACCAAGGAGTTCCCCGCCAATGGAATGGCTCATCCCCGTCATCGTCGTCGTCGTGATCGTCGTGATCATCGGGATCTACTTCTGGGCGACCTACAACTCCCTGGTCACCCTGAATGTGCGCGTCGACGAGGCCTGGAGCGACATCACCGTGCAACTCAAGCGCCGTGCCGATCTCATCCCGAACCTGATCGAGACGGTCAAGGGTTATGCCACGCACGAGAAGACCGTCTTCGAAGACGTCACCAAAGCGCGCGCCGAGACGCTCTCCGCGCAAGGCCCTGGCGAGGCATCCGTTGCCGAGAACCACCTGCAGTCGGCCCTGAAGAGCATCTTCGCGGTCGCCGAGGCGTATCCGCAGTTGCAGGCGAGCCAGAACTTCCTGCGCCTGCAGTCCGACCTGGTCGACACCGAAGACAAGATCCAGGCCTCACGCCGCTTCTACAACGGCGGCGTGCGCGAGCTGAACACGAAGATCAAGGTGTTCCCCAACAACCTCTTCGCAAAGCGGCTCGGCTTCGGCGCACGAGAGTTCTTCGAAGTGGCCGACGTCGTGGCGATCGCCGAACCGCCTCGCGTGCAGTTCTGATCGACGACTGACCCGAGCTCGACACACACCCGATGTACAGGGCAATAGCGCAGAACAAGCGCAACACCGTTTTCATCATCCTGTTCTTCCTGATCATCATCGGCGCGCTGGGATGGCTCGCCAGCGCCATCTACGGCAACTCCGCGATCGTGATCGTCACGCTGGTGATCGCGACACTGTATGCCGTCATCCAGTACTTCTCGGCGGGTGCACAGGCCGTAGCGGTGTCGGGTGCCAGGCAGATCCAGAAGGCAGACAACCCGCGGTTGTGGAACGTGGTCGAGAACCTGACGATCGCGACGGGCACGCCGATGCCGAAGGTGTACGTGGTCGATGACCCAGCCCCGAACGCGTTCGCGACGGGCCGCGACCCGCAGCACGCGGTGGTCGCCGCCACCACGGGTCTGCTGGAGATCATGGACGACCCGGAACTCGAGGCGGTGATGGCGCACGAACTCGGCCACGTGCGCAATTACGACATCCGCGTCTCGATGATCGTGTTCGGATTGACGCTGGCTGTCGGATTCATCGCCGACATGTTCCTTCGCATGGCGTTCTTCGGCGGTCTCGGCGGCGGCCGCAACAACAACAACAACGGCGGCGGGGGCGGCAACCCGGTCATCATCGTGTTCGGCCTCGTCGCGATGATCATCGCCCCGCTGGTGGCGACGCTCGTGCAGATGGCCATCTCACGACAGCGGGAGTACCTCGCGGATGCCACCAGCGCCATGACCACCCGGCATCCGGATGCCCTCGTGCGCGCGCTCGAGAAGCTGGAGGCCTACGGTCGCCCGATGCGCAGGCAGAACTCCTCGATGGCGCACCTGTGGATCTCGAATCCATTGAAACCGAGTCTGATGGGCCGGCTGTTCAGCACGCACCCGCCGCTGGAAGACCGCATCGCGCGTCTGCAGAAGATGGGCAGCACCTTCTAGCATCCGCTGTCGCGCGGCGCGCGGGAAGACGCTTGACGAGCACTGCCGTCCAGTGGAATGTTTGTGCTGTCCATCTCGGCACCGTCGTCGACCACTCGGCAGCGGTGCTGAGTTCGTCAGCACCGCATTCGAGGAGACGCCGTTGTCCGATCCCGATGTACCCACGCGAGGGCCGGCACGTCCCGGTCCGTACGCGATCGCCGGCGTGATCATCGTCGTTGCGATCGTCTTGCCGCTGATCGTGCCGTTGTACGCGTTCCACGATCCGACGCTCGGGGGCATGCCGTTCTTCTACTGGTACCAGTTGCTGTGGGTGCCGATCGATTCGCTGCTGCTGTGGATCACCTTCCTGATCATGCGCAAAGAAGACCTGCGACGCCGCGAGGCCGTGCGCGAGGAGAAGGAGCGCGTGATGCGTGAAGCGGGCATGACCGGTCCGACCGGCGAGGGGAGGGCAGCAGAATGAGCGCAGCAATGGATGCCGTTGCACGGGTCGTGCTCGAGGGAACGGTGGGCAAAGACGGCTCTCGGCCGGTCAACTGGGTCGCACTGATCGTGGTCATCATCCTGTTCGTGATCGTCGCGGTGCTCGGATTCCTCGCCTCCCGGTGGCGCACGGCGCCGGCCGACCGAGGTCTGAAGAGCCTTGACCAGTGGGGCCTGGGCGGCCGCGGGTTCGGCTCCTGGGTCACGTGGTTCCTGCTCGGCGGCGATCTCTACACGGCCTACACCTTCGTCGCGGTGCCCGCCGCGATGTGGGCGTCGGGCGCGGTCAGCGGATTCTTCGCCGTGCCGTACACGATCGTGCTCTATCCGATCGTGTTCCTGCTGATGAGCCGGCTGTGGTCGGTCTCGCACCGGCATGGCTATGTCACTCCGGCGGACTTCGTCGGCGGCCGTTATCGCAGCAAGACGCTGTCGACAGCCGTCGCCGTGACCGGGATCATCGCCACGATGCCCTACATCGCGCTGCAGCTGGTGGGCATCAAGTCGGTACTGACGGTTCTCGGGCTCGGCTCGAACACCAACCCGTTCATGGCCGACCTGCCCCTGATCATCGCCTTCGTCGTGCTGGCCGCCTACACCTACACCGGCGGGCTCCGAGCTCCGGCGCTGATCGCGATCGTGAAAGACATCCTGATCTACATCGCCATCATCGTGGCGATCATCTACCTGCCGGCACATTTCGGCGGTTGGGGTGCCATCTTCGGGGCCGCGGACAAGAAGCTCAGTGCCACGAACCCGGCTACCGGCTTGCCGTTCGGTCCGATCATCCCGGGGGCGACGACCTTCAACGCCTACTGGACACTCGCTCTCGGCTCGGCGATGGCGCTGTTCATGTACCCGCACTCGATCACCGGCGTACTGGCGACCAAGAGCCGTAACACCATCCGCCGCAACGCCATGGTGCTGCCGCTCTACTCGCTCATGCTCGGCTTTCTCGCCCTGCTCGGCTACGTCGCGATCAAGGCGGGCACCATGCCGGTGGACACGAACGGGAAGATCAACGCGCAGCTGGTGATCCCGCAACTGTTCCTCGACAGCTTCCCGAGTTGGTTCTCAGGCGTCGCGCTCGCCGCGATCGCGATCGGGGCGCTGGTGCCGGCGGCGATCATGTCGATCGCGGCCTCGAACCTGTTCACGCGCAACATCTACAAGGACCTGTTCCGCGCGAAGTCGACGCCGGCGCACGAAGCGAAGGTTTCCAAGCTCGTCTCGCTCATCATCAAGTTCGGCGCATTGGCGTTCGTGCTCGGAATGGACACCAGCGCTGCGATCAACTTGCAACTGCTGGGCGGGGTCTGGATCCTGCAGACGTTCCCGTCGATCGTCGCCGGGCTCTATACGCGGTGGTTCAACAAATGGGCCCTGGTTGCAGGCTGGGCAGCAGGCATCCTGTACGGCACGATCGCCGCATACAACGTGATCAATCCGGTCACGCACGCCCACTTCGGCGGTTCGATCGCCCCGTTCTTCCCGTTCGCAACACCGCCGATCTACATCGGCGTATCGGCGTTCGTGGTCAACGCGGTGGTCGCAGTCGTCGTGACCCTGGTTCTTCGCGCGTTCAAAGTCGCCGACACGGCGGACGCCACTCGGCCCAGCGACTTCGGCGCCGACGAGAACGATCCGAAGGTTGTCGCGATCGAGAAGGTGCAGCCTCCGTTGAACCCCGACGTCGACCGCGTGTAGCGGTCGGCGCCCGATCAGCGCACCCGTCGGCTGAGGCTGTGCTCAGTGCGTTCCTCGGCCGGCGGGAACGATGGCCGAGGCGAGGTCATCCGCAAGGGTGCCCCGCCCGACGACCTCGACGCCGCCGAGCCCTTGCCAGGCAGCTGTCTCGTGCAGCAGCCCGGCGAGCCGTTCGGCGGTGTCGTGGTCTGCGCCCGGTTCCGCCCACGCCGCCTGCACGCGCAGCACTCCGGCCTGGCGATCGCTCTTGAGGTCGACTCGGCCCACGATCCGGTCGTCTTGCAGAACGGGCAGAACGTAGTAGCCGTACACGCGTCTTGGGGCCGGCGTGTAGATCTCGATGCGGTAGCGGAAGCCGAACATCCGTTCCGCGCGCGCCCGTTCCCACACCATCGGGTCGAACGGCGAGAGCAGGGACATCGTGTCGATGCGGCGGGGCAGCCGCGCATCGCGGTGCAACCACGCCCGCGCCGCCCGGCCGCCCTTCTCCCAGCCCTGAACGGTCACCGGCATGAGCTCGCCTTCGTCTTCCAGTCGCCGGATCGCTTCCATCGCCGGAGCGTTCTTGATGCGGTAGTAATCGGCGAGGTCGCGCGCGGTGCCGATCCCGTGGGCTCGGGCGGAGCGGCGGATCAACTCCAGCACGGCATCCGGCTTCTCCAGCCGCCGATTCAGGATGTCGTGCGACAGCACCTGCTCGGCCAGCGCATAGCGACGCTGAAAGCGGGTGCGCCCCGCGATCGCGACTTCGCCGAAATAGAACATGTACTCCAACGCGCGCTTCACGTCGGACCATCCCCACCACGGTCCTCGACGCACGTTCGCGTCGTGCTCGATCTCGCTTGCGGCCAGCGGGCCATTGGCTTTCAGTTCGGCGCGTAGCCACTCGACGGTGGCGCGATTGCTCTGATACCAGCTGTCGTCCGCCGTGCCGTAGCGGTCGCGGTACTCCAGCATGCGCCAGCCGAACAACGGCCAGTCTTCGCGACGCACGAAGGCCGCCTCGTGCGCCCAATACTCCGTGTGCGGAGCGCCCGGCCGGAACGTCAGATTGTCGAGCAGCGCCTTCTGATACGGCCCGAGTCGCGCGAACACCGGCAGGTAGTGGCTGCGCTCGAAGACGTTGACCGAGTCGATCTGCAGGAGATTGATGCGATCGATCAGGCTGTTCAACTGACGGGTGCCGACGCTGGCGGGGCGCGCACGGCCGAAGCCCTGCGCCGCCAGCGCGACGCGTCTGGCCAGGCTTGCAGAGAGCATCTCGGTCATTGCGTGCAGCCTAACTGCAGCAGCAGACACGCCCCGACATAGACTGAACCGATGACCTACACGGGGGACGACAGGGGCAGGTCGCGGGTCGCGGGGCCGTTCTCGGCCTTGTTCGCGAAGCGCAGAGCGCAGGTGCCGCCCGAACTGCCGATCGAGCAATCGTTGCCACGCGGCGTGCGCGTCGCCGGCGCCTGGTCGTGGCGACTGCTGGTGATCGGCGCGGTGATCGCGGTCGTGATCTTCCTGATCATCCAGCTGCGGCTCATCGTGATCCCGGTACTGATCGCAGTTCTGCTCTCAGCGCTGCTGGTGCCCGTCGTCGACTTCCTGCACCGCCACAGCTGGCCGCGCTGGTTGGCGATCGTCCTGGCGATGGTCGGCATCATCGTCGTCGTCTCGGGGCTCGTCTTTCTCGCGATCATGCAGATCCGCGGGGAGTTCAGCGAATTGCAGACCAGGAGCGCGGCGGCATATCAAGGGCTTCTCGACTGGCTGCGCGGGGCGCCGTTCAACTTCAGCGACGTGCAGCTCGAGGGCTACCTCGGGTCGTTGTGGTCGGCGCTGCAGCAAGACAGCCAGGTGCTGATCTCCGGCGCACTCTCGATCGGTTCGACCGTCGGACACGTGCTCACCGGGCTGCTGCTCACCCTGTTCAGCACCCTGTTCATCCTGATCGACGGCAAAGGCATCTGGGCCTGGGTCGTGCGCGTCTTCCCGCTGCGTTCCCGTGCGGCGATCGACGGAGCGGGCAAGTCGGGTTGGGTGACATTGCGCAACTTCGTGCGCGTGCAGATCCTCGTCGCGACGATCGACGCGGTCGGAATCGGGCTGGGTGCATTCTTCCTGGGATTACCGTTGGTGATCCCGATCAGCGTGCTCGTCTTCCTCGGTTCGTTCATTCCGATCGTCGGTGCCGTCATCACGGGAGCGCTCGCCGTCGTCGTCGCATTGGTCTATACCGGATGGCTGGCCGCCGTCATCATGCTCGCCGTAGTACTGCTCGTGCAGCAGATCGAGGGGCACGTTCTGCAGCCGTTGATCATGGGCAGCGCGGTCAAGGTGCATCCCCTTGCCGTCGTACTGGTGGTCGCCGCGGGCTCGTTGCTGGCGGGAATTCCAGGCGCTCTGTTCGCCGTACCGTTCGCCGCGGTGCTCAACGTGATGGTGCGCTACATCTCCAGCGGAACCTGGCGACGCACCCCCGCCGAGCTCTACCTCGCACCTGATTCGGCACTGTGGCGCACCGTTCCGCTGGAGCGTCGGAGGACGACCCGACCCGATGTCTGACCTGTTTCGACCCGCATTCCGGCATGCCGATGCGGGAATGTGTTCGGCCATAAACTGAACCGATGCCATCCACGAGCCGACCTGACCACCCCACGACCGCGGCCGCGCCGAGTCTGACGGAGATCGAGGAGGCCCGGGAGCGCGTCTCGCGCGTCGCTCAGACCACTCCGATGGAGAGCTCGCGATATCTCAGCGAGTTGCTCGGCGCCCCCGTGCTGCTCAAGTGCGAGAACCTGCAGCGCACCGGCTCGTACAAGATCCGCGGCGCGTACAACCGGATGGCGCGGTTGAGCGAGGCGGAACGGGCTCGCGGCGTCGTCGCCGCCTCGGCGGGCAATCACGCCCAAGGCGTGGCGTTCGCCGCGCGCGAACTCGGAATCGCGGCCACGATCTTCATGCCCCTCGGCGTCGCCTTGCCCAAGCTCCAGGCCACGCGGAGCTACGGCGCCGACGTGGTGCTGGGCGGCGCGACGGTCGACGAGCCGCTGCGCGCCGCCGCGGAATTCGCCGAACGCACGGGCGCCGTTCTCATCCCCCCGTTCGACCACCCGGACATCATCGCCGGCCAGGCCACTCTCGGCCTCGACATTGCCGACGAGGTCGACGACCTTCACACGGTCGTGGTGCCGATCGGCGGAGGCGGATTGATCGCCGGGGTGGCGAGCGCCGTCAAACAGCGGGCGGCAGCGGCCGGCCGCACGGTCCGCGTGATCGGCGTGCAGGCGGAGAACGCCGCCGCCTACCCGCCCTCCCTGTTGGCCGGGCGTCCGGTCGACGTGCCGGTGGGCGCGACGATCGCCGACGGCATCGCCGTAGGCCGGCCGGGTGTGCTGAACTTCGAGATCATCCGCGACTTGGTCGACGAGGTCGTCACAGTGTCGGATGACGACACCGCCCGCGCCATGCTCGTGCTGTTGGAGCGGGCCAAACTCGTGGTGGAGCCTGCCGGAGCAGTCGGCATCGCCGCGATCCTGGCAGGCAAGGTAACAGCCGACGGACCGACCGTCGCGATCCTCTCCGGTGGCAACATCGACCCGCTGTTGATGCAGCGCGTGATCAGTCACGGACTGGCGGCATCCGACCGGTACCTGACGCTGAAGATCATGCTGCCCGACCTGCCCGGACAACTGGCGCGCACCTCGCAGCTCGTCGCCGACGCGGGCGCGAATGTGATCGAAGTGCTGCACACCCGGCATGGGCACGGCCTGCAGATCAGCGAGGTCGAGTTGGAACTGAGCGTCGAGACGCGCGGTCCCGAGCATCGCGACGAGGTCGTGCAGGTGCTGCGGCAGGCCGGCTACGATCCCGTGGTCGAACTCGACTAGCTACTCCCCGGCCGGCTGCTCCCCGAGGACCAGCTGCTCTCCGCGGGAGGCGCCGCCCTCAGGCCATTCGAGCGCAGTCGGCTACTGGCCCGTCCAGGTCTCCACCCCGGTGACCTTGACCGAGATCTCGCGCCCGTTCGGTGCCTGGTAGGTGGTGGAGTCGCCGACCTTGAGACCCAGGATCGACGAGCCGAGCGGGCTCTGTTCGCTGTAGACGCTCAACTCGCTGCCGCCGGCGATCTCGCGATTGCCGATCAGGAAGGTGTCTTCGTCGCCGGCGATGACTGCGGTGACCACCGTGCCGGGCTCCACGACACCGTGGCTCTCCGGAGCTTCGCCGACCTTCGCGTTGCGCAGCAACTGGGTGAGTTGCGCGATGCGCGCCTCTTGTACGCCCTGCGCATCCTTGGCGGCGTGGTACCCGCCGTTCTCCTTCAGATCGCCCTCTTCGCGCGCCGCTTCGATGCGCTTGGCGATCTCGCTGCGACCCGTCGTGCTGAGCTGTTCGAGCTCCGCGGCAAGTCGGTCGTGCGCCTCCTGGGTCAAGAACGTGACCTGCGACACATCAGTCATGCCGAACTCCTTACCGTGAAAGGGGCTTACTACGATCGACGCCCCGACGTATCCGTCAGGGCGTATCAGAAGATTCTAAGTCAGCCAGCACTGATCGACCAAACCCGTGACGGGCATTGACGTGGTGCGCACTGTCTCGGTAAAAGCCCTCAATCGGCTGCTCGAGGCCGGATACTCCACGATCTTCCAGCCCACCGTCGAGAAGCCTTCGTTCTGCGCCTGTACTGCGCACGCCACCGTGCGGCCGGGGTCGACCTCGATCGTGAAACTGACCCGGGTGTGGTGCGCGTCGACGATGGTGTACGCCGTATCGGTCTCCAGCAGGTTGCCGCCGGTGCCGTCGAATCCGCCCCAGACGACCCAGGCGCCGAACACGACGACGAAGGCCGCCGCCACCGACCCGATCCACCACTTGTCGCGCCGGGAGCGACCCCGGGTGCGCCCATAGCGGGAAGCGAGCGCAGGGTCGTCGGCGGGCGGGGCCGTGGCCACTTCGGATGCCTCCTGATCGCGCACGGCGCCTCTCATTTCGAACCGATTAGTCTTGGATCAAGGTTACGGGCAAATTCTGAGCGAAAGCGGCGGCTACTGGTGACACGGCGACTGATGGCGGTGCACGCGCATCCGGATGACGAGTCGAGCAAAGGGGCGGCGACGTACGCGTATTACGTGAACGACGGCGCCGAGGTGATGGTCGTCAGCTGCACGGGAGGCGAGCGCGGCGACATCCTCAACGAGGAACTCGAGAACCGCGCGATGGCTGAGCGCGATCTGCCGGGCCTGCGTCGGCTCGAGATGGCGGCAGCACAAGCGGTGCTCGGAATCGAACACCGCTGGCTCGGTTACGTGGACTCGGGCATGCCGAGTGAAGACGGCTCGTTGCCGGTCAACTCGTTCGCCTCGATCCCGCTGGAGATCTCTGCCGAGCCGCTGGTGCGGCTGATCCGCGAGTTCAAGCCGCAGGTCCTCGTGACCTACGACGAGAACGGCGGCTACCCGCATCCCGATCACATCCGCTGCCACGACGTTTCGGTGGAGGCGTATCGGGCCGCCGGCGACCCCCACCGGTACCCGGATGCCGGGCCGGCGTGGCAGGTGCAGAAGCTCTATTACGACCGCATCTTCAATTACAAGCGGATGAGCAGCGTCTACGACCTACTGCGCGAGTCCGAACCGGACTCTCCGCTCATCGCCCAGTTCGAGGAGATGACGGGCTGGCTCAAACGGGAGGGCGAGGAGTCGCTGGCCACCACTCAGGTTCCCGCAGGAGAGTTCTTCGAACTGCGCGACGCGGCACTGCGTGCGCACGCGAGCCAGGTCGCCCCCGACAGTGCGTTCTTCTTCTGGCCGAACCACCTCCAGCAGCGGGCGTGGCCGTATGAGGACTACCAGCTCATCGACTCGAATGTCGATTCGACGCTTCCGGAGACCGACCTGTTCGCCGGGGTCGACGACGAACGGGAGCGGGCATGATCGGCGACGCGGCGCTACGCCTGTCGGTCTCGGTGCACCAGCTCGTGGTATCGATGCAGTCTCCCGCACCCAAGGCGCCCCCGCCCGACAGCGTGACTCCGGGCGTGTGGGGATTCGTCGTCATCTTCTTGATCGCCGTGGTCGTGATCCTGCTGGTGATCGACATGACCAGGCGCATCCGGCGGGTGCGGTACCGTGCGGAGATCGCCGAGAAGCTCGACGCCGAAGAGGCCGCGTCCGGGCGCGGGGAACGCCCCACGCCCGACGGTTCGGGCACCGACGACCGCCGCGACTGACCCGGGTGCGGCCCCTGACGACCGCCGCGACTGAACCGGGTGCGGCCCCCGACGACCGCGGCGACTGACCCGGGTGAGGCTTCCCTCTCGTCGATGCAGGAGGGGCTTGACCGGTCGGTCAATCAGGAGCAGAATTTAAATCGACCCCCGGAAGCGGGAGCCACCTTATTCAAGGAGGTTGGTTGTCGATGAAGAAATGGACACGATGGCAAGACTGGGTCGCTGTCGCCGCCGGTCTGTACGCGGCGCTGTCGACGATCTGGGTCAAGCCGGCAGGCGCATCGATCGCGGTGATGATCGTGCTCGGCGTTCTGCTGATCATCTCCGGCCTGGTGAATCTGGCCTGGCCCGGACTGGTCGCCATGGAATGGGTGCAGGGCGTCTTGGGCGCACTGCTGTTCATCTCACCCTGGGTTGCGATGTACGCGACCGCGATGGGAGCGGCATGGACGTCGTGGATCTGCGGCATCATCGCCGTGATCGTCGCGCTGCTCGCTGTTCAGCCCAGCATGAAGACGCACCACAGGGCGATTCCGCACTGACGGTACGGCTTGACGGGGGACGGCGACGCATGCGCCGTCCCCTCTTCGACTTGCAACGGGGCAGGCCATGACCAAGACAGAGATCAGCGAGACACGGGCGCGCATCCTGGACGCCGCGGAACGGTTGTTCGCGGAACGTGGCTTCGATGCCACGCCGACCGCGCAGATCGCGAAGGTGGCAGCGGTTCCCAAAGGGTTGCTGTTCTACTATTTTCCGGCCAAGTCGGATGTGCTGCGTGCCTTGGTGCGCGAACGTCTCGAGTTGGGGCCGATCGACACCGGAGCGTTGGTCTCCCCGGGCGACCCGGCGGGCTCGCTGATCAACCTGACCGGGCGCCTCGACGAGTTGCTGCGCGAATCCGAGGTGTTGCGAGTCATCCTGTGGCGGGAACAGCACACGCATCCTGACGTGACAGCGAACCTGGATGCCCATCGCAGCCGCCTGCAGCAACTCATCGAGCGGGTGCTGACCGCCAGCATCCCGAGACCGATCGTGCCGGAGCGACTGCGCGCTGCCGCGCAGGCCTGGGTGGCGATCATCGGCTCGCGCGCGGCTTCGGCAGACACCGCGGCATTGCGCTCCATGGCACAACTGATCTGCGACGGCCTGACGGGTCAGCGTCCCGCGACGACCTGAGGCGCTAGCCGGCGTTGTAGGCGGGGGCGAGCGTGATCAGCAGAGTCGCCGCCCAATGGCACATGAACGCGAGCACCGTCAACGCGTGGAAGATCTCATGGAACCCGAAGCGCCCGGGAAACGGGTTCGGCTTCTTGAAGCCGTATACCGCGGCACCGGCCGTGTAGAGCACGCCGCCGACCAGCACGAGCACCATCATCGCCATGCTCGCCTGCACCAGCGGCACGATGTACATCAGCGCGGCATAGCCCAGCAGCAGATAGAGCGGAACATAGAGCCACCGCGGCGCGGTGATCCAGAACACCCGGAAGCCGATTCCCAGCAATGCGCCGCCCCAGACCAGGCAAAGCAGCAGCACGCCCTGCGAGGGCGGCAGCGCGAGCACCGCCAAAGGCGTGTAGGTGCCCGCTATCAGCAAGAAGATGTTCGCGTGGTCGATGCGTTTCAGCACGATCTTGGTTCGCGGCTTCCAGTCGAAGCGGTGGTAGAGCGCCGAGTTGCCGAACAACAGCATCGAGGTGAGCATGAAGACGGCGGACGCCCACTTCGCCGGTGCGCCATGGGCGAGGCTGATCAGAACGATGCCGGCCGCGATGGAAACCGGGAAGGTGCCGGCGTGGATCCACCCCCGCCAGGTCGGCCTGACCTCGGCGGTCGGCGTGGAGGCATCCAGCAAGGGGATGTTGGGCAGCTCGGATCCGCGTTGTTCGTCGTCGGCGATGGCCGCGTCCGTCGCGTTCAGGGCCGCCGACGGCTGCTTGAGCAGCTCACCCAGGTCTGTGGGTTCGGATGCCTCGCCGTGGGTCATGTGGCAAGAATACGCGAGCTGGCACGTGGGCGGCCTGGGAGCGGCCGGGGGCGCACGGCGGTCGGCGCGCTAACGTAATCGGTGTGAACTTCCGCCGCGTACCCCTTGGTCGAGGCTTTCTCTACGGCCTCTATCAGAACCGATTGCGGCGCAGGCTCAATCGCGATGCACTGCCCCACCACGTGGCGATGATCATCGACGGCAACCGACGCTGGGCCCGTCAACTCGGGCTCACCACCGTCGCCCACGGTCATCGCGCCGGTGCGGCGAAGATGCGCGAGTTCCTCGAGTGGTGCGACGGTCTCGGCATCCGCGTCGTGACGCTCTACCTGCTGTCGTCCGACAACCTCACGAACCGCGCAAGTGACGAGTTGTCCGACCTGATCGACATCATCGCGGAACTTGCGGAGGGGCTGTCGCACTACCGCGATTGGCGGGTACAGCATGTGGGAACGACCGGTGGACTGCCGGAACCCCTTGTTGCCGCGCTGCGGGCCGCTGAGACCCGCACGAGCGCGAACGCCGGCCTGCATGTGAACCTCGCGGTCGGCTACGGCGGGCGCAAGGAGATCACCGACGCGATGCGCTCGATCGTGGCCGAGCATCACGCCGAGGGGCGCAGTCTTGAGACGCTCGCGGAACGACTCACGCCCGATCTGATCGGCGCCCACCTCTACACCGGGGGACAACCCGATCCGGATCTCGTGATCCGAACCTCCGGCGAGCAGCGCTTGAGCGACTTCATGCTCTGGCAGAGCGCGCACAGCGAGTTCTACTTCGTCGAGGCGCTCGGACCGGACCTGCGCGAGGTCGACTTCCTGCGCGCGGTGCGCGACTACGGCCGTCGCAACCGGCGCTTCGGCGGCTGACCGTCTGCAGCACCGGCCGGCTCGGCAGCTGGTCTACGGCAGAATGGTGCAGGAGGTATCGTGACAACTCTTGAAGAGTTCGCTGAGGGGTTTCTGGAAGAGCCGGGCTACCTCGACTTCGGACGCGTCGGGCCCATCTCGGCCACCGTGCTCGCCGAGACCCAAGGCCAGTCCGACATCCTGTCCCGCGCCCGATTCGGAAGTCTCGATGCCTTCGGCCGGGAAGACGAGCGGTTTCGGGATGCCGTCGCCTCGGTGATCGGGTTTCCCGCCGAACAGGTGGTGTTCCAGCCCAACACGAGCATGGGTCTGATGCATGCGATGTTCGGGCTGACCGGGGGAGTGCTGCTCTCACCCGGCGAATTCCCGAGCGTGACGTACGCGGCGGCGCGCGCCGCCGAGGCGCTGCAGGTCGTGACGCCGATCTGGCTCAGCACCGATCACGGACGCGTCACCCCTGGTCAGGTGCGCGACCAGATCACGTCGTCGACCGCTGCGGTCGCGGTGAGCCTGGTGGATTCCCGCACGGGTTATCTGACCGACATCGACGGCATCCGCCAGGTGATCGGCGATCGGCTGCTGATCGTGGATGCCATCCAGGGTCTGGGGATCGTGGACGTGCCGTACGAGGTCGCCGACATCGTCGTCTCAGGAGGCCACAAGTGGACGAGGGCCGGGTGGGGAACCGGCTTCCTCGCGATGAGCGAG
This sequence comes from Humibacter sp., assembly GCA_035564555.1. Taxonomy (GTDB): domain Bacteria; phylum Actinomycetota; class Actinomycetes; order Actinomycetales; family Microbacteriaceae; genus DATMTS01. The sequence continues at coordinate 36,886 of DATMTS010000065.1, forward strand.
CGCGCTCTCGACAACGTCACGCCTGTGATCAGCGGATCCACCGGCGCCGAGGTGAGCGAGCCGTTCGATGAGATCGTGCAGCCGAAGCACGACGTCGATGCATTCACCGTGAGCAACCCGGATCGCATCGCTGAGGCGCGGTTCGCGGCGGCTCTCGAGGAGGTCGCGCGAGTCGGTGTCGGTCGCATCCAGTCCGACGTGGCCGCCCGGGTCGATGCCGTGATCGAGCTCGCGGACGAGTTCGCGATCGAGGTGGTCTCGTCGCGAGACGGGAGCGAGCGCGCGGGCATGGTGGTGATCGCGCCGCCGGCCGGTCGGCTCACCGGCCTCACGGCATCCTTGTTCAATCACGGCGTGACCGCGACGACCCGCGGTGGTGTCGTGCGTCTGTGCGTGCACGTCTCAACCGGCGACGAGACGCTGCGGATGCTCCGGGCCGCGTTCACCTCGTTCGTCGGGGGGGTCTGACCGCCACGTCCCGCTTTCGTGTTCCGGGTCGCGCATGCCGCGAGGAGTTCACCGCGTTGTAACCCGTTCGCGGTGCGTGTCGATCCAGCGCAACGTGGGTACTGGTCATAGCGTCAGACATATCGGGCACGGCGCCCGATCGAGACGGCCAGAACGTTCGTCTTGCGGACCACCGGCCGCCTTGTCGAGATGGATCCGCGAGCCGCAGGGCACGCGGGGTGGGAGTGGTTGTGGCCGCAACGCAGACCCGTCACATTGGGAATCGAACCGAAGGGAATCCCGGCAGTACACCAGCAGACACGAATGAGAAGACGAGCGAACAGACCGAGCGTACCTATGTTCTGGATACCTCGGTCTTGCTGTCTGACCCGCGCGCGCTGTTCCGATTCGCCGAGCACGCCGTCGTCATTCCGGTCGTGGTGATCGGCGAGCTGGAGGGCAAACGCAACGACCCCGAGATCGGGTACTTCGCCCGGCAGGCATTGCGCTTCCTCGATGACCTGCGGGTGCAGCACGAGCGACTCGACTTCCCGGTGCCGGTCGGCGACGGCGGTTCGCTGCGCGTCGAGCTCAACCATTCGAACATGTCCGTGCTGCCGAGCGGATTGCAACTCGGCGACAACGATTCGCGCATCCTCGCGGTCGCGCAGAACCTCGCGAACGACGGGCTGAGCGTGACCGTCGTGTCAAAGGACCTTCCGCTGCGTGTGAAGGCGTCGTCGATCGGACTGCCCGCAGAGGAGTACCGTGCCGAACTGGCGGTGGACTCCGGCTGGACAGGCACGGCCGAGCTCGACCTGGGATCCAACGACATGGCGACTCTCTACGAGCAGGAGAGCCTGGAGTCAGCGCTGGTCGACGACCTGCCGATCAACACCGGACTCGTGATCCATTCCGATCGCGGCTCCGCTCTCGGACGGGTCACCGGCGGTGGCGCCTTCAAGCTCGTGCGCGGCGACCGGGACGTCTTCGGAGTGCACGGGCGATCCGCCGAGCAGCGTCTCGCGATCGATCTGCTGCTCGATCCGGAGATCGGGATTCTGTCGCTCGGCGGCCGAGCAGGCACCGGCAAATCGGCGCTCGCATTGTGCGCCGGCCTCGAGGCGGTGCTGGAACGGCAGCAGCACAAGAAGATCATGGTGTTCCGGCCGCTTTACGCGGTCGGCGGGCAGGAACTCGGCTACCTGCCCGGGGACCAGGGCGAGAAGATGAACCCGTGGGGGCAAGCGGTGTTCGACACGCTCGGCGCCCTGGTTTCCCAAAACGTTCTCGATGAGGTGATGGATCGCGGCATCCTCGAGGTGCTGCCGCTCACACACATCCGAGGGCGGTCGTTGCACGATGCATTCGTGATCGTCGATGAGGCGCAGTCGCTGGAACGCAATGTGCTGCTGACGGTGCTCAGCCGTATCGGCCAGAACTCCCGCGTCGTGCTCACGCACGATGTGGGGCAGCGTGACAATCTGCGCGTCGGCAGGCACGACGGCGTGGCTGCGGTGATCGAGACGCTCAAGGGGCATCCGCTGTTCGCCCATGTCACGCTCACCCGCTCGGAGCGCAGCGCCATCGCGGCCCTCGTCACGGAGATGCTCGAACAGGGATAGCGCGCCCTCCGGGGCCGGGCGCTCCCGCCAGCGCCGCCCGGCCCTGCCTCCCGCTCCCGGCGTTCGCTCCCGTCGTTTGCTCCCGTCGGCATCCCCAGGCGGTGCTCCCTCGCCCATGCTGATCACGACGGAACCACTTTTGTGCGATCGAACCTCGAATATTCGCGGTTCCGATGAACAATGGTGGTTCCGTCGAGGTCGCGGTCGGGGCGGGGTCGCACGCGAGGCAGGGTCCCGCGTGAGACCGGCGGGCTGTGCATAACGTCGGCGACGGCGAAGGCGCTCGCGATACCCTCGAGCGCATGTCGATTCAGGCGCCGATATCGCATCGAACGATGCTCGCGCGCGCGGCATGGCAGGCACCGGTCGTCGTCGTGCTGCTCGGGTTGGCAATACTGGCTCTCGGGGGCCGGATCGAACTGCTCGGCGCAGCATATCTCGCGCTCGTCACGCCGGAATTGTGCCGCATCGACTCCGCCGAGCATCGATTGCCGAACGCCATCGTGCTGCCCGCGCTGGCGTTGGCGGTCGCCGGCCCAGTACTCGGGTGGGCGGTCACCGGAGCGCCGCCCACCGGTGCGTTGCTGGCCGGTGCGGCGAGCGGGTTCTTCCTGGTCGTGATGCATATTGCCGGTGGCTTGGGCATGGGGGACGTCAAGCTGGGAACGGCGCTCGGCCTGGGCCTCGGCTGCCTGGGACCGGTTGCTGCGCTCGCCGGTCCGGTCATCGGATTCCTGGCGGGCGGCGCGGCCGCGTTGATCGCGCTGCTGGTTCCCGCTCTCGGCCTCGGGCACCGGATGCCGTTCGGCCCGTTTCTGCTGTTCGGATACTGGGCCGCGATCATGTTGATGCTGCTCCATCCGGTGGGGCAGTGAGGCCGCGGGTCTCGACACGCGTGCTCGTGCCTCGCGCGCTACTCGACCGCCGGGGCGGACGTTCGGCTCAGCCGGGGTGCGTCATCGAGAGAACGTCGAGCGCCTTGTCGAGCTGTTCCTCGGTGATCTCACCGCGCTCCACGAAGCCCAGGTCGATCACCGATTCGCGCACAGTGATGCCCTTGGCGACCGAGTTCTTGGCGATCTTGGCCGCGGCTTCGTAGCCGATGATCTTGTTCAACGGGGTGACGATCGACGGCGACGATTCCGCGAGCGCGCGAGCGCGCTCGATGTTCGCCTCCAGGCCGGACACCGTCTTGTCGGCGAGCAGCCGCGTCACGTTGGAGAGCAGCCGGATCGACTCCAGCAGCGCCGTTCCCATCACCGGGATGGCGACGTTGAGCTCGAACGATCCGGAGGCTCCGCTGAAGGCGATCGTGGCGTCGTTGCCGATCACGCGTGAGCACACCATGAGCGCGGCTTCGGGGATGACCGGATTGACCTTGCCCGGCATGATCGATGATCCGGGCTGCAGGTCGGGGATGTGCAGTTCACCGAGACCCGTGTTGGGACCGGACCCCATCCAGCGCAGGTCGTTGCAGATCTTCGTCAGACTCACGGCGATGACGCGAAGCGCACCGGAGGCCTCGACGAGCGAGTCGCGGTTCGCCTGAGCCTCGAAGTGATTGCGTGCCTCGGTGATCGGCAGTTCGGTCTCCGCGGTGAGCAACTCGATCACGAGCTGCGGGAATCCCGCCGGCGTGTTGATGCCCGTTCCCACGGCGGTGCCGCCGAGCGGAACCTCGGCGACCCGATTCAGCGCGGACTGAACACGCTCGATGCCGAGCCGCATCTGTGCGGCGTATCCGCCGAACTCCTGGCCGAGTGTGACGGGCGTCGCATCCATCAGGTGGGTGCGACCGGACTTGACCGCGTCCTTCCAGAGTTCCGCCTTCTCCTCCAGCGACACGGCGAGGTGGTCGAGAGCCGGGATCAGATCGTCGATCAGGGCGCCCGTGACGGCGATGTGCACCGAGGTCGGGAACACGTCGTTCGACGACTGCGACGCGTTGACGTGGTCGTTCGGGTGCACCGGCCGACCCAGCCGGGTCGAAGCCAACGCTGCGAGCACCTCGTTCATGTTCATGTTCGAGGAGGTGCCCGACCCGGTCTGGTAGACATCCAACGGGAACTGCGCATCGTGCATGCCCGTGACGACCTCGTCGGCGGCGGCCGCGATGGCGTCGGCGATCGGCTGCTCCAGCACACCGAGCCGGGCGTTGGCGAGGGCCGCGGACTTCTTGATCCGCGCCAGTGCGGCGATCTGCGTGGACTCCAGGGTGGAACCCGAGATCGGGAAGTTCTCGACCGCGCGTTGCGTCTGCGCCCCGTAGAGGGCGGATGCCGGCACCCGGACCTCGCCCATGGTGTCGTGTTCGATGCGGTACTCGCCGTCGACCTGGTCGTTCACTTCGATGTGTTCCTTACTCTTCAGGTGGCTGGGGTGACTTGCCGCACCGGCGCGGGTGCTTGCGCCGTCAGTCGAGGCCGATCACCGTGTCGGGGACGACGCGGCCTTCGTGCAGCCGGTAATTGGCTCCGACGATAGCCAGGCTACCCTCGGCGACGGCATACGAGACGACCTCGCTGCGCTGCAGCAACTCGCCCACGGTGTCGCGTAGATGCTCGCGCCCGACGGCTGCGGCGTCCACGGCCGACGGGTCGACGCTCTGGCCGGGACCGGTCTGAGAGACGCGGCGCACCGCGGGCACGATCGGCTCGATGAGGTGGGCGATCTGCTGCGGAAGAGCCGGCGCGTCCGGACCACGAGAATCGATGGCGGCGCGCACCGCCCCGCACTCGTCGTGCCCGAGCACCAGCAGCAGCGGTGTGTGCAGAACCGCGACGGCGTACTCGATCGAGCCGAGCACCGAATCGGAGACGACCTGCCCGGCATTGCGGATCACGAAGGCATCCCCGAGCCCGAGGTCGAAGATGATCTCGGCCGCCAACCGGGAGTCGCTGCATCCGAACAACGCCACGAGCGGATCCTGAGCATGTGCCAGATCCTGTCGGCGCTCCACGTCCTGTCGTGGATGCTCCGCTCCGCCCGAGATGAATCGCTCGTTTCCGCGCTGCAACTGCTCCCATGCCTGGGCGGGGGTCAGGGTCACTTGGTACCGTCCTTCTGCTCGTCGGCGTTGATATCGGCCGCCAGAGCGTGTGCGACCGTGTCGAATTCCGGGTTGGATGCCGTGCCGAACACGACGAACGTGCTGTCGCCGGCCGTCGTCGTCAGCGCATACTTCACGTCGCCGACGTCGCGAGGGGTGTCGCGGTTGTCATAGATGGTCCACGTCACGCCGCCGACGGTTCCGGTGCCGTCGGACGAGCTGTCGGCCAGTTGCGCCGCGAGCCAGGTGCTGTTCGCCTTGAAACCCTGCGTGATGCCGATGTACTGCTTCTTCGGGGTGATGAGCCCGATGTACCAGGAGTCGACGCCGTCGGCCGTGTCGGTGCGAAGCTGCGCGTTGTTCGAGGTCCATCCGCTCGGCAGAACAGGGGCGACGAGCGGGTCGGGCTCGCTGCCCTGGCCCTGTGATGCGATCTTGGCGTAGTCGACGGCGGCGGTCGGAGACCCGCTCGGCCGCGGCACGGCGAGCACGACGATCGCCACGAGTGCGAGTGTCGCCAGCAACGAGTAGACGAGGTTGTTGACGGTTTGGCGGCTGCGGTGGTTGCGCGACGATTCTGCCTTGCGGGCTGCGGTCTCCTCCGGCGTCTCCGGCCGGCCGAGCTCGGCGACGACGGCGGGGCGTTTGGCTGCGGTCATTCGACTGACGCGGCTCCGGGCTGGGATGCCGTGCCTCCGGATGCTCCGACTCGCGCGGCTTCGAGGCGCGCTTTGGCGCCGATCAGCCACTGTTCGCATCGCGCGGCAAGAGCCTCGCCGCGCTCCCACAGGGCAAGCGACTGCTCGAGCGTCGGCGAACCCTGTTCCAGTTCGGCGACGACCCGGATCAGTTCGTCGCGAGCCTGCTCATAGCTCAATTCGGCGAGGTCGTCGTGTGCGGTGGGCATGATGCTCTCCATTCTACGTTCGGTCCTCGTGCGGACCGCCCGAGGTCGCATCCAATGCGCCGTCGGCCACGGTGATCAACAACGCGCTGCCGGTGGGGGCGGTCGTGCGGCTGCGCAGCACGTGGCCGTCGGCGGTCTGCACGATCGCGTAGCCGCGGTCGAGCGTCGACTGGGGCGAGAGGGTGCGCAGTCGCCCGGCCAGTTCCCATGTGGTCGTCTCGGCACGTTCGACGGCGCGTGCGACCAGTTCCGTCCCGCGTGCGACATAACGCGTCAGCTCGTCGGCGCGGTTCTGCACGATCCATTCCCGGTTCGCCAGAACGGGCCGGGATCGCAGCTGCGCGATGCGGTCGATCTCGGTACCGATCAACGCGGTCAGGCGGGTGAACATCCTCATCCTGCCCTGTTGCACCCGCAGCTGTTCCTCGGCGACGTCCGGAACGACGCGCTTGGCCGCATCCGTCGGAGTGGACGCTCTCAGATCCGCGACCTCGTCGAGCAGCGGACGGTCGTTCTCGTGGCCGATGGCGCTCACCACTGGAGTGCGACAGGCCGCCGCGGCACGCACCAGCGACTCGTCGCTGAAGCCGAGCAGGTTCTGGAAGTCCCCGCCGCCTCGGGCGACGATGATGACATCGACCTCGGGGTCGGCATCCAGGCTCGCGATGGCGGCCGTCACCTCCGAAACGGTGCGATCGCCCTGCACCGCGGCGTGCACGACGCGAAATCGCACGGCCGGCCAGCGCAGTTGCGCGTTGCGCAGAACGTCTTTCTCGGCATCCGAATCCTTGCCGGTGACCAGGCCGATGCAGTGCGGCAGGAACGGCAGGGGCTTCTTCCGGGCCGGGTCGAACAGTCCCTCGGATGCCAGGAGGGCGCGCAATCGTTCGAGGCGCTCGAGCAGATCGCCGAGCCCGACGTGGCGCATCTGATACACCTGCATCGTCAGGGTGCCGCCCTTGAGCCAGTAGTTGGGCTTGATCAGGGCGATCACCCGATCGCCCTGCGCCAAGTCGGCGGGGATCTTGGCGCGAACCGATGACCAGATCGTGAAGCCGACCGTGGCGTCCTGCTCGACGTCTTTCAGCTTGCCGTAGACGTTGCCGCCCGACACGCCCCATTGGGTGATCTCACCCTCCACCCACACGGTGCCGAGCCGGTCGATGTAGTCGCGCAGCTTCGTCGCCAACATTGCGACCGGCCACGGTGCATCGGCCGTGGCTGGTTCGGTCATGGTGGCTCCTTTCGGGCGGCCGGCCGCGTCGGCCGCTCGGCGCGGTGTCAGGCACGCCGCCTAGACTTGCGGGCGTGAATGAGTCGACCGTCAGCCTTCCGATGCCGAGCATCCCCGTGGTGCGCGGCCGGCTCAAGAATACCCCGGTCCTCGGACACAAGAGAGTGCTGCTGGCGACTCCCCGGGGCTACTGCGCGGGTGTCGACCGTGCAGTCGTCGCCGTCGAGAAAGCGCTCGAGCACTACGGCGCTCCGGTGTATGTGCGTAAGCAGATCGTGCACAACATCCATGTCGTCTCCACCCTCGAGCAGCAGGGCGCCGTCTTCGTCGACGAGGTCGACGAAGTGCCGGAGGGCGCCCACGTCGTCTTCAGCGCACACGGCGTGTCGCCCGCCGTCGTGAACGCCGCGGCTGAGCGCGGCTTGAAGGCGATCGACGCGACCTGTCCGCTGGTCACCAAGGTGCACCGGGAGGCGGTGCGCTTCGCTCGTGACGACTACGAGATCCTGCTGATCGGCCACGCCGGCCACGAAGAGGTCGAGGGCACCGCAGGGGAGGCCCCGCAGCACGTCACCCTGGTGAACAGCCCGGACGACGTGGACTCGCTGCAGGTGCGCGACCCGTCGAAGGTCGTCTGGCTGTCTCAGACCACGCTGTCCGTCGACGAGACCATGGAGACCGTGCGTCGGCTGCGAGAGCGCTTCCCCGCTCTGCAGGACCCGCCGAGCGACGACATCTGCTACGCCACGCAGAACCGTCAGGTCGCGATCAAGAAGGTGGCCGAGGAGGCCGATCTGGTGATCGTCGTGGGGTCGGCGAACTCGTCGAACTCGGTGCGGCTCGTCGAGGTCGCGCTGGAGAACGGGGCGAAGGCCGCGTATCGGGTGGATTACGCGAGCGAGATCCGTCAGGAGTGGCTGGACGCCGCGACGACCGTGGGAGTCACCAGCGGCGCGTCCGTGCCGGAGGTTCTGGTGCGCGAAGTGCTCGAGCAGCTGGCGGATGCCGGTTACTCCGACGTGCACGAAGTCAAGACCGCGGAGGAAGACCTGATGTTCTCGCTGCCGAAGGAACTGCGCCGCGACCTGAACGGACGGCGCGACCAGCGCGCCCTCGGCGGCCGCGCCGGAGGTGGGAGCTGATGGGCGATCACGAGACACGACCACGCCCGCAATACGGCGAGTACGCCACGCCTGAGGAGCAGCTCGCCCGCATCAAGGACATCTCGGCGCACCCCTTCTCGGCCGAGCTCCACACGATCCGACCCGGTGCCTACGGGGAGAGCTCGAACGGAGCGTCCCCGGCCGATGCGGCTGGACCGCCGAACCGGTCGCAGCTCACGGCGCCCGAGCAGCTCGCGCCGCCCGAGCGCACCGGGCCGACGCACACCGTCCCGCGGCGTCCTGCGGTCCGGCAGCCTTCCTCGGCACGTGCGGTCGATCGCGTCGCCACACTCGCGCTGCTTGCCCTAGGCCTGTACAGCGTGTTGTCCACCATCGTCACGATGACCGACCTGGCGGGCTACCTGAACGACACCATGCAGCAGATCGGCGTGGGGACGTACGCAGCGACCCCGTTGACGGGTGTGATTGCGCTGATCATCTCCGTCGTCAACGTCGTGCTCTGGCTCGTCAGCGCGGTGCTGTCGGCGCGTTCGATGCGCGCCGGTCGCGTGAGCTTCTGGATTCCGCTGACCGCCGGTGTACTCGTGACGCTCGTCACTGCGACCTGCTACGGCGTGCTGTTGATGAACGATCCCTCGTTCGTGCAGTACGTCATGCGCGGCGCCTGAGGGCCGAGACCCCCAGAACGCCGCGTCGCCTGGCTACTTGCCCGACCATCCCGCCGAGCCGAGCTGGCGAGTCGCCTCGACGACCCGCTGAGCCATCGCAGTCTCGGCCACCTTGCCCCAGGCGCGCGGGTCGTACTGCTTCTTGTTGCCGACCTCGCCGTCGATCTTGAGCACGCCGTCGTAGTTGCTGAACATGTAACCGGCGATCGAGCGAGTGAACGCGTACTGCGTGTCGGTGTCGATGTTCATCTTCACGACGCCGTTGGCGACCGCCTGCTTGATCTCGTCGTCGGTCGAGCCGGACCCGCCGTGGAAGACGAGGTCGAGCGGCTTGGGCCCGTGTCCGAACTTCTGCGCGATGCCGGCCTGGATCTCGCCCAGCAGTTCGGGACGCAACTTCACGTTGCCCGGCTTGTACACGCCGTGCACGTTTCCGAAGGTGAGGGCGGCGATATAGCGCCCGTTCTCGCCGAGGCCCAGCGCCTCCACTGCCTTCGTCACGTCTCCGACCGTGGTGTAAAGGGCGTCGTTCGTGCCCTCGTGCGCGACGCCGTCTTCTTCGCCGCCGACGACGCCGATCTCGACCTCGAGGATCGCGTTGATCGCCTTCGTGCGTTCGAGCATCTGCTGAGCGATCCGCAGGTTCTCGTCCAGCGGCACGGCGGAGCCATCCCACATGTGCGATTGGAAGATCGGGTTGCGGCCCGCCTTGACCTCTTCCTCGCTCGCCGCGATCAGCGGGAGGACGAAGTCGTCGAGGGCGGGCTTAGGGCAGTGGTCGGTGTGCAGTGCCACGGTGATCGAGTAGTTCTTCGCGACCTCGGTGGCGAACTTGGCGAAGGCGAGGGCTCCGGTCGCGCGCGCCTTGACGCTCTGCCCCGCGAAGTAGTCGGCGCCGCCGGTGGTGACCTGGATGATCCCGTCGGAGCCCGCTTCGCTGAGTCCCTGCAGGATCGAGTTGATCGTCTGCGAGCTGGATGCGTTGAACGCCGGGTAGGCGAAGCCGTTCTTCTTCGCTTTGTCGAGCATTTCCGCGTACTGGTCCGGCGTTGCGATGGGCATGGGAGATCTCCTCGAATGGTCCGTGATGTCGGGGCCAGTCTAATGAGTGCCCGCGCGAGAGGTCGTGCCGCCGACGGGCAGAGGGCGGGGCCGGGCGGGCGACGGCAGTGTCCACCCATAGACTTGCGGCGTGACGACGACTGACACGGCATCCCTGTACCTGCATCCGGATCGCAACCTCGCGATGGAACTCGTGCGCGCAACGGAGGCGGCGGCGATCCGGGCCACGCCCTGGATCGGCAAGGGCCGCAAGAACGACGCAGACGGCGCTGCCGTCGACGCGATGCGCGCCTTTCTCGGAACGGTGCACTTCGACGGACTCGTCGTGATCGGCGAGGGGGAGAAGGATGCCGCGCCCATGCTGTTCAACGGGGAACACGTCGGCAACGGCCGAGGTCCCGCCTGCGACATCGCCGTCGACCCGATCGACGGCACGTCGCTGACCGCAGCGGGTCGGCAGAACGCGCTCTCGGTCATCGCGGTGAGCGATCGAGGCACCATGCTCGATGCGTCGAGCGTCTTCTACATGGACAAGATCGTCACGGGCCCCGAGGGCATCGGCGTGGTCGACATCCGCAAGCCGATCGGGGAGAACATCCGCGCGCTCGCGGCGGCCAAAGGCAAAGACGTCGGCGAGTTGCGCGTCGCGGTGCTCGATCGCCCGCGCCACCAGCAACTGATCGAGGAGATCAGGGATGCCGGCGCGGGCACCCGCCTGATGCTCGACGGCGACGTGGCCGGCGGAATCAACGCGGCTCGTTACGAATCACGGATCGACATGTGCGTCGGCGTCGGCGGCAGCCCGGAGGGCATCACCACGGCCTGTGCGATCAAGGCGCTCGGCGGCTTCATGCAGGGTGTGCTGGCGCCGCGCGACGACGCCGAACGGCAGAAGGCCGTCGAGTCGGGGCTTGAGCTCGACCGGGTGTACGAGGTCGACGAACTGGTCAAGGGCGACAACACGATCTTCGTCGCAACAGGCGTCACCGACGGCGGCCTGGTGGAGGGCGTGCGTCGAAAGGGACCGATCATCCGTACGAGCAGCATCGTCCTTCGCTCCAAGTCGGGCACGATCCGTCGCATGACGGCGGATCACCTCGTTGAGAAGTGGCTGTAGACCGTACGGCCTAACGCTGAGCGCTCGGCTCGAGCCAGTCGAGTTCCGCCTCGATCGACTCGTCATCCGAAGCGCTTTGCGGCATGCCGCTCGCACGGTCTTCTCCGGCGATGACGTGTACAGCCGTCTCCTCGTCAGCGGCGTCCTCTGTGCCGCCGCCATCGAACTCGGTGAGTTCCAAAGCGGTCAAGCGTCGTGGGGATTCATGGATCACGTCCGGTTGCTGCACCGAGGCGATCTTCGTGGCGTCGATGCCCGGGAACTGGCGCGCGGTCACGAGCACGCGGGATTCCAGTGAGTTGGCGAAGTTGTTGTACGAGGTGACCGTTCGCTGCAGCGCCTTGCGCAGCGACTCGGCATGGCCCGAGAGCGTGCCGACGCGCTGATACAGGGTGTTGCCGAGGTCGAAGAGCTTCTTCGCCTCATCGGTGACGGCCTGCTGCTGCCAGGTGAACGCGACGGTCTTCAGCACAGCCCAGAGGTTCACCGGGGAGGCGAGGGCGACCCTCTTGCCGAACGCGTAGTCGAGCAGCGTGGGGTCGGCCTCGAGCGCGGAGGACAGCAGCGATTCGCTCGGGATGAACGCGATGACGAATTCCGGGCTGGCCTCGAGCCCCTCCCAATAGGTCTTCTTGGCGAGGGCGTCCACATGGGCGCGCACCGCTTTCACATGCCGGTCGATGAGCTGCTTGCGTCGAGCGCCTTCTTCGCCGGTCGCGGTGACGGCGATCTGGCTGGCTTCGATGTAGTGCTCGAGCGGCACCTTCGAATCGACGGCGATCGATTTTCTGCCCGGAAGCTGGATCACCATGTCTGGGCGGCCGGCCCCAGCATCGGTGTGCACCGTGGTCTGCACCGTGAAATCGACGTACTGCGTCAGACCGGCGGCTTCGACGACGCGCCGCAACTGGGTCTCGCCCCACACGCCGCGCGTGCTGTTGGAACGTAGCGCGCTGGCCAGCGACTCGGTCGTGGCGCGCAACTGTTCATCGCTCACCTGGGCCAGTTTGAGCTGCTCGGCGAGCGATCCGTACTGCTCGCTGCGCTGCTTCTCGAGTTCGCTGACCTTGTTCTGCATGCTCTGCAACGTGTCGCGCACCGGGGCGAGAGCCTGCAGGATCCTGCCGTCCTCTTCTTCTTGGCGCAACTGCTTCTCGTGTTCCTCCCGCTCGCGCGTGCGCCGCTCCTCGTGCTCCGCACGTTCGCGCGCTTCACGGGCGGCGTCATCCGCGCGGCGGCGCTCCGCCTCGTCGCGGCTCTGCTGCTGCAGGATCGCGATCTGCTCGCGCAGCGCGTGCGCTGTCGCTGTGGCGGATGCCAGCTCTGCCGCGATCTCACCGCGAACCGACGCCTCATGCGCACGCACGTCGGCGAGTTCGGTTTGATGGCGCGCGATCACCACGGCGTGATCGTCCGCGAGCGCGGTCGTCTCATCGGCCGCGAAGCGGCGCCGAACCAGCAGTAGAGCGGCCAACGCGCCGATCGCGCCGCCGGCGACGAGGCCGATCACGAGCATCAGTAAGGCATCCATGTCTTGAGTCTCCCAGCCACCTCCGACACTGCCGGGACCCGCGCCGGAGAACCTCACCCGGAGGCATCCCTCACACGTGAAGCCCCCGGATGCCGGGCGGGCGCTGACGGCTACTAGGCCGAGCGGCGTTCGACGAGCGCGGCTTCTCCGATGTGGCCGACCCGCACCGCGGCAGCCGCCGCCAGCTCGCCGATGGATTCGGCACCGTGACGCTGTGCGGCATGCACGATGATGGCGGCGCACGCGCGCGAGTCGGCGAGTGCCTGGTGATGCTCGAAATCTTCGAAACCGGCGGCCATCGCGGCAACCGGCAGACGGTAGGAGTCGAGATGGTACGTCTTGCGGGCGACCTGCAGACTGCACAGGTAATCGAACTCGGGGCAATCGAGAGCTGTGGCGGCGCACGCGCCGCGGATCACGCCCATGTCGAAGCCGGCGTTGTGCGCTACCAGCGCATCGCCGTCGGCGAATCGCACCAGATCGGGCAATTGCGACTCCCAGGTCGGAGCATCCACGACGTCCACCGCTCGAATGCCATGGATGCGAGTGTTCCACTCCCAGAACTCGTCGTGCCCGAACGGCGGCCTGATCAACCAGGTCGCGCTGTCCACCATGCGCCCGTCGCGCACCTTCACGAGGCCGACCGAACAAGCCGATGCGTTGCTGGAATTCGCGGTCTCGAAGTCGATGGCGGTGAAATCCAGTGGCACGTCGTCATGCTCTCACGCACAGACGACGTTCCCGGTCACTTCCGGCGGGCGCGTCGTGCGAAGACCGCATCATCCCGACACATCCAGGCACGCCGCGTTAGCGTTGACGACATGACCGAACGGCGCGACCGCGAGAAGCAGGGAGCATCCTTCGACGCGGTCGCGGAGCTCTACGAGGCGGTGCGACCGGGCTATCCGACGTGGGCGGTGGAATGGCTCGTGCCGTCGGGCGCGCGGGTGGTGGTGGACGTCGGCGCGGGCACCGGCAAGTTCACCCGCCTGTTGCAGCGTCCTGGCCGTGAGATCAGTGCTGTGGAGCCCTCTCAGCACATGCGCGAGCAACTGGTCAAAGCGCTGCCGGGCATCCACGCACTGCCGGGCTCGGGTGAGCACATCCCGCTGGAGGACGGCAGTGTCGATGTGGTCACGTTCGCCCAGGCGTGGCATTGGGTCGACAAGGAGGACGCATCGCGCGAGGTGGCGCGCGTTCTGCGCCCCGGAGGCATCCTGGGCCTGATCTGGAACCTGCGCGACGAACGCGTCGACTGGGTGCGCGAGCTGGGCTCGGCGATGCGCGCCGATGGTGACGGATTCACCGACGCCACCGGCCGTGCCGACGTGCGCGGGCCGTTCAGCGACCCGGAACGGGCGGACTTCCCGTGGCTCGCGCGCTACACCCGAAGCGGCCTGCTCGACCTGGTGCGCTCGCGAAGCTACTTCATCCTGATGTCGCCCGAAGAACAGAGCGCGACGCTCGCGGCCGTCAACGAGGTGCTCGACGGGCACGCGCAGACCGCCGGCAGCGAGTTCTTCGACCTGCCGTATGTCACCGTCTGCTTCCGCTTCACCCGGCCGTGACCCTGCCGGCGGCGCAGGCGCCGCTCGGGCCGCCGGCAGCACGTAACATGGATGCCCGTGGCTCTCACTATCGGAATCGTCGGTCTGCCCAATGTTGGCAAGTCCACCCTGTTCAACGCTCTCACCAAGAACCAGGTGCTCGCGGCGAACTACCCGTTCGCCACGATCGAGCCCAATGTCGGCGTGGTCAACCTTCCCGACGCACGCCTGCAGACCCTTTCCGCCCTGTTCCAAAGCGAGCGCATCGTGCCCGCCACCGTCAGCTTCGTCGACATCGCCGGCATTGTGAAGGGTGCCAGCGAAGGGGAGGGACTCGGCAACCAGTTCCTCGCCAACATCCGTGAGGCGGATGCCATCGCGCTGGTCTCACGCGGATTCGCCGACTCGGACGTCGTGCACGTAGCCGGGCAGATCGACCCGGCATCAGACCTGGAGACCATCACCACCGAACTCGCGCTCGCCGACCTGCAGACCCTCGAGAAGGCGATCACACGCTTTGAGAAAGAGGTGCGGGGGCGCAAGCTCGACGCCTCCGTGCTGGAGGCGGCGAACGCGGCGCGTGAGGCGCTGGAGAAGGGCACGATGCTGTCGGCGTCGGGCATCGACCTGGAGCCGGTTCGCGAACTCGGACTGCTCACCGCCAAACCCTTCATCTACGTCTTCAACGTTGACGAGGCGGTTCTCACCGACGACGCCCGCAAGGCGGAGCTCGGAGCCCTCGTGGCGCCCGCGCACGCCGTTTTCCTGGACGCCAAGATCGAGTCCGAACTGATCGACCTCGACCCTGAGGATGCCGCCGAGCTGCTGGCATCCACCGGCCAGGAGGAGAGCGGCTTGGACCAACTCGCCCGGATCGGCTTCGAGACTCTCGGGCTGCAGACCTACCTGACGGCGGGTCCGAAGGAGTCGCGCGCATGGACGATCCACAAGGGCTGGAAGGCTCCGCAGGCGGCCGGGGTGATCCACACCGACTTCGAGAAGGGTTTCATCAAGGCCGAGGTGGTCTCATTCGACGACCTCGTCGCCACCGGCTCGGTGCACGAGGCGCGTGCGAAGGGCAAGGCCCGCATCGAGGGCAAGGAGTACGTCATGCATGACGGCGACGTCGTGGAGTTCCGGTTCAACGTCTGAATGAGCCGGCAACTCGCTCGTCGGCTACCGGCAATCCCGGAGACGCGCCATCCCTCGGTTGCGCAAGAATGTGAACCATGACCGAGTCACGAGATGAAATCCGCATCACTTCAGCCAGCCGTGAGATCGCCGCGTCGGCGGCGACGATCTTCGAACTCATCGCTGATCCGGCTCAACAGCCGCGCTGGGACGGCAATGAAAATCTCGCCGAAGCCGCACCCGGGCAACGCGTACACGGCGTCGGCCAGGTGTTCGTGATGACGAATCGAGGCGGGCGCGTTCGCGAGAACCATGTCGTCGAGTTCGAGGAGGGTCGGCAGATCGCATGGCTTCCCGCCGAGCAGGGCAAGCCGCCGATCGGCCAGCTGTGGCGTTGGGAGCTCGAAGAGCTCGGACCGGTGCGCACGCTCGTCACGCACACCTACGACTGGACCCGGCTGAACGACGAATCCCGGTTCGAACGTGCGCGTGCAACGACCTCGGATCGATTGGCGGCATCCATCGAGCGGCTGGCCGCGCTCGCCGAGCAGGCGTGAGCGCACGAGACGACGGAGCCGCCGGGCACCGCTGACGGCGGATCGATCTGCTACCGGGATGTCGCGGGCACGGGGTACCGTGCCGGTATGGCATTCGCAGCGTATCCAAGTTTCGTCATCGACTGTCCCGACTCCCGCGCGCTCGCCGAGTTCTACGGCGAGATGCTCGGTTGGAAGGTCTCGCTCGATGACGGTTGGGCCGAGATCCGCCCGGAGGACGGTGAACAGTGCATCTCTTTCCAGCAGGTCGACGACTACCGCGCACCCGAGTGGCCCGGGCAGCAGGTCCCGCAGCAGATGCACCTGGATGTGGCGGTGCGCGACCTCGATGAGGGCGAGTCGGCCGCCCTCGCATTGGGCGCGACCAAGGCACTGAACCAGCCGGGTACGACGTTCCGGGTCTTTCTTGACCCTGCGGGTCACCCGTTCTGCCTCTGCTCGTCCTGAGCGAGGTGAGTCTCCTCGTGGCGGCAGGGTTGCGGCTCGACCAGGTGTGCGACGTACCCCGACCCGACCGGCGTGGGCGGGGGTTCGCGTCCATCGCGCAGTCTTGAGGATGCTCGTAGCATGGGTCCACGAGCGCGGCTTTCGAAGAAGAGGAGCAGCAATGGAAACCTACAAGGTCGGATACTTCGTCGGGAGCCTGTCGTCGACATCCATCAACCGTGCCCTCGCGAAGAGTCTCATCAGGCTGGCACCCGATGACCTCGAGTTCACCGAGATCCCGATCGGCGCCCTGCCGCTCTACAGCCAGGACTATGACGACGACTACCCGCCGCAGGCGCGGGCGCTCAAAGAGGCGATCGACGAATCGGACGCCGTGCTCTTCGTCACACCGGAATACAACCGCTCGATCCCCGGCGCTTTGAAGAACGCGATCGACTGGGCATCGCGGCCCTGGGGCCAGAACTCCTTCCATCACATCCCGGCGGCCGTGATCGGCGCGTCGGTCGGAGCCATCGGCACCGCGCTCGCCCAGCAGAGCCTTCGGGCCGTTCTCAGCTTCTGCAACGCGCGCCAGATGACGGCCCCCGAGGCGTACATCCAATACAGTCCCGAACGGTTCTCGCCCGACGGCGAGGTGACCGACGAGACGACCGCGGGCTTCCTGCGCGACTTCATGACCGAGTTCCGCGACCACATCGAACGTGTGCTCACGGTGCTGCCGCGCGGCTGACCCGACGGTCCCGCTTCAGCCGCGATGTCAGTGCTCCGGCGTAGCGTGGTGCTCATGAACGATGCCAAGCAGACGCTCAAGCGATACTTGCAACTGCAACGTGAGGCGATGCTCTTCAAGCTCGAGGGACTGAGTGAGCGCGAGATCCGAATGCCGATGACTCCGACCGGCACGAATCTGCTCGGTCTGGTGAAACATCTCGGCAGCGTCGAGTCGGGATACTTCGGCGAGACGTTCGGCCGGCCGTCGGGCGAGTCGTTGCCGTGGCTCGACGACGATGCGGAGCCCAACGCCGACATGTGGGCTACCGCCGAGCAGTCGCGCGAGTGGGTGGTCGACTTCTATCGCCGCGTGTGGGCGCATTCAGACGACACCATCGACGCGCTCGAACTGGATTCCCCCGGCCGGGTTCCCTGGTGGCCGGGGGAGCGGGGGAACGTCACCCTTCACCAGATTCTCGTGCACATGACGGCCGAGACCGCGCGGCATGCGGGACAAGCCGACATCGTGCGCGAGTTGATCGACGGATCTGCGGGTTTGAGAGCCGACAACTCAAACCTTCCCGACCGTGACGCCGAGTGGTGGAACTCGTACGTGGCCGAGTTGAGGCGCGTCGCAGAGCAGGCTTAGACGGCCATCAGACCGTCGAGGTAGCCCGCTCCCTGCCGCTGGGGAGCGCCTCGTTCCTGAGCAGTTGCCAGACGCTCGGCTGTTCGGTCACGGTGGCGATCGCCGCGACCTTGTGCACGAAGGTGCGATCCTCCGCCTGGCGAAGCAGCACGTCGGCGAGGTCTCGGCGCGAGGTGAACCGGGCCGGCACGAAGTCCTCGTCGACCAGATAGTCGGTCACCGATTGCGTCTCGAAAAGGCCGGAGGGCCGCACGATCGTCCAGTCCGCCTCGCTGTCCCGAAGCATCCGTTCCATGCGCAGCATGTCGGCGTAGAGGGTGCGCCCGAAGGTCGAACCGATCACGGGCTTGAGCACCTTCTCGAAGAAGAAGCCTCCGCCGGAGTCGCGATCGCGCACGTCGGGGTCCGTCGCGCTCGAACTCACGCAGGCGATCCGGGTCACGCCGTGCTGGCGCATCGCCCGCAGGATGTTGCGCGTGCCGACCGAATAGACCGAGATCGGCTTGCGGCTGTACGGAACTCCCAGCGTCGATAGCACGATGTCGTGTGCGGCCACCGACCGGTGAACCGATTCCTCGTCGTAGACGTCGCCTGCGATCACCGTGAGGTTGTCGTGGCGCAGCGGAAAGCTCTGCGAGTGGCGCGTCACCGCGGTCACCCGGTGACCTTGGCTGCACGCCTGCGATGTCAAGAGCCGGCCCGTTGGACCGTTGGCGCCGAATACGACAATATTCACTGTGTCGCTCCTTCTCTTCCTCGGATAATACGAGAAGGATATTATATGGAACAGAAAATAAGCAAGGGGGACTGCGTGCCCAACCGACGCAGAGTCACGGCAGTGAAACGATCGCTGCGGGAGGTCAACAATCAGATCGCTCTGCTGAGCAGGCAGATCGGGCTGAAGGCCGAGATGCGCGACATCGATCTGGATTGCCTTGACTTTCTTTCGCGTCGGGGCGCGATGGGCCCGACGGCGCTTGCACGGGAGCTCGGGGTGCACCCGGCCACCCTGACGGGTGTGCTCGACCGCTTGGAGCGAGACGGCTGGATCGAACGCGGCCGGGACCCGCACGATCGGCGCGCCGTGTTGGTGCGCGCGCTGCCGCAGCGCAATGCGGAGATGTTCCGGCTCTACTCGGGGATGAACGACCGGATGGATGAGATCTGCGGCGGCTACGACGACGGGCAGCTGGCCGTGATCGACGAGTTCTTGCGCCGGGTGGCCGCCGCGGGACATGCCGAGACCGATCGGCTCGCGAACGGGTGAGGCAGGCGAGCACGTCGGCCTCGGCTGGATGGCCTCATCGCGAAAGAGCGGCCACGGACGCCACGGCGTCGCGTATCGCACCGGCTGCGGCGCTCAACTGCTCGCCCGTGGTGCTGCGGCTCCAGGAGAACCGGACGGCACTGCGTGCAGCGGCATCCGACAGCCCGATGGCCGTGAGCACGTGGGAGGGCTCATCGCGCCCGGCCGCGCAGGCCGAACCGCTCGAGACGATCACGCCGCGGCGCTCCAGTTCGAGCAGCACGGCTTCGCCGCCGCTGTCGGAGAAGACGAAGGAGGCATGCGCCGGGAGCCGGGCGGTGGCGTGTCCGGTCAGTCGGGCGCCTGGCACCGTGGTCAGAACCTGCTCGATGAACGCGTCGCGCAGAGCCGCTTCGTCTCGCGGGGCGCTTTCAGCCGTCTGCTCCTCGTGAGCCAGGCGCAGAGCGGTCGCCAGCGCAACCGCTCCCGCCACGTTCTCGGTGCCTGAACGGCGGCCGCGTTCCTGACCGCCGCCGTGCACGAGCGGTTCCAGCGGCACGCCGCCACGCAGATAGAGCAGACCGATGCCTCGCGGTGTACCGACCTTGTGCCCGGCGATCGAGAGCGCATCGACATCGAGCGCCCGCACATCGAGGTCGAGCCATCCGGCAGCCTGCACCGCGTCGGTGTGAATGCGCGCGCCGGCGCGATGTGCGATCGCCGCCAACGAGGAGATCGGCTGAACCGTGCCGATCTCGTTGTTCGCGAAGGCGACGCTGACGAGCGTGGTGTCCGGTCGTAACGCGGCACGTAGCCGATCGGCGGCGACGAGTCCGGTCTCGTCGACGTCGACGAATGTGACTTCGAAGTCGTGAAGGCGGCGCAGATAGTCGGCCGCCCCGAGCACGGCCTCGTGCTCGGTCGTGGCGGTTACGATGTGCCGGCCTCGCGGTTCGGCGAGCGCGATGCCCTTGATCGCCAGGTTGTCCGCTTCGGTTCCGCCCGAGGTGAACACGATCTCGGAGGAGCGACAGCTGAGGATGCCCGCGATCGTCGCGCGGGCGTCGGCGAGGGCGCGAGCAGCCACCTCGCCCATGCCGTGACTGCTCGACGGGTTGCCGAAAGCGCCGGTGAGATACGGCCAGGCCGCCTCCAGGGCTTCCCGCCGAACGGGTGCGGTCGCTGCGGCATCCAGGTACAGCACGGCTCAGTCCAGCTCGATGTCGAGACCCAGGTCGAGCGAGCGCACGCTATGCGTCAACGCCCCCACGGAGATGACGTCGACCCCTGTCGCCGCGATGTCAGCAACGGTGTTCAGGTTCACGTTTCCGCTGGCTTCGACGATGGCGCGGCCGCCGACCAGGGTGACACCGCGGCGCAGGTCTTCGAGGGTGAAGTTGTCCAGCATGATGGTGTCGACTCCGCCGGCGAGTACCGGTTCGATCTGATCGATCCGGTCCACTTCGACCTCGAGATGCGTGGTGTGCCCGAGTTCGCCGCGCACCCTCGCGATCGCCTCGGTCACGCCGAGGCCGCTCGCCGTCAGCACGGCCAAGTGGTTGTCCTTCGCCATCACCGCGTCGGAGAGCGAGAAGCGGTGGTTGTGGCCGCCGCCGCACACCACCGCGTGCCGTTCCAGAGCGCGCAACCCCGGCGTGGTCTTGCGCGTGTCCACGATGCGAGCGCGGCCGACGCCCGCTGCCGCGACGTAGCGTGCGGTGAGCGTGGCGATTCCGCTCATCCGCTGCACCAGGTTGAGGGCGACGCGCTCCGCCTGCAGCACCGCCCGAGCCGGACCAGCGACGACGGCCAGAGCCTCGCCGGCTTCGAATCGCGCGCCGTCATCGACGAGCAAGGTGGTCGCGATCGCCTGATCGGCCGCTCGCATCGTCGCCGCGAACACGGCTCCGCCGCTGAACGTGCCTGCTTCCCGTGCCACCAGTCGCGCCCGCGCCGCGGCATCCGCGGGGATGAACAGCGCCGAGGTCAGATCGCCCCAGGGGGCATCCTCGTCGAGTGCGGCGGTGACGACCGCGTCGATGATGCGCTCGGTCAGCATGCGAGTGATTCCTCTCGTTGCAGCACGAGGTGCTGGGACTCGGCGGAGGTGCCGGGAAAGTCGGTGCGGAAATGCGCACCGCGGGACTCTTCGCGGGCCAGCGCGGCGGTGACGATGAGCCGGGCGAGCTGGAGCAGGTTCTCGTCCTCCCGGAGAGCGAGCGACGCGGATGCCGGCGAGCCGGGAGACCGTTCGGGCACCGACCAGGATGCGAGCGTCGCCGCGGTCGCCCGCAACTCGTCGCCGCAACGCTGCACACCGGCCGAATCCCACATCAGAGACTGCAGCGCCGCCCGATCCCAGCTCGGGTCGGCCGGTCCCGCGGGTCCCGCCGCGATACTGCCCGAGTCCGCCTGGTCCAGCGCCGGCTCGCTCAGCGCAGCCGAGCTCAGCGTCGGCACGCTCAGCGTCGGCACGCTCAGCGCAGCCGAGTCCTCGGTGAGCGCACGAATCGCGCGATCGGCGAAGACGAGACCCTCCAGCAACGAGTTCGAGGCGAGTCGGTTCGCTCCGTGCACGCCGGTGCACGCGACCTCTCCGACGGCGAACAGGCCCGGCAGGCTGCTGCGCCCCCAGACATCCGTCGCGATTCCGCCCATCCAGTAGTGCGCCGCCGGCGTCACCGGGATCGGCATCGCGCCCCAATCCAGCCCGGCGGCTCGAGTGCCGGAGTCGATCGTGGGAAAGCGCTCGGCGAGGTGCGCGGCGCCGAGCGCCGTCGCATCCAGCAGCACCGGCTTGCCGCCCTGCGCCGCCATCCGCGTGGCGATGGCGCGGGCGACGACGTCGCGTGGCGCCAGCTCCGCATCCGGGTGGGCGTCGAGCATGAAGCGCTCGCCGCGTGCGTCCAGGAGCACAGCACCCTCGCCGCGCACCGCCTCGGAGACGAGCAAGCCTCCTGCGGCCGCCAGCGCGGTCGGATGGAACTGGTAG
Organism: Humibacter sp.; assembly: GCA_035564555.1. Lineage (GTDB taxonomy): Bacteria > Actinomycetota > Actinomycetes > Actinomycetales > Microbacteriaceae > DATMTS01. The sequence goes on from DATMTS010000065.1 coordinate 58,930, forward strand.
AACTCCACATCGGTGAGCCGAACGCCGGCCCGCCACGCCGCCGCCACCCCGTCGCCCGTGGCGATCGAGGGGTTCGTGGTGTGTGCGAACAGCGTGCCGGCTCCGCCGGTTGCAAGCACGACGGCATGGGCGTATCTCCGGCTGATCACGCCATCAGGGTTGATCAGTTCGACGCCGACCGCACGGCCCTCCTCGACGATCAGTTCGGCGAGGAAGGCCTGCTCGACGATCTCGATGCCCGCGGCGCGCACCGCCTGGGCGAGGGTCGATTCGATGGCGGATCCGGTGGCATCGCCGCCCGCGTGCAGCACCCGGGCATGCGAGTGCGCCGCCTCCAGGCCGCGGGCCAATCGCCCGCCGTGCAGATCGAAGGCCACGCCCCGGGCGATCAACTCGCGCACCCGTTCGGGGCCCTCCGCGCACAACACCTCGACCGCCTCGTAGTCGCCGAGACCGGCCCCGGCGCGCAATGTGTCGAGCGCGTGCGACGCCACGCTGTCGTCGTCGAAGAGCGCAGCCGCGATGCCGCCCTGTGCGTAGAGCGTGTTGCTCGCCGTGAGGTCGGACTTCGTCACGAGCGTGACCTCGAACTCGTCGACGGCGCGCAGCGCCGCCGTGAGGCCCGCGATCCCGCTGCCGACGATGATCAGCGACCGTCGCACGCGTGGCACGCTTCCGCTGCCGCTCATCTCGCGTTGCCCCTCAGGCCGCCATCGTGGTGTCCGGGCGGGCGGCCAGCATCCGCTCCAGCGCCACCCGGGCAGATCCGGCTACGCCGGCGTCCACGCTGATCCGGTTGATGGTCTCGCCTCGCACGAGTCCTTCCAGCACCCACGCGAGGTAGCCGGGGTGGATGCGGTACATCGTCGAGCACGGGCAGACGACGGAGTCGAGGCAGAAGATCGTGTGCTGCGGGTAGTGCGCCTTCAGACGCTGCACGAGGTTGATCTCGGTGCCGATCGCGAACGTCGTTCCCGCCGGCGCGGCCTCGATCGCCTTCACGATGTAGTCGGTGGAGCCGTACTCGTCCGCCGCGTCCACCACGGGCGCAGGGCATTCGGGGTGCACGATCACGCGCACGCCGGGGTGTTCGACGCGCGCCTGCTCGATCTGCGCGACGCTGAACCTCTTGTGAACCGAGCAGAACCCGTTCCACAGGATCACCCTTGCGTCAAGCAACGCAGCCTCGTCGTTGCCGCCGAGGCTCTTGCGTGGATTCCACAGTGGCATCCGTTCCACCGGGATGCCCATGGCCTTCGCGGTGTTGCGCCCGAGGTGCTGATCGGGGAAGAACAGCACGCGCTGGCCCCGTTCGAACGCCCAGCGCAGCACGGTGGCGGCGTTGGATGACGTGCAGACGATTCCGCCGTGGTCTCCGCAGAAGGCTTTGAGGGCGGCGGACGAATTCATATACGTGACGGGGATGACCGGCGCTCGTCCGTCGGCATCCGGTTCCGAACCATAGATCCGCTCGAGTTGTTCCCAGGCCTCCTCGACCGAATCACTGTCGGCCATGTCGGCCATCGAGCAACCTGCTGCAAGGTTGGGCAGGATCACCGACTGGTGGTCGCCGGTGAGGATGTCGGCCGTCTCGGCCATGAAATGCACACCGCAGAACACGATCGCCTCGGCCTGCGGCTTCGCCTTCGCGGCGTTCGCCAATTGGAACGAGTCACCGACGACGTCCGCATAACGCACCACCTCGTCGCGCTGGTAGAAGTGCCCCATCACGACCACGCGCTCGCCGAGGGCTCGCCGTGCCGCCGTGATCCGGGCGTCCAACTCGTCGGCGCTCGCCTGCCGGTATTCGGCGGGAAGCTCGCCCTGCTGCGGGCTGCCCACCGGAATCCGGTCATCGACGGATGCGCCGGGGCCGTAGCCGGGCAACCCCGAGTCGAACGTCCACGGGGCTTCGACGAGTGCGGGATCGCACGTCTCGCCCTTCAGTTCGCCGGAGCCGATCAGGCGGATCGTACGGTCGACGGATGCCGTGATGGTCATGATTCTCCCTTCGCCGCGCGCAACGGGGGCGCGGACGTAGACGCGGCCGAGGTATCGAAGCGGTATAGACGGGGCGGCCGGTGACGCGTGCCCGTGAGCACCTCACCGGTGTCGACGAGCGATTCCGAGGCCTCGATGGCTCGTCGGAAGTTCGCGGGGTCGAGCCGTTTGCCGAGCACAGCCTCGTAGACCTCGCGCAACTGGGCGAGGGTGAAGGCGTCGCCGATCAGGGCGTGCGCGATGCTGCTGTACTCCATCTTGTTGCGCAACCGCCACAGCGCGTAGTCGACGATGCGGTTGTGGTCGAATGCGAGCTCGGGCAGACCATCGGCGGGAAACCAGCGCACGTTCTGGCCGGTGGTCGCCCGACGCGCCTGCACGGAGGCGACGAGCGCCCAGTACACGATCGAGATGACGCGTTCGCCGGGGGAGCGGTCGACGTCGCCGAACGCGTACAACTGCTCGAGGTAGCCCGGCTCGATGGCCGTCGTCTCGTGCAGTGTTCGCCGTGCCGCGTCTTCGAGGCTTTCCGCGCCGCCGAGCGGACCGCCGGGCAGCGCCCATCGGGAGGCGAAGGGCTCCCGGATGCGACGCACCAGCGGCAGCCAGATGCTCGGTGTCTCGGCCGACGCCCCGAACCGGTCATGGCTGCGCAGCGCGAAGATCACCGTCGATACGGCGAGCGCCGCCGTGCTGGTCTCGGCCGGCTGGGCCACGGTCACTCCATAAGGTCGAACTGACATGAACTGCTAATGCATCTTAGTGTCATAGTGACCTTAATTGGCGAATCGGCGCCAGGCAGTATGCTGACAGCACAACCGAAAACCGGGCCTCACGGTCGATGCGGGAGAGCCCGAATGCGGGCACCGAAGGAGCAATTCTCCCCGACAATCTCTCAGGTACGCGTACCGCATCGAACTGGCCACTCTGAAAAGTAGGGCGATCCAATCGTCCTCGCCCACGGTGAAAGCGTGCACGACGCGCGAAACTCTCAGGCCGGATGACAGAGGGGGAGTTCCCGATACGGGCGGCCGCGCCGCTCGTGCCACTCTCGCGCCGTCCCGCGCAGATCGGAGAACTCATGACATCCGCAGCACGGAGCGAAGCCGAAACGGCCGAACGCCATTCTCCGTTGCACGACGCCCACCTGCGCGCCGGCGCGAGCTTCACGGGCTTCGCCGGATGGCAGATGCCGGTGCGCTACACCAGCGACCTCGCCGAGCACGAGGCGGTGCGCACGGCGGCCGGAATCTTCGACCTGTCGCACATGGCCGAGATCCTGGTGATCGGGCCGGAGGCGGCCGAGGCACTCGACTACGCACTGGCCGGTGCGATCTCAGCGGTCGCCGTGGGGCAGGCGAAGTACACCCTGCTGCTGGCGAGGACAGGCGGCATCGTCGACGACCTCGTCGTCTACCGCACCGGAGACGACCGGTACATGGTGGTCGCCAACGCCGCGAACCGTGAGATCGTCGCCGCCGAACTGCGCTCGCGTACCGCTCCTTTCGACGCGGACGTGTTCGACGAGTCAGACGATGTGGCGCTCATCGCGCTTCAGGGGCCTGCCGCCCTGGGCATCCTGCAGTCGACCCCGGGGTTCGCGATCGAGGGCGGGCATCCCGATGGCGAAGACGTCGCGTCCACCCTCGATGCGCTGCGCTACTACCGGTCGGTGGCCGGCCAGTTCCAGGAGCATCCGATCCTGTTCGCCCGCACCGGCTACACGGGCGAAGACGGTTTCGAGCTCTATCTGGCGCCCGAGGTCGCACCGCTGCTCTGGGACGCGCTGCTGGAGGCCGGCGCGGATCGCGGCCTCGTTCCCGCGGGGCTCGCCAGCCGGGACACTCTGCGCCTGGAAGCGGGCATGCCGTTGTACGGGCACGAGCTGGGCATCGACACCTTTCCCGTGCAGGCCGGACTCGGCCGGGTGGTGACGCTCTCGAAGCAGGGCGACTTCGTCGGCCGCGAAGCCGTCGAAGCCGGCCCGGGCGAGGATGCCCCGGTGCTCGTCGGTCTCGTCGGCGAAGGAAGACGCGCCGCCCGGGCCGGATACACCGTGTACGCCGGTGGCGAGCCGATCGGGTCGATCACGAGCGGCGCACTTTCGCCGACCCTGGGACATCCCATCGCGATGGCCTACCTCACGCCCGATCAGGCAGAACCAGGAACCGAGGTCGTCGTGGATGTTCGCGGCACAAGGCTGCCATTCGTCGTAACCCCGTTGCCGTTCTACAGCAGGAAGAAGAACTGACCATGGCTGCACCCGAACAACTGAAGTACACGGCCGAGCACGAATGGGTGCTGGTCGACGGCGACGTAGCCACGGTCGGAATCACCGATTACGCGGCGGAGAAGCTCGGCGACGTGGTCTACGTGGAACTTCCGTCCATCGGAAGCGACGTTGCGGAAGGCACCGTCGTGGGCGAGATCGAGTCGACGAAGTCGGTCGGTGAGCTCTTCGCGCCCGTCGACGGCGAGGTGGTCGAGGCGAACGACGCCGTGGTCGAGCGTCCGGAACTGGTCAACTCCGACCCGTTCGGTGACGGCTGGCTGGTCAAGGTGCGTTTCACCGAACTGCCGGCGCTGCTCAGCCGCGCCGAGTACACCGCGCTGACGGGGGAGTGGCCGCCGCGATGACCGAAGCATTCCTCGCGCGTCACGTCGGAACCGACGCGGATGCGCAGTCCACCATGCTCGACGTCCTCGGGTACCACGGCCTCGACGAACTCGTCGAAGCGGCCGTGCCCCGCGCGATCGCCATCGCGGACCGTTCGACCGAGGCAGGCGCGCCGGGCAGCATCCCGGCGGCCGCGACGGAGCGCGAAGCTCTCACCGAACTGCGCGCGCTGGCCCGCCGCAACACCGTGCGGCGCTCGATGATCGGACTCGGCTACTACGACACGATCACCCCTGCCGTGATCAAGCGGAACGTCTTCGAGAATCCGAGCTGGTACACCGCCTACACCCCATACCAACCAGAGATCTCACAGGGCCGGCTCGAGGCGCTGATCAACTTCCAGACGATGGTCACCGACCTCACCGGGCTCGACATCGCGAACGCGTCGATGCTCGATGAGGGCACGGCCGTGGTGGAGGGCATGCTGCTGGCGCGGCGCGCCTCGAAGTCGAGATCCAACGTGTTCCTCGTCGACGCCGACGCCCTGCCGCAGACCAAGGCGCTGCTGGCCAGCCGTGCCGCGGCCGTCGGCATCGAGTTGCACGAGACCGCGTACGACCTCGACCCGGCCACCATAGAGTTGGATGTCTTCGGTGCGTTCGTGCAGTACCCGGCGGCCTCCGGTCGGGTGTGGGATCCGTCGGCCGTGATAGGCGCAGTCAAGGCGCAGGGCGGTCTCACCGTCGTCGCGGCCGACCTGCTCGCCCTCGCGCTCATCGCGTCGCCCGGCGAACTCGGCGCCGACATCGCCGTGGGCACCAGCCAGCGTTTCGGAGTGCCGATGGGCTTCGGCGGCCCGCATGCCGGCTACATGGCCGTGCGTAAAGGGCTTGAGCGCCAGCTGCCGGGTCGCCTGGTGGGGGTCAGCCAGGATGCCGTCGGCAAACCCGCATACCGGCTCACCTTGCAGACACGCGAGCAGCACATCCGTCGGGAGAAGGCCACGAGCAACATCTGCACGGCGCAGGTCCTGCTCGCGGTCATGGCGAGCATGTACGCCGTCTACCACGGGCCACGGGGCATCCGTGCGATCGCCCAGCAGGTGCACGACGCGACCGAACGGTTCGCTTCGGCACTGCAGAACGCGGGGATCGAGATCCGCTACCCGTCGTACTTCGACACGCTCAGCGCCCGCGTGCCCGGTAGAGCCCACGAGGTCGTCGCCGCGGCATACCGGCGCGACATCCTGCTTCACGAGGTCGACGACGACACCGTGTCGATCTCCTTCGACGAGGTCAACGCGGGCGACGACGGATTCTCCCAAGAGCTCGCGGCGGCGTTCGGAATCGAGTGGAACGGGCGCTCCGTTCCCGGGCGCGGCGCCATCCCCGAGCAGCTCGCGCGCACGAGCGAATACCTGACGCACCCCGTGTTCAACGGTTTCCACTCCGAGACCGCGATGATGCGTTACCTGAAACAGCTCGCCGACAAGGACTACGCACTGGACCGGGGCATGATCCCGCTCGGCAGCTGCACGATGAAGCTCAACGCGGCCACTGAGATGGAGGCCGTCAGCTGGCCTGAGTTCGCCGGCATCCACCCGTTCGCGCCGGCCGAGGACGTGCAGGGCTATCTGACCCTGATCGACCAGCTCGAGACGTGGCTGGCGGAGGTCACGGGTTACGACTCTGTGTCGCTGCAGCCCAACGCCGGAAGCCAGGGCGAGCTCGCCGGGTTGCTGGCGATCCGCGGCTACCACCACTCGCGTGGTGACGAACGGCGCAGCGTGTGCCTCATCCCACAGAGCGCGCACGGCACGAACGCGGCTTCTGCCGTACTTGCCGGTATGCGCGTCGTGGTCGTCGCGACCGACGACCTGGGCAACGTCGACCTGGACGATCTGCGCACGAAGATCTCCGAGCACGCCGACGAGCTCGCAGCCCTGATGGTCACCTACCCGTCGACGCACGGCGTCTACGAGCACGAGATCCGCTCGGTCACCGACGCCGTGCACGCCGCCGGCGGCCAGGTCTACGTCGACGGGGCCAACCTCAACGCGCTGCTCGGCTACGCGCGGTTCGGCGATTTCGGCGGGGACGTCAGCCACCTGAACCTGCACAAGACGTTCTGCATCCCGCACGGCGGCGGCGGCCCGGGTGTTGGTCCGGTGGCCGCGAAGGCGCACCTGGCCCCGTTCCTGCCGGGCCACCCGTTCGCGCAGCGCATCGAGCACCATTCCGCTTCCCGAGCAGCGAGCGACCCAGGGGCAGGCGGATCGAGACCAGGCATGGTCGTGCACGCCGCCGGCCCGGTGTCCGCGGCGCCGTACGGAAGCCCCAGCATCCTGCCGATCAGCTGGGCGTACGTTCGCATGATGGGCGCCGAAGGCCTCAAGAAAGCGACCGGAGCCGCTGTGCTGGCCGCGAACTACATCGCGGCCCGGCTGCGCGAACACTATCCGGTGCTCTACTCGGGAGACAACGGACTTGTCGCTCACGAGTGCATCCTCGACGTCCGCCCGTTGACCGCCTCGACCGGCATCACCGTCGACGACGTTGCCAAGCGCCTCATCGACTACGGATTCCACGCGCCGACGATGAGTTTCCCGGTGCCGGGAACGCTGATGGTCGAGCCGACCGAGAGCGAGGACCTCGCCGAACTCGACCGCTTCATCGACGCGATGATCGCGATCAAGGCCGAGGCGGATGCGGTCGGCGCGGGGGAGTGGCCGACCGACGACAACCCGTTGGTCGGCGCTCCGCACACGGCGCAGTCGGTCGTGGTGGGCGAATGGGAGCACGCGTACAGCCGGGAGCAGGCCGTATATCCCGTGGCGTCGCTGGTGCACAACAAGTACTGGCCGCCGGTGCGGCGCGTCGATCAGGCGTGGGGTGACCGCAACCTGTTCTGCGCGTGTCCGCCGCCGGAGGCATTCGCATAACGTCGGACGCATCGCGCAGCGACCGCGGTGGCCTCCCGTTCCGGTCCGCGTTCAGCGGGCGCCGAACAGGCCCGGCCACCAGGCGACGGCGAGCGGGTACCCGACGAATGATGCGATGTCGATGACGGCGTGCGCGATCACCAGCGGCATCACGCGACCCCAGCGTGCGTAACACCACCCGAACACCACGCCCATCACGACGTTGCCGATGAACGGTCCGATGCCCTGATACAGGTGATAGGTGCCACGCAGCAGGGCGCTGGCGGCGATGATCGTCCAGCGCGACCACCCCAACTCGCGCAGACGTGTGAAGAGGTAGCCGACGACGATGACCTCTTCCTGCAGTCCGGCACGCACCGCAGACAGGATCAGGATCGGGATCGTCCACCAATGGGTGTCGAGCGGCGAGGCGACGACCGCCACGGTGAGGCCGAGCAGCCGGCCGGCGACGTACAGCCCGATGCCGGGAACGCCGATCAGCAGCAGGAGGGCGAGTCCGCCGAGGCTATCCCGGCCGAATCGGTCGAAATCCAGGCCGATGCGGCGGAATCCGCTGACCGCCGGTGTCCAGAGCAGATAGATCACCAGCGCGACGGCTGCCAGCGCAAACACGATGTCGAGGAACTGATAGGTGAAGTCGAGCCATTCCCGCGGACTCTGCGATCCGTTGATCGTGGCCGATTGGTTGCGAAGGGCGGTACCGGAGGTGAGGCGGTCGACGATCGCGACGATCGAGTAGACAGCCGACTGGCCGAGGGAGAGCGCCAGCACGATCGCCACCTGCCACCAGAGCCGGGCACGGCCTCTGGCCGGGTGCGCGGTCGGGGGGTGCGTGGTCAGCTCTCCAGTCGGCATGCCGGAGTTCCTCCCGGCAGGCGATGGCGATTGCGCGCCACCAGCAGGTACGCGGCGGCGGCCGCCCAGGACCATGGCGGCACCACGGCCAGCCGTCCGAGTGCGCGCTGCCACGCCACCGGCTGATGACGAAGGATCGCCGCGAGTGCGAGATGTCCGCCGAACTGGTGTCGAGCGGTAACGAACCAGACGCGTTCGCTCGCCTCCTGCGCGGTCAGGCCGAGCGTGTCCAGGTCGGCGCGCTGGAAAGGCACGGCATCCGGCATCGCGGGCACCAGTCGACGAATCACCCGGAGGCTGCTGGTGCAGAAGGCGCAATCACCGTCGAAGACGAGGACGCCGCGACCCGAGCGAGCGATGGCATCCATGCCGCCATTGTGCCATGAGGCGGCTGGGGCATTTGACCATGGATGAGCGCCAGGATGACGTACAGCGGCGAATTCTTTGCGCTGGGCGCGGTATTTCTGCACTTTTGTGCAGACGGACGCAATATTCGGCTAGTCGAGTTACCAGTCGGTAACGGTTTAGGGAGGTGGTTTGCTCAGAACGCCCGCCGCTGCCTATCGTCGTTGTTATCAACTGCGGCTGCGACGCAACAATCGTTGCTGCCGTCTGCACAATTTCCTTGAGGAGGAACATTGAAGATCACGCGTAAGCGGCAGCGCCTACTAGGGGCTGTTGCAATCGCCGGAGTCGCGAGCGTGATGCTCGCGGCGTGCACGACGTCAGGCTCGCCCACCACCCCGACAGCCAAGACCGGCGGAACCGTAACCATCGCGCAGGTGAACGAGGCAACCTCGTTCAACTACAACACGCCCCAAGGAAACCTCGACACCAACGGCGTCCTCAATTACCTCACCGTGCCGCAGTTCTTCACGTTGGACGCCAACTTCAAGATCCTCCCCAACAAGGATCTGGGCAGTTATCAGAAGACCAGCGACAACCCCCTGACCGTCAAGTACACCCTCAACAAGGGCGACAAGTGGTCGGACGGCAAACCGATGACCGCGGACGATCTCATCCTCGGCTGGGCCGAGGCATCCTGCTACTACGACTCGGCAACGACCGACGCCAGCGGCAAGGTGACCAAGGGCACCCAGTACTTCGTGACGGCGGCAGGCTGCCCGTTCTCGACCCAGCTGCCCAAGGTCAGCGACGACAACCAGTCGATCACCTTCACGTACACCAAGCCGTACGTCGACTGGAACATCGTCAGCCCGATCGCCCAGCCGGCGCACGTCGTGGCCAAGGCCGCCGGCGTCAGCACAGGCGACCTGACCAAGGCGTTCATGGACACGCCGAAGGGCGACACCTCCAACCCGGCTCCGGCGAACGCGGTGCTCAAGAAGGCGGCCGACTTCGTCAACACCGGCTATGACGCGACGTCTCTGCCGAGCAACAAGGATCTGCTCGTCTCGGGCGGTCCGCTCATGGTGTCCGCGTGGACGCCGAAGCAGTCGATGACGCTCGTGAAGAACCCTGAGTACAAGGGCAGCCACACGGTCAAGTTCGACAAGCTCGTGATGCGCTTCATCGGCGACGCGAACGCTCAGGTGACGGCTCTGCAGAACGGCGAGGTCGACGCGATCCAGCCGCAGGCATCCGCCGACACGGTGAAGTCGCTCCAGGCGGCCTCCGGCACCAAGGTGATCCAAGGCGACCAGGTCGCGTACGACCACCTCGACCTGAACTTCAAGTCGAGCGTGTTCAAGGATCAGAAGGTCCGTCAGGCGTTCCTGTTGACGGTTCCGCGCCAGCAGATCCTCGACTCGATCGTGAAGCCGGTGAACCCGAAGGCCGTCGTGCTCGACTCGCAGGTCTTCCTGCCCAGCCAGCCCGAGTACGCGGATGCGATCAAGTCCAACGGCTCGAGCGCGTACGACAAGGTCGACATCGCCCAGGCGAAGTCGCTTCTGGCGGGCAAGACCCCGACCGTGAAGATCCTGTACAACACCAACAACCCCAACCGCGTGAACTCGTTCCAGGCCATCCAGGCCTCGGCGGCGAAGGCCGGTTTCAAGGTGACGGACGGCGGATCGCCTGACTGGAGCACGCTCCTTTCCGGTGGCGACTACGACGCCTCGATCTTCGGTTGGATCAACCCGGGTGTCGGCAACGCGGCGCTGCCGCAGCTGTTCCAGATCGGCAACCCTGGAAACTACAACAACTACAACGACAAGCAGGCGAGCGATCTCGCCATTCAGACTCAGTCGACGCTCGATCAGAGCCAGCTGACTGACATGAAGAAGCAGATCGACGCTCTCACCTTCAAGGACGCGTACGGCCTGCCCCTCTTCCAGCTGCCCGGTCTGTTCGCGACCAACAGCAAGCTGAAGGGTGTCAAGTGGTTCGGCGGTCAGACGGGAATCGTCTGGAACATCTGGGATTGGACCAAGTAGCCCGTTTCCAGACGTTCGCCCTCCAGTGAATCTGGACTAATGTGGGGCGCTGGGTCC
>DATMTS010000066.1:0-29176 GCA_035564555.1 Humibacter sp.
CTCGCCGGGCCGCGCCCGCTCGGCCGCGCCCGTCATGCCCATGGCCATCGGGCCGCGTTCGCCGGCTGCGCCCGCTCCGCCATTTCTCGCGCTCGGATTGCGCAAATTGCAGGAGAAAATCGCGACACACCGCGCCGCGCGGACCCGCGCACGGCGCGTCCCGAAAATCTCCTGCAATCGATAGCGGGCCAAGCCGGGTCATCGGGTCACCGGGCCAAGCCGGGTCATCGGGTCACCGGGTCAGCCGGGTCATCGGGTCACGGGGCCACCCGGTCACCGGGTCAGCCGGGCCACCGGGTCAGCCGGGTCAGCCGGGCCACCGGGTCAGCCGGGCGGGTCACCGGGCCGAGCCGGGAACCGGGTCCCGATCCGCGCCGGCGCGGTACGTGAGCCGGTGGCGAGGAGACGACGTGCGGATCCGGGACGGGCGCTCGTCCGGCCTCGGGCCAGACCCGTCAGGAGACCGAGGCGCTCCAGACGGCTTCCGTCAGCCGTGCGGCATCGGCTCGGGCGCGCGCGATCTCGGAGGTGTCGAGACCGACGGTTCGCAGGCACGTGGCGGCGATCAGGCCGTCGTCGTGCTCGGTTGCGCCGCCTTCGCGGCGCAATTGGATGATCACCTCGGCGATGTGGATGAGCAGCATGCCCAGGCGCCGTTCGTCGATCGTCTGGACCGCGTCAGCACGGGCGGCCGCACGGCCGAGCCGCGCATACGCCGCGCTCAGCCGGATCCGTTCCTCGCGGAATCCGTCGAACCGGGCATCCTGCACTTCGGGGTGGAGGTAGAGGGTGCCGATGTTGTGCGGACTCCGCCGCAGAGTGGCAGCATCCACGCTCGCGAGGGCGTACAGGGCGGCGGCGGCGGTCGCAGCGTCGACGACACCTGCCTCGATGCCCGCCACGAAGTCGTTCGAGGGGCGAACCGAATCGTTCAGCAGTTCGACCAGGATCTCGTCTTTGCCGGCGAAGTGATAGTAGAGCGACTGCTGACGGATGCCGACCCGATCGGCGATCGCGCGGGTGGAGGTCGCGGAGAAACCGAACTCCACGAACAGGGCGGCGGCCGCGTCGAGGATCTGCTCGCGTCCCGAGCGCTGCGACGGCCCGCCTTCCGTGCTCACCCGGGGACGCCCGGGCCGATTCGCGCTGAGATTCGACGAACTCATATCAACGATTTTCGCATCCGCCACCGCTCGCCTCCTCCGCCACCGCGCGCCTCATGCTGTGACCGCGCGCCTCATGCCGTGTCCGTCGCCTGCTGCCGCGACCGTCGCCTGCTGCCAGGCGAGCCAGCCGCCGTGCGCGCTGATGTCCTCGGCTCCGACGGTGGCGACCTCTTCGCACAGGAACCCGGACACGCTTCGCCCGTCGGCGAGCGAAACGCTTCCGATGGTCATCGGCGCGGGCAGCTCGGCGACGAAACGTCCGAACCCGGCAGCGGGCAGCGACCACAGCTCACCGCGGATCGAGACTCCATCACCCGGGACGCGCAGCAGTCCCGGTTTGGCCGGTGTCGTGTTCAGGGCGTAAAGCCGATAGTCGGCCGACGTCGCCACCGTCGCACGCAGCGTTGCGCCGGCCGATACCAGCTGATGATTGAGCGGCTGCCCGGTGAGATGCGCCCCGACGACGAGCAGCTCGACGGCGGGATCGAGGAGCAGTTCGGCGATCCGCGCGATCGCGCCGTCGTGGAACGCCTGCGCGGTCAACATGACCCCGAACGGCAGACCGTCCACGGTGCCGGCCGGAACAGCGAGCGAGCACATGTCGAGCAGGTTCGCGAAATTGGTGAAGCGGCCCATCCGGCTGTTGCCGCCGATCGGGTCGGCCGCGATCTCCGCGAGGGTCGGATGCCAGGTGGTGGTGGGGGTGAGGAGGGCGTCGCAGCCGGCCAGCGCATCCCGTCCCCGGCCCGCGAGGGACTCGAGCCGCGCGGCATCCCGAAACAGCTCGACGGCGGTGCGGTTCGCCCCGCCGAGGATGATCCCGGCGACCGATGGGTCGAGTTCGGCCCCGATGCTGTCCCTGTGATCCCGGATGTGGTCTCCGACGGCGCTGAACCGTTCCGCGACGAACGCGCCGTCGTAGAGCAGCGCGGCGGCGGCGAGCAGAGGGGTGACGTCCACTCGCACGATCTCCGCGCCGGAGGCGGCCAGCCGACCGACGACCGTTTCGAAGGCCTCGGCCCAGCCCTCCGACAGCCCGGACAGGTGCTCCGCGGTGGGTACGGCGACCCGGGGTCGGGGTGCGATCGTGATACGCGCGAGGGCGGATGCCTCGGCCTCGGTTCGCGCCAGCGGATCGAGGCCGTCGTCGCCGGAGAGCAGCTCTGCGGCACGGCGCGCGAGCCGGAGTTCTCGCGCGAAGACCGTGACGCAGTCCAGGCTCCGGCATGCCGGTACGACGCCCGTCGCGGGGATCAGGCCCCTGGTCGGTTTGACCCCGACGATGCCGTTGAGCGCCGCCGGCACCCGGCCGGATCCTGCCGTATCGGTTCCGAGGGCGAGGTCCACCATCCCGAGCGCGACGGCGACCGCCGAACCCGAACTGGAGCCACCGGAGATCCTCTGCGGGTCCCACGCGTTCCTGACGGCGCCGTACGGGCTGCGGGTTCCGACGAGGCCCGTGGCGAACTGGTCGAGGTTGGTCTTGCCGATCACGATCGCGCCGGCCGCGCGCAGCCGCGCCACCGCGGTCGCGTCGGCGCTCGGCCGGTAGGCGAACGTGGGCGCTGCCGCGGTCGTCGGCAACCCGTGCACGTCGATGTTGTCCTTCACCGCGGCGATCACTCCGGCCAGCGGCAGAGCCTCGCCGGCCGCGATCCGGGCCTCTATCGCTTCGGCGTCCCCGACCGAGTCGGCTTCGTCTCGAACCGTGATCCACACCTCGGGCCGATCCGCTTCCCGAATGCGCGCATACGCCTGTCGCACGCGCGCCACAACGCTCGCGCCTGCCATCAGTGGGCTCCGATCGAGACGAGCAACTGCCCGGGTGACACCTGATCGCCGACCGAGGTGTACACACCGGCGACCACGCCTCCGACCGGAGCGGTGACCGCCGATTCCATCTTCATGGCCTCCAACGCCATCAGCTTGTCGCCCGCCGCGACGACGGAACCCGGCGCGACGGAGACCTGCCACACCGTCGAGGTGAAGGGCGCAGCGACGGTCACGCTGCCCTCCGGAACGACGATCTCCTCTGCGGAGGGCGCGACTTTGGCCTCCTGTTGCCGGTCGAACTCGCCGGAGGCGCGCCAACGGTCCTTCTCGGCGCCGAACGCGGCCGCCTGACGCGCGCGGAACTCGCCGATCGAGCGCGCATTGTCGGTCAGGAACCGTTCGTGGTCGGCGATCGCGAATGTGCCGTCATGTGTCTCGAAGTCCCCGCGCCCGGCATCCGTCTCGGCACGCAGCTCCAGCAACTCCTCCGCCGAGACCGGATACCACTGGATCCGATCGAAGAACCGTAGCGCCCACGGGTTCTCGGTGAACAGGCCGCCGCGGCGGAAGCGGTTCCAGATCTGCACGGTGCGTCCGACGAACTGGTAGCCGCCAGGGCCTTCCATCCCGTAGATGCACAGATAGGCGCCGCCGATGCCGACGGAGTTCTCTGCCGTCCAGGTGCGCGCCGGGTTGTACTTGGTGGTGACCAGGCGGTGTCGTGGATCCAGTGGAGTGGCCACGGGCGCGCCGAGGTAGACATCACCGAGGCCGAGCACCAGGTAGCTGGCATCGAACACCGTTCGGTACACGTCGTCGACGGAGTCGAGTCCGTTGACGCGCCGGATGAACTCGATGTTCGACGGCGTCCACGGTGCGTCGTTTCGCACACCGTTCATGTAGCGCTCGATGGCGAGGTGCGTCGCCGGGTCATCCCACGACAGCGGCAGTCGCACCGTGCGCGAGGGAACGACGAGCTCCTGGGTCGGTGGGATCTCCGACTCGAGTTCGCGCAGCAACGCGGCGAGAGCGGTGGGCTTCAGGATGCTCGAATCGGTATGGATCTGCAGCGACCGGATGCCGGGGGTCAGCTCGAGCACGCCGCGTGGCGCGTGGTCTCTCATCGCCGTCATCAACGCGTGCACCCGCATCCGCAGCCCCAGGTCGAGTTCGAGGTCGCCGTACTCCACCAGCAGGTTGTCGTCGCCGTCTCGCCGGTACGTCACCGAGGGGCGATCGTCGGTCGGAGCCAGGCGAAGGATGACTCCGTCGTCGCCGTCGCCGGCGCCGCCGACGAGCGTCGGCGAGGCGCGCTTCTCGAGCAGCGATGCGGCGTCCGCTTCTCGTACCGGGACGAATCGAACGGTGTCGCCCGGGCGCAGCTGCCCGACCTTCCACAACTCGCCGCTGGCGACGACCGCCGGGCAGACGAATCCACCGAGGGAGGGACCGTCCGGTCCCAGGATGATGGGCGTGTCGCCGGTGAAGTCGATCGCGCCGATCGCGTACGGGTTGTCGTGGATGTTCGAGGGGTGCAGTCCGGCCTCGCCGCCGTCGCTGCGCGCCCACTCCGGTTGCGGACCGGTGAGGCGAACGCCGGTGCGCGCCGAGTTGTGGTGCACCTCGTAGTCACTGGCGTAGAACGTGTCCATGTCCTTCCGGGTGAAGAATTCCGGCGCGGCGTGCGGCCCTTCCGTGACGCCGATGCGCCAGGCCGAGGTCAGAGCGGGGCGTCGATCGGTCGGCGTCGGGCCTCCGATCCGGCCCAGCCGGGCTCCGTCGGGCAGCGCCGGATGCGGTGCGTCGGAATCGGGCGAACCCGGTCGCAGCACGTCTCCGGGCATGAGCGCACGGCCCGCATGCCCACCGAATCCGCCGAGCGTGAACGTCGAAGCGCTGCCCAGATAGAGGGGCACGTCGATACCGCCTCGGACGGCCAGATAGCTGCGCAGGCCGGGCCCGGGCATGGCGCCCAACGCCAGCGTGGACCCCGCAGCCACCTCGATCGGCTTCCAGAGCGCCACGGGTTCACCATCGAGGTTGGCCGGGATCGCGGCACCCGTCACTGCCACAAGGGCAGGCGCGGTGAATCGTAGGGTGGGACCGGTGGCCGTGAACTCAAGCGCGGGGGCGCCGGGCGGATTGCCCACGGCGAGGTTCGCTTCGGTCAGTGAGACGGCATCCATCGGGCCGCTCGGCGGCACGCCGACCTGCCAGTAGCCGACCCGGCCCGGCAGATCCTGCACGGTCGTCATGGCGCCCGCGTCGATGACCTCGATCCGCGGCTCGGGGTCGCAAGTGGCATCGAGAGTGGAGGTGGAATGCGTGGCGGCGCGCAGCGGCACATCGTCGACGAGTGACCGCAACAGCCCCAGGTTGGTGACCACGCCGTCGACACGGCTGGTGTTCAGTCCTTCGCGCAGCAAGTCCAGCGCGTCATCGCGGTTGGGCCCACTCGCGATCACCTTGGCGAGCATCGGATCGTAGTACGGCGAGACCTCCAGCCCGGTTTCGATCCAGCCGTCGACGCGGATGCCTCCGCGTTCAGGTGCGCCGGAGCCGGGGAACACCGCCTGCGTCACCAGGCCGGAACTGGGCATCCCGTTGTTCGACGGGTCCTCGGCGTAGACACGGGCCTCGAACGCGCACCCCGACGGGGTGAACGGCACCGTGAACAGGTCAGGTTCGAGAGCTGCTGCGCCATCGCGGGCGAGCCGCAGCATGAGCTCCACCAGGTCGACGCCGTAGACCTCCTCGGTGACTGGATGCTCCACCTGAAGTCGCGTGTTGACCTCGAGGAATGCGGCTTCCTCGCGGATCGGGTCGTAGACGAACTCGACGGTTCCGGCGGAACGATAGTGCACCGAGGCGGCCAGCGCCTGGGCAGACTCGTGGAGGCGCGTACGGACGGCGCGCGGAAGGGCCGGCGCCGGCGCCTCTTCGATGACCTTCTGGTTGCGGCGCTGCAGAGAGCAATCGCGGTCGCCGATCACGGCCACGCGTCCGTCTCCCGCTCCGAACAACTGCACTTCGACGTGTCGGGCCGGCCGCACGAGACGTTCGAGGAAGACGCCGCCCGAACCGAAGTTCTTCTCACCGAGGCGTGCGACGCGATCGAACGCGTCCCGCACCTGATTCGCGGTGCTGCACGCCTGCATGCCGATGCCGCCTCCACCGCCCGTCGCCTTCAGCATGACGGGCAGGCCGATTCGCTCGGCCTCGGCGACCGCCTGATCGGCGCTCTCGAGCAGGCCCGTGCCGGCAAGCAGGGGAACCCCGGCCAGCGAGGCGAGCTCACGCGCCGTGTGCTTCTCGCCGAAGGCGGCGATCTGCTCGACCGTCGGGCCGATGAACGCGATGCCCTGCGCATCCACTCGGCGCGCGAACTCCAGGTTCTCGGAGAGGAAGCCGTATCCGGGGTGGATCGCACCGGCACCGAAGCGGGCAGCGGCATCCAGAAGGGCGTCCACGTCGAGGTATGACTCGCGCGCGGGCGCCGGCCCCAGTCGCACGGCGTGGTCCGCTTCGCGAACGTGGGCAGCGGCGCGATCGGCGTCGGAGTACACCGCGACGGTGCGCAGGCCCAGTCGCGAGGCGCTGCGAATGATCCGGCGGGCGATCTCGCCGCGGTTCGCGATCAGAAGGGTGTCGAAGGCGTTCATGCTGCATCCGTCCGGGTGCTCGATGTGGGATCCGTGACGATCATGCGCAACGGGGTGCAGTTGAAGTCGTTGCACGGGTTGTTCATCTGCGGGCAGTTGGAGACGATCACGAGCACGTCGGTCTCGGCGCGGACGGCGACACGTTTGCCGGCAGCGGAGAGGCCGTCGACGATTCCCAGTGCTCCATCCGCCTCGACCGGCACGTTCATGAACCAATTCAGGTTCGAGACCAGGTCGCGCGCGCCGAGGCCGTGCCGGGCGGCTTCGGCGAGGAAGTTCTCCCGGCACGCGTGCTGGTGTTCGGTGTGCTGCCCGTAGCGCAGCGTGTTCGACTCCTTCGAACAGGCGCCGCCGATGGTGTCGTGGCGATCGATCTCGTCGTCCACGACGGTCATCAGCGCATGCCCCAGGTTGGAACGCAGCACCGAGTGCCGGCGGATGTAGGCGTTGCTCTGCCAGGCGAGCGTGTCGGGCACCGAATACCGTTCATCCGTGTCGGCGGCGTTGTAGATCAGACAGTCCGCCGACTGGTTGCCGCCGACATCGACGATCGTGAGCACCTGCCCGGCCCGTACGATCGCCGACCAGGGCGCCAGCGGCGGGACCGTCTCGTCGATGACGATCGCGCCGTCGTCGAGGGGGCCGGATGCGTCAAGCACTGTTCCGGGTCGAAAGGTCGCCGGGAGTGGAACGGTCGTCGCAAAGCGGGCTGCGCCCGTCGTCGTGATGGGAGTGCCGGTCGGGGTGGTCGTGCCGGTCATAGTCCGCGTGCCTCCGCGTAGTCGATGGTGTTGAGGTACGCCCGGTGTGCTTCCGGCGAGCGGGTGAATCGTTCGTCGAGCGCGCCGGTCGGCTCGCCGCGTCGAGCGTGCACATGCAGCGGTCCGACGCGGTAGTCGGCCGACGGGTCGAGGGGATGCGCGACGTTCGCGATGAGGATGAGCAGGGGAAGCTCGGCGACCAGTTCGACGTGAGTGCCGGGCCCGGCGGAGCCGACGAAGCTCAGGCCGCCGTCCGACTCGACGCGCACCCCCTGGAAGAACGAGATGCTCGGTGGCAGGTCGCGCCCGGTCATCCCGTGCTTGGCGGCGGCGAGCACGAACAATGACCTGCCGGAAGGCGACGGCCCGTACGGGGCGTTCGATCCGTACTTGCGCAGCACGAACTCGTCCGTCGTCGTGCCGCAGAACGCGTCGTGGCTGCCCGAGGTGTCCGACGAGATCGTCGCCAGTGCGCGGCCCTCTCCCGACAGCAACGGATGCCCTGCGGCCAGATAGGCCTGCCAGGGGATCTTGACGGTGTCGGCCACATTCAGCCGTTCGCTGGTCTCCAGTGCGTTGTAGAGCAGAACGTGCGCGCACGCCGTGCCGGTCGGGTCGTCGAGCCGGATGCGGCTGCCGCGGGCGAGGACCTTGTGCGTGTAGCCGCCCGGTGCGAGCGTCTCCGCCCAGCTGAGCGAGTCGGCATCGATCCCGTGCGGCACGTGCGGCGAGGCCGCGGCCGGTCGATACGGGCGGAAGTCCGAGGTGCGGTCGGCCCGGGAACGGGCGTCGGCCCGCGATGCCAGCACCGAATCGGTTTGATGGACGTCGGCGGTCGAAGACATGGATGCTCTGCTCTCTGCTCGGTCGGAATCCCGGCGGTATCCGGATGGGTCGGGTCGGCCATGCGTCGGGGACGGACCCGGAGCCGCTGCCGGCGCGGAGCCGGAGCCGGCGCGGGCGCCGGACCCAGCGCTCAGGCCGGTGAGCCGGCCGGCGACCCGGACGCGGCGGCCTGCACCGGCTCGCCGGCGAGCGACACCGCCGCCGTGACCGGAAGATGGCCGAGCTGGATGGCGCCGTCACGCGACCGGTTGCGCGCGTGCACGGCGTACCCGACGGCGAGGGACGCGCCGATGAACAACACGGCGCTCCACTGCAGCCACCAGGTCTTACCGGTCAGGTCGTAGATCTCGGGGCGGGGCCACGCGAGGTTCACGATCATGCCGACCTGGTACAGCACGGCGAGCGCGTTCAGCGGGATGCCCCAGCGGCCGAGCGTGAAGAGCGGCTTGCCGTCCTCGTCGACCCCGGCAGGGAATCCCGCTTTCCTCAGGCGGATGCGAGCGAGAAGCAACGGCACCGTGACGCCCAGGTAGGCGAGGTAGAGCATCGCGATGCAGAGACTGGACAAGGCGGTGAAGATCGCGCTCTGGCCGAAGTTGACGGCCAGAGCGAGGGCCGCTCCGACTCCGACGACGATGCTCGTCGCGATCGGGGTGCCGGTTCGGGGAGACACGGTGGACAGCACGCGCCAGAACGGCAGGGCGCGCTCGCGCGCCATCGAATACATCATCCGCGAACCGGAGGTCTGCACGGCCAGAGTGCACGCGAACACGGCGACTATCACGGCGATCAGCAGCAGTCTGCCGAAGAGCGGCCCGAGGCGTTCGGTCAGGATCCAGGCGATGCCCCCGGATGCCAGCTTGCCGTCGTCGAGGCTGGGCGCAGAGACGAGCGCCGCCACGATCAGGAGCGCGCCGCCCAGCCCGGAGACGATCACCGCGCGCACGATGGTCTTCGAGATCGTCTTGCGGGGTGCGTGGGTCTCTTCCGCCAATTCGCCGGCGGAGTCGAAGCCCACGAGCACATAGGCGGCCATCAGCGACGACGCCAGCCACGCCCAGATGTACGGCTGATCGGTTGTGGCCGAGCCCTGGGTACTGAAGACGACGGCAGGGCTGCGCTCGGGCAGAAGGAACAGGGCGACCACCAGAGCGATGACGCCGATGATCTCGATCAGCACTCCCGCACTTGTCGCGATCGCCATCAGCCGCACGTGCAAGATCGTGACCACCGTCGTGATCGCGAGCAGGATGAGGCCGAGCAGCACGGCGTTCTGGGCTCCCGTGGGCGAGGTGAGCGCGGGATCAGCGTGGTGGCCACCGACGATCTGGAACCCGTCCCAGATGGCGGGCAGCACGGCCTGCACGGCGATCGCCGCGACCGCGACGGTGAGGATCTGCGCGATGATCATCACCCAGCCGGTGAACCAACCGAAGGTCGTGCCGGCAAGCCGGCTCGCCCACTGGAAGATGGCGCCGGCGATGGGCCAGCTCGCCGCCAGTTGTGCGAAGTTGAGTGCTACCAGCAGTTGGCCCGCGAACACCACCGGCCAGGTCCAGAAGAATGCGGCGCCGCCGATCCCGAATCCCAGGCCGAAGAGCTGGAAGACCGTGGTGAGGATCGACACGAACGAGAATCCCGCCGCGAACGACGAGAACGAGCCCACTCCGCGGCGCAACTCCTGGGCGTAGGGGGTGGGGCTGAGCCGAGGTGGTTCGTAGGCACTCATGGTGGACCTTCCGCAGGCAGCGCATCCGATACCTGTCGATTGACAGGTGCTTTAGATGCAATGCTCTGCGGCTCCCGTTGCCTCACCGTTGCCCGCGCATTAACTTCGCGTTTCGCACTGCTCACAGCCGCGCGCGGTCGCCCGAGGTGATCGCACCGGCGACGGCCCGGGTTGATCGCGGGGTTCGGATCCGGCCCGATCGCGCCGGGTTCCGGCCCGATCCCGCCGGGTTCCGGCCCGATCCCGCCGGGTCCGGGTCCGGCCCGAAACGCCGCGGCCCCGGTTCGGCAGCGTGATCCCATCTCGTCGAGTGACGCGATGACAGGAGAAATCCGCGACACGCCGTGCCGCAGTTGCGGGATGAGGGCGCGTCCCGAAAATCTCCTGCAATCGTCCTCGTCCTCGTCCTCGTCCTCGTCATCGTCATCGTCCTCGTCCACGTCCTTGCCCGCGCCATTGTCCTCGCCGTCGCCATCGCGGTCGTCGCCATCGCGCTCCGGCATCCCGAGGCGTATCGCGCACTCGTCGCAGCCGAGGGATGGCCGACCGCTGGCTACCGGGCGTGGATCCGCGGGGAATCGGGGCTCTCGCACCTGAGCCTGCCGATCTCGCACGACGCTACCCCTGGTGTGACCGGCGGCTACGAGGAGCGCTTCTGAGGGTGGATCGTCTCGCCACGCTCGAGCATTGCGACGTACTCGGTGATCTTGCGGGCACGCGTCTCGGCGCGCTTAACGTTGCCGATGCGGAAGAGGATGGCATAACGGTTCTGGCTGCTGAGCGTGCCGAAGAACTCGGATGCCGCGGGGCTCGCCTCGAGGGCGGCGGCCAGATCGGCGGGCACTTCGGCCGACTTCTGGCCTGCATATGCGGCATCCCAGCGTCCGTCGGCCTTGGCGCGCTCGACCTCGCGAAGCCCACGCGGTCGCATGCGACCGGCCGCGATCAATTCGAGCGCCTTCTGCCGATTGATGCGCGACCAGATGCTGCGCGCGGCGCGCGGCGAGAACGCTTGCAGGTAGTGGTCGTCATCCAGCGAGGCCTTCTGACCGTCGATCCAGCCGAAGCACAGCGCCACCTCGAGCGCCTCGGCGTAGCTCACGCTCGCGTGCGCCGCGCCCTTCTTCGCGATCGCGAGGCGAACCCCGGATGAGGATTCGTGATGGTCCTGTAACCACCGCTCCCATTCATCGGAATCGGCGCAATAGAGAATGGGCCGCGCGGTCGTCATTGTTCGATGTCGCGGAATACCGCGTTGCCCGCCTCATCGAACGACAGTCCCGGGTTGTAGGCGATCTCCCAACGGAATCCGTCCGGGTCGGCGAAGTAGCCCGAAACGCCGCCCCACGCCTGGTGTCGAGCGGCAGTCAGCAGCCGAGCGCCCGCAGCGACAGCGGCATCCAACGCAGCGCTCACCTCCTCCGGACTGTCCAGGTTGACACCGAGCGAGATCGGCGGCATTCCGTGCCCCACCTGGCTGTCGGATTCCGCTGCGAGTTTCTCGGCGCTCCACAAGGCCAACAACAGTCCGCGGCCCGCCTGGATGAAGATCACATCGTCTTCGACCTCGAGCACCGGTCGCCAGCCGAGCCCGTCGACGTAGAAGCGTCGTGCCGCCGCGCGATCGCGCACTCCGAGTGTGATGGCGGTGATGTGTGCATGCATGGCGATCACGTTAGCGCCGGCGGCGGACACCGGTCAGCTCAGCAGTTTCTGCAGCGTGTTCAGGTTGCGATTGGTCGTGAGCACCTTGTTCTTGCCGGCATTGGATCGCTTGCCGAAGGCGCTGTCGAGGGTGTGGCCCCGTTCCACCGTCCAGTAGATGACGCGTTCGCCGGGGGCGATCTGTTCCAGGCCCCGGTCGATCGGTGCCGCGAGCAGGTCCTCGCGCGGCTCCGCACCCATCAGGAACAGCACGTAACGGTGCCAGCCGTCACGCGCCTCGAACGGATACGCGCTCACGACGGCGGCCAACTCATCCGCGGTCAGCACGTGCACCCAGGCCTCGTATCCGAATCGCTCGCGCAACGCCGCCTCGATGCGCTCTCGCAATTCGGTCGTGGGCCCTTCCGCGTTGAAGACCACATTGCCGCTGGCGAGCACCGTCTTCACCTCCGCAAGGCCGAGCGAACGGAACAGGTCGGCCAACTCGGCCATCTTGATGTTCACGCCGCCGACGTTCACGCCGCGCAGCAGGGCGATGTAGCGATCCATTCCGGCCTCCCTCCCTCAGCATGCCGCGGCCCTCCGACATCGGCCCCCTCGCGGCCGATTGCAGGTTCCCACAGCGATGATGCGTACCCGTGCGGCGGGGTTTGTGCGACTCGCACTCACGACTTCACCCTCTCAGACAACCGGCATACCGTGGAGTGCGACGTCGCCTGTCGATGCATGGCATCCGGGCACATCACGTTCCCGACCGCAGCAGGTTCCCGACCGCAAGAGAGAAGGCCGACGATGGTTGACACCGCACCTCGCACGAAGAGCACGAAGAGCGCCAACAGCGCCAAGAGCGCCAACAGCGCCAACAGCGCCAGCAACTCCGACTTCACCGCATACACCGGACCCATCGACGTGGATGCGCCGCCGGTGCGGGTCGACATCGAGGAACTCGGACGGCGCCTGCTCGGCACCTGGGGTGAGATTCGTCTGGCGGCGCGCGAACTGGCGGCCCGACCGGAGCTTCAGGGCATCGAGGGGCAGAGCCTGGAGGAGCATCGCCGACGGGTCTTCGAGCAGTTGAAGCTCCTGGTCGACAACAAGGCCGTGCATCGGGCCTTCCCGAAGGCTCACGGCGGCAGCGAAGACCACGGCGGCAACATCGCGGGTTTCGAGGAACTCGTCGCGGCGGACCCCTCGCTGCAGATCAAGGGCGGCGTGCAGTGGGGCCTGTTCGGTGCCGCTGTGCTGCACCTGGGCACCGAGCGTCACCATGACCGTTATCTGCCGGGCATCATGAGCCTCGAGGTCCCGGGGGCCTTCGCCATGACCGAGACGGGGCATGGCTCGGATGTCGCATCCATCGCCACCACGGCGACCTACGACCCCGAAACCCAGGAGTTCGAGATCCACACGCCGTTCCGCGGCGCCTGGAAGGACTATCTCGGCAACGCTGCCGAGGACGGCGTCGCCTGCGTGTTGTTCGCCCAGCTGATCACGCGCGGCGTGAATCACGGCGTACACGCGTTCTACGTGCCGATCCGGGATGAGAACGGCGAGTTCTTGGCCGGCATAGGCGGTGAGGACGACGGGCTCAAGGGCGGTCTGAACGGCATCGACAACGGGCGCCTGCACTTCGATCACGTGCGCATCCCGCGGGAGAATCTGCTGAACCGTTACGGCGATGTGGCGGAAGACGGCACCTACACGAGCCCGATCTCGAGCCCGGGCCGTCGCTTCTTCACCATGCTCGGAACGCTCGTGCAGGGTCGCGTGTCGCTCGACGGTGCGGCCACCATCGCGGCGGCTCTCGGGCTCACTATCGCCATCACCTACGGCAACCAGCGCCGTCAGTTCAACGCGGCGTCCGATACCGATGAAGAGGTGCTGCTCGACTACCAGAGGCACCAGCGCCGTCTGATCCCGCCGCTGGCGACGACCTACGCACAGGTGTTCGCGCACGACAAGCTGCTGAAGAAGTTCGACGAGGTGTTCAGCGGCGCCGCCGAAACCGACGACGACCGCCAAGATCTTGAAACACTGGCGGCGGCGCTGAAGGCGCTGTCGACCTGGCACGCGCTCGACGCCCTGCAGGAGGCCCGGGAGGCGTGCGGCGGCGCCGGCTTTCTGGCCGAGAACAGGCTCGTCGGCCTGCGAGCCGATCTCGACGTCTACGTCACCTTCGAGGGCGACAACAACGTACTGCTGCAGCTCGTGGCCAAGCGGCTGCTCACCGACTACTCGAAGAAGTTCGCCAAAGCGGATGCCGGCGCTCTGGCCCGGTATGTGGTCACGCAGGCCGCCGATCGCGCCTATCACGGCACGGGGCTGCGCAGCCTGGCGCAGACCGTCGCCGACTTCGGGTCCACGGCTCGTTCCGTCGGTCAGTTGCGCGACGCGAACGTGCAGCGCGAACTGCTCACCGACCGAGTCGAGACGATGATCGCCGAGATCGCCACCAAACTGCGCAATGCGACCAAGCTTCCGAAGAAGGAGGCGGCCGACCTCTTCAACTCGCAGCAGAACGAGCTGATCGAAGCGGCGCGGGCGCATGCCGAGCTGCTGCAATGGGAGGCCTTCACCGAGGCGCTGACCACCATCGAAGACGCCGGCACCAAGCAGGTGCTGACCTGGTTGCACGACCTGTTCGGCCTGGGGTTGATCGAGAAGCATCTGTCCTGGTACCTCATCCACGGACGCCTTTCCGCGCAGCGCGCCCAGGCTGTGACCGCCTACATCGACCGACTGGTCGCGCGGTTGCGCCCGCACGCCCAGGACCTGGTGGATGCCTTCGGTTACCGGCAGGAACACCTGCGGGCGAAGATCGCCGGCGGAGCCGAAGCCGACCGGCAGAACGAGGCGCGGGACTACTACAAGGCGCTCCGGGCTTCGGGCAATTCGCCGGTCGACGAGAAGTCGCTGAAAGCGAAGAAGCACTAGCCGGCGAATCGTCCCCCGCCGGTTGTCCCCCGTATTGGGGGCATGGTCAGCCAGGCGCTGCTATGGTGTCCGGAAGTCGGCGCGCCTCGCGCCGATGTACCGAATCCCGAATCCCGAATCCGCGTGGTAGCGGCAAAAAACATGCTCCCTAAAAATAAGAACAAGCACGTCCAAAAACCAACCTCCGCCCGTCGATTCCGACTGTTCCCCATCGCCGCGATAGCCGCGAGCGCGCTGGTCGTCGGCGTCGGCGTCCCGATGGTCGCGGCCGAGGCGACTACGAGCACCTCCTCCGCCAGCGTGACGCCGACGGCCGAGACGTGGTCGACGGTGCGGCATCCCGACACTCCGCAATACCGCCAGGGCTACCTGAGCGCGACTAATTCCGCAGATCAGACGTATCTGAAGTTCGACGTCTCGAAGGTCGCCGCGGGCAAGAAGATCGTTTCTGCGTCGCTCTCGCTCTCCGTGCGAAGCACCCAGGCCACCTCAGGCGGCGTGCAGGTCTTTCCCTCCTCGAACGCGTGGAGTGCATCGACGCTGACGAGCGCGAATCGACCGGCACATCAGCTCACTCTGCTGAACACCGCCACCGTGCGCGCCGTGACCGGGACCACCATCTCGGTGCCGCTGACGCCTTCGGCGGTCTCGACGCAGCAGGCGACCTCCTTCGAGTTGCGTTACTCGCAGAAGTACGTCGGCACGTTGTTCTCGCTCCGGCCTACGCTACATCTCGTGCTCGCGCCGACCTCGACGCCGAGCGTCGCCCCCACCACGGCTCCTACCTCGAGCACTACCCCGACCGCATCGGCCGCGCCCGTCACGCCTACCCCGACGGCCAGCCTCGCCCCCGCTCCTGCCCCGACTGCGACAACGTCCACTGCTGCGGCAGTCGCTCCTGCATCGGATCGCAAGGTGTTCGCGCACTATTTCCCGCCGTACCCGATCTCGCTGGACAATCTCGACGCCTCCGTCGACTACTACACGCGCAACTACCTCTCGCCTGCCGGTGAGGGCGGCAAGTATGCCGCCGTCGGCGGCCTGCTGAGAGACCGGCCCCTTCCTCGTGCGCCGCTGACCGACGACTGGCGGGTGAAAGACCTGACCACGGAGGTCGACCAGGCCGCCGACGCCGGTATCGACGGCTTCACGGTCGACATCATGAGCCTGTCGGGCTCGAACTGGACCACGACGACCGACCTCATGCAGGCGGCGGCCGCTTCAGGGCGAGACTTCGTCGTGGTGCCGAATCTGGATGTCACGGCGAGCGCCGGAACGGCGACCCCGTCGCAGGTTGCGGCATCCCTGGCCCAGTTGTTCGCATCACCGGCCGCGTATCGGTTGGCCGACGGACGCTACGCCTTGAGCTCCTTCAAGGCCGAGGGTGAGACGGTTTCGTGGTGGTCGCAGGTGCTCAGCACGCTGAAGAACACTTACCACGACTCGGTGGCGCTGACCTCCGTGTTCCTGAACGCGTCCGACACCAACATGAAGGCCTACGCGCCGATCAGCTACGCCGAGGGCATCTGGGGTCAGCGCACGCCGACGACGGTCGCACAGATGCCGGACTATGCCGCGAAGGCGCACGCACTCGGTCTGAAGTGGATGGCACCGGTCGCGGTGCAGGATGTCAGGCCGCGGTCGGCTCTGTATGCCGAGTCGGACAACACGGAGACCCTGCGCGCGACCTGGCAGCAGGCGATCGACGACGGTGCGGACATGGTGCAGCTCGTGACCTGGAACGATTACAGCGAAGGCACGTCCTTCGCGCCGTCCGTAGCGCACGGCAATGCCTTCCTCGATGCCAGTTCGTATTACGCGACCTGGTTCAAGACCGGCAGTGCGCCCGAGATCCGCACCGATCAGATGATCGTCACGCATCGCATCCAGTTCTTCTCCGCCGTTCCGCAGACGGGCACCGTCCTGATGCAGCCGACGCTGGACGGAACGTCGACCCCGCCGCGGAACACCGTGGAGGTGCTGACCATGCTCACCGCTCCTGCGACCGTGACGGTGAACATCGGCGGCCACAAGTATTCGGCGGATGCGCCGGCCGGGGTGCACGCCATGACGTTCCCGCTCGAACTGGGTGCGATCAGCGCGTGGGCGACCCGTGGGTCATCGACCATCCTGACCGCGACCTCATGGCATCAGGTGGTCGCCTACCCGAAGGTGCAGGACCTGCAGTACTACGCGGTCGAAGGCTCGCACTGACGTCGCACGCCTCGTGCAACGGCCCCGGACACCGATCGGTGTCCGGGGCCGTTCCGCCGGTGCACGACAGAGCAATGCATATAATGAGATTTTCTCGCTAATGGGGAGGTCTCGTGACCGATGCCGGTCCCGCCGCCGACGACGTCGAGCCCGACGGGTCGAACAAGCGCCCTCTCGCGCGCCGATCGGTGATATTCGTCGCCGGCGCGGGCCTGCTGGCGGCGGCCTCGGTCGCTGGGGCGGCCTGGGCGAGCGGCGGCCTCACGGCACCGCATCGCAAGGCGGGTCCTCCTCCGCCGCCGCCCGGTGAATCGGCGAAGCACGCGGTCTTCGCGCACTATTTTCCGCCGTACCCGCTTTCGCTCGACAACGCCGATCCCTCGTCCGACTACTACGAGCGAAACTATCTCTCTCCGAACGGTGAGGGCGGCAAGTATGCGGCGATCGGCGGCCTGCTGCGCGATCGCCCGCTGCCGCGTGCGCCGCGGAGCGGCGATTGGCGGCTGAAAGACCTGGTGACCGAGGTCGGCCAGGCCGCCGACGCAGGGATCGACGGATTCACCGTCGATGTGCTGAGCCTCTCCGGCTCGAACTGGGAAACGACCGTCGACCTGATGAGGGCTGCCGCGGCATCCCATCGCGACTTCCACATCGTGCCGAACGTGGATGTGACGACGAGCGCCGGGGAGGCGGTGCCCGACGACCTCGCAAACAAACTGGCACGGCTGTTCGCGTCGCCGGGTGCCTACCGATTGACCGACGGCCGGTACCTGCTCAGCTCGTTCAAAGCCGAAGGCAAATCGGTCGAGTGGTGGTCGCAGGTGATCGATGCCTTGAAGAATCGGCACCACGTGTCGGTGGCCTTCGTCGCCGTGCTGCTGGATGCCTCCGACGCCAACATGCGGGCATTCGCGCCTATCAGCTGGGCGGAAAGTCTCTGGGGTGAACGCACGCCGGTCACGATCGACGCGCTGCCCGACTACGCGGCCGCGGCGCACCGGCTGGGCGTGAAGTGGATGGCTCCGGTGGCCGTGCAAGACGAACGCCCGCGTTCCTCGATGTACGCCGAGGCCGGAAACACCGAGACCCTGCGCGCCGGCTGGCGGCGCGCGATCAACGACGGAGCGGACATGGTGCAACTGGTCACCTGGAACGACTACAGCGAGGGAACCTCGTTCGCACCGTCGCAGGCGCACGGCGAGGCATTCCTCGACATCAGTCACTACTACTCGACCTGGTTCAAAACCGGCACGCCGCCGTCGATCGACCACGACGAGATCGTCGTGACGCATCGCATCCAGTTCTTCTCCTCGGTGCCGCAGACCGGCCGCGTACTGATGCGGCCGACCTTGAGCGCGATCCTGATGCCACCGCGGGACACCGTCGAGGTGCTGACCATGCTGACCGCACCGGGGGAGGTGACGGCGACGATCGGAGGGCGTGTCTATTCCGCGCGCGCGCCGGCCGGGATCTCCGCGGTCACCTTCCCCTTGGCGCTGGGCACCGTCGAAGCAGCCGTGAGCCGAGGAGGCGCGACGGTGCTGAATGCGATCTCGCCCTTTCCCGTTGTCGCACATCCCGAGGTCCAGGACCTGCAGTACTACGCAGTAGCGGTCAAGCGGTGACTCGGCCGAGAGCCGCGACGATCTCTGCCAGCGCGGAATCGATCGCCTTCATTGCGCGCCGATAGGCGAATGCCGAACGGCTCCACGGATCCTCGATGTCGTCGCTTCCAGCGCGCGTGATGCCGCCCGCGCCGCGGGTCCGTGCGCACGCGGCGGTGAGTTCGACGATTCCCGCGCGGGCGAACCGGGGCTCTGCTCGCACCGCCTCGGGCACGAGACGAGCGAACTGGCGCAGCGTGAACACTCGCGACAAAGCGGGTGGATGCAGCCTGACGACCGTGGCGCGATGCGCCACCTCGGCGGTCAGGATCAGGTCGGCCGCTGCGATCAGGTCGTGATCGAGGGGCTTCGAGCGAAAAGAGGTCATGTCGATTCCGCGCGCGTCGAGCGCGTCGACGATGCGAGGAGCCGCGGGGTCGCCGGCCCGCGCCTGCGTCCCTGCCGAGTCGACATCGACCGCGATGCCCTTGGTCAGCAGTGCCGTTCGCATCGTGAACTCGGCGTACGGCGACCGGCAGATGTTGCCGGTGCAGACGAACAGCACCCGGGGCCGCTCCGCCGCCTGTATCGGTTCGTCCGCTGCCATCGCGCGCGATACCCGCTACCGATGCGCTTCGGTAGGCGTCGACTCCGTGTGCGTCGCTTCGGTCGGCGTCGTCTGGTCTTCTTCACGGTCGCTGCGGTCGGTCGATGCAGGCGAGGCGGCAACCTGCGCATCCACGAAACGCGCTGCCGTTCTCCTCCTTCTTCTGGCACGGCTGTCGCGCGTCACCTGTGACTTGACGTAGGCGCGCTGGTAGCGTTCGCGCTTCGTCAGGGGAGTGAGGTTGACGATCGCGCCAAGAATGGGAGCCCCGCCCGCGGTCAGCGCCTCGATCGTCTTGCGCAGCACGTGCACCTCGACCTTGCCGCAACCGACGATGAGAATGGCGCCGCCGAACATGCGCGCGACGATCGCGGCATCGGTGACGGGCATCAGGGGAGGCGTGTCGATGATCACCACGTCGAAGCGTGTGCGCAGGGAGGTGATCAGATTCTCCGCCCCGCGCGAACCGAGAAGCTCGCTGGGATTGGGCGGGATCTGGCCGGCGAGCATCACGTACAGGCCGTCGTGTCCCCATTGCTGCAGGGCGACCTCGACCTCGACGTCGCCGGCGAGAACCGTCGTCAGCCCGATGCTCTCCTCGAGATCCAAGTACCGGCCGAGCGCGGGGTTGCGAAGATCGGCCTCGATCAGGGCGACCGTGCTGCCGGATGCCGCGATGGCGGCCGCGAGGTTCACCGAGGTCGAGCTCTTGCCCTCCCCCGGCACCGAGGAGGTGATCACGAACACCTTGTTGCGGTCCCCGGCATGCACGAAATGGAGGTTGGTGCGGATCTGACGGAACTCCTCCGCTCGCAGCGACAATTGCTCGTCCCGTCGCACGATCGGCCGGTTCAGGGCGGACCGGTCGTAGGCGACGGAGCCGAGGACCGAGAGGCCGAACTGCTCTTTGACCTGATCAGGAGTGCGCACCTTCGCCCCGACCAGCTCCCGAAGCAGAACGAGCACGATTCCGAGAACGAGACCGGCGATGACCCCGATCAGAATCGAGAGTCGCGCGTTCGGGGCCGACGGGTACTTGGGAACGTCCGCGTGCTGAACCGTCTCGAGTCGCACCGGCGAGGTGCCGTCGCTGCGCTTGGGCACCAGATCGATCACGACGTTGGTAAGGCTCGTCGCGGCGGCGTTCGCGATGGCGGCTGCCCGGGCCGGCGAGGTGTCGGTGACCGAGATCGAGATGAGGGACGTGTTCAGCGGAACGGATACCGAAAGCTCGCGACCGAGTGCGGCCGCCGACATGTCGAGCCCGAGAGTCTTCACCACGGGCTCGAGTACGGCCTGCCGGGTGGCCACGACGGCGTAGTTGCGGGCCTGCTGCTGCGAGTAGCTGCTGCCCTGGGCGAGGTCGGCCGTGTTGTCCGCGCCCACCGCGGCGACGAAGAGCTCGGACTCGGCGACGTACTGCGGAGTCGCGGTGAGCGCGTAGATGGAGCCGATGATGGCACCGAGCAGGCCGAACGCCACGATCGCCATCCACCGGCGGCGCATCAGAAGCCAAAACGCGCGCTGATCCATTCCCCCACCCCCATTCCGTCGCCAAGATGGGCCTGCAGGCGGTCTTGGCGGTGCAGAACAGCCGCGGCGCCGACCCCCTGCACTGATCGTACGTCGCCGTCGTGCTCCCCTGTATCATAGGCGGACCGCCCGCAAGCGAGGTATGCTCGTCTGTTCGGCTTCGCAGCGCGCGTTTCGCTGGGAGAGGGGTTGCCGTGAGCGAGGTGAGTTCAGCGCTCCCCACCTCCGAACTCGCCGAGCAGCCGGTACCCCGTCATTACCTTCGACTGATCGGCGTGCTGCTCACCGCCGTAGTGCTCTCCGCAGCGGTGCCGGCCTTCCTGATCGCCGACGTTCCCGACGCGGGACGAAGCAGCGGGTGGATTCTGACTCTGCTGGTGATGGTGTGGTCCGGCTTGCGCATGGCGACCGCGATCGCATCCGGCCGCCCGATGCTCTTCGACTTCTTCTTCTGGATCTTCTGCTACGTGTTCATGGGCCTCGCCCCGAGCGTGCAGATCCGCAGCGGATTGATCTCGACGACGACCCAGGGCATCGATTCTGCGCTGGACGTGCCGACGGCATTGCTGGTCTGGCTCGGCATCATCTGCTACGAGGCCGGGCGTGCGCTCGCGTTCGCCCGGGAACGCGGGGCGCGAGCGCGCGACCACGCCGCGAGCCGAGCGGCGCGAGCAGGCATGCCGGAGGCGCGAGTGACCGGCGTGAGCACCACCCGCACCATCATCCTGGTCGTCTTCGGGTTCGCCACGAGCGCTTATTTCGTCGCAAAGGTGGGCGTCGGCTCGCTCTTCCTCGATCGCTATGCCTTCGAGAACATCCGCAATGCGGTCTGGCCCGACTCCGCGACGAACGCAGTGGTGCGTGCGTTGGCCGTCTATCCCATCCTGGTGGGCATCGGTGCGCTTGCCTTGCTACGCAGGCGGGCGACGCGCGGCTACGCGCGCGTCCTTGCCGCGGCGATCGTCGTATGCACCCTGCTCCTGCTGACCATCGTCAACCCGATCAGCAGTGCGCGGTACACCGTGGGCACCGCGCTGTTCGCGCTCGCGATCTACGCGGGGACCGTCGTGACCCCGGTGCGAACACGACTGACGCTGGTCGGTACGATCATCGCCTTCATCTTTCTGTTCCCACTCGCCGACGCCTTTCGGGTGGGTCCCGTCGATGTATCGCGTAACGGGTTCTTCGGCGAGTACGCGGGCAATGCCGATTACGACGCGTTCTGGCAGATCGCGAACGCGCACTCGTATGTGCTCGACGGACTTGTGCAGTTCGGGCAGCAGGCGCTCGGATCATTGCTGTTCTGGGTGCCGCGCAGCATCTGGGCGGACAAGCCGATCGATACGGGCATCCTGCTGGCTCAGTACCGCGGATACAGCTTCGACAACCTCTCCGCGCCACTGTGGGCCGAATTCCTCGTCAACGGCGGCATCCCATTTCTCGTCGTCGGCTTCCTGGTGGTGGGGTATGCGCTGCGCGCGATGGATGTGCGGCTGTTGCCGGCGTTCTCGGCCGCAGGATACTGGGCGATCGTCGGCGCCATCTTCCCGGTCTACATGACGATCCTGCTGCGCGGATCGCTTCTGCAGGCCACCGGAGGCGTGCTCGTGGCGATAGCGTGTCTGCTCTTCGTGCGACGGCGCACACGGCCGGCCGGCGAGCTCGGGGGATTGACTACACCGCAGCCAATTCGCGAAACCACTTGACGAGCAGCAGCACCATGATCGCAAAG
Source organism: Humibacter sp. (assembly GCA_035564555.1). GTDB lineage: Bacteria > Actinomycetota > Actinomycetes > Actinomycetales > Microbacteriaceae > DATMTS01. Next base: position 22,227 of record DATMTS010000066.1, read on the forward strand.
CCGGCGACGAGCAGAACACCGTAGACGACGAGGAAGATCACCGGCCAGCCGGTGAGGACGAACGACACCGCGAGGATGCCGTAGTCGGCGGGTATCAGCGCGACGGCGCGCAGGGTCGATGGCGCGCGCGAGGGAGCGCGCCCGCCGTCGACCCGTTTGAGTAGTTCGACGATCACTCCAGCCGCGAACGTGACCACGGCGACGAACTGGAACACCAACGGGATCGCGAGCACCCAGGCCGGCGCCGGTACGTAGAGGTACAGCATGACGAGGACCGCGGCGTGCACCGCCACCATCTTGCCGGCATCCACGACGTGGTCGAGCCACTCGCCGGCGCGTGAACTCGTGCCGCTCAGCCGTGAGACCTGCCCGTCCGCGGAGTCGAACGCGAACCCCAGCACGAGCAACGCGGCGACGACGAGCGCTCGCCACAACGACGGCGGACCGGAGACCAAGAGGACCAGTCCGGCCGCCGTGGTCGCCGCGGACACTGCCGTGACCTGGTTCGGCGACATGCCGACGGAATAGAAGAACGCGGCGAAAAGCCGCCCGAGCGGCCGGTTGACGAATCGCGAGTAGAGCGAGACGCCGCGCTTGGTCTTCTGCGCTCTGGACAGATCGCTTACGGCCCGCCGAAACGAGTTCATGGTGGAACCTTCCGTTGTCACCCGGTGGGGGGGATTATGTTCCGCGCCCGCGTCGAGTATGTTCGACCTGTCCTGAAAAATGAGGAATCCACGACTTTTGGATTCGATGGGGGTTCGCCCCCGCAGTTTCGGAGTCTACCGAAGCCGCAGAAGAGGGGATCACAGGCCATGCGTAAATTCATCGCCGCTATCGGAGCGGCGGCACTCGCCGTCGGATTGGCGCTGATCGCGCCCACCTCGCCGGCATCTGCGCTATCGCCTGGGCTGAGCTTCAGTGCAGCCGACCTGCCGACCTGGCAGGCGAACGGCGAGGTCTGGGCATTGGCCTCGGTGCACGGCAAGGTCGTCGCCGGGGGCTCGTTCACCCAGCTGAGCCCGCCGACGGGCGGTTCCGGATCCCCGCAGACGCACAACGCCATCGCGGTGCTGGACGCCGACACCGGCTCCCCGGCCAGCTGCCAGTTCACGATGGCCATGGCAGGAGGGTCGCCCGTCGTCTACGCAGCGACCGCCGCACCCGATGGCAACTCGATCTACGTCGGCGGCAACTTCTCGAGCATCAACGGCACCACGGTGCTGCGCCTCGCGCAACTCGACCCCGTTGCGTGCACGGTCAAGTCGCTGCGAGTCACCAGCATTTCATCGGTCGTGCGATCGATCGCGGTGAGCCCGGACGAGAGCACCGTCTACTTCGGCGGCGACTTCACGTCGGTCGACGGTCAGCCCCGTGGACACTTCGCATCGGTCAGCGCCTCGACGGGCGCCCTGTTGCCCTGGATCGCCGACGCGGAAGGCACCGACCCGACCCAGGGTTCAAACGACCCAGACGCGCTGAGCGTCGAGGGCCGTGGAATCGCGGTCTCGCCGGACGGCACGAAGGTAGCTGTCGGGGGTCACTTCTACACCGTCAACGGTGCGGATTCGCACGGACTCGCAGTGGTCGATGCTTCGAGCGGCGTCAACCTGATGGCTTATCCGGACGGCTTCATTCCGCACACGTCGGTGATCCAGGTGGTCGTCAGCGACGGCGACGCGTTCTATGCCGGCGCCGAAGGCACGGGCGGCGGAGTCTTCGACGGCAGCTTCAAGATCGACTGGGCGAGCCTGCAGCAAGTCTGGCGCGACACCTGCCTGGGGGCGACCCAAGCCATCCTGCCGTACAAGGGGACCCTGTACGAGGCCAGCCACCACCATGACTGCAGTTCGATGAACGAATACCCGGACGGGAAGCGCTACTACTTCACCGCCAACTCCGAAGACGACTCCCACCTGCTGGGCTGGTTCCCGACCGCCAACGACGGCATCGGCGAGCACATCGGCCCGCGCGCCCTGGCGGCCGCGACCGGTGCGACCACCGGCAAGGCGTACCTTTGGGCGGGCGGCGAATTCACGCTGATCAACGGCAAGGCGCAGCAGGGCCTGACGCGATTCACGACCGACGACACGACGGTGCCCCCCATCCCGGTCCCGGTTGCACAGGGGATGTCGAACGGCAGCATCCAGGTGCGCTTCCGTACGGTGGTGGACCCGGATGACAGCAATCTGACGTATGCGGTCTACCGCGACGGCGGTTCCACCCCGGTGTGGACGGGCACGGCTCAGTCCATGTGGTGGGAGCGGCCGCAGGTCACGTTCGTCGACACGAACGCTGCAGCCGGGTCGACCCACAACTATCGAGTCACGGCGAGCGACGGCACCAACACCTCTGCGAAGTCGGCATTGACTTCGGCGACAGCTGTGGCGGCGCACACGGATTATGCGAGCCAGGTGATCACCGACGGCGCGAACCTCTACTGGCGCTATGACGAGACATCCGGTACCTGGTTGCAAGACAAGTCGGGCGCTACGACGAATGGTCTGAACGGCCTCTACGCTCAGGGCGTCGTGGGCGGCGCGGCAGGCGCCATCCCCGGTGACCCGAGCACCGCTGCGACCTTCGACGGTTCGACCCAGTACGCCTGGAGCGACCAACTGGCGCCGGCGCCGACCACCTACAGCATCGAGACCTGGATCAAGACCTCCACGACCAGCGGCGGAATGATCATGGGCTACGGCAACGGGCGGCCGAACACGGGAACCGGCGCCACGAACCTCAGCAACAACTACGACCGCCACCTCTACATGGAGAACTCGGGACGTCTCGACTTCGGCGTCTGGACGGGCGGTGCTCAGATCGTGCGCAGTTCGGCGGCGTACAACGACAACCAGTGGCACTACATCGTGGCGAGCCAGGGTCCGTCCGGTATCGCGATGTACGTCGACGGGGTTCGTGTCGGCACGAACCCGACGACCACCGCGCAGTCCTACTGGGGCACCTGGCGGGTCGGCGGAGACAACCTCGGCGGGTGGCCGAACCAGCCGGGGAGCAACTTCTTCGCCGGCACCATCGACGAGACGGCCGTCTATCCGGCCCCGCTGACGGCGCAGCAGGTCGCCAACCACTACACGCTGGGCGGCGGCACGCCGAACGTCAACCACCCGCCTGCGGATGCATACGGTGCCGCCGTGTTCAACGACAGCCCCGATCTGTACTGGCGGCTCGGTGAGACCTCCGGAACGACCGCTGCCGACTCGTCGTACTTCGGCCAGAATCCGGGTGTCTACGGCAACAGGGTCCAACTGGGCCAGACGGGGATCTCCGGCTCGGCCATCGGAGTCAGGGGTGCTGCGAACAGCACCGTCGGCGAGGCGCAGTCCGTGCCGTCGCCCTCCTCGTTCTCCGGTGAACTGTGGTTCAAGACGAACACGGTGGCCGGAGGAAAGCTGCTCGGCTTCGAGGACACGCAGAGTGGCAACGGCAGCAGCTACGACAAGCAGCTGTACATGGCCGGCGACGGCTCGCTGATCTTCGGCGTCTACAACGGCCAGATCGATACGCTGCAATCGAACCCCGGCTACAACGACAACGCGTGGCACCACGTCGTCGTCTCGCAGGATTCGAGCGGTATGAAGCTGTACATCGACGGAGCGCTCATCACGAGCAACTCCGTCACGACCAACCAGAGCTACACCGGCTACTGGCGCATCGGCGGCGGCAACCTGAACGGGTGGCCGCAGCAGCCGCTGAACAGCTACTTCACCGGTCTGCTCGATGAGGTCGCCGTCTACCCCACGGCGCTGTCCGCCTCCGACGTCGCCTCGCACTACGCCCTCGGAGTGCACGACACGCAGGCGCCCACCGCTCCGACGAATGTGACCGCCGCACTCGCAGGCTCCTCGGTGCAGGTGGCGTGGAACGCCTCGAGCGACAACATCGCGGTCGTCGGCTACAGCGTGTACCGCGGTTCCAGCGCCGACTTCGTCGTCGGAGCATCGAGCAAGGTCGCCGACGTTTCGGGAACCACCTGGCAGGATGACTCCCCGCCGGTCGGCACGTCGTACTACAAGGTCGTCGCGATCGACGGGGCCGGCAACACGAGCGCCCCTTCGGACCCCGCTTCCGTCACCGTGAGCGACGTGGTGGCGCCTTCCGCACCGAGCGGACTCTCGGCGACGCCCAGCGGTACCTCGGTCGGACTGAGTTGGAGCGCATCGACCGACAATGTCGGAGTCACCGGATACACCGTCTACCGCGGATCCAGCTCTGACTTCTCGGTCGGAACGGGAAGCAAGATCGCGGATGTGACCGGGACCTCGTACACCGACAGCGGCCTGGCCGTCGGCACCTACTACTACAAGGTGACCGCAGCGGATGCGGCCGGGAACGTGAGCGCTCCCTCCGACGCCGCATTCGCCGACGTCCAGCCGGCGCAGCAGGTGACTCTCACCGCGAGCCCGTCGGACGACGCGATGGTGTTCCAATCGAACCCGACGACGAACTATGGAAGCAACACGCAACTGTCGGTGAACGGCGGTTCGAACACAGTGCAGTCGTTCCTGAAGTTCGCGATTCCTGCGGCACCGGCGGGCACCTACCTGTCGGGGGCGACCCTGGGCGTGCGCACCTCGACGGATCCCACCGCCGGATCCACCAGCACGCAGAACATCAACCTCGTCACGGGTGCCTGGGATCAGTCGACGGTGACGTGGAACAACCGCCCCACCGCACTGGGTGCTCAACTGGGCGCCATCAACGCGGCGACCGCGACCAACACGCCATACATGGTGAACCTGAGCGCAGCAAGCCTGTCGGCGGGAAGCACGGTGTCGTTCGTGCTCACCAGCAGCGGATCGGACAACCTGCGGCTCTGGTCGAGCGAGTCCTCGACGCCGTCGTACCGACCCCTTCTGACTCTGGTGTTCTCACCGGGAGCCCCGCCCACCGACACGACACCGCCCAGCGTGCCGTCCGGTGTCGCGGCTAACGCCTCGGACACGTCGATCGCGGTGACCTGGTCGGCTTCGTCCGACAACGTCGGGGTGACCGGTTACAGCGTCTACCGTGGTTCGACAGCGGGATTCACGGCCGACGCGTCGAGCAAGATCGCCGATCTGCCGGGGACGTCGTACAACGACACGGGGCTGGCGGCCGGCACGTACTACTACAAGGTCACCGCGCGTGACGCGGCCGGAAACGTGAGCGCGGCCAGCGGCGCCGCATCGGCCACGATCGCGCCGCCCGTGCAGCCCCCGACGGTGGTCACGCTGAACCCGACGGACGACGCGATGGTGTACCAGTCGAACCCGACGACGAACTACGGCACGAACACGCAGCTCTCGGCCAACGGAGGCACCAACACCGTGCAGTCCTTCCTGAAGTTCGCACTGCCGGCCGCCCCGGCCGGTACCGCCCTGACCTCGGCCACGCTTCGGGTACGCACCTCGACGGACGCCACGGCTGGCTCGGCCGATCCGCATGCGTTCCGGACCGCCACGGGGGACTGGTCGCAGTCGTCGGTGACCTGGAACACCCGTCCCACCTCGCTCGGTGGAACCGTCGGAACACTCTCCGGTGCGACGGCTACGAACACTGAGTACACCGTCACCCTCGACGCGGCGCAGGTCGCGGCACTGCTGGGCGGTTCCGCGACGTTCGCGCTCGTCGCCGACACCGGCAACGTCGACAACGTGAGGCTGTGGTCGGATGAGAGTGCGACCTCCTCGTATCGGCCCCTCCTCACTCTGACCTACACTCCTCAGTGAAACGCCGAATGACCGGCCGGCGTCGCAGCCGCCGCCGGCGAAGTGAATCCGACGGCGCCGGGCGGCGCCGTCGGATCACGGCGTATCGGATCTGAGCGGGGAGGAGGAGGATCATTCCGAAGCCGCTGACGCAGCGAAACTGGCTGCGCGCCGCCCTGATCGCGCTGTTCGTCGCAATCGCCGCCGGTGCGGTCGTCTCCTCGGCGATCGCGCTGACCGCGAAAACGCCCAAGGTGGCTGGGCCGACGGCATTTCCCAGCATCGTGGCCGACACGCGTCCACCGGTCGCCGTGTTCATCGGCGACTCGTACACGGTCGGGGTCGGGGCCGTCGACCACACGAAGCGCTGGACCACGATGGTCGCGGCCTCTCAGGGGTGGCAGGAGGACAATCTGGGTCGCGGCGGCACGGGCTACCTGACCGAAGCCGGAGTGAAGGCATGCGGCAGCGCGCACTGCCCGAACTATCTCGGCATGCTCGCCCAGGTGATCACGATCAACCCGAGCGTCGTCGTCGTCGCAGGCGGGCTGAACGATCAGCTGCAAGACCCTGAGCGAGAGAAGATCGCGATCGAAACCTTCTACCGAGACCTACGCAAAGGGCTTCCGAGTGCCCAGATCGTCGCCGTCGGACCGTCGTCGTCCAGTAGGGATCCTGGCCGGCGTCTCGCTGCGATCAACAACGAGGTACGTGGCTCCGCCGCGGCGATCGGTGCCGTCTACGTGAACCTCTTGGCGCCGTCCGTGATCACCACCGATCCAGCGCTCATGACCAAGTCCAAGATCGGCAATGCCACTCATGCGGCAATCGCCGGGCGCGTCGAGGATACGCTCGAGAACAAGTAGCGCGGATCACCCCGAATACGCGGTTCGCAACGTCGCAGCCACCACTGACATCGCCAGCTTCTCCCGAGTGAGCTTGGCGCCCGCCGCTCCCGCCTGGGCGGCCTTCTCGTGATCGCCCAGGAGCTCGCTCACAGCGGCCGCCAGAGCTTCTGCGGACTCGCCTGCGACGATTCCACTGCCCGACTCGCGCACCAGCGCGGCGAGGCCGCATGATTCGGTGATCACGACCGGAATGCCCAGCGACATCGCCTCCAGCACGGACATCGGGTAGGGCTCGTCGACAGCAGGCAGCACGTAGACGCTCGAGCGTGACATCCGGGCGATGACGGCCTCCGCTGCGATCGGTCCCTCCCAGAGCACGTCGGCTCTGGCCCCG
>DATMTS010000067.1:0-63132 GCA_035564555.1 Humibacter sp.
GAACCGGTGTGGCCACCCTCGATGCCGTTGACCGCCAAGTCGTCGGCGTGCCCGAGCGACTGATCAGCAACCTGTCCGCCCGCGGGCTCACCGACCCATTCCCTATCCAGGTGAGCACCCTGCCCGACACCCTGGCCGGCCGAGATGTGCTCGGCCGCGGCAAGACCGGCAGCGGTAAGACGCTGGCCTTCTCAATCCCGTTGGTAGCGCGCCTTGCAACGGCCAAGCGGCGCCCCAAGCATCCGACCGGTCTGGTGCTGGCCCCCACCCGGGAGCTGGCCACTCAGATCACCGCGACGCTGGAGCCGCTGGCGGCAAGCTACGGCCTCAAGGTCACCACGATCTTCGGCGGGGTCTCGCAGACCCGTCAGGAATCCGCCCTCAACGCCGGCGTCGACATCGTCGTCGCCTGCCCGGGCCGGCTGGAAGACCTGATGCGCCAACGGCTGATCAGCCTAGACGCGGTCGACATCACCGTGCTCGACGAGGCCGACCACATGGCCGACCTGGGCTTCCTGCCCGTCGTCACGCGCATCATGGACAAGACGCCGACCGACGGTCAGCGCATGCTGTTCTCGGCGACGCTGGACAACGGCGTCGACAAGCTGGTCAAGCGCTACCTGCACGACCCGGTGATGCACTCGGTCGACGAGGCGAACTCGCCCGTGGCCGCGATGACCCACCACGTGTTCGAGGTGAGCAACACCGAGGCCAAGACCGAGCTCGTGCGCACGCTGGCGTCGGGCACCGGACGACGCATCCTCTTCATGCGCACCAAGCACCACGCCAAGCGCCTCGCCAAGCAGCTCACGGCATCCGGCGTGCCCGCGGTCGACCTGCACGGCAATCTCTCCCAGCCGCAGCGCGACCGCAACCTCGCCGCCTTCGGCGAGGGCTCGGTGCGCGTGCTGGTGGCCACCGACGTCGCCGCTCGCGGTGTGCACGTCGATGACGTCGAACTGGTCATCCACGTCGACCCGCCCATGGAGCACAAGGCGTACCTGCACCGCTCAGGCCGTACCGCGCGCGCCGGCAGCGAGGGCGACGTCGTCACCATCTGCCTGCCCGAGCAGAGGAAAGACCTCGCCGTGATCCTGCGCAAGGCCGCCATCACGGTGCGCCCTCAGGCTGTCACCCCTTCATCGCCCGCGGTCGCCGAGCTCGTCGGCCAGGTCGCAGAATACGTCAAGCCGGCTCCGGCCGCGGCCGTTCAACCCAGCAGCGGTTCGCGCGGCAGCACCGGCCGTGGTGGCCGTCGTCAGTCGGGCGCTGCTCCGGAGCGCTCCGGCTCGCAGGGCGTCAACGCGCAGCGCAAGCGCGCCGGTCGTGACGACCGGGACGCCCGCAACGGCGCGGCCGGCGGGCAGTCCCGTCACGACAACGTGCGGCGCTCGGATGCCGCCGTCTCCCGTCACGATGGCGGCACGTCGCGTCATGACGGCGCCGGTGCATCCCGCGGAGGTGCGCAATCCTCGGGCGCGCCGCACGGCAACCGCTCCAACGGATCGGGCCGCACCGCGGCATCCGGTCGCAGCGGCGGTCTGCGCGTCGGCAGCCTGGTGAACCCGAACTCCGGTGCCGGTCGAGCCCGCGGTTCGCGCCGCGCCCAAGGCTGACGCCGGGCCGGCGGTCGAGTAGCGCCCGGCCGCGGCGAAGGCGCGCATCGAGACCCGACGCATCCGATCCTCACCGAGTTGCTCTAACCCCGCGTGACGTGCGGAGCGATGCGAGTCGGTCGGAACGCGCCCCTTTCTGGGGCGTCGGCGCGCGGTAGACGGGGGGTTCAACGCATGCCACAATGTGCGAAGCGCGTTCCGACCCAGCGTCTCTCGGTGCCGGGCGCAACCTTGGAGAGGCCGCCCATGTCACATGTCCCGCCTTCGGCGAGCCCGGAGCCGACTGACGAGAGTCCGCGTCTCGTGCCTCCTCGATACGGTGAGCGAATCGCAGACGCCGAAAACACCGAGGCGACCCGGGCCCCGGACACTGATGGTTTCTATCGGCCGAGGCCTGGCGAGCGGCCTGTGATCACGGGCGACGGGCCGGCGATGACGGGCGAGCGGCCCACGATGGCCGGCGACGAACCGGCCTCGACCGCGCAGCCGTCGGATCTTCCCGCCATGGTCGCTCCGTCGGGCGCGACGGCGATCTCGCCGCTCGTCGCTCCTCCCACGGAGGGCGTGCTGCGGGGACTCGTGCTCGCGTTGCTGGTGATTCCCGTCGGCGCGACGGCCTGGGTGCTGTTGTGGAACTTCGGATTCGTGGCGTCGATCGTCTCGTTCGGAATCGCGTGGGGCGCGGTGCGCCTCTATCGGATCGGATCGGGCGGCGCCGTCAGCCGCGGTGCCTTCTGGGGGATCGTCGGCATCATCGTCGTCGCGCTCGCCGTCTCGATGCTGGCCGCCATCGCCAGCGATCTCATCTCCGCCACCGGGCTCGGGATGACCGCGGCCCTCACCTCGGACGACTTCTGGAGTCTGTACTGGCACAACGTCTTCGGCAACGGCAGGATGTGGGCGGCCTACCTGCCGAGCATCCTCATGATGATCGTCTTCGGTGCCCTGGGATGCTTCAACACGATCCGCCGGCTGGCACGCGAATCTCGGCGCGTCTCGGGCTGACGCGCGGCGCATGATGGCCTGGCGCGACGCGTCATGGCCTGCCGCTACGCGTCATAGGACGGCAATGCCGAGGTGCAACGGCAATTCGCGGCGCCTATTGCCTGCGTATCTTCGGATTGCCGTTACTGCGACGAATCGGGGCAGCGGCATCCGAAAGCCGGATGCGGACGTAGCCCCGAGAGCCGAGGCGGCGCCGAACGGCGCAATCGCGCTCGCAATCGCGCCCAGGTGCGCAATCGGCCTCAGGCGGCGCCTTCGGCGCGCGACGCACCGGCCGCCACGATGCGTAATTCGCCGACTCGATCCAGTAACACGCTCCTGGCGTGCTCGGGCAGGCCGTCGTCGGTGATGACGACGTCGACGGCGTCGAATTCGGCGATCGTCGAGATCCCGATGGTGTTCCATTTGGTGTGATCGGCGACGACGACGGTGCGCCGCGCGGATGCGACCAGGGCGCGGTCGGCTTCGGCCTCGAGCAGGTTCGGTGTCGTGAAGCCGACGTTCTCGTCCATGCCGTGCACGCCGAGGAACAGGATGTCGAGGTGCAGCTGCCGCAGCGCCGAGATCGCGATCGGCCCGACGAGCGCGTCGGACGGGGTGCGCTCCCCGCCGGTGAGCAACACGTGGGTGGATCCGTCGGCCTTCGGATAGAAGACGCTGGCGATCTGCACGGAGTTCGTCACGATCGTCAATCCGGGAACGTTCAGCAGTGCGCGAGCGAGTCGCCACGTGGTCGTGCCCGCACTCAACCCGATGGCGAGGCCCGGGGCCACCATGGTCGCCGCCTCCCGCGCGATGGCCTCCTTCTCGGGTTCCTCCCGGGTCAGTTTGCGCTCGAACCCTGGTTCGTCGGTGCTCGCGCGTCCGGGAAGCATGGCGCCGCCGTGCACGCGTTCCAGCAGCGCGCCGGCGACCAGCACGTCGATGTCGCGCCGCACCGTCATCTCCGACACGTCGAGCAGCGACGCGAGTTCGGTGACGCGCACCGTGCCGTGCTCGCGCGCTCGGTTCAATATCGCGTTCTGGCGCGCCTGAGGAAGCATCACGACGATCTCACCACCGCGACACCGCCTTGCGCAACACGCACCGCCTCGGTCGCCCGGGCATCCGCGGCCCCCAACAGGTCGATACCGGCGATCGGCAGCTCGACGGCCTGGTCGGAATGGTTGATAACGAACGTCCAGGTGCGCTCGCCGTCGCCTCGGCGCGTCACCTCCACGCCGTCGGGCAGTTCGAGCGGTTCGAGACCGGCCTCGCGCGCGATGGATGCCGCCAGCTCGGTGAGGTGCGGATGCTGCAGCGCCGTCGCGACGTAGTACGCGCGGCCGTCGCCCACGTCGTTGCGCGTGATGGCGGGCGATCCCGCCGCGACACCGGAGGTGAACGTCGCCAGTACCTGAGCACCTGTGGAACGGCCCTGCTCGCTCCAGATGATGCCGGTCGCCCCGTCACTCATGCCTGCTGCGCCGTCGCTCAGCGAGACCGTGCCGCCGGCACGCAACGGGACGAACTGCTCCATGCGAACGCCGAGCAGCTCGCGGAATGCGCCCGGGTACCCGCCCGTGCGCACCCGGTCGTTCTCGTCGACGATGCCGCTGAAGTAGGTGACGACGACATGGCCGCCGGCGTCGACGTACGCGCGCAGCCGTTCTGCCGCGGCATCCGTCACCAGATACTGCATGGGCACGACGACCAGCGCGTAGCCGCCGAGCTCGTCGGTGGATCGACGGATGTCAGTGCTGATCCCCAGCCGGTAGAACGCGTCGTGCCAACGGCGGGTCTCGGCCCGGTTCGACGCATCCACCGACGGATGCGAGTCGATCTCCGACGCCCAACGGGCATCCGTGTCGTGCAGGATCGCCACCCGCGCGTCCACCACCGGCGACCCCACGACCTCACGGATCGACTGCAACGCATGCCCCAGCTCGACCGCCTCGCGCCAGACGGCGCTGTCGGTTCCGGCGTGCGGGACCAAGGCCGAATGGAACTTCTCGGCACCCGCGGCCGACTGCCGCCACTGGAAGAACAGGATGCCGTCGGCGCCGCGCGCGGCGTGCTGCAGCGAATTGCGCAGCAACTCCCCCGGCGCCTTCGCCAGATTGCGCGGCTGCCAGTTCACCGCCGAGGTGGAGTGCTCCATCAGCAGCCACGGCTCGCCACCGGCCCACCCGCGGGTCAGATCGGCCGTCATCGCCAGCTCCTGGAAGTTCCGTTCGTCTTCCGCGGCGAGGTAGTGGTCGTTGGAGATCAGGTCGAGCTCATCGGCCCAGCGCCAGTAGTCGACCGGCTGGTTCAGGCCCATGTTGAAGCCCATGAAGTTCGTCGTCACCGGCTGCGACGCGAGTTCGTGGATGATCGCGACCTCGGCGCGGCAGCACTCCAGCAGTTCGTCCGAGGAGAACCGCGCGAAGTCCAACTGCTGCGTCGGATTGATCTGGGCGCCCGAACGTCGCGGTGGCGTGATCTGTGCCCAATCGGTGTAGTGCTGAGACCAGAAGGCCGTCGCCCACGCCGCGTTCAACGCGTCGAGGGTCTCGTAGCGCTCGCGCAGCCACCGGCGGAAGGCCGCAGCTGAGGCGTCGCAGTAGCAGGGCTGGTTGTGGCATCCGTACTCGTTGTGCACATGCCACATGACCACCGCCGGATGCTCGGCGTACCGTTCGACGATCGCACGCGTGAGCGATGCCGCGGCACGTCGGTAGTCGGCGCTGGAGGCGCAGAACGCCTGCCGAGAGCCGTACCCCAGCCGTACCCCGTCGGCGGTGACCGGCAACGACTCAGGGTAGCGATGCGAGAACCACGGCGGAGGAGACGCCGTCGCATCAGCCAGATCGACGAAGATGCCGTTCTCGTGCAGCAGGTCGAGCACCCGGTCGAGCCAGTCGAAGGTGTACACGCCCTCCTCACGTTCGATCAGGGCCCAGCTGAAGATGCCGACGCTGACGAGATTCACTCCGGCCTCGCACATCAGGGCGACGTCTTGGTGCCACACCTCCTCGGGCCACTGCTCCGGGTTGTAATCGCCGCCGAAGGCGAAGACCGGCGCACCGGGATCACCGGCGGGGCCGCGCCCGAGCGCGGCCGTCACCTCGTTCATTCGCATCTGTTCGGTTATCCCTTGCTGGCGCCGAGTGTGAGACCTGCAACGAACTGCCGCTGCAGCACCAGGTAGATGATCAGGGTCGGGATCACCGTGATGGTCGCCCCGGCCGCGAGCAGATTGTAGTTCGAGAGGAACTGTCCCTGCAGGTTCAGCACCGCGGTGGTCACCGGCAGACGATTGCCGCTCTGGATGAAGATCAGCGGCCAGAAGAAGTCGTTGTAGACGAAGATGACTTCGAGCGTGCCGAGCGCCGCCAGGGCGGGCCGGGTGAGCGGCATGATCACGTTCCAGTACTGACGCCACACGCTTGCGCCGTCGACCCGGGCCGCCTCGGTCAGTTCGACCGGGATCGCCTTCATGAAGTTCGACAGCACGAAGGTGCAGAAGCCGATCTGGAACGCCGTGTTCACGGCGATCACGCTGATGTACGTGTTCAGCAGTGTTCCGGAGTCGCTGAACCAGTACGGCAGGATGGTGTGCTTGAACAGTTCGAACAGCGGCGCCGCCAGCACCTGCGGCGGCAGCAGGTTGCCCGCGGTGAACATGATCAGCAGGGTGACGTTGAACTTCCAGCTGAACCGCGCCACGGCGAAGGCCATCATCGAGGCGAAGAACAAGGTGAGCAGCACGGCGGGAATCGTGATGATCGCCGAGTTGCCGAAGTAGGTCGCGAACCCGCCCTGGTTCCAGGCGGTGACGAAGTTGTCGAAGTTGAACGGTCCGGCGAAGCTGAAGTAGCCGTACTTGTCGGTCGCGGCCTTGGGCCGAAGCGAGGTGTAGAGCGCCCAGAGCAGCGGGAGCAGCCACATCACAGCCATCACGGTGACGAAGATGATGGTTCCCCACAGCGGTCGGCCCCTGCGGTTCGGGTTGACGGTGGTCGCCCCGATCGGCGCCGAGATCGTCGGTGCTGACGCGGTCATTGGAGCCGATCCTTTCTGAAGGTGCGCGAGAGGTAGAACACGATCGGGATCAGCGAGATCAGCAACAGCACGACGGCCAGCGCCGACCCGACACCGATCACCTGTCCCTCGCCGATCAGGTTCTGGATCACCAGCACACTGAGCAGCTCCAACCCGTTGGTGCCCTTGTTGATCACGTAGACCACGTCGAAGGCGCGCAACGATTCGATGATCGTGATGACCACGATGATGATGTTCGTCGGCTTCATCGCCGGGAACACGACGCGCAAGAACGTCTGCCTGCCGTTGGCGCCGTCGAGCGAGGCGGCCTCGCGCAACGACGGGTCCACGCTCTTCAGCCCGGCCAGGTACAAGATCATCACGTACCCGGCATGTCGCCAGGTGGCCGCGACCATCGCCGCCCACAGGTTGATGTGCGAGTCACCCAGCCAGTCCACCGCGTTCGGCTTGCCTGCCGTGCCGAGCAGGAAGTTCAGCAGACCGTTGTCCTGCGAGTAGAACAACTGCCAGATGATGCCGATCAGGGCCAGCGAGAGCATCACCGGCACGAAGAAGATGCTCTGGTAGATGCGGCTGCCGCGGATCTTCTGATCCAGGAGCACCGCCAGCAGCAGGCCGAGCGGCGTGCCGATCACGCCGAGGAACAGCAGCCACAGGATGTTGTGCCAGACGGCCGGCCAGAACTGGGTGTACTGGGTGAAGATGTATTGATAGTTCGACCAGCCGGCCGGCTTCATGTCGCTGAAGTCGAGCCCGTTCCAATGCACGAACGAGAGGCCGATCGAGAACAGCGTCGGGAGCCAGACCAGCACGAGCTGGATCAGGGTCGGGATGCCGACCATGATGGCGAGCACGACGCGGTCGCGTGCGGTGAACTGCCGCAGCCGGCGTCGCCGGACAGGGGCACGCGTCCCCTGTCCGGCGGCGGCCGCGGTCGTCTCTAGTGGTGTGACGGCCATGGTGAGGGATGCCGCCTACTGGCCGGCGTACTGCGCCTTGGCCTGCGCCTCGAGGTTGGCCAGGTCGTACTTGCCGCTCTTGATGAAGTTCTGCATCGCGGGCTCGAGCACGTTGGTCGCCATCGAGGGCAGCGCGTCGCGGTCGAAGAACTGACTGATCGACTTGGCGTCGGCGATGACTCCGGCGAGCTTCTTGTTGAAGGCGCTGTAGCTGGAGATGTCGGCGTCTTTCGCCGTCATCAGGTTCGACTTGTCGACCGCGAAGTACGCTTCTTGGCCCTTGCCGGTGCCCATGAACGCGAGCATGTCGCGAGCCGCCTTGTTCTGGCCGCCCTTCTTCGACAGCATGAGTCCGTCGATCGGAGCCTCCACGGCATCCTGACCCTCGACCGCCACGGCGGGGAAGGCGAAGAAGTCGATGTCGGCCAGCACGGCGGGGTCGGTGAACTGCTGCGTGACGAACGAGCCGAGCAGGTACATGCCGGACTGCTTGTTTCCGAGCTTCTGCGCCGCCTCCTGCCAGGTCATGCCGAGCGCGTTGGGGTCTTGGTACGGCAGCAGGATCTTCCAGGTGTTGAAGACCTCGCCGACCTTCTTCTGGTTCCACGATTCCTTGTGCGCGCACAGGTCCATGTGGAATTGGTAGCCGTTGAGGCGCATGTTCAGGTAGTCGAAGGTGCCGCAGGCCGGCCAGGCATCCTTGTCGGCGAAGCCGATCGGAATCAGGCCGTCGCCCTTCATCTGCTTGCAGAGCGCCTCGAGCTGGTCCATGGTCGTCGGAATCTGGTAGCCCTTTGCCTGCCAGACGGACTTTCGATAGAAGAATCCCCACGGGTAGTTGTAGTTCGGCACGAAGTACTGCTTGCCGTCCTCACCGGTGGATGCCTTCTTCAGGGCATCCGAATAGTTCGACCCGATCGTGTCCCACACGTCGCTGATGTCGGCGACGAGGCCCTTCTTCGCGTAGTACTGCATGCGGTAACCGGCGAACCAGGTGAACGCGTCGTCGGGGCTGCCCTGCAGGTAGTTGTTGATCTTGTCCTGGAACGAGTTGTGGTCGACGGTGTTCGTGGTGACCTTGTCGTGCGACTTCTTCTCGAAGGCGGAGACGAAGCTGGCGTACGCCTTCTTCGGCACGGCGTCGGATGCGTTCGACCCGAAGGTGAGGCTGCCGCCGCCGGAGGTGCTGCCGCCCCCGCTGGTGGTGCCGGTGCAGGCGGCCAGAGCCGATGCGGCGCTGATGCCGATCGCTCCGATGCCGGCGCCCTTGATGAGGCTGCGCCTGCTCAACTGGAGGCGCTCGGGCGCGCCGGGAATCTCGTGCATATTCACTCCTTTGTAGAACGTGCAAGGGTTCGTGCACTATCGCACAATCCCGATCATAACCTCGCAAAACCGCACGTCAAGTCACGACCTGGTCACGATGCTCCCGCGGAGCACCGCCGACGATTACGGCAGCACGCCGACCGAAGCGAGACCCGCGCGCAGCAGCGCGCCGCGGCCGCCCTCGAACTCCGCGGAGACGGCATCCGATGCGGCCTCTGCCGGAGACATCCAGGTGACCTCGAGGGCGTCCTGCCGCGGCTCGCAGGTGCCTGTGACCGGCACCACGTAGGCAAGGGACACGGCGTGCTGGCGATCGTCGGTGTAGGGCGAGACACCCGGCAGGGGAAAGTACTCGGCGACGTGGAACGGAACCGGGCTGGCAGGCAGCAGCGGGAACGCCATCGGCCCCAGGTCTTTTTCGAGATGCCGATAGAGCGCGTCGCGCAGCGTCTCGCCGTACATCACCCGCCCGGAGACGATGGTGCGTGTCATCTCCCCCACGGCGTTCGCGCGCAGCAGGATGCCGACCTCGGTCACCTGTCCCACGCCGTCCACGCGCACGGGCATCGCCTCGACGTACAGGATCGGCAGTCGCCCGCGCACCTGGGCGAATTCGACGTCGGTCAGCCAGCCCGGACCGGTGTTCGGGATGCCGTCGGGCACGTCATCGGGCAACGGGTCCGGATCGGGGGTGCGCACGGCCATGCTCCGATCATACGGAGGCGCGGGGGCGGCACGGTCGGATTCGTGGAGTGGCGTGATCGGGAGACGGCGCGATCCTTCCCGAGCCATCGCCGGAGTCGATGGCGGTGCGCAGGTTGCGGGAGGATGGAGTGGTGACCGAGACGGCGCTCAGGATCGACCCGGACGCGGTGCGCTGGTCGGCCGGCGAGCGGGACCGGGCCGGACGCCCGCTGCTCGTCCTGCTGCACGGATACGGGTCGGACGAAGACGACCTGTTCGGGCTCTCGCCGTTTCTGCCGCTGGAACCCGTCATCGCGTCATTGCGTGCGCCGATCGCGGAGGCGGGCGGGCACGCCTGGTTCTCCCGCGCCGACTTCGTCGACGGCACGCCGACCCAGGAGAAGGCGGATGCCGCGGCTCGGGCGGTGCTGGGCTGGCTCGACTCTCTGCCGGCACCGCCGACCGGCCATCCGTCGGCAGGGCTGCTGGGGTTCTCGCAGGGCGGCGCGATGGTGCTGCAACTGATGCGCCGGACGCCCGGCCGGTTCGCGTACGGGGTGCAGCTGTCGGGATACGTGGTCGCCGGGTCGGCCGCCGGCGATTCGGAGCTCGCCGAACTGCGACCGCCGGTGTTCTGGGGGCGCGGCGTGAACGACACGATGATCGGCAAGCGCTCGATCGAACGCACCGCGGCCTGGCTACCCGGTCATGCGTCGCTGGACGCGCGCATCTACGAGAGCATCGGCCATGAAGTCGGCCGGGTCGAGCTCGCCGACGTCTCGGCCTTCATCAACGCGCAGCTGAACTCCTGATGCGCGCGGCGCCGCCCTCCTGCGGGTGTCGCCGGCGTGTGCTGGGATAGGACGATGAGCGACGTGCTCGAACGCTTCTCACCGGCCACCCGGGCGTGGTTCACCGGCGCGTTCACCGCGCCCACGGCCGCGCAGATCGGCGCGTGGGATGCCGTATCGCGTGGCGAGAATGCGCTGGTGGTGGCGCCGACCGGTTCAGGCAAGACACTCGCCGCGTTCCTCTGGGCGATCGACCGGCTGATGGATGCCGCCGCGCACCAACGGTCGGCGTCGAGCGAACCGGGCGAACCCAGCGCACCCAGAGAACCCAGAGAGCCGGGCGAACCGGGCGAACCGCGCCCCGCGGACGCCGCGCGCGGCACGCGCGTGCTGTACATCTCCCCGCTCAAGGCGCTCGGCGTCGACGTCGAGCGCAACCTTCGCGCCCCGCTGGTCGGCATCACCCAGACCGCGAAGCGGCTCGGCACGGAACCGCCGGCGATCACGGTAGGAGTGCGCTCGGGCGACACGCCGGCATCCGACCGCCGAACCCTGATCAAGGCCCCGCCCGAGATCCTGATCACCACGCCGGAGTCGTTATTCCTGATGCTGACCTCGGCGGCGCGCGAGACGCTGCGCACCATCGACACGGTCATCGTCGACGAGGTGCACGCGGTGGCCGCGACCAAACGCGGCGCGCACCTGGCGCTCTCGCTGGAACGGCTCGATGCCCTGCTGCCCGAGCCCGCCCAGCGCATCGGACTCTCCGCGACCGTGCGGCCTGCGCAGGAGGTGGCGAGATTCCTCGGCGGGCGCACCGCGGTGACGATCGTTGCTCCGCCCTCGGGCAAACGGTTCGACCTGAGGGTCGTGGTGCCGGTCGACGACATGGCCGACCTCGGCGCGAGCGTCGATCTCGCCGGGTCGGCGTCGGCATCCTCCGGCTCGCGACCCGGGTCGATCTGGCCGCATGTGGAGGAGGCGATCGTCGACCGCGTGCTGCAGCACCGCTCCTCGATCGTGTTCGCGAACTCGCGCCGACTGGCCGAGCGCTTGACGTCGCGGCTGAACGAGATCTATGCGGAGCGACTGGATGAAGCGCGCGACCGGCTTCCTGCGCTGTCGGCCGCCGCGACGGCCACCAGCCCGCCGCGGCATCCGCCGGCCGAGCTGATCGGAGGGTCGGGTCAGACCGCCGGTATGGATCCGGCCGCCGCCGTGCTCGCGCGAGCACACCACGGGTCGGTCAGCAAGGAGCAGCGCGCCGTCATCGAGGACGACCTGAAGACGGGCCGACTGCGCTGTGTCGTCGCCACCTCGAGCCTCGAGTTGGGCATCGACATGGGTGAGGTCGACCTCGTCGTGCAGGTCGAGGCGCCGCCATCGGTGGCCAGCGGTCTGCAGCGCGTCGGTCGAGCGGGCCATCAGGTCGGCGAGGTGTCGCGGGGGGTGCTGTTCCCCAAGCACCGGGCCGACCTGATCCATTCGGCGGTCGCCAGCGAGCGGATGACGGCCGGACTGATCGAGGAGCTCGCCGTGCCGGCCAACCCGCTCGACATCCTCGCCCAGCACACCATCTCGGCTGCGGCGCTGGAGCCGATCGACGCCGACGAGTGGTTCGCCACGGTTCGCCGCAGCGCGCCGTTCAGCGCTCTGCCGCGCAGCGCATACGACGCGACGCTCGACCTGCTGGCCGGGCGCTACCCCTCCGACGAGTTCGCCGAACTACGCCCTCGCGTGGTGTGGGATCGCGACCGGGGTGTCATCACCGGCCGGCCGGGCGCGCAACGACTCGCGGTTACCAGCGGCGGCACCATTCCCGATCGCGGCCTGTTCGGCGTGTTCATGGCCGGCACTTCGGCGAACTCGGAGGCCGGGACCGGCCCGGGTGCTACCGGGCCGGGCCGGAGGGTCGGCGAGCTCGACGAAGAGATGGTCTACGAGTCCCGGGTCGGCGATGTCTTCGCGCTCGGCGCGACGAGCTGGCGCATCCAGGAGATCACCCACGACCGGGTGCTCGTGACTCCGGCGTTCGGCGAGCCCGGACGACTGCCGTTCTGGAAGGGCGACGGCGTCGGCCGGCCGGCCGAGCTGGGCAGCGCGATCGGCGCGTTCGTGCGCGAATTGGACACGGCACCCGAAGCCGAGGCGCTCGCGCGGTGCGAGGCCGCTGGCCTGGACGAGCGGGCATCCGCCAATCTGCTGGCGTTCCTCGCCGAGCAGAAGTCGGCGACCGCCCACCTGCCCACCGACCGAACCCTCGTCGCCGAGTGCTTTCGCGACGAGCTCGGCGATTGGCGGCTGATCTTGCATTCCCCTTACGGCATGCAACTGCA
Source organism: Humibacter sp. (assembly GCA_035564555.1). Lineage (GTDB taxonomy): Bacteria > Actinomycetota > Actinomycetes > Actinomycetales > Microbacteriaceae > DATMTS01. Next base: position 12,744 of record DATMTS010000067.1, read on the forward strand.
CGCGCCGTGGGCGCTCGCCGTCGGCTCGCGGGTGCGCGAACGTTACGGCGTCGAAGGCGCGTGCGTGGCCAGCGACGACGGAATCATCGTGCGCATCCCCGACACCGAGGGCGAGCCGCCGTCGGCCGAGTTGTTCGTGTTCGATCCCGAGGAGCTCGACGACCTGGTCACGGCAGAGGTCGGCGGGTCCGCCCTCTTCGCATCCCGATTCCGCGAGTGCGCCGCGCGTGCCTTGCTGCTGCCGAAGTACAACCCCGGCAAGCGGTCCCCGCTCTGGCAGCAGCGACAGAAATCCGCGCAGCTGCTGGAGGTCGCGCGCAAGTTCCCGCAGTTCCCGATCATCCTCGAGACGATGCGCGAGTGCCTGCGCGACGTCTACGACCTGCCCGCACTGGTAGGACTCGCGCGGCGGATCGCCGGCCGTGAGGTTCAGCTCGTCGAGGCGCGCACGGATTCCGCCAGCCCGTTCGCGCGCACGTTGCTCTTCGGTTACGTCGCGGCATTCATGTACGAGGGCGACAGCCCGCTGGCCGAGCGTCGCGCTGCAGCGCTGTCGGTGGATGCGGCGCTGCTCGCCGAGCTGCTCGGCCGGGCCGAACTGCGTGAGCTGCTCGACCCGGCCGTGATCGAGCGCGTCGAGCGCGAACTGCAGCGTCTCACGCCGGAACGGAAGGCGCGAGAGGTCGAGGGCGTCGCCGACCTGCTGCGCCTGCTCGGACCACTGACCGTCGACGAGGTAGCGGAGCGTCTGGATGCCGAGCCGGACCGTGCGCGAACCGCGCTCGACGAACTCGTTCGGGCGAACCGGGCGCTGCGCGTCTCGTTCGCCGGCGCCGAGCGGCACGCGGCGATCGAAGACGCCAGCCGGCTTCGTGACGCGCTCGGCGTGCCGCTGCCGATCGGGGTTCCCGCCGCGTTCATCGAACCGGTCCCCGACCCCGTAGGCGACCTGATCGGTCGTTACGCGCGAACGCATGGCCCGTTCACGGTGGCCGAGGCGGCCACCCGATTCGGGCTCGGCACGGCCATCGTGCACGACACGCTGCGCCGGCTCGAACACGAACGCCGGGTGACAGAGGGTGAGTTCCGCCCGACCTCGAGCGGAACGGAGTGGTGCGACAGCGATGTGCTGCGACGGCTTCGCCGGCTCTCGCTCGCGGCTCTGCGGCAGGAGGTGGAACCCGTCGAGCCGACCACCTACGCCCGGTTCCTGCCCGCGTGGCAGCACGTCGGCGGCACTCTGCGCGGTGTGGATGCGGTCGCATCCGTGGTGGAACAGCTGGCCGGGGCGCGGGTGCCGGCCTCGGCGTGGGAGTCGCTCATCCTGCCGTCCCGCATCGCCGACTACAGCCCCGCCATGCTCGACGAACTGACCACCGGCGGCGAGGTCGTGTGGTCGGGAGGGGGCAGCCTCAGCGGAGGAGACGGCTGGCTGAGCCTGCATCTGGCGGATTCCGCCCCGCTGACCCTGCCGCCCATGGTCGAGCATGAGCCGGATGAATTGCAGCGCGAGGTGCTGACCTGCCTCGCGACCGGCGGCGCCTTCTTCTTCCGCCAGCTCTCAGACGCCGTCGGTTCACGCGATGACGATGCGCTGGTCACGGCGATCTGGGACCTCGCGTGGGCAGGCCTGATCACCAACGACACGCTCGCGCCGCTCCGCGCTCTGACCGGCGGTCGGGGCGCGCACAAGCGACCTCGAACCCCGCCGCGCACGCGCCTGGGCGTGGGGCGCGGTTACGCGCGCCCGGCGTCGGCTGTTCGCAGCGGTCCTCCGACCGTCGCCGGTCGCTGGTCGATCCTGCCGCTGGCCGAGCAGGATGCCACGCTGCGCGCACGCGCGACCGCCGAGACTCTGCTGGATCGCTACGGAGTCGTCACGCGCGGCGCGGTGATGGCCGAGGGCATGCCGGGCGGATTCGCCCTCGCATACCGGGTGCTCAGCACCTTCGAGGAATCCGGTCGTGCCCGCCGAGGCTACTTCATCGAGTCGCTCGGCGCCGCACAGTTCTCCACGGCGGCCACCATCGACCGGTTGCGCGGGTTCGTGCTCGATGGAACGAACAGCGCGCCGCGCCGCGCGGTCACGCTTGCCGCGACCGACCCGGCGAACCCGTACGGCGCTGCCCTCGCCTGGCCGGTGCAGGCGCAGCAGCCCACCGGCCATCGGCCCGGGCGCAAGGCCGGCGCCCTCGTCGTGCTCGTCGACGGCGCGCTCGTGCTCTACGTCGAGCGAGGCGGCAAGACGATGCTCGCCTTCTCCGACGACCCGGACGTGCTGCTGCCCGCGGCACGATCCCTGGGCGAGACCGTGCGGCGCGGCGGCGTGCAGAAGCTGTCCGTCGAGACCGTCGGCGGCGCTTTCGTGCTGGGAACACCGCTCGGCGACGCACTGACCGACGCCGGGTTCACCGCGACACCCCGGGGTCTTCGGATGCGCGCATGAGTGTTCCCGAGCATCCCCCGATTACCGCCGTGCGCACGGGACCGACCGCTGTTCGCTCCGCCATCTGCCACGCGTCAGTCCTCACGCCCCGCGCCCGCTTTTCTGGCGCGGAGCGTGAGATGTGGCGCAGGACCGGGACCGGGACCGGGACCCGGCGTCGGCTTCGGCGTCGGCTTCGGCCGGGAGCCCGCCATGCCTGAGGGCGACACCGTCTACCGCACCGCCCGTGCCCTGGATGACGCACTCGGCGGGGCCATCCTGCTGCGCTGCGACCTGAGGGTGCCGGCGTTCGCCACCGTCGACCTCTCCGGCCGGCCGGTGCACGAGGTGGTCAGCCGCGGCAAGCACATCCTGATGCGCATCGGCGGATCCACGCTCCACAGTCACCTCAAGATGGAGGGCGAGTGGCGCCTCTACCGCCCGGGCGCGCCGTGGCGCCGGCCGGCATACTCCGCCCGTGCGGTGCTCGCCACCGAGCGTTGGAGCGCGGTGGGCTTCGAACTCGGCGTTCTCGAGGTGGTTCCGACCGCGCGCGAAGCGGATGTCGTCGGCCACCTCGGGCCGGATCTGCTCGGCGCCGACTGGGATGCCGACGAGGCCGTGCGCCGGCTCGCTCGGCTGCCGGACGCCGCGATAGCCGTTGCGCTGCTCGATCAACGCAACCTCGCCGGGCTCGGCAACGAGTACGTCGCCGAGCTGTGCTTTTTGCGTGGCATCCTGCCGACACGGCCGGTGCGGGCTGTCGAACTGCCCCGCACGGTCGATCTCGCGCATCGGCTGATCGGCTCCAACCGCGACCGGGTAGTGCGCAGCACGACGGGCGACACCCGGCGCGGCCGCACCTCCTGGGTCTACGGCCGTGAGGGCGAGCCGTGCCGCCGCTGTGCGACCCCGATTCAGCGTGGCCGGCTCGGCCGCACCGACCTCGAACTGCGCGACACGTTCTTCTGCCCGCACTGCCAGACCTGATTCACCGCGACGGGCGCCGCCCGCCACTCATCGAGAATCCCATCGGAACCAACGGATGCCGATGAAGGCGAAGACGACGATGTATCCGGCGCTGACCAGCAGTGCATACGTGTCTTGGTCACTCCACGCCGACTGATTGAGCACATCGGCGAAGAGGGTCATCAGGGCTCCCACAGGCGTCCACCCGGAAATCGACTTCACCGTGTCGCCGAGGATGCCCGTTCCGCCGACGATCCCGAGGAGCAACAGGACGATGAAAAGGATGCGACCGATCGCGTTGACGGCGCTGGCCGACTGCACCAATCCGACGAGCGCCTGCCCGATCGCCAAGAACACCGCCGCGCCGAGGACGGCGACGATGAGCACGAGGGCGTATTGACCGCCGGTGAGCGTGAGGCCGTGCAGGATCGAGCCGACGATGACGACGATCACGGAGGCGATCAGATTGCTGACGACCTGGACGCAGAGCCGGCTGGTCATGATCATCCAGGTCGGCGCAGGCGCGACCCGAAGCCGTTGCAGCACTCCGATGTCGCGGTCGTGCGCAAGGCTCAGACTGTACCCCAGAACGCAGGAGGTGAGCAGGCCGATGGTCAGCGCCAAGGCGATCACCAGGTCTGCACCGCCGAACCGGGTTTGAGTCTTTCCGAAGCTGGTCGCCACGACAAGCACGATCGGCAGGACGATTCCCAAGGTCGCGGAGACCCTGTTGCGGAGCAGGACGATCGAGTCTGCTCGAAGCAGCGACCTCATCGCCAGGCCCAGCGGCGGGCGGACGCTCGTCATCTCAGTCACGGATCTCACTTCCCGTCAGTCCGATGAACACGTCTTCGAGGGTGACGGCGCCGCGCGCGATCGCGAGCACGGCCGGATCATCCTTGTGTTTCGCGATCAGATCGGACGGCGTGCCGACCGTGAGCAGTCTGCCGTGGTCGATGATGGCCACCCGGTCGCACACCGCTTGCGCTTCCTCCATCGAATGCGTGGTCAGAAGGACGCTTCGTCCGGCGGTTCGAGCCAGCTCGATGCGCTGCCACAGCGCGCGACGAGACTGTGGGTCCAGCCCCGCCGTCGGCTCATCCAACAACAGGAGGAGCGGCTCGTGGATCGCCGCGATATACAGTGCCATCCGCTGTTGCTGGCCGCCGGAGAGCTGTTTGAATCGTCTGCCGGATTCCGAATCGAGTCCGATCGCGCGCAAGTCCGCGTCGATCCGCTCACGGGAGAGCCGCATCCCGTAGAGACCCGCGTAGAGTCCGGCGATCTGCCGGATCGTCAGTTCCGGCTGGAAACTGGAGGATTGCAGTTGCACCCCGAGACGGAACTTCGCCTCCAACGGGCGCTTCACCGTGTCGATGCCTCCCATCAACGAACGACCCGACTTCGGCTTCACCAGCCCCTCGATGGCGCTGAGGGTGCTCGTCTTGCCCGCGCCGTTGGGGCCGAGGAGCCCGAAGATCTCCCCCGGCTCGATGCGAAAACTGACCTCGTCGACGGCGACCCGTGCACCGTAGACGACGCGAAGGTTCTCGACCTCGAGGACGGGCTGCACCTGCGCCGGGTCACTCATCGCGACTCACCCTCGGAACCACGTGCGGCGTCGCTGATGCCATGACATCCCCATCTCGATGAAGCCTGATCGGATCAGGCACTAATATGATATCACTTTATCCGGTGGATCGACGTGATCGACCTGCGATCCGTCAATTCAGCGGCGGCCGTCCGCGCTTGCGGATGGGTGCCACATCCTTCGGCAATCTACCCGCCCTCTTCAGCGCGTCGCGCAGCAGAACCTCGATCTGCGCGTTGACACTGCGCAACTCCCCCGCCGCCCAGCGGGCGATGGCGTCATGCACGGCAGGGTCAAGGCGCAGCAGAAGCTGTTTGCGTTCGCTGCTCATGACGAGTAGAGCGTTCCGGTGTTCACGACCGGGGATGCCGGCTGGTCGCTGCAGAGCACGACCATGAGGTTGCTCACCATCGCCGCCCGGCGCTCGTCGTCGAGGGTCACGTACTCGCTCTCGTTGAGCCGGTCGAGCGCCATCTCGACCATGCCCACCGCGCCCTCGACGATGCGCGAGCGAGCCTGCACCACGGCACCGGCTTGCTGCCTGCGCAACATCGCCTGCGCGATCTCGGGTGCATAGGCGAGGTGGCTGATGCGCACCTCGACGACCTCGATCCCGGCCAGGGCCACCCTCGAGGTGACCTCGTGGCACAACTCGCTGGCGACCGTTTCGGTGGAGCCGCGAAGCGACGTGCCGTCTCCGCTCGCCGTGTCGTACGGGTGCGTGGTCGCGATCTGTCGCAGGGCCGATTCGGCCTGCACCGACACGAAGTCGAGGTAGTCATCGACCGCGTACACGGCCTTGGCGGTATCGGCGACCTGCCAGACGACGATGGCCGCGATCTCGACCGGGTTGCCGTCGGCATCGTTGACGCGCAGATGGCGTGTCTCGAAGTTCCGCACCTGAACGTTGATCTTTCTGCGGGTCGAGAGGGGCACGACCCACGACAACCCTGCGCGTCGAACGGTCCCGGCGTACCCGCCGAAGAACTGCACGACGCGAGTCTCGCCGGGCTGCACGATCACCAGCGACCCGAGCACCAGGGCGAATCCGAGCACCGGCAGGATCACGAAGCGGGTCTGCCCGCTTCGGATCAGTACGACGCCGACGATCACGAAGACGACCAGCGCGACGACGCCGTAGGCGCCGTTCAGCGAGCCGGCGGCGCGCTCCTGAATATCCACCCGGGCGCCGGAGTGCTCGAACGGAGCCGAATCCGGGCGTTGCCCGTCGGCAGCAGCATTCATCTGGTCGCCTCCATGACCTCGTAAAGTGATATCACGATATTACGCCGCACTCACCTAAACTGAGATCTCCACACCCACGACGGCATCCGGAGGAACTCATGACCCTCACCGCCGATGAAGCCCAGACGGGCAACACCGACTACGACCCCACCGTTCTGCGCCGCGTCTTCGAGAACCACTTCACCTACGCGACCGCATTCGAACGCAACACGCACCGCTATGCGAACCGTCCTGCGCTGACCGATCCGCCGAGCGGGCGCTCCTGGACATATGCCGAACTCGGGCAGGTGACCGGTGGACTGGTGGCGGGGCTGTCTGCTCATGGCGTCGGCACGGGTGACATCGTCGGCTACCAGTTGATGAATGTTCCCGAGTTCGCCTTCCTGTATCTGGCCGCACAAGGACTGCGGGCGGTCAGCTCCCCGATGAACTTCCGGCTGGCTCCGGCCGAGACGGCGAGCATCCTGGATTCCTCGCGCCCGGTCGTCTTCGTCTACGACACGAACGCGAGCGACGAGGTTCGCACCGCGCTCGAACTCGCCGAGCACGCCCCGCGCGTGCTCGCCGGAGTGGGCGCAGGAGAACTGCTGCCCGGCGCGATCCGATTCGACGAGCTCATCGCCGACGACGCTCCGACGTTCCGGGCCCCGGCCGACGGGAACACATGGGATGAGACGTCGCGCCTGTACACCTCGGGCACGACCGGCATGCCGAAGGCGGTTCCGCTGACGAGCCTGAACGAGGTGCTGACCGCACACGACGTGATCATGCACTTCCCCCTGGCGCCGACGGACAAGACCATGAACATGTCGCCGTGGTTCCATCGCGGTGGCAACTACTGCGCCGGACCGAATACGGCGTTCTACGTGGGTGCCGAGGTCGTGACCCTTCCGAGGTTCGACCCCGACATCGTGCTCGACAGCATCCAGCAGCACGGGCTGACTTATGTGATCGGAGCCCCGACCAACCTCGAACGCCTGGCGGATGCCCAGGAGGAACGGCCGCGCGACCTCGGCTCGTTGCACGGCATCGTCACGATGGGCGCCCCGCTGGATCGGGCCGCCGCGCTGCGTTACCAGCGGGTGCTCACCAAGCGCATCGCGAACGGCTACGGCACCACGGAGGCGTTCTGGAACACGTACCTGCGGCCCGACGACCTGCCCGAGGCCGCAGGCGCGGCCGGTCGCGCCTGCCTCGACGACGACGTGGCGGTGGTGAAGGTCTACCAGGACCACATCGCGGCCCCCGATGATCACGCCGCCAAGGACGGCCACGAGATCGGCGAGGTGATCATGCGATCCACCAAGGCCGGTTACGCCTACATCGGCAACCCGCAGGAGGAGGCGGAGAAGTTCCGCGACGGATGGATCTATCCGGGCGACCTCGCCAGTTGGGATGAGAACGAGATCGTGACGATCATCGGGCGCAAGGACGACATGATCATCTCGGGCGGCGAGAACGTGCATCCGGTACAGGTCGAGGAGGTGCTCGCGCGGCATCCCGACGTGGCCGACTCCATCGTCGTCGGACTACCCGACGAGGAGTGGGGCGAACTCGTCGTCGCCTACGTGCAACCCCGGCCGGGCAGGCTCACGGATGCCGCGGCGGCTGCGCGGTCGCTCGACGAGCACTGCCGGGCCAGCGTCGCACTGGCCGGATACAAGCGCCCGCGGCGCTACACCTTCGTGCCGGAACTGCCATACACCGCGACCGGGAAGAAGCAGCACTTCGTGCTGAAGAACCAGTCCGCCACCGACGCCGACGCCGGCAGGTTCGTCACACCCTGAGCGGCACCCTCACCTGAGACGTCGGGGCACGGCGCTGCGCGCTGACGTCACGGCACGGCGCTGCGCGCTACAGCGCCGGCCCGGTGGCCAGCGTGACGGTCGCCGTCTGCCTGCTGCCGGCTGCGTCCAGCCATCCGAGCTGAACCTGCTGGCCGGACTTGTGCTGCCCGAGAGCGGCGGTCAGATCCCTTGCCGACGTGATGCTCGCGCCGCCGAGGGAGACGATGATGTCGCCCGGTACGAGGCCGGCGGCGGCAGCCGGTGTCGCCTCGACCACCTGTTCGACGATTGCCCCGGCGCTCTGCCCGCGCCCGTAGCCGTACCCGCCGAGCGAGGCTGAGCGGACCTCGACGCCGAGGAAGGCCGGTGATCCGAGTTGCACGGCGGTGCTCGCCTTGCCCGCTTCGATCTGCCGCACGATGCCCAGCGCATCCGCGATCGGGATGGCGTAGCCCGAGGCCGCGGCCGCGGTACTGGAGCCGGATGAGCCTGTCGGGCCTGCCCCACCGTACGACCCGTAGGAGCCAAACGACCCGTACGCGTGCTCGCCCGCCGAGCCCGTGCTTGCGCTGGTGCCGTAGTCCGACCCGCCGTAACCGCTGCCACTGGAACCTGCGCCGCCGCCCGAGCCACCACCCGTGCCGCCGGTCGAAGCCGCGGTGTCCATGCCGATCACCCGGCCCGACGCGTTGTAGAGCGGACCGCCCGAGTCTCCGGCCACGATCGCCGCGTCGGTCTCGATCAGGCCGTTGAGCGTCTCGGATGCCACGGATTCCTCCGCTTGCGTCGTAATGGTTTGGCTGGTCGCGGTCACGGTTCCGGATGCGGCGACCAGCCGGCCCGTACCGCCGGCGTTGCCCACCGCCGTGACGCGGTCGCCGGCGCTGATGGCGGCGTGCGCGGCGAGGACCGCGGTGGCGAGGCCGGACGCTCCGGCGAGTTTCAGCACCGCGACGTCGTCTGTCGCATCCGTTCCCACGACGCTGGCACTGTATCGGCGGCCGGTCGAGACGACCGTGACGGTGATGGCGGTGGCTCCCTCCACGACGTGGTTGTTCGTGAGCACCTCGCCGTCCGCGGTCAGCACCATTCCCGTGCCCGCCGCCTCGGCGCCCTGATACGCCAGCACCGTGTCGATGTCCACGATGCCGCGCATCTGAGCGTCCGAGGCGGTGCCGGTCGCGGTTCCGCTGGGAGTCTGGTCCACCGCGCCGGAATCGTTGAGCGCCGAGTGCTGTGCAGCACGCGACGCGTCGGTGGTGATCGCGTTCAGGAGCGCGCTGGAGGTGATCAAGGTGGCTGCCATACCTGCCGCGACGACGACCGCGGTGCCGGTCACGGCGAGCGCGACGATGCGGTTGGTTCGCTTGCTGCTCGCGCGCCCCTCGGCGCCCGGCCCGGCCTCGATGTGCGTGATCATGGCTCTTCCTTCTGCTCGTCGTCGATCGAGTGTCGCTTCGCCATACAGTTGAACGCGCACGCCCGCACAATGACCATGTCCCAGCCATGGCGTTGCTATGAACGGTTATGAGAGTGCTCGGTGCGGCACGGGAGGGAGGAGTCGATGGACATGCCGATCGCCGAGGTCGACATCGACGTGGCTCTGGTGGGCCGGCTGATTCAGGCGCAGCATCCCGATCTGCTCGACCGGCTGACCCTCGTGGAGAACGGCTGGGACAACGTCATCTTCCGGCTCGGCGACAGTCTGGCGGTGCGTCTGCCACGGCGCCGGGCGGCCGCGGCGTTGATCGAGAACGAGCAGCGTTGGCTGCCCACGATCGCCGGTCGGCTCGATGTGCCCATCCCCGCCCCGGTGCGTGCGGGTGCGCCCTCGGAGCACTTCCCGTGGTCGTGGAGCATCGTGCCGTGGTTCAACGGGATCGCCGCATCCGAAGTACCGGTTTCGCGACGCGCGGCGGTCGCCGCCGACCTCGGCACGATCGTGGCTGAGTTGCACGAGCCGGCGCAGACGAGGGGCGGTGTGCTCGATGCGGCGGTTCCGCGCAATCCGGTTCGCGGCGTTCCCCTTGACACCCGCACCCACGCGGTGCTGGAACGGCTGGGCAGCGGCAGCATCCCGAACGCCGGCGCGCTCCGTGCCCTATGGCACGAACTGGTCGACACCCCGCCGTGGCGGGGACCCGCGCTTTGGCTGCACGGCGATCTCCACCCCGCGAACGTACTGCTCACGGTCGGCGAACCGCCGAGACTCGCTGCGCTTCTCGACTTCGGCGACCTCACCGCCGGCGACCCCGCCACCGACCTTGCCGCGGGTTGGCTGTTCTTCAATGCCGAGGCGCGCGCGGTCTTCCGCGAGAGCCACCAGGCTCTGCGCCCCGCGGATGCCGCCACCTGGCGCAGGGCACGGGGTTGGGCGCTGAACCTGGGAACCGCGCTTGCCGCCCATTCTGACGACAATCCGCGCATGGCCGCGCTCGGTCGTCACGTGCTGGAGCAGGTCGTCGACGACAGGTGACGCCTCTAGGCGACCCGCCTCACGAGCCCGTCTCGTCTCGCAGGCGCAGCGTCTCGAATTCGCTACCCGATCGTCCCTGCAGCCGCCGTTGCATCGAGCCGGCGATGCGGGTGGCCTGCACTTTCGCCAGTTCCGCCTTCTCGCCCGTGAAATTGTCGTCGACGGTGCTTCGCCAGAGCTCCAGCCATCGGCCGAAGTGCTGCGCTGTGAGCGGCACGCGGCGGTTCAGTGCCACGTGCATGGCCAGTGCATTGCGCCGATACAGCCCCGCTCGGAAGAGCACCGTCTGCCAGAAATCGGTGATGATCGGCAGGTGATGCTCGAGGTCCATCCGGGCGATGTCGATGAAGATGTGGCCGAGCATGGGGTCGGCGAACGCACGCCGGTAGAACTCGGTGACGAGAAGCGAAACATCGTCTCGGCCACGCAGATCTTCGGCCATGACGCCAGCCTAGCCCCGTCTCCGCGCGCGCTCTCCTGCTCGCGCGGACACGGTCTAGCCTGGTTCGGTGAGGCCCTTCCTGTTGCTGGCGACGCGCACCGATGAGACGATCGCCGACGCCGAGTACGCGGCATTCCTTCGGCTGGGCGGCCTGCGACCGGATCAGCTCCGACGCATCCGGCTCGAACGGCAATCCATGCCGGCCCTGCACCTCGAGGACTATTCGGGCATCTTCGTCGGCGGCAGCCCCTTCAACGCGAGCGACTCGTTCGAGTCGAAGTCGGCGGTGCAGCGCCGGGTCGAAACGGAGATGGCGCTGCTGCTCGACGAGGTGATCGAACGCGACTTCCCGTTCTTCGGTGCCTGTTACGGGGTCGGAACGCTCGGCGTTCACCAAGGCGGTGTGATCGACCGGCAGTTCGGCGAACTCGTCGCGGCGGCCCAGGTCGGACTCACCGACGCCGGCCGGGCAGACCCGCTGTTCGCCGAGTTGCCTGACCGCTTCCACGCGTTCGTCGGGCACAAGGAGGCGTGCAGCACACTGCCCTCGTCGGCCGCTCTGCTCGCGACGGCCGCGAACTGCCCGGTGCAGGCGTTCCGCGTTGGCCGCAATGCCTACGCGACCCAGTTCCATCCCGAACTCGAGTTGGACGACCTGATCGCGCGCATGCGTGCCTACCGCCACGAAGGCTACTTTCCTTCGAACCAACTCGAACAGGCCGAAACCGCCATGCTCGCCGCGCCCGCAGTCACCTGGCCGGGCAGGCTGCTGAGCGCCTTCGTGCAGCGATACGGCAACTCCGGGACCTCCGGCCCCTGAACCGGCCGCGCGCCTACACTGGCGGATTGGCAGGAGTCAAGCCCTTATCTGCGGCACGTCGAACGCATAGTCTGTAATCACGTTCGCCGGATGTGACATCCCGGACTCCCATAGGGAGACGGAAATGGTGCCTTTCCCGGTGGACCCACCCCAAGGGATCCTGGGGGCCGAGTGTTCGGGTCGCTCCGCCCCCAGGGTTCCCGTTCTTCGTGCTCGACCGGGCGCGCCCGCCGTCCGGGGGCCGGCCAGCTCGCGGGAGTTCCGCTCACCGGGCGGATGCGCTCAACACGGCCTCGGCGATCGCCGCGCGCAACGGGTGCAGGCTCGGGCCATCCCGGTGCGGATGAACCCGGTTGGTGAGCAGCACCACGGTCGCCTTCGCTCCACGATCGATCTGCAGGGAGGTGCCCGTGAACCCGGTGTGGCCCCGCGACTCGCGGCCGGCCCCACTCATCCACGCAGTCTCACCGATCCGCAGACCGAGGCTCTGCCCGAACGGCGGCCCCCCACGCACGCCGATCGGCCCCAGCATGCCCTCGAGCCGGTCTCGCCACAAAGCGTCACCGCGCACCCAGCGGTCGGAGCTGCGGATCTGCTCGCCGAATTGCAGCAAAGCATCGGCAGAGGCGAATATGCCGGCGTTGGCGCTCTCCCCGCCCAACGACCAGGATGCTTCGTCGTGCACGATCCCGCGCACGACGCCACGGCGGTATTGCGGCTGGTACTCAGTGGCGGCGGCCGCCGAACGATCGGGGGTGAAGGTCGCTTCATCCAAGCCGAGGGGGGCCAGCGTGTGTGCGGTCACCAGCGACGGCCAACGCTCGCCCGTGGCCCGTTCGGCCAACACCATCGCCGTGTTGTATCCGGCGTCCGAGTACTGCCACTTAGCGCCCGGCTCGGCTTCCAACGGCATGGCGAGCAGGTCGGCGATGAGCTCATCCCGGTCGTCGAACGGCCAGCGCCGAAACGGCTCGACGCCCGGTGCCCGTTCGGCGGCCGCGCGCAGCAGCGGCGCCGACCAGCCGCGCCACTCCGCGGGCAGCCCGGAGGTATGGGTGAGCAGGTGACGCAGGGTCACCGACGCCTTGGCTCCGGTGCGATACTCGGCGAGCACGGACCCGATCGGGCCGTCCAGGAGTAATGCGCCGCCCTCGACGAGCGACAGCAGGGTGTGTGCGGAGAATACCTTGGTCACCGATGCGAGGTCGAAGAGCGTGCCGTCGTCGACCTGCTCTCGGGCGTCCGGCGCGATCAGCCGGCCATCGTCGCTCACCGCTGCCTTCGTTCCCAGGGCGACGGTCGCGGCATCCCTCCCATCGATCGCGACCCGACATACGACGGCCGTGAACAGGAAATCGGCCAGTCCACGCCTCAGCAGACGGTCGATCGTCCCGCGGAGCTGCGAGCGCGGCGACGTCCTCATCGGACTATTGTCGCGCAGCACGCGCGTCGTCCCCCGGGTGTCACGTCAAGACCTTTCCGCCGGGAGAATAAGAGCCTAAAGTTTAGTCATCGACTGATGCGGCATGAGCAGTATGAGCACTGTCGGCGGACGCCCGTAGGGGAGGAAACTGTGGGCAAGCTCGTGTACGGCGATCAAGGCTCTTTCGAATTGGACGACCGTACTTTGGCGCACCTGAAGCTCGCGGTCAGTACAAAGCTCAGGCGCGGGGAGTCGTTCGTTCTCAATTGGTCCATCCCGGCCGCTCAGGGCTCGGGTCGAGTCTCTCTCTGGCTGGCGCCATCGATCTCGTTGCAGTTCGAGTACACCGAGGCCCACACCCACTCGATCAACCGAGCGTGGGTCGAAGCCCTCATCGCATCGGCCTGGTCGCACGACGGAATGACCCTGATGTCGGAAGACGAGGCGCTAGTGTACCTCGCCGGGGCAATGCCTACCAGCCGAACCGCGCGCTCGAACGGGGCGTTACTATAGCCGCATCGCTCGACGCGAGCGCAGGCCCGCGCGGTGACGTTCCAAGATCTGCCCCGGACCCCGGCAGCGACTCATAGCTAGCATCAGGAAGTCAAAGCAGGACGATGAAGATCGTATACGCGGGAGCCATGTCCATCGCGACAGGTTCCGAATTGGCCGACGCAGTGCTCGCCTACGGGCTGGCGCTCACGCGGGCCCACCAGTTCGATGTGGTCGAAGTTCCGTTCCTCGATGATCGGGGCGAGAAGCGGCGGGCGAGCATAATGCTGGGCGGCGGAACGCTGTCGAGTATCGAGTGCCCGACCATCGGAGCCGAGTTGCGCGAACCGTCGACGCTTGCCGACGTGCAGCACCGCATCACCCGGCTGGATCCGCCCTGGCTGTTGCCGCAGGGCGACGGCGAGCACGTGCCCGTCTTCGAGGACTGAGCGCGCCGAACGCTATTCACTTCGGCCTGAATTCGGGCGGACGCCGTTGCAGGCGCTGAATCATCCGTTGTCGACCGGATGCGGACTCAGCGTCAAGCGCCGCGCGACGACGGCTTCAGCCACCAGACCGATGCCGAGTTGATGGGCGCGAGCGTAAGTACGGATCAGCGCGAACGCGTCGGCGACCGAGATGCGGTTCAAGTAGCTCACGACGCCCTTGGCCTGCTCGATCACCACCCGGCTGTCGAGCGCGTGCTGCAACTGCTGGCGAACCTGCTCGCTCTCCTGGATGGTGCGCTCCTGCAGGATGCCGATGGTGGCCACATCGGCCAGCGCCTGCGCGGCGATCAGATCAAAGCTCGAAAGCTCGCCCCGCTTCTCGCGGAAGAGGTTGAGCGACCCGATCGTCGTCTCACGCAGCCGCAACGGCACGGCATGCACGGCGTGGATCCCCTGGGCCAGCGACTGGTCGCGGAACGACGGCCACTGCTCGGCGCCGGTGTCGATCTCGGGAAGCGAGACGGGCTTCCCCGTTCGATAGCATTCGACGCACGGTCCGGCATCCGAGTTCAACTGCAGCAACTCGATGAGCTGGGTGCGCTCGTCGGACGACGCCACCACTTCGAGACGCCCGTCACCCCCGACGAGCAGGATGCCGGCATCCGTCGCGTCGAGCAGTTCGATGCAACGTTCCACAAGACCCTGCAACAGGTCCACGACGTCGTAGCCCACGACGAGCGTGTCGGCGAGCGTCACCAGCGCGCGCAGCAGCCGTTCTTCTCGGTTCGTTTCGGTCGTCATGGGCGATCGCTTTCGTCGAGGTCGCGCGCGAAGTCGAGCTTCCACTCGATCACGTCCTGAGCGACGTCGCTGAGGGAGCGCCCCGTGGCGAAAGCGTGCGCACGCAGGATCAGCGACGCATCGGCGGCCGAGACGTTCAGCTGCGCGAGCACCATGCCGGTGGCCTGATGGATGTGACGTCGCGAGTACTCGCTCTCCGGCTCCGCCGGCGCGTCCGGGTCGGCGGTGATGCGCGAGAAGATCTCCCGGGCGACCGAACGCGCCGCCTTGCTGGCGAGCAGTTGCGCCTCGTGGTTCTGATCTTCGCCGAACGCCAGGGCTGACGAACTGTACATGTCGACCACGCCGACGCTGAGTGGGCCGAGCAGCAAGGGGTAGGCGACGAGCCCGCGAATCGGCATCCCCTGGATGGCGTCGACGAATGCCGGCCACGTGTGATCCGGGCGGGTGCGCAGATCCGCAGCGAGCACCGGGCGGCGCGTTCGGGAAGCATCCCAGCAGGGGCCCTCCCCCAGATCGAACTGCAACTCGTCCAGACGCGCCGCGTTGATGTCGCTCGCGCAGATCGTCTCCGGCGCCATGAACGACCCGAGGGACGAGATGGCGGCACCCGTGACAGGCAGAGCTGCGAGGAACGGCGCGCAGTAGCGCGCGTTCACCGCGGCGCCGCCGCCGGCGGCGGAATCGGAACTCACGTCGCCTCCGCATCTGCCCGCTCGTCGAGCCTCCCTTCCAGATTATCGGGGCGGGTGCGATCGGCAAGGGGCTGGCGCGGGGCGGGCGGTTGGAACTGCAGCGCGACGCCCACGATCGCCATGCCCGCGCCGAATAACAGCAGAGTGATGCCTGCGGCAATGAAGTAGGCGAATATCTCGCCCCACCCGAAGGCGGTGGACACGATCCAGTACATGTCAGCAGCGCCGATGCTCGTCAACACGAATCCAGACCACGTGAACCAGCCCGCAATCCAGAGGAACCGCCAGCCGCCGATCGGCCGCCTGATTCCACGGGCAAGAACCATGCCGATGAAGACGCCCGATGCCGCAACTGAGAATCCGATGAGGCCCCAGATGAGGGGCGACTGCCCCCAGAGATCTGGAGGATACGAGTCGGAGAACGTGATTCCAAGATTGTAGACGTCGAAGACAATGGCGACCAGCAGACCCGCTATCCCGAGCACCACGCCCACGGCACGTCGCCGCCGCGCGAGGTTCCGCAGCCCCTCTTGGGGGCCTTTGCGCCGGTCGGACAGCTCGGCGAGGCCGATCAGGCCGAGCAACGCTGCGGCTGCGATGGTGCCGACTCCGACGGGAAGCGACCACGAGAATCCGATCGACTCCGGCTCGTTGTTCGCCCATGCCGCAGCCGTCAACGCTACGCCGAGCAGCGCGAACCAGACCGCGAGCCAGAGAGAAGGAGCACGGGCGGAATCCGTTCCGCGCACGTGGAGTGCAACGAGCCCCGCGACGACGCATCCCCACCCGACCACGAACACGACCGGGCCCAGCGTCAGCGGCGGGAAAACGCCGGCTGAAAGCACATCGGCGTACGTCGTATAGATCGCGACGTATCCGAGTGAGGCCGCGACGCCTCCCGCTGAGGATACCCAAGAGGCGGCCGCCGCGATGCGGCTCGAACGGACCGCTGATTTCGTCGTGGATGATTCGGCGCGGTCGGCGGATGCCTCAGCCCTGTTGAGGTCGAAGAGGTGTTCACGCTCGTCTTCGCGTTGTTCGTCTGCCACTCGCGTTCCTTGCCTCGAAAAGCACCTTTGCTGAGTCATCGGCGCCGCCGATTCAGTGTACGAGCGCGCCGGCTGCGGGAGGACGCGGCGATGATCCCCGAATCAACGACCGCAATTCAGCGCAATAACCCGTTCTCATAGGCGTGCGCCACGATCTGCACGCGTGAGGTGAGCGACAGCTTCGCCAGGATGCTTCGGATATGGCTTTTGACCGTCGCCTCGCTGATGTAAGCGGTCTGAGCGATGTCGGCGTTGCTGAGGCCACGCGCCGCGAACAGGAAGACCTCCTTCTCGCGCGCGGAGAGCACGGTGATGGAGTCGGCGACCGGCTCCCGGTGGTGCTGTGACGCCTGCGCCCGGATGATGTCGGCCGTGTCACTGGGCGCGATCACCGAGTGCCCTGCGTGGACTGTGCGGATCGAGGCGAGCACGAACTCCGGCGTGGTGTCCTTCATGATGAAGCCGTCGGCACCGGCATGGATCGCCCGAACGACCGCCTCATCGCGTTGGAACGTCGTGAGCATGATGACCTTGGGCTGCGCCCCGCGGTTCTGCGAGCCGGCCACGATGCGCGCGGTCGCCTCGATGCCGTCGAGTACCGGCATCCGGATGTCCATCAACATGACATCCGGACGAGCCTGGCCGGCGAGAGTGACAGCCGCTTCTCCGTCGTGGGCTGCGCCCACGAACTGCAGGTCGGGCTGCGACTCGATGAGCATTTGGATGCCGGAGCAGAACAGTTGCTGGTCGTCGGCGATCGCGACTCGGATCGCACTCACCGCGGACCTGTTTCTGCTCCCGCCAAGGCGACCTCCGGCGGTACCTCCGGCGCATGTTCGACAACGGATGCCGTCGGCACGAATGCGGTGACCAGGTAACCGCCCGGCGTGTCTTCGTCCACGTCGGCGGTGAGCCAGCCACCGGCCAGCCGCGCACGTTCGCGCATGCCGTGGAGCCCACGACCGTGTCCGCGTTCGCCCACGTTCGCCTCCGGTCGGGGCCGCGGCTCCCCGCTTGAAGCGACCGTGACCGCCAGTCCCGGGCCACGCCAATCGAGCGTGAGTCGAGCAGTCGGCTTGGCGCCGGCATGTTTGAGTGCGTTCGTCAGGCTCTCCTGCGCAATGCGGTACACGGCCAGTTGTTGTCCGGGGGTGAGTGTCGCGGGGTCGCCGAAGTGGTCGACGGTCATGACCAAGCCCGCCCCGCGCATCCGCTCCACGAGTTCGCCCAGGTTCTCGAGAGTGGGATTCGAATGGCCGTCGGGATCCTCGACCAGCGACTCGATCAGCATCCGCACCTCGGCCAGTGACGTGCGGGCGGATGCCGCGATCCGTTCGAGCGATTCGCCGATCGCATCCGGCCGTCGCGGCCCGATGAAACGCGCGCCGTCGGCTTGCGCGATGATCACAGCCAGCGAATGCGCCATGATGTCGTGCACGTCCTGGGCGATGCGATCGCGTTCGCTGGCGACGACCAACTCGATCTCGGCAGAGTGGAGTTCGTCGACGGTTTCGCCGAGCTTCGCGTCGGCGGCTCGTTTCTGCTGCGATGCTCGCAGGCCGAAACCTATGAACCAGGCTGCTGAGGTGAGGATCAGGCCGACCATGAGAACGCCCGCGAAGCTTCCGACGACGTTGGGAACCGAGATGCCGGCGCCGACCCATGATGTCCAGCCGTTATCTTGAGACAGCGCGGGAACAGTCATCAGCGTCGTAATGGCGGCGACATACCCGGTCGCGATCGGTAGGAAAAGCCAGCGGGTGCGCCCATCCGCCGTCGCGCTCACGATCAGAAAGGTGACGGGAACGGCCAAGTACACCGGCCAGGTCGTGGAACTGAACCGGGTGGGAATGCCGATGAGCTGGATCGCAAGCACGACGCCAGGGAGCGCGACCGCCACCCGGGGATATTGCCGCGCCACTGCGATGGACGCCGCAAGAAGCCCGAGCGTGAACGGAAACGACGGCCACGGCCACGCGCCCGACCGACCGGCTTCCGCAATGATCCAGAACACGTAGAAGGCGACGGCGATGGCGGGCTCCAGCGCGGGCCGTAGGTGAAGCAGCACGCCTTCGATGCTGCCAATGCCCGAACGCTCGGTTTCACCCGCGTGCGCGCGCGGCGCTGAGGCCACCTGGCGGAGCATACGCCCGAGGTACCAGAAGCCGAACGTGATCATCGCCGCCGCGCCGCCATAAACCGCGAGGTCCGGGATGAGGGCAATCGTCGACAGGTGCTTGCCGTTGGTCAATCCATCGATGCTGGTCCCGCTGAAGCGGGGAAGCACCAGTAGAGCCGAGACCACTCCCGCGTAAAGCACCAAGACGAACGGCGCAACGAAGCGCATCCGTCCGGTCGAATGGAGTCCGACGAGTGCGGCGAACACGAGCAGCATCAGATAGGCCGGCCAGCCGTTCCAACTGAACCGGGCGGGCCAGAAAAGCAGTTGAAGGGCGAGAAGCGCGCCGACGACGACGAGTGAGGCACGGGTTGCAACGCGGCTGAGCGCGACGGCTGCCGCGAGGCCAACCGTGATCAGGCACGCGTACGGGGTTGTGAGTATGAACATGTCTGCACGCATCGGGACGAAGGTCACCAATGGGGCGCTGAACCCGAGGGCCCAGATGACCACGAGCGCGAGGCCGAGGATCGGCTCGATGAGCCAGCGACGATCAGCAGGAGCTTGGAGCATCCCCCCACGCTAGAGCCGTGCGTCCGGCGCGAGGGCGAGTTGGCGTGCATTTCCTCCCAAAGGATGAGGGCGTCACGCCCACGGGCGGACGACAGCGCCCTGTCCGGGCCGCTTGGCTGGAGACATGAACAGTGAAAGCGCTCCACGGGCCGGAGTCGCCATAGACCCTACGGCCATCGCACTCCGCGGCACCTACGTCATCGATCTGACGGCTTCGACGCGGTCGGACATTGCGGTGCCCGAGGCGGTGCAAGCCGTCGCATCCTGACCGGAGCGCGACGGCTTCGTGCGCCGACAGCGGGGCGACAGGCGGTCACTTCCGTAGCGAACGTCGAGCGTGTCGGGGCTCAACTCGGCCGGCGGTAGCGGATGTGCGTGGCCAGCGGCGAATGCAGCACCTCGACAGGCTCAAAGCCGAAAGATTGGACGCCGTCGAAGATCCGCTCGCCTGATCCGAGCAGAACGGGAGCGATGTCGAACGTGAACTCGTCGACGACACCGGCGGTGAGCGCCTGCCGCACGGTGGAGGCGCCTCCCGCAATGTCCACGCCGCCTTCGCCGGCGGTCTCACGCGCCCGCGCGTAGGCGGCGTCGAAGCCGTCGGTGACGAAGTGGAAGGTCGTCCCGCCCTCCATCTCGATCGGCTCTCGGGCGTGATGGGTCAGCACGAACACGGGTGCGTGATAGGGCGGTTCGGGCCCCCACCACCCGAGCCAGTCCATCTCCCACTCGCCACGGATCGGGCCGAACATGTTGCGGCCCATCAGATAGGCGCCGCGCGGTCGCATCAGCCAGCCGGCCGCGATCTCGTCGGCCTCGTTGGCACGCTCGTCGCCCAGGTGCCAACCATGGAGCTCCATTCCGCCTTTGCCGAGCGGATGCTCGCGACTCTGATCCGGCCCGGCGACGAAACCGTCGAGCGAGATCGACATGTGGCAGGTGGTGTCCGGCATCCGCGACCCTTTCGAACATGCTCGCCACTGGCAAGCCGTGGCCCGCAATCTACCCGAGGTCGATCGCAACTGAAAGCACCATCCGCGGCATGGCAGCACTCACCGCCGGTGGCCCGATCGCTGTCCTGCCTGCGTTGCGCCAGAGGAGCCCTTCCTGTCAGACGAGCGGATCGAACTGGAACGCGCGAACCTCCTGCCGGCAGCGGCAGGCAGCCGCGATCTTCGCGGCCCATTCCAGAGCGGCCTCGCGGGACGGTACGTCGAGGATGCAGAAGCCCCCGTCGAGCTCCCTGGTCTGCGGATAGGTGTCGTCGGTGACCGCGCCGTCGCCCGACACCAGCACGGGCTCGACGCTCTCATCGAGTCCTCCGGCGAAGACGAACACACCAGCATCCTTGGCCTCTTGGATGACAGCGTGCCCAGCGTCGGCCACCGCGGCCATCTCCTCGTCGGGAACGTCCATCGCCGCGTTGGGAAACGAAATCAGGTATTTGCTCATTCCACGCCTCCCCACCCGCGTCCGCGTGCCAGGCAGCGTAAGCGGATGTCTCGAGGGGGACTCTACTCGCTGGTTCGATACATCAGCGAGGGATGCTCGCTGACCCCGCCATGCGAGTTGATCCAGACGGTTCCGGCCTGGAGCAAGCAAGTCGATGGTCACGCGATCGCATGCTCTCCGTGCGCGCTGACTTCCGGAGAGCAGCGGCATCGTCTGGGATCCTCCGCGCCGGTGAGCGAGGCGCACAACTCTGCTCGCGTCGCGCTACGCATGCTGGTCAGCCTCTGCTCGCTGCGCGCACCGATTCGTGAAGCCGCTTCGACGCCTTGTGTTGCCGGTCGGTCACCGATCCCACGACGAACACGATGGGAACGATGCCGAGCAGGATGCCAGCCAGGGTGACGTCTCCTCCGATAAGGACGGTGAAGTTCGCGACAACCAGCCAGAGCACCCCGATCAAGGCCGCGCCGGCGAGAATCGGCGCGACATAGTGTTGCCAGATCTTGCCGCGGATGCCATTGCGGGCGAAGTACGTGACGACGGCCGCACAGCAGAGCACATACAGCGCGACGAGCGCGGCAACGGCAAGTCCGCTGAACCACGAGAAGAGTGTGAGCACGGGGTCGAGGTTGAAGATCGCGAACGGAGCGATCAAAACGACGGCGATCGTCGTCTGAACCCAGGCGGCGAACGACGGCGCCTGGTGCCGATTCGTGTGCGCGACCCGTCGAGGCAACGATCCCTGGCTGCCGAGCGCGTGGAGGTACCGGTTGATGCCGTTGTGGAAGGCGAGAATGCCGGCGAACAGCGATGTGATCAGCAGGATGCCGGCGACGATCCCCGCCCAACCGCCGAGCATCCCGTCGAGAGCAGTGAACACGAACGATGTCGAGTCGCCAGAACTGACCGCCTTGTGCGCCGCTCCAACCGCCTTGCCCGCACCGTAGTAAGAGATGAACATCCACGACACGAAGCTGAAGAACAGCGCGATGATCGCCACCGACAGGTACGTCGCACGTGCAACCGTCCGCTTCGCGTCCTTTGCCTCGCCCGAGTAGATCGCGGTGGACTCGAATCCGAACATCGAGGCGACGGCGAACATGAGCGCAACGCCGGGCGCGCCCGCCAGCACGGAGCTCGGAGCGAAGCTGGCGGCGAGATCCAGTCTGCCGCCATGCGCCCCGCCGCCGGTGAAGAAGACATCGAGGGCGAAAGCGATCAGAATGGCGAACTCGAAACCGACCAGAATCGCCAACACCCGGGCGCCGAGCTCGATATTGAGCGAGCCGAGCATTTGCACGATGGCGATGGTGATCAACACGGGCAGCCACCACGGAATCGTCAGCCCGAAATTCGCGAGCAAAGCCGACACACTGGCGCCGAACAAGCCGTACATGGCGGCCTGCACAGTGGCATACGCGAGTACTGCGAGCCACGCGGATCCGGTGCCGACACGCTTTCCGATGCCCGCACTGATGTATGCGTAGAAGGCGCCCTTGGCATCCACGTGTCGGCTCATCGCGATGAATCCGACGGCGAACAGGACGATGACGATTCCGATGACCAGGTAGGCCCCGGGGGCTCCTGCGCCGTTGCCGAGCAGAATGGTCAGCGGGAGTGCCCCGGCGATGCCGGTCAGTGGCGCTTGTGCGGAAAGGACGAAGAACAAGATTCCGAGAACGCCGATAGCGCCCTGTCGGAGGGAGGTCGAGGGACCCGTTGGTTCTTCGACGACGGGAAGTGGGGTTGCTTGCTCGGTCACTGCGATCTCCTTCGATCGGCCTGATGACGGTTCGGGTGGATTGATGTTGTTCGGTCAGACGTGGCTTCGTGCGGCCACGGGGGTGTCGATGATGGCACGGGCTGCGGTGAGCCCTGACTCGATGGCGCCGTCGATGAAGCCTCCCCAACCGTCGGCGAGATCCGATCCGGCGAAGTGGATGTTTCCGTGCGGACGGCGCAGGGCGTCGAGCGACTCGGTGAGGAAGCCGGCGCGGTGCATCGGCCAGGTCTCCTGAGCGAAGGGGTCGTGCACCCAGTCGTGGGCAGAGGTGTCGAGGACCGTCGCGTCGGGCACGAGTCGGCGCAGGATCTCCTGGACGGCACCGGAGTCTGTGGGGTCGATCGTGTTCGCATCTGGGCCGAAGGCGATCACGTAAGTCTTGCCGTCTTTGACGTATTCGGACTGGAAGAAAGTCAGCGGCCATTCGGCGCTTCCCAACGCGACGAAGGCGGGCCTCTCCGGTATGGTGAACCAGATTTTCGTGCCCAGACCGACCTGGCCGCGCTCGACGGCGCGCGCCCGAACTTCTGTCACGGGCGGCTGGTACTCGATCCTGTCCTGAGCGTGCAATGGCACGGTGACGATCGCTTGGGCCGTTGTGAACTCGCGGCCGTCGCCGAGGACGGCGCGCACGCCGTCCTCGGCGTTGATCAACTGTCGGACGTCGGCCGCGAAATACAGATCTGCATCCCCATCCGCGGCGATCGCCGAAGCGAGTGCCCGCGTGCCGGCGGCGATCTTGTAGGTGGCGCACGCCTCGAAGTTCAGCCTCCAGTCGCCATTGGTCAGTGCGACCCAGCGCAGAGCCTGAGTGAACGCAGCGTCCTTCAGATGTCCATTGAAGTTCAGGGTCCAGAACGCACGCAGCAACGACTCGTGTTCCACGTCGAGGCCAAGGGTGCGAATGCGGTTCTCCACGGTCTCCGCGTCGAGGTCCCGGAACGAGGTGGAGGAGAGCGGGTCGAACGGTTCCGGGAACACCTGGCGCGAATCGCCGACGAGCCGCCGGTTCGGCTCGTCCAGAAGTTCCAGCAGCACATCCGGATCGCCGTGCACCGCGCTCTCGCCATCCCACCAGTGCGCGTCGATCGGCCGGGGGCTCGGTGCCAGTCCGATGCCATATCGACGCAGTTCCGACCAGACGTAGGGCTGCACCCAGTGCACCCAGGTTCCGCCCAACTCGAGTTCCTTGCCCATGCGATCATCGAGCCAGGTCCGTCCGCCGATACGATCGCGCGCTTCCAGGATCGCGACAGAACGCCCCGCATGGGACAGCTCGCGTGCTGCGGTGAGGCCGGCGAATCCGGCTCCGATGACGAGAACGTCGTAGACCTTCGATTCGTTCACGGCTGCACCTCAGGAGTAGACGAAGAACTCGACGGTCGGCTCGTGCACAGTCCAACGGGCGGTGACGCCCTTGTTGAGCGATGCGCTTGAACCGGCGCGCAGCTCCAAGGTCGGACCACCCTGGACCTCCACCGTGAGTCGCCCTTCCAGGATGTGGACGGTCTCGTCGGCATGGCCGGTGACCTCCATCGGGCCGGGCGCCTGCTCCGGGGAGATGAACCAATAGCCCGCGGCGAGCTGATCTCGGTCGCCTTCGCCTGGGCGGCGGATCCACTGCACCGTGCCTACCTCAAACGGTTCGGCTGCCGTGTGATCCAGAACTCCCCTGGTCACGTAATCGGTGACTGAAGACATCGTCGTCCCTCCTCGTCTTCGAGTGAGCCTTCATGGCTCGACTGCCAATATAAGCATCTGCTTAGTTTGAGCGCAAGAGAAACTTTGCGGGAATAGCATGCATTCATGGCACGAGCGGTCAAGTACGGGGAAGGACGGGAAGTCCTGATCGAGTCCGCGGTCCGCGTTGTGGCCGAGAAGGGTCTTCGGGGGCTGACGTTTCGGGCCGTGGCCGAACGCGCACAGGTCAACAATTCCCTGGTCGCCCACCACTTCGGGAACCGGGAGGCGCTGCTTTCGGCCGCTCTCGAGTGGGCGGTCGAGCGATCGATCGCGCTGACTCGTCTCCCTGACTTCGAATCGGAGGAGGGATTCGCAGACGCGCTACTCACATCGATCCGGAGCTCCCCAGAGTTGCAGGCGTTCCAGTACGAGATGATTCTCGAGGCGCGGCGCAACCCGGTATTCCGCGCACCCGTCGAACACTTGTATAGGCGATACGCCGAGGCGATGCAGCAGGGACTTCTACACCTCGGCTACGACGAGAACTCGGAGGGTCCGTCACGCCATGCGTTCGCCGCCCTCGACGGGCTGGTGCTGCAGTACATGGCCGGCGTCGAGGAGTCGTCGATCCGGGCTGGTCTGGCCGACCTTTGGCATGGGCTTGTCGCTCGTGCGCCGCGGACCGCAGCGAACTGAAAACGCGTCGGGGTGGACGGGAATGCAATGCAAGGGCACCAGTACCCCTGAGAAATCAACACGACGTTGGCACACTGCGGTATTGACGATGCCGTTCGCAGCATCCGCCGCGCCGATGGACCACCGACCGATGCGATCGCTGCCGCGGCATCCAACGATCTGCTGGTACTCCCGCGGACGTACCCGACGATAATCCTGTGGCGGCTAGCCGGGCGATCCTGCGATCAGGAGGATGCTTGCATGAGCACAATCCAGCAGAGACTTCTGATCCCTTTCGCGTCACTGGGAATCGCGGGGCCGATCATCTTCGTCGGCGACGTTCTCATCGCCGGCGCAATGCGTCCCGGCTACTCCGCGCTGGATCAAGCAATCAGTGCCCTCGGGACAGGTCCCGATGGTTGGCAGGAAGACATTGCGGCGTTCATCCTCGGCTTGTGTCTTCTTGGGTTCGTCATTGCGTTCTGCTGGAGCCTGGTAGGGGTGATCAACCGCACGACCATCGCATGGTCGGCTATCGCGTTCAGCATATTCAGCCTCGTTTGGATCACCGTCAGCTTGTTCACCTCGGCGCCTCCCACGCGTAAGGTGCACACGATTGCTTCACTCGTCGGTGAGATCGCGGTCGTCACCGGAATCGCGATCGTCGGATTCGGCCTTCGCAAGACTGCGGACTGGAAGGCGGAAGGGCGGATTTCGCTCGTCGTCGCCGCGCTCTCGCTGGTGGTGCTCGTTCTCACTTTTGCGACATCCCAGCCCAAGATCGCCAACTCGGTACACCTGGGCGGCTTGTTCGAACGTGTTCTCGTCGTCGTTGTTCTCGCCTGGTTCGCCTACATCTCCGCAAGACTGATTCAGCGCGCTCGAAACAGCTTCACAGCACGCCCGTCCTGAACAGCACGACAATGATCACGATCGCGGCGACGATCACCCCGAGAATGAGCCAGCCCTGCCAAGAGCTAGGGTGCCAGCCGGGGCCGGACCGGTTCGGCCTGAACCACGCCGTACGCTTTTTATCGGTCGGTCGTTCGTCGCCGATCGAGGGCTCTTGCTCATCCCTGGGCATACGTCCTCCCTTGTCTCAGTCGATGCCGTCTCAGTCGATGCCGTCTCAGTTCGACGCCGTCTCAGTCGATGCCTCGGCCTCAGGGTCGGTAGCTCGCGTCTTCTGCAGTCGAGGTGTTTGAACACTACAGCGGATGGGAACACCAACTCGCAACGCAACTGACGGTTGCGTTTCACTGAATCGGCGTCTACAGTTGTTACGCAACCGATCGTTGCGTAAGGAGCAGAGGATGAAGAACCTAGACGATGCCAAGATCGGCACCATCGAGCGCGAGCTCTACATCGAGGCCTCACCCGAGACCGTGTTCGAGGTCGTAAGCCGACCCGAGTACGTTGCGCAGTGGTGGCCGGACACCGCGGCGTACGAAGTCGAGGTCGGCGCCACCGGCGAGATCACCTTCGGCGACCCCGCGTCCGGCGGGAAAGCCGTCACGCTGACCGTGATGGAGGTGGACCCGCCGAACACTTTCTCGTTCCGCTGGACCCACGAGGCCGACGATGAGCCGGCCGCCGGCAACTCCCTCTTCGTGACCTTCGCCCTGACCCCGTCCGGCATCGGGACTCTGTTGCGGTTCACCGAGACCGGGTTCCGCGAGATGGGCTGGGAGGAGGCGGTCTGCGAAGCGACCTTCAATGACCACGCCAACGGGTGGAACAGCTTCCTCCCCCGCCTCGCGCGGTACGCCGAGCAGGTCGTCGTGTCGCGATGAAGAAGCCCGAGACCACCCCGAACATCGACGACCAGTTGTGGTCCGCGCTCGGCGACCCCACTCGGCGCCGGATGCTCGACCTCCTGCTCGCCGACGGCACCGGTACCTCGACCACGCTCAGCAATCCGCTGCCGGTCAGTCGGCAGGCGGTGGCCAAGCACCTTGTCGTACTCGACAAGGCGGGCCTTGTCCAGGGCGTCGATGTCGGACGCGAGCGGCGCTACCGCATCGACGAGGCGCAGTTCGCCCGAGCGGTCGCTCAATTGCAGCGGGTCGGCGCCGCATGGGACGCGCGACTCGACCGGATCAAGCACATCGCCGAACAGCTCGAGCGAACCAAGAAGAACGAAACCTGACCGCACAGAAGCAGACAGAACAAGCGACCCGGGCCCGGCGGCACCATCGCCTTCCGATTTCCACCCGGCGGCTTCGACATGAAGGTCCTCGACGCAGTACCCGGTCAGCGGGTGACCTGGGAGGTTGCCGACGGTCCCGAGGAATGGATCGGACCACCGTCGACCTCACGCTGCGACGCGGCGACGACTGGAAGTAGCTGGGCATTCAGCTGCCGATCGAGTTCATCACGATGAGGGGCGTTACGTAGTGCTCCTGCACCTGCCCCCCGACGTCCTCTGCCGCTTGCCGCACTTCTTCTGCTTCGTGCGGCGTCCAGTTGCTGAATGTCGTGAAGAGGTCGCGAAGCTGGATGGGGTCGAGCACCCACGTCCAGCGGAACTCCTCGATATGACGCACCTCGAAATGGCCGCTCGCTGAAAGCGAGGCCGCCAACTTCTCGGTCTCGAATTCGTCGAACCGCCGCGGCGTCTCATCACCCCGGCGGGCGACGATCTCGTTCACCCTTTCGCGGAACGGTGTGACAGCGCTGCGCGGATCACCATATGCGTTCCGCCATACAGCGAAACTTCCCCCACGACGAAGAGCCGCGTGCACTTTGGGAATGACAACATCCAGATCGAACCAATGGACGGACGTTGCCGCGGTTGCCAGAGCGTATGTCGCGGTCGGCAGCTCGGCTTCCTCCGCCCGCGCATTCACGATGGCAACATTCGGAAACCGCGCGTGCAGCAACCGCGCGAGCGATGGGCCCGGCTCTACGGCGGTGACTGTCATCCCCGCGCGCAGCAATGGACCGATTGCCTGTCCCGTGCCGGAGCCGAGGTCCAGTGCGCGAGCACCGTCGACCAGCAGGCCGAGTTCCGAAAGACGAGTCCACAACCCGCTCGGGTACGGCGGCCGAGAGCGGTCATACAGTTCCGCAAAGCGATCGAAGTGCTCAGGGCCCGGCATGTCGCTGACATTAGTCGCGTCGACGCGCGTCTACGCCGCGCGCGGGGCTCGAGGCAAAAAGCTGGCTGTGCGCGAAGATCGAGTAGTGCGGCGTTCGAGAGTTCATGTGCTGGGTGCGAGCGGAAGCGGCACCACGACGCTCGGGCGCGCGCTTGCTGATTATTGGTCGGTTCCGCATGCGGATGCAGATGACTACTTCTGGATGCCGACGAACCCACCGTTCATCGAGAAGCGACCGGAAGACGAGCGTGTGGCTCTGATGCGCGAAGTGTTCGCTCCTCGTGAGGCCTGGGTGTTGTCCGGATCGATGGTCGGCTGGGGCGAAAGCATCGTGTCGGAGTGTGATGCGGTGATCTTCTTGACGCTGGATTCCGAGGAACGGCTGCGGCGACTTGAAACCCGGGAAACCCATCGGCGAGCCGGCGACGGCTTCGATGAAATCGCGTGGTCGGACTTCATGGCGTGGGCCGGAGGCTACGACGACCGGGAGTTTGCGGGCAGGAGCCGCCTCGCTCACGAGGTTTGGCTGAGTCAGCTTGATCGGCCGGTCCTGGTCTTGGACAGTAGGAGATCCGTGATCGACTTGCGCGACGACGTGTTGCGGTGGAACCCCGAGTAGGCCATCTGTTATGGATGCTCGCAACTGGGCTCCACGTTTGTGACCCATTCGCTGCGCCAGTGCCCGCCGCACTGTTCCCAGGGCGGGTCCCACGTCCTCGCTGCAGACCCGAGTACCTGCAGCGAGGACGCGCGGCCGGTCTACTTTGTGGCGATCAGCGGCGCGAAGGTGATCTGATCGATGTTCGCAGCCTGGTTCGACCTCATCTGAGCGCCGACTCCGCCGCCGCCCGAGACGACGGGGCCCACAGTGCCCACTGTGAAACCGTCGAAGTTGTATTGCTGGTCCGACCAGAACTTGATGGTGTTCTTGCCATGTTTCAGGGTGACCGGGACGGTGACCGTGAAGAACTGATTCCAGCTGTACGTCGGCCCGAAGGCGACGGATTGCACTGACGATCCTCCGTTGACGGAGAATTGGGCCGTCCTATCCATGAAATCGGGGTTGTAGTGGTTGGACGGCAGCGACTGATTGTTGGCGAACCGCAGGGTCATCTCGTACTGTCCTGCCGTTACTGCGGTCGCTGCGATGGTCAGCGAGTTCGCCTGGCCGGGACCGATGTTGGTGACAACGCTTCCGTTCGCCTGCGAAGCAGACTTGTCGATCGCCGCGATACCCGTGAGCGTGCCGGATTCGGCCTGGACCGTCCGCGTGTTGGACGTGACCACAGGGTCGCCGGCCGCATACGGCGTCACCGAGAGGTCGTCGAACTGGATCGTTCCCGAGGTTCCGGCTACGACGATCCGATTGATGCCCTGTTCCAGATACACCGCGGCAGATGTCGACTTCCAGTTGGTGTTGCTGGCAGCCTCGAGTCGTAACGCAGCAGCCGACTCGTCATTGACGGTTGTCCCCGCCGACCCGCTTCCGAGGTATCGCAGCGCGATCTTCGAATATCCGTCGGTCGCGGAATCGACCCAGAACGTGGCCGTGTCGCCCGTTGTCAGCGCGGCGGTTCCCGCTCCACTTTGACCACGCGAAACGTACGATGTGCTCGCGCCGGCCAGTTGCGCCTGCTCCGCCTCGTAGACGGTCGTCGGAGACGTGATCTGGGATACGTCGATCTTGTCGATGATCGCGTCGCCTGCAGTTGCAGCGCCGTTGTCGCCGGTCGTGGCGAGCGAAATATCATGGTCTCCCGCTGTCAGATGCACAGCGGTGTCGACGTTGTTCCAGGTGGCCCAGTGATAGCTCGCCGGCAGCCAGACTTCCGTCGAGGCACCCCCGTCGACCCGCAGGTAGACATTTGTCGGGCTGTGGACGTCGCTCGCGGACGCGTCACTTCCATCGAAGGTGCGGATGTCGTAGTCAGCAGTTGCCGGCACCTTCACGTGGAAGGTGATGACCGTCGTGGACCCGGTCCGCAGCCCGCCGACATCCTTTCCGCCCGACGTCGCGTTTCCGACGATGCCGGTCTTCTCCGTGTTGATGTTGAAGCCCGTACCGGTCAGCGACGCGGCCTCGGCCTCGTAGGACTGGCGGAAGCCGCTGTCCACCTGAGAGCTCGAACCCGTGCCGCCTGGCTGGACCGTGATCTCGTAGGCCGACATCGCGGACGCATCGATCGGAACCGTGATCGACCCGTTGACCACGGGAACGTCGGCATCGGAAAGGCGAAGCGGCGCGTTCGCTGCTCCGGTGTCTCCGGACCAGGCGTCCTCCTGCACGCTCACGTGCACGGACGAACCGAACACCGAGGATGGGATGTTCTTCACGACGGTGTCCACGGCGCCGGCGTGGCCGCCGCCCGAGAGGATGATCCGCGCTGTTTTCGTTGCGGTGTTCAGAGACGCGACACCCTGCGGCGTATGGCTGGCGTTGTTGGTGCTCGGGGTCAGCGTGATCTTCTGTCCGGTCATCTGGGAGTACCAGTTGTACAGCCACCACTGAGCGTTCGGGGTGTTCTGCTGTGCTGCGGAATCGTTGAGCGAGCCGTCGACCTCCCAGTAGGCTAGATCGCCGTATACGCCGCTGTCGTCCAACGCCGAAATCCACGGGACCATCGCAGCAGGGTCGTCCTCGTCGCTACCGAGCCCGTACTCGGAGATGTTGATCGGAAGCGGTCCTACGCCGACCGTCTTCTCGATCGACCGGTACGCTGCCACGTCCGTCCGAACGCTCGTCGGACTGGACAGCTCGTGCCAGATCATGACATCAGGCACGCACGAGTTCGCTTTGCAGAAGGTGAGGAAGTTCGAGGTCGTTTTCGCGTCGAAGTGCCCCTCGCCCGGACCAGCGATTCGCGCCGAGGGATCGAGGTCCTTGATCAGCTTGTACGTAGAGAGCCACTCCGCCTCAAAGGAGGCCAGGACGCTCGAATTCGAGTTGATTCCGTTGAACCACTCACCATCTGGCTCGTTGTATGGAATGAAAACGATATGGGAGTTGGCGCCGGATGCCACAACCTGTTCGACCTCGGTTGTCATGAACCCCTGGTACTGCGCGTAACTCGTACGATCGTACGGGTAGGCACGATAGACGTCGGTCATGTAGATGTATTCGCCCTTGCCGCCTCCCTTCACAAATGCCGGTTCGACGCTGAGGGCGTCAGCGCCGGGATGCTGTTGCCCGTCCTGGGCCTTCGTCGACATGGTCAGCTGACCCATGCCCGCGACCAGGTTGTCGCTCGGAACTCCCGGCTGGTAGATCCCGTACAGGGTTCCGGATGCGGTCGGTGCGAACGCGCCACCGGGTGTGCCGAGGTCTGCGGTGAGCGTCGGCGGCGGCGGCGGCGGACCGACCACGACTGCCGCGTCGATGGCGATCGTGTGATTGGTGCTCGCCGAATTCTTCGTTCCCGTGGTCGTGATCACCACGGTGTGGGTACCTTCATTCAGGCCTTCGCTGCTGAACAGGGTCGATTGGGTCGACCGCGTCGCCTGGTAGTCATCGACGGTGGTGACCGCTCCCCCGTCGAGCGAGAAGCTCACAATTCCCTGGTCGACATCGCGGACTCCGAGGACGGCCACGCTCGTGCCCGAAAAAGTGAACTTCGCGACGCCATTGGTCGCATTGTCCCAGTGCGCAGTGCCGTCATAGAGATCGGAGACATCGGAGGCGGTTCCCCACGTCGAATCGTAGGTAAAGCTGTCCGTACCCGAGGTGACCGTGTCGTCGATTTTTTGCGACACATCCGTCGACGCGGTCGCCGCTGTCACTGTCGCTGATTTAGCCGAACCGGCAGAGGCGCCCGAGGCTGCGGTCGCTCCCACCGTGACGAGACTCAATGCAGCAAGAAACATCCCAGCACGCAAAACAGAGCGATCAATCTTCTTCATTACAACTCCCTTGTTGCCCACGCGGTTTGGGACTAGTCGAACCGGTTCGATTACACCGGGCTCTTCGGCGCTATACGTTGCGCCGGAAGCAATTGGACAGCCATTTCTGACCGCCATCGTCGCCTCTGGGGGTCCCAATCGCATCAAATTGTGTGAGATGCAGCTGACGATCATCGAACCTCGCGCAATTAATCGAACCGGTTCGATACGGTCATAACCGTATGTCGAAGCTCACTCCGAAGTCAATAGAAGTTTCCGGTCCAGGTCACTCCGTGGCGGTTCGCTAGGGGCGCGCCGTGTCGGCAGCACCCGGCGAGCCGGTCGAGCTTCGCGACGACGAGCGTCTCGCCGGCACGCACTGCCGCGGGTGCTTCACGGGGTCCGGGGCCGTTCGCGGAGCGTGTTGGGTTGCGCGGCGAGATCTTGCCCGTTTGGCGAGACGCGGGCGTACCGGATGAGCATGACTCCTCAGCCTCTCGATACGGTCAACTCCAGGGCATCCAGATACATCTCGAGTTGCACCGCGAACACTTCTTCGTAGTTGATGAACGCCAGATCGGCCTTGGCCGCCTCGGCGTGCGGGTAGAGGGACGGATCCGTCGGCGTATATATCTGGATCCAGCCATCGGCCACCTCCCGCGAGCCCGCGTTCGCTATCCGGGCCCCATAAGTGGCAGCCGCGCCGAGCACCATCGTCGCGTACGCCTGGTAGTGGATCACAGCGATCCGTCCATTCAGACCGGCGACGGATAGTGCGCGCAGGATCCACTCGACCGCGCGCAGCTCGTTCATTCCGTTGGCCACCTGGGTGAATGCGAGGGCCGCCGCAGCGGGGTGCGAAGATGCAGTCCGCCACGCGCGCCAGGCGAGCTCGCTCAGGTCGGCGCGCCAGTCGTCGCTCGGCTCATAGCCCTCGAGCGAGATGCCGTCCAAGTGATCTCCGAGAGCCTCTAGAAGCTCGCTACGGCTGGTGAAATGGCGATAGACCGCCGTAGGGGAGGACCGGAGTTCATCCCCCAACCGGGCGAACGTAAGCGCGGATTCACCTTCGGCGTCCATGAGCCGGAGCGCCGCGGCCACGATCTCCTCGCGACTAAGCGAGCCGCGCTTCCGTCGCACCCTCGTGATTTCTGACATCGCTGTCCACCCTCCCGGCGCCGGAGCGAGCACCGGCGATGCCACGTTACCCCATAGTGAACACCGTTGACTATCAGACGTGCGGGACGCGAGCGATATCGTCTGGCGACGTGCCCAAGCGGCGCTGTACTTCTCGCGCGAAGCGAACGGCTGGCCTTCCAGAGAATCCGCCAAAAGGGAGTCCGCCAAAAGGCAGAGGCGTCTTCTTCCGGCGGCCCGGTGGCGAACACCGTGCCCGAGCATCAGGA
Organism: Humibacter sp.; assembly: GCA_035564555.1. Taxonomy (GTDB): domain Bacteria; phylum Actinomycetota; class Actinomycetes; order Actinomycetales; family Microbacteriaceae; genus DATMTS01. The sequence goes on from DATMTS010000067.1 coordinate 46,076, forward strand.
GATCGTGATGCTCGTCGACCGGCGCAAAGGGTTGGGCCCAAACGAAGTCCCTCCAGCGCCCTCATCCTCGTCACTGAACCGCTCGACGGCGCTTGGATGCGCGCGCGGACCCACACTTAGTGAACGCTATTGACTAGGGCATCCACTATGGACATACTGAGTTCACCGCGCGACGAAGCGCGCCAGTGATCACTCGGAGGCCCGATGGACGCCGCACCAGCACTGCGCTACAGCTTCCGGGTCACCGCCATGGTCGATGCGGGCATCCCACTCGAGCACCGAGGCGACGACACCCTCGAATTCATCCCGATCACTGGCGGACCCGTGACCGGCGACATCGACGGTGAGATCGTCCCGGGCGGCGGCGACTGGTGCCTCGTTCGGAAGGACGGCACTTTCGAGGTGGAGGCGCGCTACCTCATCCGAACAACCGACGGCGACATCGTCGACGTCGTCAACGTCGGTGTCGTGCGCGACGAGGACGGGTACTTCCTCACCACCCCGCGCTTCCGCACCGTCGCACCTCACCTGAAATGGCTCACGAGGTCGGTCTTCGTTGGCCGCGCCTACGCGAATGCGAACGACACCACCGTCGACGTCTACGAGTTGCTCAACTAACCCTGCACAACTACACGAGAGGCACACCATGAAGAAGCGACGCGGCTTAGCCGCCGCAGCGATCAGCGCGACCATCGCCCTCGCGGCGGCCGGCTGCACCACGACGAGCCCTGCGGCGACGTCGACCACGGACACCATCCGGACCACCATCGACATCCCCGCGACGTTCGATCCGACGCTCACCTCGTCGCTGCCTGACTTCCTGCTCGCCCGCACGTCCTACGACACCCTGGTGCGTCGCGACAAGCGCGGACTCGTCCCGGGCCTCGCGACGAAGTGGGCTTCCACTCCGACGAAGGCCACCTTCACGATCCGCACCGACGCCACGTGCTCCGACGGCACGAAGATCACTCCCACGATCGTCAAGAACTCGCTCGAGTACTTCGCGCGGCCCAACAGCGGATCCACCCAGGTCGTCTACACGTTCGGTCCGGGCAACACTCCAACGATCACCGCTGACGACTCAGCGGGCACGGTGACCATCGACATCAAGAACCCGTGGCCGTACCTCGTAGACGCCATGTCGGTCGCCAGCAGCGGCATCATCTGCCCCGCCGGCCTGGCCGACCCGACCGGATTGGGCAAGGGCACGGTGAAGGGGAGCGAGTCCGGGCCGTACGTGCTCAAATCGTTCGAGCCGGGCGTCCGGTACGAGTACACGCTGCGACCCGATTACAAGGCCTGGCCTCAGTGGTCCACCAAGGTGTCGGGAAAGCCGGCCTCGACCCTCGTCTATACGGTATCGCCGGACTCCACCGCGACCGCGAACCTGATCCTGGGCGGCCAGCTCGACATCGGCAAGATCCAGGCCACCACGATGGACAGATTCAAGGGGCAGTCCGGGTACTCGGTCTCGGTGAGCCACTTCTCGGACAGCTACCTCGTCTTCAACGAGCGCAAGGGCAGCCCGTTCGTCGACGAGGCGACCCGTAAGGGCGTCATGCAGGCGATCGATCGCGCGATGTTCGGCAACGTGACCTCGCTGAAGACCGGGGATGTGCTCACCTCGCTCGCCGCCCCGGACACGACGTGCGTGCCCGGTTCCCAGATCGCCATCCCGAAGCAGGACGTAGCGGCGGCGAAGACCGCCCTGGCAGGCAAGACCATCCGGCTGGTCGCACCCACCATCGTCGGCCCCGCCGGCGCAGGCAACGAATACGTCGCCGAAGCGCTGCGCGCAGCGGGCGCGTCGGTGCAGCTCACGAACACCGATGTCGGCACCTGGATCACCACCGTCGTGACCAAGCCCGGGGACTGGGACCTCACTGTCTTCGCCGACCTGAACTTCATCGGGTCGCTCGCCAGCCCGCTGCTGAACCTCACCGGTCCGACCCTTGACAACGGCGGCACGAACTACGGTGCGGTGGCCAACCCGGCCGCCGACCGGGCGCTCGCGACGGCGAATGCCGAGGCCGACGCAACGAAGCGCTGCACCGCGCTCAACAACGCGGTCCAGTCGCTGATCAGCCGGTCGGACACGCTGCCGCTTCTCAACGACGCATTCATCTACGCGTCACGCCCCGGCTTCACCGTGCAGATGCTCGGCGGAGCCCTGGACGACCCCATCTTCCGCATCACCAAGTGACACCAGCCGTCCCAGGAGACATGATGATCCCGTCCTACATCTCTGCGACCGAACTCGCTCGCAGCATCCGCGCCGGCGAGCTCTCCGCCGTCGAGGTCGCGCAGCACTACCTCGACCGACTGGAGGCCGCGAACCCGGCCGTCAACGCCATCGTGTGGATCGACCAGGAGGATGTCCTCCGCCGGGCGCGCGAGTCCGACGACCGTCTGCGACGCGGTGAAACCTCGCGACCGTTCGAAGGCGTGCCGATGCCCATCAAGGATCTGGTAGGCGTGCAAGGACAACCGCTCACCTATTCCTCTCTCTCCGTCGCCGAGCGCCCAGCCGAGGCCAACGAGATCACGGTCGACCTGCTCGAGACGGCCGGCTTCGTACTCTTCGGCCGGTCCAACAGCCCCGAGTTCGGCGCGCTGACCGCAACCGAGAACGCGCGGCACGGCAAGACGCGGAACCCCTGGGACCTCGACTACACGTCCGGCGGGTCGTCAGGCGGCGCATCGGCAGCGGTCGCCGCGGACATCGTGCCGATCGCGAACGCCTCGGACGGCGGCGGCTCCATCCGTGTCCCGGCCGCGGCCACGGGCCTCGTCGGCCTCAAGCCGAGCCGGGGACGCGTGCCGAACGACATCCGCGCATGGGAGCACTCGACGACCGAGGGAGCCATCACGCGCACCATTGAGGACACCGCTGGCGTCCTCGACGCGATCGCGCGCGTCGACCCGCTGGGCTGGTATTCCGCACCGGCGCCGGAGCGCCCGTACCTCGAGGAGATCCGCAGCGCAGGTCCTCGGCTGCGCGTCGGCCTGCTGCTCGACGCGCCCACCGGCGTGGAGGTGGATCCGGAGAACCGCGAGGCCGCCGAGGTCGCAGCGCGCGCCATCGAATCGCTCGGACACCGCGTGGAGCCCGTGCGCCCCTTCTTGTTCAGCGAGCGGGCGCTACGCGGCTTCGCCGATCTCATCATCAGCGCGTCGACCTGGGCGTCGCCGATCGAGGATCCGGACAAACTCGAGCCGTACATCCGGTACCGCTACGACCGCGCCACATCGTTCCACGCCGGCGAGTACGCTGAGCTGGCGGCGCTGTTGCAGTGGGAGACCCGGCAGGTGGCCGCGCAGTGGGGTCGTGACTTCGATGTACTCCTCACGCCGACGACCGCCGTCCCGACCCCACGTGTCGGCTCCGTCTACAACGAGGCGAACACCGATCCGTCGGGACCCCGGCTCACCGAGTTTCGCACCATCTCGTTCACGGCGTTCTGCAACATCGCCGGTCTGCCGGCGATCTCGCTTCCGGTGCACACCGGGGAGAACGGGATGCCGATCGGCGCCCAACTCGTCGGCGGTCCCTTCGATGAGGCCACGCTGCTGCGGGTCGGGGCGGAACTCGAGACCGTCTTCGACTGGCAGCATCACCAGGCGCCCTTCGTCCTGGTCGAGGCTCGTTGATGTCGGGGGTACCGCTGGCCGTCATCGCCGACGCCTCGGGCGTCCGGCCGCGCTGGCGGTTCGCTCGGAGCACGTGGGCGGGCTTCGCCCTGCGACGCCTGGGCGGCCTGGTGCTCTCGCTCGGGCTGCTGGTCGTGATGACGTTCCTGATCGTGCCGCTCATCCCCGGTGACCCCGCCGCAGCGATCCTCGGGCCGAACGCGAACGCAGGCGCGATCGCCGTATTGCGCGAACGCCTGCACCTCGACCAGCCGCTGCCGGTACAGTTCGTGGACTACCTGCATGGGCTCTTCACCTTCGACCTGGGGCAGAGCTTTCGTTACAACACCCCGGTGACGACCACGATCGCGACGAAACTGCCCTACACGGCCACGACGGCCCTCGGCGCCATCGTCCTCGTCATCATCATCGCGATCCCCATCGGCATGGCCATCGGGGTCTTGACTCGAGGCGGCAGGCGGTCCTGGCTCGCCGTCGGGTTCGGCACGATCGCGGGGTTCCTCGCCTCCTTCCCCGCGTACGTCGCCGGGACGCTGCTGGTGGTGGTGTTCGCGATCTGGCTGAAGGTCCTCCCCCCGGGAGGAGCGGCGACGCCGAGCTCTTACGTTCTACCCATCATCGCGTTGGCCCTCGGACCGACCTTCGCCGTGGCGCGGGTGGTGGTCCAGGAGACATACTCGGTCCTCCAACAGGACTACATGCGCACCGCTCGTGGGCATCGCCTGCGCACGGCACGGCTGTATATCCGGCACGCGCTGCCGAATCTCATGGCCAGCACGCTGACCCTGACCGGCCTGATCCTGGCTAGTCTGCTCGGCGGTGCCATCGTGATCGAAACCGTGTTCAACCTACCCGGCCTCGGCTTGGAGATCGTGCAGGCCATCATCTACCGCGACTTCCCGATCATCCAGGGCATCGTGCTCACGGTCGGGGCTCTCGCGATCTTCATCAACCTGCTCATCGACATCGTGCTCGGCCTGATCGACCCACGCACGCTGGGAGGCCCCGCCCATGTCTGAACGCAGAGTCCGCCGCCGCATCCCCGTCGCGCTGATCGCGGGACTCGCGATGCTCGCCGTCCTCGTGCTGATCGCTCTTCTCGCTCCCCCGCTGCTCGGGCACGCCGCCACGACGGTCACCCCGGACACGCGCGCCGTTCCGTCGCAGCAGCATTGGCTCGGGACCGACGACCTCGGCCGCGACGTGCTGGCCCGGACCCTCGTGGCGACCCGGCTGACCCTGCTGATGTCGTCCGCCGCCACGGCCGGTTCCGTCATCCTGGGCGTGCTGATCGGAGGGCTCGTCTGGGTGGGCAGCCGGACGGTCCGCGAATGGGTTCTCCGAGTCATCGACTCGACGGTCGCGTTCCCCTCGCTGATCCTCGCGCTCGTCATCGCGGCGATCCTCGGCGCGGGAACGATTCCGGCGATCGTCGCGATCGCCATCGCGGGGGTGCCGAGCTTCGCCCGAATAACACCGAACATGACGGGTGGCGTGGCGTCCAGCGACTTCGTGGGGACGGCGCGGCTCCTGGGTGTGCCGCGGCTCAGCCTGTTCACTCGGCACCTGCTCCCCAACATCTCCGGGCCGCTCCTCGTCGTGATCGCCTCGAGCTTCGCCCTGACGCTGCTCGACATCTCGAGCCTGTCGTTCGTGGGCCTGGGCGTGCAGAGCCCGGAGTTCGACTGGGGGCGTCTGCTCAACGAGGGGCTGCCTGCGATCTACGCGCAGCCGCTGCAGGTCGTCGGGCCGTCGGTGATTTTGGTGTTCGCGGGTGTCGCCGCCATGCTCACCGGTGACGGGCTCGCGATCTGGCTCGATCCTCGGAGCGGGCGCGTGCCCGCGGCTCGCCCACCGCGCACGGAGGGACGAGGCGTCTCCGTCACTCCCGATGCGCTCGTGGAGGTGCGTGATCTCACGGTGCGGGCGCCGAGCGGCAAGATCCTCGTCGACGGCGTGTCGTTCGAGATCGGCCGCGGCGAGATCGTGGGCCTGGTCGGAGAGTCCGGGTCGGGTAAGTCGATGACGGCGATGGCGCTGGCCCGCCTGCAGGCCGACGGGGTGGCCGTCGGTGCGGGCGTCCTGCGACTCGGCGACCTGGATCTGCTGTCCACCCGCCAGAGCGGCCGTCTGGCGCGCGAGATCGGCCTGGTCTACCAGGACCCGGGCTCCACGTTCAATCCGGCGCTGCGGATGGGCGCCCAGCTCACCGAGGTCGCCCGTGTGCACCTGGGGCTCTCCCGCCGCAAGGCGCGGGAGACCCTGCTCGCCGGTCTCACGACGATGCGGATCCGCGACCCGCAGACCCTCATGAGCCAGCATGCATTCCAGCTGTCCGGCGGCATGCTGCAGCGTGCCACGCTAGCCTCCTCCCTCGTCACCGACCCGAAACTGCTGATCGCTGACGAGCCGACGACCGCCCTCGACGTCACCGTGCAGGCTGAGGTGCTGCGCGCCCTGCGTCGGCTCAACCGAGATCAGGGCACTGCGGTCCTCTTCATCTCGCACGACATCGGCGTGGTGGAAGCGCTCTGCGACCGCGTGCTGGTGATGCGCTCCGGCGAGATCGTCGAGCGGCTGGCGGCGGAGGAATTGCGGCGTCGCGAGGTGCAGCATCCCTACACGCGGGCACTTCTGGCGGCCACGCCCGTCCTCATGAGCACACCTCGACCCCTGGAGGACCGCGAACGTGTCTGAATCTCCCATGCTGACCGTCACCGCACTCGACGTCGACCTCGGCCACGGGTTCGGCACGTCGCGCGTGCTGTCGGGGATCGACCTCGTAATACAGCGAGGAAGCGCCGTCGGCGTCGTCGGCGAGTCCGGTTCGGGTAAGTCGACGTTGGCGAAGAGCATCGTGGGAATACACCGCCCCGCGGCCGGCTCGATCGTGTTCGACGGGACGGAGCTGACCGGGGCGTCGCGCGGCTCGCTCCAGTCGCTGCGCCGGCGGCTCCAGTACATCCCTCAGGACCCGTTCTCGTCGCTGGACCCGCGCCGCACGGTCGGGCAGACACTCGCCGAGGCGATCGACCCGGTCTTCGCCCGACTGCGGCAGCACCGGGCGCGCATCGGGGAGGCGCTGGCCTCGGTCGCACTCGACGCCGATGCCGTGGATCGCTATCCGCACGAGTTCTCGGGCGGCCAGCGGCAGCGGATCGCGATCAGCCGTGCGCTGGTCGTGAACCCCGACGTGATCATCGCCGACGAGATCACGTCCGCCCTCGATGTCTCCACGCAGGCGGAGATCCTGAAGCTTCTGGCCCGACTGCGTCACGAGCTCGGCCTCACGATGCTGTTCATCTCGCACAACCTGGCGGTCGTTGAGGAGCTGTGCGACCAGGTGGTGGTCCTTCTGCACGGCGAAGTCATCGAGCGGGGCGCGACCGCAGACCTGTTCGCGGACCCGCGCGAGCCATACACCCGGACGCTTCTCGAGTCCGTCCCTGGCGGCCCCGCCTTCGATATCTCGGCGCCGCCGGTCACCACACCGGTCAACGTCGTAGCCGTGCGCGAGGCTCGCACGCGAACCACTGAGGCATTCAGCGTCGTCGAAGCCGACATCAATCGCCTGCGCGCCGCGCTCGATGCCGGAGAGGTCACCAGCGTCGAACTGGTCGCGCGCTACCTCAATCGAATCGGGGCGTTTGACCGCAGCGGCATCCGCTTGAACGCAGTGCCGGTGCTCAACCCCCGCGCGTTCGATGAAGCCCGTGCCGCCGATCTGCGCCGCGCACGAGGCGAGCACCGCGGACCCCTCGACGGCATTCCCTTCACGGCCAAGGACAGCTATCGAGTCACCGGTCTGACCGTGGCCGCCGGCTCGCCGGCATTCGCCGAGGTCGTCGCGAGTGACGACGCTTTTGCGGTGAAAAGACTGCGCGAAGCAGGCGCTGTACTCCTCGGGCTCACGAACATGCCCCCGATGGCCGCCGGGGGCATGCAGCGAGGCCTCTACGGGCGAGCAGAATCGCCCTACAACGGCGACTACCTTGCATCGGCGTTCGGGTCCGGGTCTTCGAACGGTTCCGGCTCCGCAACCGCGGCGAGCTTCGCAGCCTTCGGGCTGGGCGAGGAAACGTGGTCGTCGGGCCGCGCTCCGGCCTCGCACAACGCCCTCGTCGCCTACACGCCCTCACGCGGCCTGCTTTCGGTGCGAGGCAACTGGCCGCTCGTGCCGACTATGGACGTCGTCGTCCCGCACACCCGCACTATGGACGATCTGCGTCACGTTCTCGACGTCGTGGTCAGTGATGACCCCGAGAGCGAGGGCGACCTGTGGCGCACGCAACCGTGGATCGCATTGCCGCGCCCGTCAGAGATTCGCCCCGCCTCGTTCGCCGACCTCGAGCACCTGCCGCTGAGGGGTCTGCGATTCGCCGTCCCTCGCATCTACATCAACGGGGACCCCGATAACGCATCGCCGATCGTCACACGCGGCAGCGTGATGCGGCTATGGCACAGCCTTCGTGCAGATCTGGAGGCCGCGGGCGCTGAGGTCATCGAGACCGATTTCCCGGTCGTCGACCGATATGAGAAGTTGCATCCCGAAGACCAGGACTTCCTCGATCGCGGGTTCGTCACTCGCCAGTTCCTCGACGATGAGGTGGGCGACCTAGCGGCGTGGGCGATGGACAATTTCCTGCGGCAGAACGCCGATCCTGCGCTGAACCGCATCGCCGACGCCGATGCCGCAAACATCTTTCCGCAACCCCCCGGTGCACTTCGCGACCGGTACGGCATCCGGCATTACGACATCTCATACAACATCGGTGAGTACGTCGAGCGAGTGCGTGGGTGGAACCCCGACTGGCGCGACATTCCAAGCCTCGAAGCGGGACTACGAGGCCTTGAGCACACCCGCCGCGTGGACTTCGAAGAGTGGCTGAAGGATCGCAACTTCGACGCTGTCATCTTCCCCACACAGTCCGATGTGGGGCCTGCGGACGCCGATGTGAACGCGGCTTCGGCCGACATCGCCTGGCGCAATGGCGTGTGGGTTTCGAATGGAAACCTCGTACCCCGGCACCTCGGCATCCCGACCGTAGTGGTTCCGATGGGCACCATGGAGGACACCGGAATGCCGGTGGGTCTTACCATCGCTGGTCCTGCCTACAGCGACATACGCCTCGTGCAGCTGGGCTCGGCGATCGCCGTCCTTCGCGATCGTCGCACTGTGCCGCCGCGCACCCCTGCGCTACCTGACGAGGCGGTGCTCACCGAGCCGCGCCCAGCTGCGGACAGCGCTCTGCGTATCAGCATCGACATGGTCGCGGTCGAGGATCACGCTGAGCATGCGGTCGTGCGCTTCACCGCGACTGTCGCTGGCGCCAAGGCTGTGGACATCGGGGCATACGTCAACGGTGCCCGCATCGACACGACGCTCGATGGCGACCGCGTCAGCGGAATGGTTGCGGTTCCGGCACGCACATACAGTCGACCCGTAAGCGAGTGGATCGGCCCCTATGGTCCGCTCGTCGTGGTCGTCGCGCGAGATGCCCTGGGCGGTACCGCTGGCGCCGTCGCCACGACTCCACTTTCTCCCCTCTGAATGTTCGATCACCCGAGGAAACCCATGACCGAGATCTTCGATTACTTCACGCAGGTGGACCTTCCGACGCCGACCCTCTCCGACGATGAGGTGAGGTCTCTGTTCTTCGAGGCATTCGGCGTCGACGTCGACATTCACGCGTTGGGCAGTCAACAGGATCAGAATTTCCGCGTCTTCCCCAGCGGCTCCGATGAACCGCTGGGGGTCCTCAAGCTCAGCAACCCCGCCTTCAGCGAGGCCGAGATCGAGATGCAGGATGCTGCAGCAACAGCAGTCGCCGACAGGAGCCCCCATCTGCGTATTCCGCGCATCGTCGAGGGGCCCAAGGGGGCGATGTCGACGTGGTGGGACTCTTCCGAAGGACGCATCCACGCGCGCGTCATCGAGAACATCTCCGGCAGCACCCTCATGGGCCCCTGCTACCTCTCCCCCATCGTGGTCGAGGGTATGGGCGCCGTCGCCGGCGCGATCAGTCTCGCGCTCGCCGACTTCTCGCACCCAGCTGGCGCACGCGTCCTGCAGTGGGACCTCCGTCACGCCGCACGCGTCATCGACACGCTCCTTCCCGACGAACCGGATGCTGAAGTGCGGGCAACGGTGCAGCACGCCGCGGAAACCGCCCGGGCCGCGCTCGAACCCGTGCACGGAGGCCTGCCGATCCAGTTCGGGCACTTCGATGTGACGGACGACAACGTCCTCCGCCCCGAGGGAGCCCCGGTGCCCGACGCGGTGATCGACTTCGGCGACGTCTGCGCATCGTGGCGAGTCGGCGAGATCGCGGTCACAGTGTCGTCGGTATTGCACCACGACGGCGCCACTCCCGAGAGCACGTTCCCGGCTATCCGGGCCTTCGATCGCCTGCGGAATCTCTCGGACGCTGAAATCACGGCGCTGTGGCCCCTCGTCGTCCTGCGCGGAGCGGTTCTCGTCCTCAGCGGCCGCTCGCAGGTACGCCTCGACGACGACAATCTCTACGCCTCCGTCGCGCTCGACCGAGAGTTGCGCATTCTCACGCAGGCAGCGTCCGTGCCCGTAGCCGTGATCACCGCCGCCATCCGCGCCGCTCTGGGCCGGCCGGCCAAGCCCGAGCGGCCATGGCTCGGTGTAACCATCCTGGGGCCGCTCTCGCCACACGTGGAACTCGACGCGTCAACGGAATCACCCATCAACGACGGGGGCGCATGGCTCGACGCGTCGACCTTGGACGCCGCGGCCCTCGCCGCCCTCGATGCCGGCGCGGCGATCGTCACCGTCCCGGCGTGGCGGGCTCAACTCGCCGGAACGACCGACCCGTTGCCATCGACTGCGGAGACCATTCCGACCGGCGTGACGATGTGGCTCGCTGAACCGGCCCCACTCGACGCGGCCACCGGCTCGGTCACTCAGACCGACGCGGCTCTGACGTGGGCATCAGGCGATGAGTGCGTGACGATCACGGGCATCACGGTCGCCTCCGACGAGCTCCCTTCGCGGACGCGATTGGTGGTTCGGCGTTCCACTGCGGAGATGATCCCGCCCGCTCGCACCACCCCGGCACTCGCTGCGGCGTGGCGTGAGGTCGCGGGAGACCCGGGCATCACCATCGGCGTACCCGCCGCATCACCGGTCACGGACGATGTTCTGGCCCGGAGGCACGAGGTTCTCGCGGAAGTGCAGGAGCACTACTATGATGCTCCGCCCCGCATCGAACGCGGCTGGCGCGAATACCTCGTCGACGTTGATGGTCGCGTCTACCTCGACATGGTCAACAACGTCGCCTCTGTCGGGCATGCCCACCCGCACGTCGTCGAGGCGGCCACGCGCCAGATGCACCTGCTCAACACCAATTCGCGCTTCCACTATCGCGCTATCGCCGACTACGCCGACCGAATCGCAGCCACGCTGCCCGACGGATTCGACACCGTGTTCTTCGTCAACTCCGGCTCCGAGGCGACGGACCTTTCCATCCGACTCGCCATCGCCGCGACGGGCCGGCCCGACATCGTTGCCATGCGCGAGTCGTACCACGGCTGGACATACGCCAGCGACGCCGTGTCGACGTCGATCGCCGACAACCCGAACGCCCCCGCAACGCGACCCGCCTGGGTGCACACCGTCGACGCTGCAAACGGGTACCGCGGCCGCCACCGCGGACGGGACTCGGAGAGGTACGCACCCGAGGCCGTCGCGGTCATCGACGAGCTCGCGGCAGCGGGCCGGCCAGCGGCCGGCTTGATCTGCGAGACCTACTTCGGCAATGCCGGCGGCGTCGCTCTCCCCGATGGCTACCTCGCCGCCGTGTATGCGGCGATCCGGCGTCACGGTGGTCTGACCATCGCCGACGAGGTGCAGGTGGGCTACGGACGGCTCGGCGCATGGTTCTGGGGCTTCCAGCAGCAAGGCGTGGTGCCCGACATCGTCGCCGTGGCGAAATCCATCGGCGGCGGGCACCCACTCGGTGCGGTGATCACGCGTCGCGAGATCGCAGACCGTTACCGCTCGCAGGGCTACTTCTTCTCATCCACCGGCGGCTCGCCCGTCTCAGCCGCAATCGGTATGGCAGTGCTCGACGTCATCCAGCAGGAGCAGCTTCAGGAGAACGCCCGGGTCGTCGGAGCCCACCTGAAGCACCGCCTTGAACGGCTCGCGCGAGATCACGACATCATCGGCACCGTCCACGGGTCGGGTCTGTACCTGGGACTGGAGTTCGTGCGGGACCGTGAAACGCTCGAGCCCGCCACCGTCGAGACCGCCGCCATCTGCGACCGGCTGCTTGAGCTCGGCGTGATCATGCAGCCGACCGGCGACTACCAGAACGTCCTCAAGATCAAGCCGCCTCTTGTTGTGACGACCGCGTCAGCCGACGTCTTCGTCGATGCACTCGACCGCGTGCTCCGCACCGGATTTTGATCCAACTAATCCCGACGAGAGAAGGATCACACCATGTGGCGCATGCCCGCCGAATTCACTCGACACGAACGCACCTGGATGGCGTTCCCGCGTGAAGGCTTCACCCTGGGAGAAGACGCGGAAACTCGCGAGCAGGGATACCGTGCTTGGACCGACGTCGCTCACGCCGTCCTCCAGTTCGAGCCGGTGAGCATGGTCGTCGACCCCACCGAGATCACGCGCGCCCGACGCATGCTCGATTCCGCGATCGAGATCATCGAAGCACCCCTCGACGAGTTCTGGATGCGAGATATGGGTCCGACGTTCGTGGTAGACCCTGACCGGCCGGACGCACTCGGTGCCGTGGATTGGATCTTCAACGGCTGGGGCGCGCCGGAATGGGCCGAATGGCAGAAATCAGCCGGCATCGCCCGCATCGTCGCTGAACACGTCGGCGCCGAGATCATCGACTCGCTGCTGGTCGCTGAGGGCGGGGGGCTGCACGTCGACGGAACCGGTACCGTCCTGCTGACCGAAACAGTGCAGCTCGACGCTCGTCGCAACCCCTATGCCGACCGCGCCCGCGTAGAGGCCGAAATGGCCCGCACGATCGGCACGACCGATGCCATCTGGCTTTCGCGTGGGCTTACTCGCGACTATGACGACCTGGGCACCAACGGTCACGTCGACATCGTCGCCACCTTCGCATCACCAGACCGCGTTCTCCTGCACGAACAGACGGATACCGCGCATCCCGACCACACGGTGTCGCAGCGTATTCGCAGCGAGCTCGAAGCCGCCTTCGCCGCACTCGACCGTTCCGTCACGATCACCGGCGTACCGGCACCGTCGACGCTGCGCGACGGGCATGGCTGGGTCGACTGGAGCTACATCAACCACCTCGTCACGAACGACGGAATCGTGGCATGCGGCTTCGGCGACGACATCTCCGATGCGCGCGCCCGCGAGATCCTCAGCGAAGCCTACCCAGGACGCCGAGTCCTCACCGTCGACGCTCGTCCCATTTTCGACCGTGGCGGCGGCATCCACTGCATCACACAGCAACAACCCTCCGTGGAATGAAATGGATCCGACGAATATCGAGCCGCGAGGGCAGCACAGCCAGCACTCGCCCGCACGTCGGCCATCGATAAGGCGGTCTCGGTGGGAGGAACCCACCAGATTGGACGCATCATGTCGGAACAAATTCATGACATCGCCATCGTCACCGGCGCTGGAAGCCCGGAGGGCATCGGTATGGCCGCTGCGCTGCGCCTCGGACACAGCGGAATGCGAGTGGTCGTCACATCCACCACGCACCGCATCCACGAGCGAGCGGCGGAGTTGCGCGAAGCGGGAGTGGAGGCGACAGGTATCGTGGCTGACCTCACGAAGCAGCATGAGGTGGACAACCTCCTCGCAGTCGCCAACAAGACGTTCGGGGCTCCGGCCGTCCTGGTGAACAACGCCGGAATGACGTCGCTGTCCAGCCCCGACAGCCCCGCATCGATCGACGACATCTCCGTCGACCAATGGCGCCTGTCTATTGATCGAAACCTCACCACTGCGCTACGAATGACGCGCGCTGTTCTTCCCGCGATGCGCCGCGCCCGATTCGGGCGCATCGTCAACGTTGCATCCATTTCCGGGCCGGTGATGGCCTACACCGGCGACGTGGCGTATCACGCCGCAAAGGCAGGGATGCTCGGCCTCACGCGTGCTTCTGCGCTTGATGTCGCCTCCTCCGGCATAACGATCAATGCGGTGGCGCCCGGATGGATCGCAACGCCCTCCTCGAGCGAGCACGAGCTCACTATGGGCCGCGCAACGCCGGTCGGCCGATCGGGCACTCCGCGCGAGGTCGCCGCGACCATCGCCTTCCTGGCGAGCGTCGACGCCTCCTACATCACTGGGCAACTGATCGTGGTCGACGGCGCCAACTCCATCAATGAAGAACGCGGCGTCTGATCTACCACCGTCCGCTGACCGAAATGCCCTCTGACAGCCAAGACGGCTCATCGCGACGCTCGTCTCATGCCTGAGCATCCGCACCAACGCATGGGTCACCGGGACGTGGCCACCCTTCCGGGCGCAACCGCTCGGTCTTCAGCCGCGATCCCCGAGTCGATCAGCGCGGCTGAAGGCTCCGTCAACGGACGGTGCGCTCCGAAGCGTCAGGTGGATGTCATGATTTCAGAACTCGGAACCCCCTCGCGTGCGGCGAGCCGTCCGGGTCGACGATCAGACGGTTGATTGCAGCCGCCCATAGGCGTTGAAGGCCAGAGACGGTTCGATCCTGTGCTGGCGAGCAGACGAAGGCGACGTGCTCACCGAGAAGCTGAGCTCAAGGCGCGACGCACGGTGCTGCCTATCTAAGTCTTCTTCGGTACACGCTCGGCGAGGAACCGCACATCCGCGTGAAATGTTCGTAGAAGCTGCTTTGGGACCCGAAACCTGCAGCGTGCGCGATCTCGGCGGCCGCCATCGAGGTGGTTATCAGCAGTCGCTGCGCTTCGGCGACGCGGCATCTGGTTAGGTAGCTTCCAAGAGTCGTACCGACTCTCTCACGGAACAAGGTCATCGCATAAGACGGGTTCAGATGCGCTTCCCTGGCGATATCCGATGGCGTGATCGACGTTCGGAAATGCGTAACGGCAAATTGCGCCATCTGGACAACGTGCCGCATCCCTTCCCCTGCTGCGCGATCCGAAACAGTGCTGCCACTTTCGTTGAGCGAGAAGCGCAGATGGTGGTGAAGAAGACGACCCACCAACGCTTGAACCTCCAATAAAGCAAACTGCTTGGTTTCGGTGCCGGCTAGGTCCACCAGCCACGACTCGAACATGGGCTTCACGTCGCGTCCCGCAACTGTGGCTTCAAGGATTATGGGTCGGTTGGTGAGAAGCGTGCTCAGGTCGTCATCGGGAAGCCCCCAACTGAGCGCAGTCGCTAATGGGATGTGAATCCAGCAGTTGTCACCCATTTCCTGACCAGGGCCATCGATCAGGCGGTGAGGAGTGGCGGCCCAGAAGACTGCTATCTGACCCGCGAACACACTCAGGGGGGTACCGCCGAACAGGTAGTCAAGGCGACCGCGAATCACGAGGTTTAGTTCAAGATCATCGTGGCGATGCGGCCGCTCCATCAGCGGAGCAGCACCTCGGTGGACCCAGATAGCCGGATCCATCAAGTCGACTTCGGGGCGGACTACCTTCATCGGTCGGCTCGACTGGCGCACGCACTCAACCATAACCGCGATCTAAACATCCCGGAAGTTCTGCCGCTCGGGACGGAAGATATCCCGCGACTTCAGTGTCTAACGTGGCGGACATGACAAGTTCTTCAAGCAAACACAAGATCACAATCATCGGCGCCGGCGGATTCGTCTTTCCTTTCCGGCTTATTGGCGATCTCCTCAGCTTCCCCGCACTTCGATCCAGCCAATTGTGCTTGATGGACGTCAATGCGGACAGGCTCGCTCGAACGGCCAAGGCCGCAAGGGAACTGTCTGAGCATCACGGGTTCGGCACGGAGATCATCGAAACCACGGACCGACGAGACGCTCTCCGGGATGCAGACGTCGTGATCATCACGTTCCAGGTCGGCGGCATCGACTCGTATCGGCATGACGTGGAGATCCCGCGAAAGTACGGAGTGGACCAGGCAGTCGGAGACACTGTGGGGCCGGGTGGCGTCTTCCGATTTTTGCGCTCGGTTGGAGCGTATGCCGCCATCGCGAAGGATGCGCTTGAACTGTGCCCGCGGGCGCAATTCATCAATTACGCCAATCCGATGGCCATGGCTACGGCCTTCCTCAACGCCAAGGGCCTGAATGCTGTAGGACTCTGCCATAGCGTGCAGGGAACTACTCGGATGTTGGCCCGCACGCTTGGCGTGCCGTACGACGAAGTCAGCTATGTCTCGGCCGGCATCAACCACCAAGCGTGGATCCTCAGCTTCCACCGCGGCAGCGAAGACCTCTATCCCAGACTGCGGGAAACGATGCGTGCTCGCCACCTGCGGGGACGAGCCGCTGCGCATCTCGTGCAAGATGACGGCGACCACAGCGAGGCCGCGGCACTGGCGAGCAATTACGAGGGCGGGAACGAGCAGGTTCGCACGGCCATCATGGACACTTTCGGCTACTTCGAAACGGAGTCCAGCCATCACGCTTCTGAGTACCTGCCCTACTTCCGCAAAAGCCCGGAGCTCACGGCTGAGTACATCCCCGAGCGCTGGGACTACTTCGAGATCTGCTCGGCGCACGACGAGCAGGGCGACATTGACGCGCAACTCGAGAAGCTCAAGACAGAACTTGCGCCCTCGGTCGAATACGGTGCAGTCATCGTGAATTCGCTCGTTACCGGAACGTCAAGCGTGGTCTACGGGAACGTTCCTAACGGTCACCTCATCTCCAACCTCCCCGCCGACGCGTGCGTCGAGGTCCCGTGTCTCGTGGACGCAAACGGGGTACAGCCCACTGCCATCGGTGACCTTCCCCCCCAGCTTGCGGCGCTCAACCGCACGAACATCGGGGTCCAGGACCTCGCGGTGAAGGCAGCCCTGAGCGGCGACCGCGAGCACGTTTACCACGCCGTCGCCCTTGATCCCCTTACTGCCGCGCTGCTCACACTGGATCAGATCCGCTCGATGACCGACGAGCTCCTCGCCGCGCATTCGGATCTTCTTCCAGAGTCACTCCGACTACCCAAAAGCGAGGTCGAAGTGCCGGCGAAAGCAAGAACAGAAGCGGACTCACCCGTGACGGTCGGCTAACGCGTCGACAAGTCGGCCGCGCAGTCTACGCGTGGCGCGAGCTGTGTCAGCGCCTGAGCGCCGGCCGAGTCAGGTCCAGGCCCGCCACGGCGACGCGCACCTCATCCGGTGTCGCGACATCGTGAATGGACCGCAGCGCTACCTCGGCGAAGCGGTGGCCGACGTCGAGGCGCACGTGCTCCGGAGCATCCGCGAGCAGCGCGTGCAGGTA
>DATMTS010000068.1:0-10892 GCA_035564555.1 Humibacter sp.
ACTTTGACAACACTTGGGTGAGATCGGCGAGTATCGAGCGACGTTGAATGGCACCCATAAGTGCCGGAATTCCGCGGACTGTCGCTTGCGCGCAGACGGTGACGCGGTCACCGCGAGAGTTCGAATCCCACGCCCTCCGCACCACGCCCTCCGCACTGAATGAGATTCCCTTTTCCCAGTAAATTACTGGGAAGGCGCCCCGTCGCGCTTTGGCTGTGCAACTGACGGAGGCCTATGACAGTGGGTCTTGTGTTTTCTGCTTGAGCCGCTCGTAGGGGGTTTGGCCTGCGAGGGCTCCGTGTGGTCGATCGTAGTTGTGGTGGTCCTCCCATTGTTGGAGTCGGTCGTTGAAGAGGTCGACGTCGTCGATGAACCGGATCGCAGTCTTCAGATCATGCGCCGGGTAGGCCTTCAGAACGCGCAGGCGGGTGCAGTCGTCGATGGCGGGGTATCGGCGCACCAGATCTCAGCGGACCCGTGCTCAGGCGAGGTTTCGTGCGTAGCTGGCCAGGACGGTGCGTTCTGACAGCACCAGGTAATCCTCGAGCGCTTGGGCCGCCGCCCCGGGGTCGTCGTTTTCGTAGAGGGCGAGAATCTGGGCGTTGAGGTCCACGTAGGGGCGGTGCAAGTACTCCGCGTCGTCCAGGAGCCCGAAAGCAAGGCGCAGCTCGGCGGAAATATTCGCATAGAGCCTGTCGAGGCGCTCGCTGTCCGCGAGGGCCACAACGGCTGCGTGAAAATCCATATTCGCTGTTCCCACGGCAGGCCAATCATCTGCTTCTCGCTTGAGTTGGGCCTCTTCGACGGCGGCCCGCATGAAACGACTCGCCGGATGTTTGGGAGGCGCGTGACCGATCGCCTGGCACTCGATCATTCTGCGCACCCGATAGATGTCGACGATAGAGGCCATGGAAGGCACGACGACGAAAACGCCGCGGTACGGCTTCTGAGTGAGCAGACCCTCATGAGTGAGCATGCGGAACGCTTCGCGCAGCGTGTTGCGCGACACATCGAGTGAATTGCTCACGGACGCTTCCGACAGTTGCTGTCCCGGCACCAGTTTTCCGGCGATCAGCGACTGCCGGATCCGCTCCGCAGTCTGATCGGCCAGGCCGGGGCCCGTCTCGATCGGTGCTTTCTCACTCGCCCTAACCACAAGGGAAGTCTACTTCATGTTGCCATTGTGACCGGTTTTGTTCACTGAAATCCGAACAGAACTATGTTGCCAAGAAAAGATTGTTCAACACTCTTGCCACCAGTGTTGATCAACAATATGCTTTCGGCTAACTTCACGGCCCTCAGCTGACCGTAACCACGGCAAGAGACAAGGATGACGAATGCCCAGACCACAAAACGCTGCCACCGATCACGAGTCAGCCAAGGAGCATGCCGTGCCTGACAGCCTGAAAGCCCCCCGAAACCCGGCAGTGTTGAGCGCGGCAGAAGCCCGGGCGCTCTTCCGGAACGGAATCGTCAGCCCCACGGCTGGATGGGCCGCGGGGTTCACCCAGGCGAACCTGATCATCGTCCCCCGGGAGCAGGCTTTCGATGTTCTGCTGTTCGCCCAGCGCAACCCCAAATCCTGTCCCATCCTCGGCGTACTGGACGCCGGGGAGACGAGTGGTGCGCTACTGGTAGGCGGCGATATCCGTACGGACGTTTCCCAATACGCGGTCTATGAGCACGGCGTGAAGGTGGCGGACCCGACCGACATCACCCCCTGGTGGCGTGACGATCTGGTGACCTTCATTGTGGGATGCAGTTTCACTTTCGAAACCGCGTTGCAGGAGGGCGGCGTGTCGATTGCGCATATCGACCAGGGGGTCAATGTTCCTATGTACAAGACCAACGTGCGCTCTGCATCCGCCGGATCCATGTCCGGCCCGATGGTCGTTTCGATGCGGCCGATCCCGCCTTCGCAGGTGTCCGATGCGGTGCGGATCACCTCGCGCTACCCTGCAGTCCACGGAGCTCCGGTGCACGTGGGAGACCCGTCCCAACTGGGAATCGCGGACCTGTCCACGCCGGATTTCGGTGATGCCGTCGAGATGCGCGCCGGTGACATTCCTGTCTTCTGGGCTTGCGGAGTGACACCGCAAGCTGCGGTCATGGAATCCCGGCCGCCACTCGCCATCGGTCACGCGCCCGGTCACATGCTGATCACCGACGCACGCGATTCCGACTACCTCGTTCCGTAGCGCTCCGAACGCCACTCCTCTGCGAGCGTCTTGTGGTCACTGAACCACCGAACGAAACAAGGTTGCTACACCAAAAACTGTTCAACACGATTGCCACAATTGTTCATCAACCATATGCTTTCGGCTAACTTCAGGGCCCCGCAGCCGACTGCTTTTCCACATCGAGAGAAAAGGAAGACACATGTCCGAACCACAAAATGTTGCCACCAATCCCGGATCGAAACAGGATGGGAGTGAGGGGACTGAATCGACCGGCGCCGGTAAGAACGCAGTCGATTTCGCCAAAGCACGACGGATCTCGCTCATCGGCTCCATCTTCCTTATGGCCACCTCGGCGATCGGGCCGGGATTCATCACCCAGACAGCTACCTTCACAGGCGCTCTCGGCGCCTCCTTCGCATTCGGAATCCTCGCTTCGATCGTGATCGACTTCGCCGTCCAGCTGAACATCTGGCGCATGATCACGGTGTCAGGCAAGCGTGCAGCCGACCTCGCCAATGCGGCCATCCCCGGGAGCGGTTACCTTCTTGCCGTCCTGGTCATCTTCGGCGGTCTGGTGTTCAACGTCGGGAACACGGCCGGTACCGGACTCGGCCTGAACGCTCTGTTCGGCCTCGACCCCAAGATCGGTGGGCTCATCAGCGCGCTCTTGGCGATCGGCATCTTCCTGTTCAAGCGGGCCGGCGTCGCCGTCGACCGGGCGGTGATCGTCCTCGGCCTGCTGATGATCATCCTCACTGTCTATGTCGCGATCGTCTCGCACCCGCCCATCGGGGAGGCCCTCCGTCAAACGGTTTGGCCGGACACCATCAACTTCGCCACGATCACCACCATCGTCGGGGGTACGGTCGGCGGTTACATCACCTATGCCGGAGCACACCACCTTCTCGACAGCGGCACGGCCGGGGTGGAGCACATCAAGCAAGTATCCCGAGCGTCCCTCAACGGCATCGTGGTCACCGGCATCATGCGCTATGTGCTCTTCCTCGCGATCCTCGGCGTCGTCGCCAGCGGGCTGACGATCGACACCTCTGGTTCTGCGGCGAACCCTGCCGCCCAAGCATTCCAGGCAGCTGCCGGCGAATGGGGTCTCAGGCTCTTCGGTCTCGTCTTCTGGGCTGCGGCCCTCACCAGCGTGATCGGAGCGGCGTACACATCGATCTCGTTCTTCGCGGTGTTCAAGAAGAATATGAGCGAACGCCAGCGCAACTATGCCACCGTGCTGTTCATCCTGGTCTCACTCGCCGTCTTTCTGCTCATGGGAACCCCACCGGCCGTCCTGCTCGTTTTCGCCGGA
The DNA here is from genome assembly GCA_035564555.1 of Humibacter sp. Taxonomy (GTDB): domain Bacteria; phylum Actinomycetota; class Actinomycetes; order Actinomycetales; family Microbacteriaceae; genus DATMTS01. The sequence goes on from DATMTS010000068.1 coordinate 3,496, forward strand.
GGATTCAACGGGCTGATCCTGCCCATCGGCCTGACCATTTTCATGTACGTCGGCTGGTTCCGCGGCGACCTCCTGAACGGCTACCGGTACCCCCGCTGGCTCCTGGTGGCGGGCAGCATCGTCTGCATTCTCACCTGGTACATCGGAATCGTGTCCTTCACGTCGATCTTCGGTCTCCTGTCGATCGGTTAGCGCGCGGGTCGGAACCGCGCGGAAGTGGCGAACGAGCAACGGCAAAGAAAGAGAACTGAGAACATGGCATCGATCGACCTGAATAGCGATCTGGGCGAAGGGTTCGGACGCTGGCAGTTGGGCGATGACCAGGCCATGCTCAGCGTCGTCACCGGCGCGAACATCGCGTGCGGTTTCCATGCCGGCGATCCCCAGACGATCCAGCGAACCGTGCTGGGAGCGCGAGACGCTGGTGTCGTGATCGGGGCGCACGTCGGGTACCGCGACCTGGCAGGCTTCGGCCGACGGAACATCAATGTGACGAGCGAGGACCTGGTTGCCGACGTCGTTTACCAGATCGGCGCCCTCCAGGGAATAGCCCGGTCCGCCGGAACGTCCGTGAAATACGTCAAGCCGCATGGGGCGCTGTACAACACCATCGTGCACGACGAGCGGCAGGGCAGGGACGTGGTCACCGCGATCAAGGCCATCGATCCCTCCCTGATCGTCATGGGGTTGGCAGGGTCGGAATTCCTGCTGCAGGCGGAAAAGGCCGGCCTCGAATGCGTCGCCGAGGCGTTCGCAGACCGCGCATATACGCCCGAAGGGACACTGGTGTCCCGGACGGAGCCCGGCGCTGTGCTGCATGACCCCGCGCAGGTTGCCGCGCGTATGGTTCAGTTGGTCACCGAAGGAACTGTCATCGCGATCGACGGGACCACCACCACAGTGAAAGCAGACTCCCTGTGCGTGCACGGCGACAGCCCCAACGCCGTCGAGATGGCCAGTCACGTTCGCCGGGCGCTCGTCGCGGCCGGGGTGACGGTTCAGTCGTTCGCGGCGAAGGCAGCGTGAGTGGCGCACAGCTCATGCGATTCCTTCCTGTCAACATCGATGCCTTCCTCATCGAACTGGACGATCTCGAACAGACCGTTGCCCTGTTCGAATCTTTGACCACCCGACCTATCCACGGCGTCACAGAACTGGTCCCCGCTGCGATGACCATCCTGCTCGTCTACCGACCGAGCGCGGTGTCCGCGGAATCCATCATCGCCGCCATCCGAGCGCGGAACCTGACCTCGACCCTGGCCGACGACAGCACCCTCATCGAGATCCCCGTGCGCTACGGCGGTGAGGACCTGATCGAGGTGGCCCGGCTTCTCGGGATCAGCGAGGCTGAACTCGTCCGCAGGCATACCGCCGGCAACTACCGGGTCGCATTCACCGGGTTCGCTCCCGGATTCGCCTACCTGACCGGCGGGCATCCGAGTCTGGATGTGTCCAGGCGCTCGACACCGCGGACCAGGATTCCTGCGGGTGCAGTGGGGCTCGCAGGCACCTTCAGCGGAATCTATCCGCGGGAGAGCCCTGGCGGCTGGCAGATCATCGGCACCACGGACCTGCCGATGTGGGATCTGGCTCGAGAAGTCCCCGCGCTTCTGCAACCGGGTGATCGGGTGCGTTTCGTCGATGTGGCGGGCACGACGGTGAGGGGTACCTACGCGACCGTGCCGCACGGTTCCGTGCCGCCCGCACACGTGGTACGACCGGAACGTCTCGTCGATGCGGCGGGCACCCCGTCTCGGGGGACCGACAGCCACCCGGCCATAGAAGTCCGTGCGGTCGGTGCGCAGACCCTGTTGGAGGACCTGGGCCGACCCGGGAGAGCGAGTCTGGGCGTATCTCCCTCCGGGGCGCTCGACCGGGCGTCGCTGCGTGAAGCCAACCGGCTTGTCGGCAACGCGTCCGACACGGCAGGCCTGGAGGTGGTCGACGGCGGCCTGAGGGTCATCAGTCGTGGCGAGAACGTTCTGGCAGTCACCGGTGCGGTGCCAGCGCTCACGGTCACGTCGGAAGCCGGGCGCAGCCGCCGGCAGTCCGGCTACCAGGCCTTCGCGCTGTCGGACGGAGACGAGCTGGTACTCGGCGTGCCGTCGAGAGGCATCCGGTCCTATGTGGCCATTCGCGGCGGGTTCGCCATCGAACCGGTGCTGGGCAGCCTGTCCACCGACGTTCTCTCCGGTCTCGGACCGCCGCCGATCACGCCGGGAGCAGTGCTCCCCGTGCGGCCGATCCACACCGGCATGGACGCGATCAGCCTGAACTCTTCCGCTCCAGACGAGCTGCCCGGCATCGAAACCGTGACGCTCGATCTCGTCCTCGGGCCGCGAACCGACTGGTTCACGGCCGAAGCAGTCAGCGCATTGGGCCAGCAGGTCTGGACGGTCACGCCGCAATCGAACCGGGTCGGCCTCCGGCTCCGCGGCGATGTGTCGCTCAATCGCACGATCACCGACGAGTTGCCGAGCGAGGGAACGGTGGCGGGTGCGTTGCAGGTGCCGCCAGACGGTCAGCCGGTACTGTTCCTCGCCGACCATCCGCTGACCGGTGGCTATCCGGTCATCGGCGCTGTCGCCGGCTATCAGCTGAACCTGGTGGGTCAGATCCCCGTCGGCGGAACGATCAGGTTCAATCCCATTTCCGAGTTCGGCGACCTCGCGAATCGTGAGAGCTCGTCGGTCCACACATCAATCGAGGAAAACTGATGAAGAAAGTTCTGGTCGCCAATCGGGGCGAGATTGCGGTGCGAATCATTCGCGCCTGTATGGACTACGGCGTCGAATCGGTTGCGGTGTACGCGGACTCCGATGTCGAGGCGGTTCATGTCGGCCTAGCCGACGAGGCCTATGGGCTGGACGGAGACCGCCCGGCCGACAGCTACCTCAACATCGGCAAACTGCTGGACGTCGCCCGGCGTTCCGGTGCCGACGCGGTGCACCCCGGCTACGGATTCCTCTCGGAAAGCTCCGAGTTCGCCCGTGCCGTCATCGCTGCGGGCTTGCTCTGGATCGGTCCGCCTCCGGAGAGCATCGATCTGCTCGGGGACAAGGTCGCAGCGAGGAAGCTCGCCGAGCAAATCGGGGCGCCCCTGGTCGCGGGCACCTCTGGCACGGTGGCGGACTCCGACGAAGTGGTGGCGTTCGCCGAGAAGTACGGATTGCCTATCGCGATCAAAGCAGCGTTCGGCGGCGGTGGACGCGGGTTGAAAGTGGCCAGGCGGATGGACGAGGTCGTCGAACTGTTCGACTCGGCGGTTCGCGAGTCCGTGATCGCGTTCGGCCGTGGCGAATGCTTCGTCGAGCAGTACCTCGACAGGCCCCGGCACATCGAGGCACAGATCCTCGCCGACGCCCACGGCACCGTCGTCGTGCTGGGCACGCGCGACTGTTCGCTTCAGCGTCGCAACCAGAAACTCGTCGAAGAGGCGCCCGCGCCCTTTCTCACCGACGAACAGCGGGATCGGATCCACACGGCCGCCCGCGACATCTGCGCTGCGGCGCGGTATCAGGGGGCGGGAACCGTGGAGTTCCTCCTGAGCGCAGACGGAAAGATCTCGTTCCTGGAGGTCAACACCCGCTTGCAGGTCGAGCATCCGGTGACGGAGGAGACCACTGCGGTCGACATCGTGCTGGAGCAGTTCCGCATCGCCGAGGGACTTCCGTTGGAGATCACTGAGACTCCCGATCCGATCGGCCACTCGTTCGAGTTCCGCATCAATGCCGAAGACGCACGGCGGGGCTTCCTGCCCGCTCCGGGACGGATCGAGACGTTCTCGGCGCCGTCGGGACCCGGCATCCGCCTTGACTCGGGCGTGGTCTCGGGCTCGCTCGTCCCGGGGCATTTCGACTCGATGATGGCGAAATTGATCGTCACGGGCGCAACCCGCCAGCAGGCGCTGGCTCGAGCGCGACGCGCTTTCCGGGAGTTCGAGGTCAGCGGTGTCGCGTCGGTGCTGCCTTTCTTTCGGGCGGTACTTCAGGATCAGGACTTCGTCGCCGAAGATCGCTTCGGGGTGCACACCCGGTGGATCGAGACGGAGTTCGCAGGGCGGGTTTCGTTCGAACCGCTCCCGGAGCCGGACGAGGCGGAACAGCTCACCCGCATCTGGGTCGAAATCGACGGCAGGCGGGTTCGCCTCGGTCTGCCGACCGGACTCTTGAACCAACTGCGACCTGCGAACCAGGGAGACGGCGGTCCGGCGACGGGTGAGCGGGATGACAGCGCCCGCGAGAAAGCGGTAGACGATTCGGCCGTCGTCGCATCGATGACCGGGACCCTGTCGCACTGGCTGGTGGAAGACGGCGCGACGGTCGCTTCCGGTGATGCCGTGGCGGTGCTGGAGGCCATGAAGATGGAATCGAAGATTGCCGCACCCAGAGCCGGCACCATCGAGCTTCAGAAGGTCGCCGGTGAGTTCGTGACCTCCGGATCGGTCATCGCATGCCTCTCGTGAGGGAGAGACAGATCGCCGTTTCAGCGACAGTCGACGGTCGCCGAACGCGTGAAGAAGTGGGGCGCTGACGATGACAGGGATCGAACCACTTGCCAGTGAGATACTCCTCATCTCCCTGGCGCTCATCGCGGCGGTCATGTCCAACCGGTTGAGTGCCGCGATTCGTGTTCCGGCTCCGGCGCTGTTCCTGATCGCCGCGGCGCTTCTCGCGAAGCTCGTCCCGGCGCTCAGCTCGTTGCCGCGCAGCGCCGCTGAGAACCTGGTGACGATCGCGCTCGTCTTCATCCTTTTCGACGGTGGAATGGACATCGGATGGAAACGGTTCCGTGACTCGCTGGGCACCATCACCTGGTTGGGTGTCGTCGGAACTCTTGTCACCGCGGCGGCGATCGCTGCCGCTGCCTATTTCCTGTTCGGGTTCGATCTTCGGCTCGCGCTTCTGCTCGGAGCAGCCATATCGCCGACCGACCCGGCTGTGGTGTTCTCGGTGCTGGGCAAGCGGGAGATCGCCGGTCGAACAGGCACAATCCTGCAGGGCGAGTCGGGCGCGAACGACCCCGTCGGGATATCGCTGTTGGTGAGCCTCCTCGCAGCGACAGGAACCGGGTTCCCGGCGGTGTGGAGCGGGCTCACCGAGTTCCTGCTGCAATTGACGCTCGGTGCGGCGATAGGAATCATCGGCGGCCTCGCGCTCACGAAACTCATGCGCACGATCTCCCTCCCCAACGAGGCGCTCCACTCAGTGGGAACCGTCGCGTTCGCGACCCTCATCTACGGCGCAGCGACGGTGCTCCAGGGCTCCGGATTCCTGGCCGTACTCCTTGCCGGGATAGTCGTGGGCGACAGCTACGCCCCTTTCAAAAGCGAAATCCGGCGGTTCAGCTCTGGTCTTGCTGCGATCGGGGAGATTGCAGCGTTTTCGATCCTGGGTCTCAGCGTCTCCCTCAGTGTCGTCTTCCAGCCCGCCGTCATCTGGTCCGGTCTGGCCATCGCCGCCTTGCTGATATTCGTGATCAGGCCCGTTCTCGTCGGATTGCTCCTCATCCCGATCAGACTGCGCTGGGGCGAGCGCGTTTTCGTGCTGTGGGGCGGGCTCAAGGGAGCCGTGCCGATCCTGCTCGGCATGTTCATCCTGGGCGCGAAGATACCCGGCGGCGACCGCGTGTATGCCATCATCTTCGTCGTCGTCCTCGTATCCGTTGTTCTTCAAGGTGGGCTCGTACCTCTGTTCGCGCGGCTTCTGGCAGTTCGCATGAGGGTCGTGGAGCCCCAGCCGTGGGCTTCCGGACTGCGGTTTCGGGAACGTCCCGACGGGCTTGGTGAATACGTGGTGGCTGCAGGCTCCGTCGCTGACGGCGTGACGGTCGACGCGTTGGAGCTCGGCGATGACGGCTGGATCAGCCTTGTTCGTCGCGACGGCCGACTCGTGCAGGTCCGCGGGTCCACCACGCTTCAGGCCGGCGACGTCGTCCTCGCCCTCGGGGAAGGGAACGGCGATCTCGACCGCTTGTTCCGCTCTGACTGAATGGCATCCGAGTGCGGCTGCTCGAACACGATCAACACGACGTAGGAAATGTGAGAGATGACTGATTCTTTGCTCGAAACACGCCCGCTCCGTGCCGCCGGCGGCAGCGGCACGCTCGCCCTCGAGAGTGCGCAGGCTCAACTCAGGTCAGCGGTCGAGCACCTCGGCTACCCGGCCGGACTGCACCAGTTGCTGGCGAACCCGCGCCGCGAGTTGAAGGTGGAGGTTCCGCTCCGCCGCGACGACGGCACTCTCGAGGTCCTGACCGGCTACCGGGTCCAGCACAACTCGTCGCGCGGACCTTCGAAGGGTGGATTGCGGTACAGCCCGAACGTGACTCTTGACGAAGTCAAGGCTCTCGCCATGTGGATGACCTGGAAATGCGCGTTGCTGGATGTCCCATACGGGGGAGCGAAGGGCGGTATCACTATCGACCCACGCCGGTACTCGGAACGAGAACTCGAGCGCGTCACCCGGCGATATACGTCCGAGATTCTTCCCATCATCGGTCCGGAAAGGGACATACCGGCCCCCGATATCGGCACCAACGAGCAGACGATGGCGTGGATCATGGACACATATTCCGTGAGCGTGGGTTACACGGTCCCTGGAGTCGTGACCGGAAAGCCGGTGAGCATCGGCGGGTCCCTGGGCCGTTCATTGGCGACGTCGAAGGGTGTCGTGCACATCGCGCTCGCCGCGTTGCGCCACCTGGGAATTCCAGCCAGCAGGGCCAGCGCAGCTGTGCAGGGGTTCGGCAACGTCGGGGCAGGTACGGCTCAATTCCTGTCGGATGCAGGCATAAAGGTGACGGCGGTCAGCGACCAATATGGCGCCGTCTTCGCGCCGGCAGGAATCGACGTGGCGCGACTGAGGATGCATGTCAGTGAGACCGGCAGTGTCGTCGACTTCCCAGCCGCGAGCCCTCTCCCTGCTGAGTCGTTGCTCGAACTCGACGTCGATCTCTTGGTACCCGCCGCCGTCGAAGGCGTGCTGAACGCGGACAACGCGGCTCGAGTCCGCGCGAAAGTCATCGTCGAAGGGGCCAACGGCCCGACGACGACCGCTGCCGACCTCATTCTGAAAGACCGGGACATCCTCGTCGTGCCCGATATCCTCGCCAACGCCGGCGGAGTGATCGTGTCATATTTCGAGTGGGTCCAGGGAAACCAGGCGTATTGGTGGACGGCCGCCGAGGTCGACGAACGACTGGAGAATCGGATGAAAGCGGCCTGGGATTCTCTGATCCAGTCGAGTGCGGACCGCAACCTCACTCTGCGGGAAGCGGCCACCGTCGTCGCAGTGGAGAAAGTAGCCGAGGCGCACCTCATACGCGGGCTGTACCCGTAACGAGGAGACGCGGTTCCGCTCATACTGATCTCAGTCAACGGTGAAAAGGTCGACCCC
>DATMTS010000069.1:0-14712 GCA_035564555.1 Humibacter sp.
CGAATATCGAGGACCAGATGTTCGCTGACAGGGTGAAAGAACTTCGTCAGAAGCTGGGACTCACGCAAGACGGGCTCGCGACACTTTTGCGAGAAAAGCACGGCTTGAAAGGCGCGAGCCAAACGACTATTTCGCGCATCGAGTCAGGCGCACGGGCGCCGCGGCTGCGAGAAGCGCGCGCGATCGCACAGGCATTTGACACAACGATCGAGGCGATGATTTCTTACCAAGACATCGCGTTACTCATCGACATCTCGACGCGCGGGTGGGAAATTGGAAAGACGCTCGCCAAGCTGCGACGCGAGGCGCAGCGCGTTGCCGGATTGCGCGCAGTAGTAGCCGCTCTTCAGGAGGAGTGGGAACGCCGCGAGTACGACATCCCGTCGGACATTCGTAACCCCGCTGAGCAGCTCGTAGCTCGATCCGTACCGTTTATCGCTGCGGACGTACACGCGATCGTTCAACATGGTCTCGATGCTGGCGCCATGATGACGGCGAACGATGTAGACAATCTTCCCGACGATGGCGGGGCGATGTTATTCAAGTTTCGGCTGAACGCGACGCGCGATAAGGCCGAGGATGTCTGGCTGGAGCGGCCGCATGCCGAGCATCAAGAGACGCCCTAACGGGGCATGGCGGGCCCGGTACCGTGACGCGGACGGTAAAGAGCACACCCGACACTTCAAGTTCAAGGACAACCCCCGAGACCCCGAGAACAGCGCCCAGCACTGGCTCACCGGCGAGCTGGCGAAACTGCGTGATGGGACGTGGATCGACCCCAGGACGGCGAAGACGACCGTGGGGGAGTGGTGCACGGTTTGGATCCGCGGCTACGAGTCGAAGCGGCCGTCGACGGTGCGGCAGGCCCGCTCGCATATCAAGCACATCGTGGCCGAGTTTGGCGCCCGCCAGCTCGTCAGCATCCGCCCCTCAGAGGTCAAAGCATGGACCGCGAAGCTTCGCGCCCAGGGCCTCGCGGACTCGACCGTGTACGCCCTCCACGCCCGCCTCGCGCACATCTTCGCGGACGCCGTGCACGACGGCCTCATCCCGCGCTCACCATGCTCGAGGCGCACCTCCCCGCCAACCGCGAAGCAACGCCCCTACGTGGCCACGACGGCGCAAGTGTGGGAACTGCACGACGCGATGCCCGACGGGCTGAAACCGGTGATCCTCCTCGGCGCGTTCGCCGGTCTGCGTGTGGCCGAACTGGCGGTGCTGCGTGTCGACGACGTCGACTTCATGCGCGGCATCATCACCCCGGCCATCCAATACCCGTCGGAGCCGTTGAAGACCGAGACGTCGAAGACGGCGATCCCGATCCCGCACGAACTCGCGCTGATGCTGAACCGGATTCCTGCGAAGTGGGGGAGCGGCACGCTGGTGGTCAGCGAGATCGGCCGGCCGCTCGCGCCCTACACGATCGAACGCACCTTCCGGGCAGTCGCCGACGCCCTCGAGGGGCTTCCCGCGGGATTCCGAATCCACGACCTACGGCACTACTTCGCGTCGCTTCTGATCGCGTCAGGGCTCGACGTGAAGGTCGTACAGGCCAGGCTGCGGCACGCGTCCGCGAAGACCACGCTCGACACCTACGGGCACATGTGGCCCGACAAAGACGAGTCCGCACGAGCGGCTGTCGCGGCCGTTCTAAACGACCGTTTCAGCACTCGTGCGGACTCGTTGCGGACTGAACCCGCTAGTTCCCAGTGATCTAGCTACACGCCGTAGTACAGCTCGTACTCGAACGGGTGCGGACGCTGCGCGAGGGGCTTGATCTCCTTCTCGCGCTTGTAGTCGATCCACGTCTCGATCAGCTCGGGCGTGAACACGCCACCGGCGGTGAGGAAGTCGTGGTCGGCCTCGAGGGCGTTCAACGCGGCATCCAATGTCGCCGGAACCTGCGGGATGTTCTTCGCCTCCTCGGGCGGGAGCTCGTACAGGTCCTTGTCGACCGGTTCGTGCGGCTCGATGCGGTTCTTGATGCCGTCGATGCCGGCCATCAACTGCGCCGCGAACGCCAGGTACGGGTTGCCGGAGGCATCCGGAGCGCGGAACTCGATGCGCTTCGCCTTCGGGTTCGTGCCGGTGATCGGAATGCGGATCGACGCCGAACGGTTGCCCGCCGAGTAGACCAGGTTGACGGGTGCCTCGAAGCCGGGCACCAGGCGGTGGTAGGAGTTGACGGTGGGGTTGGTGAAGGCGAGCACCGCGGGGGCGTGCTTCAGCAGACCGCCGATGTACCAACGGGCCAGGTCGGAGAGACCGCCGTAGCCGGCCTCGTCGTAGAACAGCGGTTTGCCGTCGTTCCACAGCGACTGGTGGGTGTGCATGCCGGAGCCGTTGTCGCCGAACAGGGGCTTCGGCATGAACGTGGCCGTCTTGCCCCACTGCTCGGCGGTGTTCTTGACGATGTACTTGAACTTCAGGATGTCGTCGGCCGCGTGCACCATGGTGTCGAATCGGTAGTTGATCTCGGCCTGACCGCCGGTGCCGACCTCGTGATGCGCGCGCTCGAGGATCAGTCCTGCGTCGATCAGCTTCAGCGAGATGTCGTCGCGCAGATCGGCCTGCTTGTCCACCGGCGACACCGGGAAATAGCCGCCCTTGTAAGGGGTCTTGTTGGCCAGGTTGCCGCCGTCTTCGGCGCGGCCGCTGTTCCAGGCGCCCTCCTCGGAGTCGACCGAGTAGAACGAGGAGTGCTGGTTCACTTCGAAACGCACGTCGTCGAAGATGTAGAACTCGGCCTCCGGGGCGAAGAACGCGGTGTCGGCGATGCCGGTCGACGCGAGGTACTTCTCCGCCTTCTTCGCGACCTGTCGCGGGTCCTTGGCGTAGATCTCGCCGTTGCGCGGGTTGTAGATGTCGAACACCATGACCAGCGTGCGCTCGGCGCGGAACGCGTCGACGTACGCCGTGGAGACGTCGGGAATCAACTGCATGTCCGACTCGTGGATCGACGCAAAGCCGCGGATCGACGACCCGTCGAAGAGCTGGCCGACGGTGAAGAACTCCTCGTCGACGGTCGATGCGGGGATGTTGAAGTGCTGCTGCACGCCGGGAAGGTCGGTGAAGCGGATGTCAAGGAACTTGACGTCGGTGTCCTTGATGAACTTCAACACCTCGGAAGAATCACTGAACATGCGGGATGTCTCCAAAAGGGTTTGCTCGGGTCACGGGCCGGCCGTCGACCCGCTGACAGGTTAGGGCTAGGGGGTTTCCCTGCCGTATCGCGATTGTTTCCGGCATGTTACGCACGGTCGTGCACCGTAGAATCAGGGGGTGCCAGAAAAGCCTACTCGCGTCCGGTTCGGCGAACTCGCACCGAGCCGCTATCCGGGCGAGCGACTGGGGCTTGCCGAAGAGGGTCGCGGTTCGGTCGCACGGCCCGGCCGACGAATGGGCGCAGTCGCGATCGACTGGGGCGTCGCGGTTCTCATCTCGTTCGCGTTCTTCCATTACGACGCATGGGCGACCCTAGGGATCTTCGCGCTCATGCAGATCGTGTTCATCCCGACCATCGGCGGCAGCATCGGCCATCGCATCCTCGGTTTGCGGGTGGTCCCGCTCAGTGGTGGATGGGTGGGACCGTGGCGGCCGGCGCTGCGCACCGTACTGCTGGCCATCGTGATCCCGGCACTGGTGTGGGACTCCGACCAGCGCGGATTCCATGACAAGGTCGCCGGCACGGTACTGATCCGGGGTTGACCCCAGCGAGTGACAACTGGGCCCAGCGACAGCCCGGTGCGGTGTACGGGGCCGTGTCAGCGCGCGCGCTGCGGGCGTGCTTTGAGCGGGTCGACGCCCTTCGGTATCGGCATGTTCGTCGGAAGCGAGCTGAGCCGGTTGTCGATGGCGAGCACCTCGGATTTGGTGAGTTGCGGTTTGATCTTCGTCAGCGCGCGGGAGACCTTGTGCAACGGCAGCGCATCGGCGTCCGGACCGACGTTGAGCGTGGTGATCGGCACGTTCGGCAGCACCCGGTTGATCTTGCGGCGTTCGTCGTCGAGCATGCGCCCGATGCGCGACTTGGGGCCTTCGCTGATCAGCACAACGCCGCCGCGGCCGACCGCGCGATAGACCGCATCGTGCGTCTTGCCGTTCACGGCGATCGGCATCTCGCTGCCGCGCCAACCGCGCTTCAGCGAGCTGCGCAGCACGGCGCCGACAGCGCCGGGCTGCCCGTTGATCTGAGAGTATGCGGCTCGCTCCGCGCGACGGCCCAGGATGATCACTGCGGCGAGCACCCCGCCGAGCACGCCGGCGATGATCCACGTCACCAGGGTGAACACGCTTCCGCCCGAGAACAGCAGCGCGACAACGACGCCGATCACGATCGGCAGGAAGAACCCCAACAGGATGTAGGTGAGCGCGCGCGAGTCGTAGCGCCGCGTCATCTGGAACACCTGCCACATCTGCTTCAGACGGCCGGGTTCCTTCGTCGCTGCGCTGTCAGAGTCCTTGCGTGCCATGCGTCAAGGATACCGGTTCAGGAGGTTGCCGAATGCGGTGCACCGAGGTGTCTGCACGTGCTCAGCCCACCGCCTGCGCGAAGCCGAGGGAGGCATCCGCGAGCTGTTGCAGGTGCTCCGGGACGGGCCTACCCTTCGCCGCCATCGACTGTGCCCAGAGCCGTCCCGCTCGATACGAGGAACGCACCAGCGGCCCGGACAGGACGCCGAGAAATCCGATCGCCTCCGCCTCCGCCTTCAGTTCGACGAACTCCTCCGGGCGAACCCATCGGGCGACGGGAAGATGGCGCGGGCTCGGCCGCAGGTACTGGGTGATCGTGATGATGTCGGTTCCGGCGTCGTGCAGATCGTGCAACGCCTGAACGACCTCCTCGCGTTCCTCTCCCATACCGAGGATCAGGTTCGACTTCGTGATGAGTCCGGCATGCCGGCCCTGCGTGATCACGTCGAGCGAGCGTTCGTAGCGGAACGCAGGTCGGATGCGCTTGAAAATGCGCGGCACGGTCTCGACGTTGTGCGCGAAGACCTCCGGCTCTGCCGAGAACACCTCCGCGAGGTGTTGCGGGTTTCCGCTGAAATCGGGCACCAGGATCTCAACGCCCGTTCCGGGGCTCTGCCGGTGGATCTCCCGGATCGTCTCCGCATAGAGCCACGACCCTTCGTCCGGAAGGTCGTCCCGGGCGACTCCGGTGACCGTCGCATACCTCAGGTTCATCCGGGTCACGGATTCGCCGACCCGTCTTGGTTCGTCCACGTCGTAATCGGCGGGCTTGCCCGTGTCGATCTGACAGAAGTCACAACGTCTGGTGCATTGCGCACCGCCGATCAGGAAGGTCGCTTCGCGATCCTCCCAGCACTCGTAGATGTTCGGGCAGCCGGCTTCCTGACACACCGTGTGCAACTGCTCGCTCGACACCAGCTGCTGCAGCTGCCGGTATTCCGGGCCCATTCGCGCCCGCGTCTTGATCCACTCGGGCTTGCGCTCGATCGGGGTCTGGGCATTGCGCGTCTCCAGGCGCAGCATCTTGCGGCCCTCGGGTGCCGCGCTCACGCCGCCACCGTCCGGACGAGGTCGAAGTGCTCCATGACGATCGGAGCGACCTCACTCGGGTGCACGAGCCTGCCGAGTTCGCGGCTGATGGTCGTGACCCCGGCGTCGCTGATGCCGCACGCGACGATCTTCTCGTACGGCGCGAGGCTGTTGGAGCAGTTCAGAGCGAAACCATGCATCGTCACGCCGGCCGCGACACGGATGCCGATCGCACCGATCTTCGCGTCGGGTGCGTCGGGCTGGGTGACCCACACGCCGCTGCGACCTTCGACCCGGTGCGAGTCGACGCCGAGGCGGGCGAGAACGGCGATCAGCATCGCCTCCAGCCCGCGAACGTAGCCCACGACGTCGACCGGTTCGGGCAGACGGACGATCGGGTACCCGACCAACTGGCCGGGACCGTGCCAGGTGATCTTGCCGCCTCGATCGACGTCGATGACGGGAGTGCCGTCGGTCGGTCGTTCCGAGGCCTCGGTGCGCTTGCCGGCGGTGTACACCGGCTCGTGCTCAAGAAGGATGACGGTGTCTGGCGCCCGCCCGGCGACAACCTCCGCGTGCACAGCACGCTGTTGCTCCCAGGCGTCGAGATACGGCACGGAGTTGGCGCTTAGCCCCGTGACGACGTAGTCGATCACAGGGGGAGTCTACGTGGTGTCTTCTCCTCAACAGAATCGTGGTCGGCGAGTCTTCCCCATTCGAGCCCGGCTCGACGGATGCCGTCACCCGAGTCACGCATGATGGGCGGCATGGATGAGGTCATCGGCTACCGGTTGGTGCGAACCCTCGGAGTCGGAAGCCGCGGCACCGTGCAGCTCGCCCGTCCCCGGTCGGGCGAGTCGGCCGTGGCGCTGAAGGTCTTCGACGCCGGCGTGTCGGTCGACGTCATCGACCATGAGGCGGCGGTTCTCTCGGCAGTCGCCTCCGAGCATGTGGTCGCGTTGCTCGACGTCTGCAGCCTGCCGGGCGCGCCGCCGGTCTTCGTGCTGGAACGCCTCAACACGACCTCCCTGGCATGGTTGCTTCGAAGCCGATCTCGTCTGAGCATCGGCGAAGCGATCACCGTGCTCGTCTCTATGACGCGAGGCGTGCGCGCACTGCACGATGCGGGGTTCGCCCACGGCCGTCTGGGTGCCGCGAAGGTGTTGTTCGGTGCGGGGAACCGTCCGGTGATCGCCGGCCTGGGCCATGCGATTTCGCTGGCCTCCAACGCGGCTCCGGCGGCCGGCGCCACGTCGGGCAGCGCGACCGTCGGGACCGGCGGCGATGCAGCTTCGGCAGCACGGCTCGCAGACTGGCGCACAGTGCGCGACATCGCGGTGGCCGTCTTCGATCGGGTCGACGTATTGGGGCGGGAAGCGCAGGTCGATGAAGTGCGCTCGGCGTTCGACGCCATGGCTGGCGGCCGCGGGCTCGCCGGGGATCATGAACGAGTCGAGGACGCCCTCTTCGCGCTCGCCCCGCCCGCGCCGGTCGCCGTACGGCCTCGTTCTATGCGCGCCCCGGGCTCGGCCGACGGAACGGCGACAGCGGTGCGGGCCGCCGCTTCCGCGCCAATTCGTGGTCCGGGTCGCAGGAGTGCCGACTCCGAACAGCAGGAGCCGGCCGGGCGCCACGACAAGCCCGAACCGGCCCCGGCCGGGCGTCGTCGCCACAGCTCGAGACGCAGAGAGCCGGGCTGGGCGGACGGGCGAGCAGTCGGGCGCGCACTCGGGAGAATCGCGGAACAGACGCTGGAGCGCGGGCCTCTCTCGATTCTCCGCGAGCACGTCGCAAGGCTGGTGCGCGCGCGTCGTCGCCCCGTGGCGGTGGCGGCCATACTCGCCACCGGTCTGGTCGCGGGCGGCGTGCTGCTGCTGCCACCGTCCCAGCAGGCAGCAGACGCCGGCACTCGCGCGACTGCTCCACCTTCGCCGCATTCCTCGCCCCGCCCGCTACCCTCCGACGCGCAGGCATCCACTACCGCATCCTCGGGGGCGGCGACAGGCGGCACGGCGACGGGCGGCGGGCACGACCCGACCGAAAGTCTGGGCGCCTCCGATGACCCGATCACCTCCGACGATCCGGTCGCGGCGGCAAGCGCGTTGTTCGATGCCCGGTCGCGGTGTCTGCGTGGTCGCTCCGCCGCATGTCTGGCATCCGTGGACGAACGCACATCCCCGGTGTACGCCGACGACGTCGACCGAACGGCGCGCACGTCGACGCGCGACGCAGGGGACGAAGCGGACTACGCACAATTCGGCGTCTCTCTGATCGAGCGCATCGGCGGGTCCGCTCTCGTCGCGCTCAGTCCGCCGAGTGGCGCCACAGACGCCGAACCGGCCACCGCCCTGGTGATCAAGGGCGAGGCCGGTTGGCGCATTCGTCAGATCTACCTGAACTGACCGATGCAGATACTCAGATGCCGAGGTTCGCCTCGAAGGCGCCCTCCTCGAGACGGTTCTTCACGGCCACCAGGAACCGCGCCGCATCGGCGCCGTCCACGATCCGGTGATCGTATGACAGAGCAAGGTACACCGTCGAGCGGATCGCGATCGCATCTGCGCCGTCTGCCGAGACCACAACCGGCTTCTTGGTCACCGCGCCGGTGCCCAGAATGGCGACCTGCGGCAGGAACACGAGCGGAGTGTCGAACAGGGCTCCGCGTGAACCCGTGTTGGTCACGGTGAAGGTGCCGCCGGCGAGTTCGTCCGGCTTCAGCTTGTTGTCGCGCGTGCGGGCCGCCAGGTCGGAGATCTGGCCCGCGAGTCCGGCGATGTCGAGTTCGCCTGCGTCACGCACGACCGGCGTCAGCAGTCCGCGCTCGGTGTCCACCGCGATCGAGATGTTCTCGTGATCTGGGTAGACGATCGAGTCGCCGTCGACGGTCGCATTGACCACGGGGTAGGCGCGCAGCGCCTCGGCAGCGGCGAGCGTGAAGAACGGTAGAAACGAGAGCTTCGTCCCGGTCTTGGCGAAGAAGTCATCCTTGACCGCCGTTCGCAGCCTGGCGACCTTGGTGACGTCCACCTCGACGACCGTGGTCAACTGCGCCGAGTTCTGCATCGACACGACGGCACGCTCGGCGACGACCT
The DNA here is from genome assembly GCA_035564555.1 of Humibacter sp. GTDB lineage: Bacteria > Actinomycetota > Actinomycetes > Actinomycetales > Microbacteriaceae > DATMTS01. The sequence continues at coordinate 8,595 of DATMTS010000069.1, forward strand.
TGCGCAGTCGCGACATCGGCTGGGTCGTGCCGCGCAGGGGAGAGGTCTCCAGGATCGTGGGCTGCGGTGTGGAGACGACGGCCGGCTCCTGGGACGCGCTGCGCGCCCCGAGGATGTCCTGCTTGCGGATCCGTCCGCCGACACCCGTGCCCGTGACCTGGGACAGATCGACACCCTGTTGGTTCGCGAGCTTGCGAACGATCGGAGTGACGTAGCCGCCCCCCGCATGCGACCGGGCGGAGGTGCCGCGTTCCGCCGTCTCGCCCTGAGCGGTGGAAGCCTGCTGCGCTGCGGCCTGCTGCGCTGGAGCGGGGGAAGCGACAGTCGCCTCAGCGGCTTCAACCTGAGCGGGGGCGGCGGCAGCCTGGGGCTGCGCCGTCTGCTGCTCGGCAGGCTGCGCCGCCTGCTGCTCTGAGACCTGCTGCTCGGACGCCGGCTGCTGCGCGGCCTGCTGCTGCGCGGGCGCCGCCGCGACCGGCTCGGGAGCCGGAGCCTGAGCTTCCGTCGGAGCTTCGCTCGAAGGCACTTCGGCCGTGCCCGGCTGTTGCGCCTCCTGCGGGGACTGCTGCGCCTGCTGGGGCTCCTGCTGCGACGGCGCCTCGGCGGCCGGCGCTGCGCCTGCCCCCGAACCGTCGCCGATCTTCACGAGCGCCGTGCCGACCTCGACCGTCTCGTCCTCCTGTACCAGGATCTCCTCGATGACACCGGCGACCGGAGAGGGGATCTCGGTGTCCACCTTGTCCGTCGAGACTTCGAGCAGCGGTTCGTCCACCTCCACGCGGTCGCCGACGTTCTTCAACCATCGAGTGACCGTGCCTTCCGTGACGCTCTCACCGAGCGCCGGGAGGCTGACGGATTCGCTCATGAGCTTGTCTCCTTCAAACCTGTGATTTCTCGTTCTTCGAGCTTATTGCAGCGGGTGCGACGCACGGCGCGGTCAGAGGACGTGCAGCGGCTTGCCCGCGAGGTAGAGGAAGGCCTCGCCGAGCGACTCGTTCTGCGTCGGGTGGGCATGGATGAACGGCGCGATGTCCTCCGGGTACGCCTCCCAGTTCACGGCGAGCTGTGCCTCACCGATGAGCTCTCCCACTCGGGCGCCGATCATGTGCACGCCCACCACGGGGCCGTCGTTGACCCGCACCACCTTGACCGTTCCGCTGGTGCCGATGATCTCGCTCTTGCCGTTGCCAGCGAGCGAGTAGTCGTAGCTGGTCACCTGGTCGGCGCCGTACTGCTCGGTCGCCTTCGCCTCCGTCAGCCCGATGGAGGCGACCTCGGGGTCGCAGTACGTGACCTTGGGGATGTTCACATCCGGAACGATGATCGGGTTGAGGCCGGCGATCTCCTCCGCGACGAAGATGCCCTGCTGGAAGCCGCGGTGCGCGAGCTGCAGGCCCGGAACGATGTCGCCGACGGCGTAGACGCCCGGGATGTTGGTGGCCAGACGTTCGTTCGTGATGACGAATCCGCGATCCATCGTGATGCCGACCTCGTCATAGCCGAGTCCCTGCGTCACCGGACCGCGACCGACGGCGACCAACAGCACGTCGCCTTCGAAAGTCTTGCCGTCTTCCAGGGTGACCACCACGCCGTTGTCATCCTGCGTGACGCTCTGGAAGCGCACGCCGAGGTTGAAGTCGATCCCGCGCTTACGGAACGCGCGCTCGAGCGACTTGCTGATCGATTCGTCTTCGTTCGGCACCAGATGCGGCAGCGCCTCGATGATGGACACCTCGGCGCCGAACGACTTCCAGACGCTGGCGAACTCGACACCGATCACGCCGCCGCCGAGCACGAGCGCCTTCTTCGGCACGAAGTCGAGTTCCAGAGCCTGCTCGCTGGTGATGACCCGGCCGCCGATCTCCAGCCCGGGCAGCGTGCGCGAGTACGAACCGGAAGCGAGGATCACGTGCTTGCCCACGATGGTGTCGTCGCCGACCTGCACGGTCGTGGGGGAGGTGAGCTTGCCTTCGCCCTCGATCGTGGTGATCTTGCGTCCCTTGACCAGGCCCAGCAGACCCTTGTACTTCTTCGCGACGATGCCCTCGCGATAGCTCGTCACGGCGGGGACGTCGACGCCCTCGAACGTTGTCCTGATGCCGTACTTGGATGACTCGCGCGAGTAGTCCGCCACCTCGGCTGCGTGCAGCAGCGCCTTGGTCGGGATGCATCCGCGATGCAGACACGTGCCGCCGACCTTGTCCTTCTCGATCAGTCCGACGGAGAAGCCCAGTTCACTGGCGCGCAGCGCAGCTGCGTATCCACCGCTTCCACCACCGAGAACGACAATGTCAAAGTTCTGCTCAGGCACCCAATTGCTCCTTGGCGTTCGGAATGTTCAGTCGCGCGCCGACCGGCCAGGATGTGCCGCGTCGGCGCTCGCTCGGCAGGCGGTTCCCGCCTCTAAGACCTTACTACCCGGGGTGTTCGCTCACGGCATGCGCCAGCCCCCGGCCCAGCCGGTGTGCCGTTGATTAGAGTTGGGATATGCAGGATCCACGGGAACTCTACGAGCTGAACCGGTCGCTGACCGGCGTGCCGGAGGGCCTGCATCTGGTCGCCGGGTTGACCGGTTTCGCCGACGCAGGCGGGGCGGTGAGCCAACTGGGCGCCTATCTGCTGAGCACGCTGGAGCACGAGGAACTCGCCACGTTCGATGCCGACGCTCTGCTCGACTATCGGGCCAGACGACCGGTGATCTACTTCGACGAGGACCACCTGAGCGACTACCGTCCGGCGACGCTTGCGCTCTATCTCGCCTACGACGAGCTGCACCGCCCGTTCCTGCTGCTCACCGGATTCGAGCCCGACTTCCAATGGGAGCGGTTCACGGCGGCGGTTCTCGACCTGGCCGAGCGCTATCGGGTGGTGGCGACCACGTGGGTGCACGCCATTCCGATGCCCGTTCCGCACACGCGCCCCATCGGGGTGACCGTGAGCGGGAACCGTCAGGAGTTGATCGAAGCGATGTCGGTGTGGCGCCCGCACACTCAGGCGCCGGCGACCGCCATGCATCTCATCGAGTACCGGATGCAGGAGACCGGACGGTCGACGACGGGATTCGTGCTGTTGATCCCGCACTACCTCGCCGACACGGAATATCCGGCGGCTGCGGTCACGGCGCTCGAGAGCATCAGCGCAGCAACGGGTTTGATCTTCCCGACCGATCGGCTGCGTCAGGAAGACCGCGACTTCATCGCGAACATCGACGAGCAAGTCGCGAGCAACCCTGAGCTCGGACGGCTCGTCGGCGCGCTGGAGGAACGACACGACACCTACATGCAGGACTCGCCGGTGCGTTCCCCGTTGATGCACGGCGACGGCGCCCTGCCCTCTGCGGATGAGATCGCCGCCGAACTGGAGAAGTTCCTGGCCTACCGTCGTCGCGGCGACGACGACACCACACCCTAGGCGAGCGCACCTGCGCCGGCCCGACACCGAGGTCGCGATAGCCTGACACGGTGAATTCTCGCCGCTCCTGGATCATCTTCGGAGTCGGCGTGTTCGCGTATCTCGTCGCCGTGATGCAGCGCACGACCATCGGAGTCGCCGGGGTGGAAGCAGCCGACCGCTTCCACAGCACGGCATCCGTGCTCTCGACGCTCGCAGTGGTTCAACTCATCGTGTACGCCGGCATGCAGGTGCCGATCGGCGTGCTGATCGATCGACTCGGATCGCGCACCCTGATGCTGTTCGGCATGGCACTCATGGTGGCCGGACAGCTGACGGTCGCTCTCGCGCCTTCGATCGGGATCGCCGTGATCGGCCGGGTGCTGGTGGGCGCCGGGGATGCCGCGATCTTCACCCCACTGATTCGTCTGATCACCTCGTGGTTCCGCGGCAGGTTCGTGCCGCAGCTCTCGCAATGGGTCGGCAACATCGGCCAACTCGGACAGATCGCCTCGGCTGTCCCGTTCGCGATCATCCTGCACCTCAGCGGGTGGACGAGCGCGTTCCTCAGTGCCGCCGCAGTCTCGGTGCTCGCTCTGATCGGCATCCTGATCGCGGTCGCCGACCGCCCCAACGGGGTAGAGGAGGGCGCGCGGCCGGCGAGTTGGCGCGAATCGATGCGGCAACTCGGCATAAGCCTGCGGCGTCCTGGTACCCAATTGGGGTTCTGGTCGCACTTCACCACGCAGTCCACCGGCACGGTGTTCACCCTGATGTGGGGTTTCCCGTTCATGGTCGTCGGGCTCGGGTACCCGCCGGCGCTCGCCTCGGGCCTCTTCATCGTCATCGTCGCTTCCGGCATGGTGGCCGGCCCGATGCTCGGACTGCTGACCGCGCGATTCCCGATGCGCAGGAGCAACATCGTGCTGGCGATCGTGACGGCGCTGGGGCTGGCCTGGACCCTGGTGTTGCTCTGGCCGGGCACTCCGCCGTTCTGGGCGGTCGTCGTGCTGTTGGTCGTGGTCGGCGCGGGAGGCCCTGGCTCGTTGATCGGGTTCGATTTCGCCCGCACGTTCAACCCGCTTCGCAGTCTCGGATCGGCGAATGGCATCGTGAACGTCGGCGGTTTCCTCGCGAGTTTCGTGATGATGTATCTGATCGGCCTGCTGCTGGACCTGCAGGACCACCTGCGGATCGCAGCCGGCGGACACAGCGACTTGTACGCGGTCTCGTCGTTCCGCTGGGCTTTCGCCGTGCAATACGTGATCGTCGGGTTCGGCACGGTCATGCTCGTGAGCGCGCGGCGTCGCACGCGTCGCAAGCTGGCGGAGGATGAGGGAATAGAGGTGGCCCCGCTGTGGGTTGCATTGGGTGATGCGTGGAGCAGGCAGGGGGGTCGGCGTGGCGACCGCTGAGCGCCATTCATGCAATAATTGATTCTGGACCCGTTCATGCTCTGGGATGCCGTCGGAAATCGACGCGCACATCACCTCCGGACTTGACATGGGTCCTCATAGTGTCCGAAACACAACCTGAGCCGGTCTTTCAGCGTCGCCACGTGGGCGCGCCGGTTGTGAAAGGTGTACTCCATGGCAACCCGAGCTACCAAGACCGTCGAGGCCGACGGCGCCACCCGCGGGGCTGCCGCGGCGTCCAAGCCTGCATCCGCCGCGAAGTCGGCGAGCGCAGCCCCGGCATCCAAGACATCCGCATCCAAGAACCAGACGGCGAGCACGACCACGACCAAGACAGCGACCAAGCCGACCACGAAGAAGTCCGGCGCCAAGAAGGAATCCTCCCCGGCGGCCAAGGGCGATTCCGACATCGACGATGAGGAGCCGACCGAGCTCGAGGAGGTCGTCGCAGAAGACCTCGAGGTCGACGCCAAAGAGACGGCCGACCCCGACGCACCGGAGACGGCGGACGCCGCCGGCGACGGCCCCGACGCGGCTGACTCCGACGACGAGACCGACGATTCGGCGAGCAAAGAAGACGAGGTGCTTCCGAAGGGTGCCCTCGTGCTACGCGCCGTCGACGAGGACGACGATGTACCGGTCTACTCGGCGACGATCACCGGTGCGACCGCCGACCCCGTCAAGGACTACCTGAAGCAGATCGGAAAGGTCGCGTTGCTGAACGCGGCCGAAGAGGTCGAACTGGCGATGCGGATCGAGGCCGGCCTGTTCGCCGAGGAGAAGCTCTCGCACTTCACCGACGCGGAGAAGAAATCGCAGCTCGGCCGGGAGCTGGCCTGGGTGGCCCGCGACGGCCAGCGGGCGAAGAGCCACCTGCTCGGCGCCAACCTGCGTCTGGTGGTCAGCCTCGCCAAGCGCTACACGGGCCGCGGCATGCAGTTCCTCGACCTGATCCAGGAGGGCAACCTGGGCCTGATCCGTGCCGTCGAGAAGTTCGACTACACCAAGGGCTACAAGTTCTCCACCTACGCCACCTGGTGGATCCGGCAGGCGATCACGCGCGCCATGGCCGACCAGGCCCGCACCATCCGGATCCCGGTGCACATGGTCGAGGTGATCAACAAGCTCGCCCGCGTCCAGCGACAGATGCTGCAGGACCTCGGCCGGGAGCCCACTCCGGAGGAGCTCGCCAAGGAGCTCGACATGACCCCGGAGAAGGTCGTCGAGATCCAGGGCTACGCCCGCGAGCCAGTGAGCCTCGAGACGACCATCGGTGACGACCAGGACAGCAACCTCGGCGACTTCATCGAGGA
>DATMTS010000070.1:0-1696 GCA_035564555.1 Humibacter sp.
ACCATGTCTTCGTGCGGCCGCCCGCTGCGCGTCGTGGTGCGAGCGGACACCGAGACGAACGGGCTGCGCGCCAGCCACGAGGTCAGGTCGATGTCGTGGGTGCCGAGATCCTTGACGACACCCACATCGGCGATGCGAGCCGGGAAGGGCCCCTGACGTCGGGTCGCGATCTGATACACGTCGCCCAGGTCGCCCGCCTCGATGCGCTTGCGCACGCTCTGCAGCGCGGGGTTGAAGCGTTCGATGTGCCCGACGCCGCCGACGAGACCGCGAGAACTGAACGCGTCCAGGATGCGCCTGCCCGCCTGACTGTCGCTCGCTATCGGCTTCTCCACCAGGGTATGCACGCCGGCCTCGGCCAGTTGAAGCGCTACCTCCTCGTGCATGCCCGTGGGAACGGCGACGACCGCCATATCGAGTCCGATGTCGATCAATTCGCCAACGTTCGATGCCAGCGGCAGTGCGCCTGCCACCCCGTGCGGGTCGCCCATCGCGTCCGCGACCCCGACGAGCTCGACCCCCTCCAGCTCACGCGCCACGCGGGCGTGGTGGCGCCCCATCATGCCGAGACCGATCAGGCCGATCCGCAAGGCGGCCATCAGGCACCGGCCTTCGCGAGGGCGTTCACGGCGCTGACGATACGGTCCAGGTCGCCTTCGCCGAGCGATGGATGCACCGGGATCGACAGCACCTGCCGGGCGGCCTCCTCGGTTCTCGGCAAATCGAGGTCGCGGTCGAACGACGGCAGCCGGTGGTTCGGGATCGGGTAGTACACCCCCGAGCCGATCCGGTGCTCGTCGCGCAGTGCTGCGGCAAAGCCGTCGCGGTCGTCGGCGACCCGGATCGTGTACTGGTGATAGACGTGTACGGCGCCGTCGGCGACCGCGGGCGTCGCCACGCCGCTCAAATTCTGATCGAAGAAGGCCGCATTGCGCTGACGGTCGGCCGTCCAGCCCGCTACCTTCGTCAACTGCACCCGGCCGATGGCGGCGTGGATGTTCGTCATTCGGGCGTTGAAGCCCACGAGCTCGTTCTCGTACTGCTTCTCCATGCCCTGGTTGCGCAGCAGACGCACCCGTCGCTCCACCTCGGGGTCGGCGGTGGCGACCATGCCGCCTTCTCCGCTGGTCATGTTCTTCGTCGGATACAGGCTGAACATCGCGAAGGTGCCGAAGGTGCCGACCGGCCGACCGTTCAGGCTCGCGGCATGGGCCTGTGCGGCATCCTCGAAGACCTTCAGTCCGTGCTCATCGGCGAGCGACTGGAGGGCAGGCATGTTCGCCGGGTGGCCGTAGAGGTGAACGGGCATGATCGCAGCCGTGCGATCCGTGATCGCCGCGCGCACCGCATCCGGGTCGAGACAGTAGTGATCGGGCTCGATGTCGGCGAAGACCGGTGTCGCGCCGGTGAGCGCCACGGAGTTGGCCGTGGCCGCGAAGGTGAACGACGGCACGATCACCTCGTCGCCGGGGCCGATGCCTGCGGCGAGCAGGCCGAGATGCAACCCGGAGGTCCCCGAGTTGACCGCGACAGAGGGGCGCCCCTGCAGCAGAGCGGCCGAGAACTCCCTCTCGAAGTCAGCGACCTCGGAGCCCTGGGCGAGCATGCCGGACGCGATGACGGCGTCGACCGCTGCGCGTTCGGCTTCGCCGACGATCGGCTTCGCCGCCGGGATGAAACTGGGCTCGGTCATGGG
>DATMTS010000071.1:0-2302 GCA_035564555.1 Humibacter sp.
GGGCAAGAAAAAGGACCCCTCGCGCACCCGCCAGAGCCCGGTTACCCTTGCTACGTTTCCGTCCTGGGGGAATTGGCCTGGATGGCGCCACGCGAGGAGCCGGCATCCAGTCTAACCGGTCGGCTCGGGCACCCCGCCATCCCCAACCCCGTCGCCGTTCACGAGGGCGTGCAGCGGCGGGCGGCGGCCGGAGTGCGCCGGGGAGCGAGCGGATGTCGGCGTGCCATCCGGTAGGATTCTCTGAGGTCGATTCCGGAAGGGATGCGGCCGCCCGGAGGATTCGCCTAGTGGCCTATGGCGCACGCTTGGAAAGCGTGTTGGGTGCAAGCCCTCGGGGGTTCGAATCCCCCATCCTCCGCCAGAAAACCCTTGCTCGAAACGCTGCGACTTCCGCGTGATTCCGCGGGAGTTCGGCGCGCAGCGGCCTCGCGGTCACTCCGGTAAATCCCGACGTGCCCACACTTTGCCCACATTTTTTTCACGCCCACCCTCATCGAGGCGTATCGCAACAGCGTCAAGGTCGTCGTCGAAGAGGTCAGCGTAAGTGTCCAGGGTCATTGCCGCGGACTTATGACCGAGCATCCGTTGCACCGCTTTGATGTTCGCTCCGGAGCTGACCGCGAGGCTCGCGGCCGTATGCCGGAGGTCGTGCGGGGTGAGCCTCTCAAGTCCCGCCTCAGCCAGGGCGGACAAAAACCAGGACCGGGATCCGTTGCTCGCCTTCGGGCGTCGCATGAAGCCGCCGGATCTGTCTGCGAAGAGCAGATCGTCCTGACCCTTGCCCTCACAGAGGCGCGCGAGCGGTTCGGCAAGAAAGGGCGGGAACGGGACGGAGCGTTTCTCCCAGGTCTTGGGTAAGCCCTCGATGACGTAGCCGTTGACTTCGGTCGCGGTGCGATTGACCTGCATGCGCCGCCGCAGCATCACGACATCCCGAACGCGCAGCCCCGTCGCCTCGCCCCAGCGGAGCCCGCAGTAGGCCAACGTCATCAACAGTGTCGCCTGTGCGCCGGGTCAGAACACTGGTCTTGCCACTGCCCGCTCCGGCAACGATCAGCAGAGCCTGACCGCGGTATTCGACGGCCTCACACTGTTGCGGGTTCAAGCCGTCCAGCAGGGCATCCTGAACCCCGGAGGTTGCGGCACTCGGCTGCGCACCGAACCCCCTCCCGCCGGGTTGCGCCCCGTCGAGAATGACCGGGGTCGCGGCATCGCGCCGCGGGGCACACGCAGGGACTGCATCGGGATCGAAGAGAGTCGTCATGTCTGTGTCAAGTTAGGTGTCGCCTCTGACACCCGCCCCGTCAGCGGAGGCACGCGACCGCGAAGACCGTGATCCAGGCGATCATCCCCACGTAGAACACGCGCTCGATCGCACCGAACCAACTTCGGGCGGCCGTGCTGCTTCGTGCCGACGCCATGCCGATCAAGCAGGCGACCATCAGCCCGCCGAGCGCGAACGAGATCGGGGCGAGCCCGGGCCAACTAGTCTGCCGGCCCAGCAGCGCACCGAGCCGGAGTGCGGCCGCGGCCACGACCACGAAGGTGACGATCGCGATGAGCCCATGCAGCCGGCCGTGGGTCGTCCGCTCACCACCCGGCACATCCATTGGAAACCAGCTGATGATCAGTCGCGCGACGGCGAAGACACCGAGCAAAAACGTGACCTGCGCGCTGGCGTTGCCGCTCAGCCGGGACGCCGAGGCCACGGCGAGGGCACCGCCCGCGACGCCGAGTGCGATGGTGGCAACGCGGTATCCGCCGCGGAAACGGCTGATGCCGTACTGGCTCACCGCGTTGCGTCGCGGCGAGAGCCCTGTAGGAACTATGTGCAGAGCGACGAGGCTCACGATTGTGGTAGCGACACCGGCCAGCGACACCCAGCCGGCGACCACCGCAGCGGGTTCCATACCGCCATTGTGCACCGGAGCTGACCTTCCCCGGGCGTCGAGCCGGCCAATCGATGCACCCCGAATCACTCGCAGCACTCATCAACCGGATCGGCATCCCCACCGTCGCCGGCCGAGCCGCAGCGATCCGCCAGCACCTCCTGGAGATGCCCGCCCCCGTCGTCGCCGATGCCCTGGGCTACCACCCGGTCACCACCGCCAGGCTCGCCGCCCAGACCGGAAGCACCTGGAGCCGATACGCAACCGGAGACCACCACCGATCACCAGCAGGCCCGACCACACGGACAACCCGCGACAGTTGAATACGCGACCCCACCAGTACAAGACCCCAGGTGCTGCACGTCGCCGCAGTCACGTCGGGGGCCGACGACCAGTCGTCGACGACGACAAGC
>DATMTS010000072.1:0-53158 GCA_035564555.1 Humibacter sp.
GGATGCTGCGGTAGAGCGGATGCCGCTCAGTCCTCGTGTCGGCCGGTCGCCATGCCCTGGGTGATGGCATCCATCACGGTCGAGTCGGCGAGCGTCGTCACGTCGCCGATCGGGCGGTTCTCCGCGACGTCCTGCAACAGCCGTCGCATGATCTTGCCGCTGCGCGTCTTGGGCAACTCGGCGACGACCATGATCTGGCGGGGACGCGCGAGCTTGCCGATCTGGGTCGCCACATGCTCGCGCAGTTCCGCGACGACGCCCTCGCCCCCGTCGCCCGCCTCGCTGCGCAGAATGACGAAGGCGACGACCCCCTGCCCCGTGGTCTCATCGGTCGCTCCGACCACGGCCGCCTCCGCCACCTTCGGGTTCGAGACCAGCGCCGACTCGATCTCGGTGGTCGACAGCCGGTGACCGGCGACGTTCATCACGTCGTCGACCCTGCCCAGCAGCCAGAAGTCGCCGTCTTCGTCGCGTTTGGCCCCGTCGCCGGCGAAGTACTTTCCCGGGAAGCGCGACCAGTACGTCTGCACATATCGTTCGTCGTCACCCCAGATCGTGCGCAGCATGCTGGGCCACGGCTCGGTCAGCACCATGTAACCGCCCTCGCCGTTCGGCACCGACTCGCCTTGCTCGTTGACGATGTCGGCCGCGATGCCCGGCAGCGGGCGCATCGCCGCCCCCGGTTTGCCGGCGGTGACGCCCGGCAGCGGGCTGACCATGATCGACCCGGTCTCGGTCTGCCACCACGTGTCGACGACGGGAGTGCGATCGTGACCGATGTTGTGCCGGTACCAGATGTATGCCTCCGGGTTGATCGGCTCGCCCACCGAACCGATCACCTTCAGGCTCGACAGGTCGTAGCCGGCCGGAACATCCGCCCCCCACTTCATCAGCGTGCGGATGGCGGTCGGGGCGCAGTACAACTGAGTGATGCGGTACTTGTCGATGATCTCCCACCAGCGGCCCGGTTTGGCCGGGTCGGGCGCACCCTCGAACATCACCGACGTCGTCGCGTTGGCCAGTGGGCCGTACACGATGTAGCTGTGGCCGGTGACCCAGCCGATGTCGGCCGCGGTCCAATAGATATCGGTCGCGGGTTTCACATCGAAGACCGCCCACTGCGTGTACGCGCATCCCACCAGGTAGCCGCCCGTGGTGTGCAGGATTCCTTTCGGCTTGCCGGTGGTGCCGGAGGTGTACATGACATAGAGCGGATGTTCCGAGTCGAACGACTGCGCCTGGTGACTGGTGGATGCCTGCTCCACTGTTTCATGCCACCAGACGTCGCGGCCGTCCGTCCAGTCGACGTCGCCTCCCGTGCGCCGCACGACGAGCACCGTGTCGACCTGTGCGCCGTTTTCGATCGCCGTGTCGACGGCCGGCTTCAGCGCAACCGGCTGCCCCCGGCGGAACCCGCCGTCCGCGGTGATCACCACACGCGCCTGGCAGTCGTCGATTCGGCTGCGGAGCGCGTCGGCCGAGAAGCCGCCGAACACGACCGTGTGCGGCGCCCCGATCCGGGCGCAGGCGAGCATTGCGACCACGGTCTCCGGGATCATCGGCATGTAGATCGCAACGCGGTCGCCGGTTTTCACGCCCAGATCCGTCAGCGCATTCGCTGCCTGGCAGACCAGATCGGTCAGTTCCTGATAGGTGATCACCCGCTCGTCGCCGCGGTCTCCTTCGAAGTAGTACGCCACCCGGTCGCCGAGCCCCGCCGCGATGTGCCGGTCAAGGCAGTTCACGGCGGCGTTCAGCCTGCCGCCCACGAACCATTTCGCGAACGGTGGATTCGACCAGTCGAGCACATCGTCCCAGCGCTGCTCCCACTGAAGGCGTTCCGCTTGCTCCTCCCAGAAGCCCAGTGGATCGGCATCCGCCCTGGCATAGACGTCCTCCCGCACGTTCGCCTGAGCGGCGAACTCGGGCGACGGTGGGAACCGGCGGGTCTCACGCAGCAGATTGGAGATGGTGGGCTCTGCGGTGTCCGTCATCGCTTCTCCCCTACAACCGCGCGCCGAGCGGCAGCAGGGTGCGCTTGAACGTGAAGTTGCACACGGTCGCGAAGGAGCCGTACCAGGCCAGGAGCGCGGTGATGATGCCCAGGTAGCCGCCGACGTAGTTCCAGGGACTGGGGGCGATGAAGGCGCCCAGCGCCAGTGCGATGTAGGTGAGCGTCAGCGCGACGAAGACCAGGAAGACGGTCCAATTGGTACGGAAAGCCGCGATCGTCATGTAGGCCGTGAAGATCGCCCAGGCGACCAGGTAGATGCCGACCCCCTTGGCGCCGTCGGAACCCAGCTTGGTGGCCGCCGAGAGATACCAGAAGGACATCCAGAACCCGCCGTACGAGCAGAACGCGACGGCGCCGAACGTGTTGCGGTTCGCGAACTCCCAGATGCCGGCCACGACCTGTACGGCACCGCCGTAGAACAGGGCGAGCCCGAACACGACGGGCGCGGTGTCGGTGGGAACCCATCCGGCGTTCACCGCGCTGAGCACGAAGGTCGTGAGCGCGAAGGCCGCGAGGCCGAGGCCTGCGGGGTCGCCGAAAGGAACCGCTGCGGGCAGCGGCGCCGATTCGGTGGCGGGCTCGGGGCGGACGGCCGATCGGACCGAGGCGTGCTGTGCTTGTGATGACATGAGTCGCAACTCCTTCACCGACCGGCATCCTCGCCGGTCTCGGTGGTGAGAGTACGCTCGCCCCGGCACGCGGACCAGGCCTTGCCAACCGCTCCGACTCGCGCTAGTAGTCCGGAGGGGCGGAACGGTCTGCGCGCCTAGTCGCTCATTCCCATTCGATGGTCCCCGGCGGCTTGGACGTCACGTCGAGCACAACCCGGTTCACCCCGTCGACCTCGTTCGTGATGCGGTTCGAGATCGTCGCGAGCACGTCGTAGGGCAGGCGGGTCCAGTCTGCGGTCATCGCGTCTTCCGACGAGACCGGCCGCAAGACGATCGGATGCCCGTAGGTGCGGCCGTCGCCCTGCACTCCGACGGAGCGCACGTCGGCGAGCAGCACCACTGGGCACTGCCAGATCTCCGCGTCGAGACCCGCGGCGGTCAGCTCTGCGCGGGCGATCGCATCCGCCTGCCGCAGCAGATCGAGGCGGTCCTTCGTGACCTCCCCGACGATGCGGATGCCGAGCCCGGGACCGGGGAACGGTTGACGGCCGACGATCACCTCGGGCAGGCCGAGTTGACGCCCGATCGCACGCACCTCGTCTTTGAACAGCGTGCGCAACGGCTCGACCAGCTCGAACTGCAGGTCTTCGGGCAGGCCCCCGACGTTGTGGTGGCTCTTGATGTTCGCGGTGCCCGTTCCGCCGCCGGATTCGACGACGTCGGGATAGAGCGTGCCCTGCACGAGGAAACGGATCGGGTCGCCATCGGCGGCCGACTCCGCGATCAGGTCGGCCTGCGCCTGCTCGAACGTGCGGATGAACTCGCGACCGATGATCTTGCGCTTCTGCTCAGGGTCGCTGACGCCCGCCAGCGCATCGAGGAACTGATCGGCGGCATCCACCGTGACCAGGCGCACGCCCGTGGCCGCGACGTAGTCCTCTTCGACCTGGCGCGCCTCGTCCTGACGCAGCAGGCCGTGATCGACGAACACGCAGACCAGTTGATCGCCCACCGCCTCGTGCACGAGCGCGGCCGCGACGGCGGAGTCGACGCCGCCCGAGAGCGCGCACAGCACGCGGCCACCGCCGACCTGCGCGCGGATCGCCTCGACCTGCGTCTGGATGACGTTGCCGCTGTTCCAGTCGGCGGGAATCCCGGCCGCGCGATGCAGGAAGTTCTCCAGCACCGCCTGACCGTGCGCGGAGTGCTTGACCTCAGGATGCCATTGCACGCCGTAGAGCTTCTTCTCGTCGTTGGCGAACGCGGCCACCGGGGTGGACGCCGTCGAGGCGAGCACGTCGAAACCCTCCGGGGCACGGGCGACGGAATCGCCGTGGCTCATCCATGCGGTCTGTTCGGCGGGTTGACCTGCCAGCAGCACGCCGGCATCCGTGATCTCGACGCCAGTCGAGCCGTACTCGCGCAACCCGGTGTGCGCCACCTCCCCGCCCAGCGCCGTCGCCATCACCTGGAACCCGTAGCAGATGCCCAGGGTGGGGATGCCGAGGCCGAAGATCGCGGCGTCGAAGCTCGGGGCGCCGTCGTCGTACACGCTCGACGGACCGCCGGAGAGCACGATGCCGGCGGGGTTCCTGGCCGCCACTTCCGCCGCACTGATGGTATGCGGGACGATCTCGGAGTAGACGGATGCCTCGCGCACCCGCCGGGCGATCAGTTGCGCGTACTGCGCACCGAAGTCGACCACGAGAACGGGATGTTCGGGAACGGCGTGCTCGGCGGCGGATTCGCTGCTAATGGGTGGCCTCCACGGGCGTTGCGGCCGCTTCGCGTTGAGCGAGGAAGGCCTTGACCTGTCTGGTGATGATGGCTTCGACGATGAACGACATGAAGGGCACCACGCCGCCGAGCGCGATCTGCACGAACTTCGTGAACGGCATGCGCATCAGGCTCCAGAGCCGGAAGTCGGCGAACAGATAAAGCACGTACAGCCAGCCGTGCGCGATCAGGATGCCCGTGGACAGATCGACGCCGTGCAGGTTCGCCTGGGTCAGCGGGTTGAACTTCACGAACGAGAGCACCGCGCCATCCGGTCTGAAGGCGTAGAGCGAATAGCCGAAGCCGTATTTGACGATCATCTCTGCCACGAGCAGCAGCAGCATGATCCCGGTGATGTACGCGCAGACCTGATAGAAGCGCAACGCACCGGGGACCTTGGGAACATCGACGGACCTCGGGCGCGCACCGTTGGCCGAGCGCAACTGCGCGATGGTGCGCTGGATGAAGGTGGCGTCGTCGTCGGTTTCGGGCGTTCGCGACATGGGTTCAGTCTACGTTCTCGTCGCTGTGCGATCGCCCGGCCGCGGCGACGGCCTCTTCGTAGTCGTCACGTTCACGCTCCCACGTGTCGCGCGCCAGTCGGTACCAGAGGAAGACGGCGAACCCCGCGAAGATCGCCCATTCCGCCGCGTAGAAGATGTTCAGCCAGTTGATCGTCTCCTGCTCCACGGGCGGCGGCGAGAAGATCGGGCTGAGACCGGCAGGGGCGCGCCCGTGCTCGACCACGTAGGCCTCGTACACGGGGCCGTCTCCGATGTCAGGCCACACGTTGACGAGTGCCGCGACCGACATGGTGGTCATGGTGCGCGGATCCTCGTGCGGGCTCGGCACTTCGGGCTCCTCGCTCGGCAGCAGCCGGCCCGTCAGCGTGAGCTGCTGAGCGGGCTCCGCGCGCAGTTCCTGCAGCGCGTGGCCGGCGACCGACCTGCTCGCCGCGAACCCGCGGGCCACCGCGAGCGCGATCGTGCCGCTGCCCCCCTGCTTCGCGACGTTCATCCTGCCGATGACCCAATAGCCGCTGGGCCCGTTGTTGAGACGACCGGAGATCAACTCGTAGTCGTCCGGCACGAAGGATCCCCGGGCGGTGACGAGTTGCCCGACAGCGCTCGTATGGATGGGGGAGCCCGGGGACGCCGCGACGGTGAGCGGAACCGCGGTCTCCGTCGGCTGCTCCACGACCGTGCCCGTGTCGATGGCGCGCGCCAACTGCCATTGCCCGAGCCAGGCGAAGCCTGCGGCGACGACAAGAGCGAACGCGAGCGCGCCGATCCACCGGGGCCGCACCATGGTGCGCAGCAGGCTGCGCGGTTGCTCGGGCAGCATCGGTGTCGGCTCTCCGACAGAGGTGCCGGCCGGTTGGTTCTCGGTGATGTCAGCTCTGCTTTCGTTTTCCGTCATCGTCGGTGCGCCGCATGGCCTGTTCGATCAGCGGATCGATCGTGTTCGCCGGGCGCCCGGGCTCCGGCTCGGAATCGGAGGTGCCGGAGGGTGCGGCCGTCGCTGCATCGACGAGCGCGATCTCCTCCTCGAGCAGGGGATCCCGAGGCTTCCCGGGACCCTTCCGCTTCTTCGCGTGCAGGAGCGCCGATCCGATTCTCTCAGAGTTGGCTGCGAGCGCGGGACCGAGAACGGCCATGATCAACACGTAGAGTCCCGCGAACGGCTCGAGCCGGGTATCCAGCCCAGCCCCGATCGAGAGGGTAGCGAGAATCAGCGTGAACTCGCCCCTGTTCATCAGGATGACCGCGATGTTGAGGGCGGCCCCGGCGCCCTGCCGATTGAGCCAGGCGATCAGGCCGCCGGCCGCGGCGTTCAGAACCAGGGTCATCGCCACGGCGAGCAGCACGACGACGAAGACCGCGGGGAACTCGGCGATGTTCAGGGTGAGGCCGAAATTGACGAAGAAGAACGCCGCGAACACGTCACGCAGGGGTTCGGCGACACGTCCGATCTTGCTGCTGAACCGGGTCGACGCCAGCACCAAACCGATCAGGAAGGCGCCGATGGCATCCGTGACCCCGATCACCTCGCCGATGCCGGCGAACAGGATGGCCAGCCCGAAGAACAGGATGGTGAACAGTTCGTCGTCTTTTGTGCGGAACAACCGGGAGACGAACCGGCCGCCCCATCGCGCGACGGCGAACATCACGACCAGGAAGGTGAAGGCGATCGCCAGCTCCATCACCACGGTCCAGAAATGCGTCTCACCGCTGAGCACGACCGAGACGATCGCCAGGTAGACCGCGATGAAGACGTCGCCCACGACCGTCACGCCGAGGATCGCCGGGGTCTCGGCGTTGGCGAGCCTGCGCAGTTCGATCAGCAACTTGGTGATGATGGCGCTCGATGAGGTGCCTGTCATGCCCGCGATGATCAGCGCCTCACGGGTGCCCCAGCCGACCATCATGCCGAAGACGAAGCCGAGCCCCATGTTGATCAACACGTAGGAGCCGCCGGAGATCAGCAGGCGTCCCGCGTTGCCGAAGAATTCGTCCTGGTCGAACTCGAGTCCGAGATTGAACAGCAGGAGGATCAGACCGAACACCGCGATGAGCTCGATGTCTGATGAGGCGAAGCTGAGCGGGAAGAATCCGGTGTGCGGGCTCGCCAACAGGCCGACGAGCATGTAGATCGGGATCGCAGGCAGTCCGACGAACTTGCCCACCCTGCCGAGCGCGTAGGCGATCACGAAGAGGACGCCGAGGACCATCAGGTCTTCGCCGAGATGTGTCCCGTCGGATGCTGCGGCGGCGGCGAACACGGTCAACCCCCGGGCGGTGCTTCTGCGAGTGCCTGCTTCGTCTCTCCGGTCCGGAAGAACGTGAACGCCTTCGCGACCTTCTCCGGACTGCCGGCCACCACGAGCGTGTCGCCCGGGAAGACCTTGAAGTCGGGAGCGGGGGCCGGGTTCGCCGACTCGCCGCGGACGACCGCGACGACCGTCAGGCCGGCGATGCCGTTGTCGGCCGGCGAGCCGAGCTTCTGCCCGGCGATGTGGTCGTCGTAGTCGACCGTGAACCAGTCGATGCTCAGCCCGGGTATCTGGTCGAGCGCGGTGAGCGTCTCGGTGATCTGCGTGCCGCCGAGCAGTTCGGCGAGGGTGTGCGCCTCGTCTTCACTCAGGCGCAACGACACCTTCGTGACATCCGCGCCGTCCTCGTCGTCGGAGAACGTGATCAGGTCGCTGTGGCCGGAACGGTGCGCGATGACGCCGACCTTGCCCCCATCGCCGGTCACGAATGTATGCAGCACGCCCACACCGGGGAGTTTCACCCGTCGAACGTCAACCATCGTGTGGACTCCCCGCGCCGTCTGCCTTTCCACCCCAGTCTACGGGAGCCGTTCGGGAGCCGGTGAGGTGCCCGCCAACCGCCCGGCGCTCAGGCCGGCGAGTCGGGCGCCTGAAGGCGCACTCGGTCGGCGGATGCGTCGTCGGGCTGCTGCTGCGACGCGCGTTCGGCCTCGACCCGCCTCAGGTACCAGGCGATCTCCGACTCGATGCGCGACTCGTCCCAGCCGAGCACGCCGCCCATCAGCCTTGCGGTGACCGGCGCGGCCGAGACGCCGCGGTCCCAGGCCTCGATCGAGATGCGGGTGCGGCGCGCGAGCACGTCGTCCACGTGCAGTGCGCCCTCATGCGACGCCGCGTATACGACCTCGGCCGCCAGATAGTCGTCGGCACCCGGCAGCGGGTCCGCCAGCTCCGGCGATTTCCTGATGAGGTCGAGCAGATCCTCCGCCAGCGTGCCGTAGCGGTTCAGCAGATGCTCGATCCTGCTCACGTGCAGCCCGTTCTTGCGCGCGATGCGCGCCCGCTTGTTCCACGCCGCGCGGTACCCCTCAGCGCCCACCAGCGCGATGTCCTGAGTGGTCGAGGGCGCGACCCTTTCGTCGAGCGCCGCGACGGCGGCATCCACGGCGTCCTTGGCCATCACACGGTACGTCGTCCACTTGCCGCCGGCGATCACCACCAGTCCCGGCACCGAGTGCGCGACCACGTGTTCCCGGGAGAGCTTCGACGTCTCCTCCGACTCGCCGGCCAGCAGCGGGCGAAGACCCGCGTAGACGCCCTCGACGTCTTCACGCGTCAACGGCACCGCGAGCACCCGGTTCACGTGCGCAAGCAGGTAGTCGATGTCGGCCGCGGTCGCTGCCGGATGCGCCTTGTCGAGCTGCCAGTCGGTGTCCGTCGTGCCGATCAGCCAATGCCGACCCCACGGGATGACGAACAGCACGCTCTTCTCCGTGCGCAGCAGAAGGCCCATGGTGGATTGGAATCGATCGCGGGGCACCACCAGGTGGATGCCCTTGGACGCGCGCACCTTGAACTGGCCGCGCTCCCCCACCATCGACTGCGTGTCGTCCGTCCACACGCCCGTCGCGTTCACGACCTGCTTCGCGCGGATCTCGAACAGCTCGCCGGTCTGCCGGTCGCGCGCGCGAACGCCGACGACGCGTTCCCCGATCTTGAGGAAGCCCTCCACCCGCACCCGGTTCGCGACATGGGCGCCGTAGTGCGCTGCGGTGCGGGCCAGGGATGCCACGTAGCGCGCGTCGTCGACCTGGGCGTCGTAGTAGGTGATGCCGCCCACGAACGCGTCGCGCCGCAGGCTCGGGATCGCCCGCTGGATCTGCGACCGAGACAAGTGCCGGTGATGGGGCACGCCGGGCGGTCGCAGGCCGGTGTATGAGAATGCGTCGTACAGCATCATGCCCGCACCGATGTAGAACCTCTCGACCAGGCGCGAATGCAGCGGGTAGAGAAAGCGCACGGGTTTGACCAGATGCGGCGCGATGCGCTGCAGCAGTAGCCCGCGCTCGATCAGCGCCTCGCGCACGAGCCGGAAGTCGAGTTGCTCCAGGTACCGGATGCCGCCGTGCACCAGCTTCGAGGAACGGCTGGAGGTTCCGGATGCCCAGTCTCGGGCCTCCACCAGGCCGACGGTGAGGCCTCGGGTGACGGCATCCACGGCGCTCCCGGTGCCGACGATGCCGCCGCCGATGACGAGGATGTCGAGCTCCTCCGCCTGCAGCGCGGCGATCGCATCGGCACGTTCGGAGGGACCGAGCTTCGACGGGTACGACACGGGTTCGCGTATGGTCATGCTTCCTCCAGACGGCGGGCGAGCGGCAGACGAATAACGGCGACCCGGCTCAGTGCACGCGGTACGGCGCGACGACGACGTCGACGCGCTGGAACTCCTTCAAGTCGGAGTAGCCGGTCGTCGCCATGGAACGGCGCAGCGCACCCACGAGGTTGGAGGTGCCGTCGACGAGCGTCGCGGGCCCGTAAAGCACCTCCTCGAGCGTGCCGATCTGCCCTACCTGCATGCGGTTGCCGCGCGGCAGTTGCGGATGATGCGCCTCGGCACCCCAGTGCCAGCCGGCGCCAGGGGCATCCGTGGCGCGCGCCAGCGTGGTGCCGAGCATGACGGCATCCGCACCGCACGCGATCGCCTTCACGATGTCACCCGAGGAGCCGAGCCCCCCGTCGGCGATGACGTGCACGTATCGACCGCCCGATTCATCCAGATAGTCGCGCCGCGCACCGGCGACGTCGGCGACCGAGGTCGCCATCGGCGCGTGGATGCCGAGGGTCGCCCGGGTCGTGGATGCCGCGCCGCCGCCGAAGCCGACGAGCACGCCGGCCGCTCCCGTGCGCATCAGGTGCAGCGCGGCGGTGTACGTCGCGGCGCCGCCGACGATGACCGGCACGTCGAGCTCGTAGATGAACTTCTTCAGATTGAGCGGCTCTTGGTTCTTCGAGACGTGCTCGGCCGACACGGTCGTTCCGCGGATGACGAACAGGTCGGTCCCTGCCTCGACGACCGTCTTGTAGAACTCCTGGGTGCGCTGCGGCGACAGCGAGCCCGCCACCGTCACCCCGCCCTCACGGATCTGCGCGAGGCGATCGCGGATCAGTTCCGCCTTGATCGGTTCGTCGTAGATCTGCTGCATGCGTGCCGTGGCACGCTCCGCCGGCAATTCACGGATCTCGGCGATCAGCGGCTCGGGGTCGTCGTATCTGGTCCAGACGCCCTCCAGGTCGAGCACGCCGAGGCCGCCGAGCTGACCCATCATGATCGCCGTCGTGGGCGAGACGACGGAATCCATCGGCGCCGCGATGAACGGGATGTCGAACTGGTACGCGTCGATCGACCAGGACACCGAGACGTCCTCCGGGTCGCGGGTGCGGCGGCTCGGCACCACGGCCACGTCGTCGAACGCGTACACGCGTCTGGCCCGCTTGGCGCGCCCGATCTCGATCTCCATGCTCACGGCTCAACC
Organism: Humibacter sp.; assembly: GCA_035564555.1. Classification (GTDB taxonomy): domain Bacteria; phylum Actinomycetota; class Actinomycetes; order Actinomycetales; family Microbacteriaceae; genus DATMTS01. Next base: position 10,711 of record DATMTS010000072.1, read on the forward strand.
CTATCGTGGGCCGTTTCGGGTGAGAGTTGTCTCATCCTGCTCTCCCGCGCGTCTCATCGCGGCGGGGGATGCTCGTTTCACACGGACCGAGCGTCCGCGTGAAATGAAAGGTATACATACGACATGAAGATGATTCCCAAGGTCGTCGTGGCCGTTGCATCCGGAGTGCTCAGCGTGGGCCTCGCCACCGCGGGTGCGTTCGCCGCAACCGGCTCGTTCTCGGTTCCCGACCAGCCCGGCCAGGCCCTGAAGCTGCAGGGCGTCGCTCCGGCGGCCGACCACGCGAGCAAGCAGGCCCTGGCGCACGCGAACCAGCACGCCAAGGGCCTCTTCGGAACCACCTCGACGGCCGTTCCGACCCCGTCTGCGAGCGCCTCCGCCTCGACCGACGCGTCCACCAGCGACTCCGACAGCAGCGCGACGACGAGCACGACCGTCACCCCCGTCGCCCCGACCACCGCGTCCAAGGACGCCTCGACCGTGAAGGGCAACCTGACCGGCAAAGAGGTCAGCGCTTGGGCGAAGGCTCACTCCGGGGTTCAGGTCGTGACTCCGCCTGCGGCGGTCGACGTCTCCGGCGGCGCAGCAGCGGCCGGACACTGAGGCCTGCTCGGATGTCCGCGCACACCTAGCGCGCGCGACACCAGGCGGGGAGGACATTCGGGTTGTCCTCCCCGCCTTTTTTGCGTCCCGGGGCCGCCCACGCTCAATTCAGCCGGTAGCCCATGCCACGCACGGTCTCGATGCGTTGCGATCCGATTTTCGCGCGCAGGTACCTCACGTACACCTCGACCACGTTCGATCCGGGGTCGAAGTCGATTCCCCAGACGCGGCTCAGCAGTTGCTCCCGGCTCAGCACCTGACCCGGATGTGCCAGGAACTCCGCGGCGAGCGCGAACTCCCGTGCGGAGAGATCGATCGGTGCGCCGTCCACGGCGATCCGCCGGCTGCGCAGGTCGAGCTCCAGTCCCGCCGTTCTCAGCACGGTCTCCGTCTGCCCGCGCGGGTCGCGCAGACGCAGCCGAACGCGCGCGAGCAGCTCATCGAACCGGAACGGCTTGGCCAGGTAGTCGTCGGCCCCGTTCTCCAGCCCCGCGACGACATCCTCGCCGGAGGTGCGTGCCGTCAACACGATGATGGCGATGGGGTTGCCCTCTGCGCGCAACAGCTCCATCACGGTGAAACCGTCGACGACAGGCAACCCGATGTCGAGCACGAGCAGGTCGTGGCCGCCGCTGCGGGCCTCATCGAGGGCACGGCGCCCGTCGTCGACGATCGTGACGGTGAACCCCGCCGACCGCAGCCCCTTCTCCACGAACGAGGCGATCCGCTGCTCGTCTTCCGCGATCAGGATTGTGCTCATGCCCGCTCCTCCATTGCCGTCTGCGGATGCTCGTCCCCGACCGGGATCCGCATGGTGAATGTGTTGCCGAGCGGCGTTCCGGTGAGTTCGACACTGCCGCCGTGAGCGGCCGTGATGGCCGAGACGATCGCCAGCCCGAGGCCGGACCCCTCACTGTGGCCGACCGCCGGAAGCCGCACGAATCGTTCGAATACGCGCTCGCGTTCCTCATCCGGGATGCCCGGACCCTCGTCACGCACCCAGAGCCGAACCTCATCGCGCACTCGACCGCCGCCGCGCTCGCTGCCCAACCGGATCGGCGTGCCCGGAGTCGAATACTTCGCCGCGTTGTCGGCGAGCTGCAGCCATGCCTGGGTGACGCGTCGCACATCCAGTTCGGCCACCCCGTCTGCGATGCCGTCGGCGAGCCATTCGCGTTCGGGGGCGAGAGCTCCGGCTTTGGTGAGCACGCTCCGGGTGAGTTCTGTCAGGCCGACGCTGCTGCGCCTGACGAATCCGGGCCTGCCGGACTCGGCGAGCAAGGAGATCTCCGAGACGAGGTCGCTCATGCGGTCCAGTTCCTCGATGGCCAGCGCCCTGGTCGCGTTCACCTCGGCAGCGTCGGCCGCCTGCATCAGTTCGAGGTGGCCCCGAACGATGGTGATGGGCGTCTTCAGTTCGTGGCCCACGTCGTCGAGCAGGGTACGTTGCGCCGTGAACGACTGCTGGAGGCGGTCGAACATCAGGTTGAATGTCGAAGCGAGCTTGGAGATGTCGTCATTGCCGGTGACGGGGATGCGCTGGGAGAGATCCCGCGCCGAGTTGCCTGCTGCGGCATCCCGCAGCCAGCGCAACGGGCGCAGCAGGCGACCCGCGACGAACCAGCCGACCAGCCCGATCAGCAGCAGGGCGCCCGCGGCAACGATCGCGTACACCTGGAACGATTGGGCGATCGCGCCGAGCGCGCCGTCCAGGTCGTAGGCGGCGATGTACAGCCCGGAACTCGCGTCGCCGGAGACGGCGACCGGAACGATGACGTAGCGGATGGTACCGGCCCGCATCTTCGCGGTGCCCAACACGACATTCGACGGTTCGGCCTCGGAGACGAAGCGGCGCACCAGCGCGGGATCGTCCTCCAGGCGCACCCCTGCTCGTCCGGCGGGCACCAGTGCCGGCTCGCCGTCGATTATTCCCAGAACGCTCTCGTCGCGGCCGGGCACGTTCTGCTGGATGGCGTCGCGCAGCAACTGGTCGACGGAGGTCGCAGCGGCCCCCGTGCCGGTGCGGGCGAGCGCCTTGAGGTCGTCGACGTCGTGCAGCAATTCCTGGTCGATGCCGGCGAGTGCCCGTTCTCGCTGCACGAAATACGTGGCGATGCCTGCGACGGCGAGCCCGAGCGCGGCGACCAACAGGATCGCCACGACGATGCGGGCACGCACCGAGAGTGCACGGCGTTCCACACGGTCGCCCGCGTGCCGTCGAGACTTCACCGCGGCGCACACTCGTCCATTATCGGGAAGCGTTGTCGAGAATCTCCGGCGAACGGGATGAGATCATTCTCATCCGTCGTCGCCGTCGTGCCAGGCTGGGGCAATGGACGTGCACGCCGAGCCGCTGGACAAGCTGCGCACCCGCACGAGCGAGAAGTGGACGGCTTACCCGTCGGAGGTGCTTCCGCTGTTCGTCGCCGAGATGGACTACCCGCTCGCCGAGCCGATCGCCGATGCGCTGATCGCTGCCGTTCGCAGATCGGACACCGGCTACGCGGGGACGGCGCCGACGGCGCTGGCATCCGCGTTCGCCTCCTTCGCGGAGAGCCGATGGGGCTGGCAGGTCGACCGGGAGCGGGTGTCGACGAGCACGGATGTGAGCGTCGTCATCGTCGAGTCTCTTCGCCGCACGATCCGCCCGGGCGACGGCGTCGTCATCATGCCTCCGGTGTATCCGCCGTTCTTCGACCTGCCCGTCGAGGCGGGAGGCCGCGTCGTAGAGGTTCCCCTCGTGCTTTCGGATGGTGTCGGCGGCGAACCACGAATGGATCTGGACGGAATCGACCGGGCGTTGGCCTCCGGCGCCCGGGCGGTGTTGCTCTGCAATCCGCACAATCCGCTGGGCCTGGTGCACACTCGCGCCGAGTTGTCCGCGTTGGCCGAGATCGTGCAACGGCACGGCGCCGTCGTCATCAGCGACGAGATCCATGCGCCGCTCACACACTCCGACGCCGCGTTCACTCCCTATCTCACGGTGTCGGATGCCGCCAGAGATCACGCGATCGCCGCCCACTCCGCGAGCAAGGGCTGGAATCTCGCCGGTCTGAAGTGCGCACTGTTCGTCACCGCCGGGGATCGGATGAGCTCGGCACTGCGCGAGTTGCCCGAAGAGGTGCACTTTCGCACGAGCCTCCTGGGCCGCATCGCGAACACCGCCGCCTTCGCGTCAGGGGTGGACTGGCTGAACGCGGCGCTGCGTTCGATCGAAGCGAACCGACGCCTGCTGACCCGGCTGCTCCACGAATACATTCCCGAGGCGGAATATCTGCAACCCCGGGCAAGCTACCTGGCCTGGGTCGACCTGTCTGCGCTGGGGTGGGGCGACGATCCGGCCGCCGTAGCCCTCGCGCGCTCCGGCGTCGCGCTCGCGAACGGACCGTCGTTCGGAGGCTCAGGCGATTCCGGCCGGGGGTTCGTGCGCGTGAACTTCGCCTGCTCACCGGAGGTGCTCACCGAGGCGGTGCAACGCATCGCCGCCGCACGCTGACGACCGGTATTTCAGCCTCGGTAGTTCGGCGCCTCGACGACCATCTGCACGTCGTGCGGATGTGACTCCTTCAGCCCGGCGGGCGTGATGCGCACGAACTTGCCGCGCTCTTTGAGTTCGGGGATGGTGCGCGCGCCGACGTAGAACATCGACTGCCGCAACCCTCCGGTGAGTTGATACGCGACGGCCGCGAGCGGTCCTCGATATGGCACCTGGCCCTCGATGCCCTCGGCGATCAACTGCTCGTCGCTGGGCACGTCGGCCTGGAAGTATCTGTCGCGCGAATACGAGGTCTTCTTGCCCCGAGTCTGCAGCGCACCCAGCGAACCCATGCCGCGGTACTTCTTGAACTGCTTGCCGTTCATGAAGACCAGGTCGCCGGGGCTCTCCTCGCAGCCCGCCAGCAACGAGCCGAGCATCACCGTGTCCGCTCCCGCCACCAGGGCCTTGGCGATGTCGCCGGAGTACTGCAGGCCACCATCGGCGATCACCGGCGTGCGTGTCGAGCGGGCAGCGAGAGACGCCTCGTACACTGCGGTCACCTGGGGGACGCCGACACCGGAGACCACGCGGGTGGTGCAGATCGAACCCGGCCCCACGCCGACCTTGATCGCATCCGCGCCCGCATCGATCAGGGATTGCGCGCCGGTGCGCGTCGCGACGTTTCCGCCGATGACATCGACGTGACGGGCGGCCGGATCGTGCTTGAGGCGGTGGATGATCTCGAGCACGCCCTTGCTGTCGCCGTTCGCGGTGTCGACCACGATGACGTCGACACCCGCGTCGACCAGCGCCATGGCGCGGTCCCACGCGTCGCCGAAGAAGCCGATCGCCGCGCCGACCCGCAGCCGGCCCTCATCGTCTTTGGTGGCGAAGGGGTACTTCTCGCTCTTGTCGAAGTCCTTGACCGTGATGAGCCCGCGCAGCTTGCCGCCGGCATCCACCAGGGGCAGTTTCTCGATCTTGTGCTGGGCGAAGATCGCGACCGCCGAGTCGGGGTCGACGCCGACCGGAGCGGTGATCAGCGGCGTGCGCGTCATCACGTCGCGTACCAGCGTGGTGTCCTTCTCGAACGGGGAGACGAAACGCATGTCGCGGTTGGTGATGATGCCCACCAGGGTGCCGTCACTCTCCACCACCGGCAGTCCGGAGACCCGGAACTGGCCGCACAGAGCGTCGACCTCGGCGACCGTCGCGTCGGGAGTCGTGGTCACCGGATTGGTGATCATGCCCGATTCGCTGCGTTTGACCTTGTCGACGTGCGCCGCCTGGTCTTCGATGGACAGGTTGCGATGCAGGATGCCGATGCCGCCGTGTCGCGCCATCGCGATGGCCATCCGTGACTCGGTGACCGTGTCCATGGCCGAAGACAGCAGCGGCGCGGCCAGGGTGATCCGCTTGGTCAATCGCGTCGAGGTGTCGGCCTCGCTCGGTATGACGTCGGTGTGCCCGGGCAGGAGCATCACGTCGTCGTAGGTCAATCCGATGAAACCGAAGGGATCCGCCTGATCCATTTCACCTCTTCTGTCGTGCCGCGTGGATACTCCATGTTAACGGCAGGATGCTGCGGGTATTCCGACCCTCGGCACCCCACTACTCCGGCAGAGGATCGGCCGTCGCCGCCTGCGCGGATTCCGTGGCCCGGGAGGACGCCATGAGTGCCCGACGCGTCGTGCCGGCGGCGACCACCATGTCGATGGTGAGGATCAGCAGCGCCAGCCAGACCAGGCTGAACCCGAACCACCGCTCCGGCGGCATCGCCTCATGCAGCAGGAGTACGCCGACGAGGAACTGGATGAACGGGGCGAAGTATTGGATGAATCCCATGTAGATCAGCGGCAACCGCCGCGCCGCGGCGGCGAACAGCAGCAGCGGAACCGCCGTGATCACGCCGGCGCCGAGCATCGCTACGGTGTTCCACACGCTCACGGTGCCCAATGTGATTCCGGTCGTCGCACCCACGACGATGAGTTGCACGATCGCTATCGGCGTGAGCCACGCCGTTTCGAGGGTCAGACCGCTGACGGCGTCGACGGCGTGCCCGACCTGCTTCTTGACCAGGCCGTAGAGACCGAACGAGAACGCGAGCACCAGTGCGATCCAGGGCAGCGAACCGTAGCCGATCGTGAGCACGACCACGGCGGCGATGCTGACCGCTACAGCGATCCACTGCCAGAGCCGCAGTCTTTCGCGCAGCACGATCACGCCGAGGAACACCGTGACGATCGGGTTGATGAAGTAGCCGAGCGCGGCTTCGACCACCTGACCGTGCACGACGCCGAACACGTAGGTCTGCCAGTTCACGTAGATCAGCACGCCGGCGACGCCCATGATGAGCACGATCCTGGGTCGGCGCAGCAGCATCAGCAGCGGCCGCCATGCGCGCGTCACGGCGATCACGATCGCGCAGAACACGAGCGAGAAGAGCACGCGCCACGCCACGATCTCGAACGGGCCTGCCGGGTTCAACGCGAGGAAGTAGATGGGCAGGATGCCCCACAGCAGGTAGGCGCAGACCGCGAAGACCAGTCCGCTCCGGCTGGTGCCACCAGCTGACGACGAGGTGCTGGCATCAGATTCGGTCACCGACGTCACATTACCCTTGCCCTGCGACATCCGTTCGTACCGCTGTCACGCGCCACGGCGCCCCTGTGCCTATGCGCGAGTGGGCGAGCGCACGCGTCAGCTGCGCCGCCCTGCGCCAGTTCTCGCGCCCTGCGCCAGGATTTCTGGCGCGTGGCGCGAGAAGTGGCGCAGGCTGGAATCAGGGAACGGCGCGGGCCTGGACGGCATACGCAGGAATCGCGACCGACCGCGTCGAGCCAACGAGAAAGGCCCGGACGATTCGCATCGTCCGGGCCTGTCGTCAGTGCAGGTGATCAGCGCTCGATGACGGCGAGCACGTCGCGCGCGGAGAGCACGAGGTACTCGTCGGCGCCGAACTTGACCTCGGTGCCGCCGTACTTCGAGTACAGCACCTTGTCGCCGACGTTGACGTCGAGCGGAACGCGGTTGCCGTTGTCGTCGATGCGGCCCGGGCCCACCGCGATGACCTCGCCCTCCTGGGGCTTCTCCTTGGCGGTGTCGGGAATGACCAGACCGGAAGCAGTGGTCTGCTCAGCCTCGACCTGCTTGATAACGATGCGATCCTCGAGCGGCTTGATGGAGACCGACACGGTTGACCTCTTTCTGTACGTGGTACTGAAGACGTGGGTTAGCAGACTCGATCAGAGAGTGCTAAGTCGAGTGTAGAGCCAGCATTGGCACTCGTGCAACGTGAGTGCCAGATCGAGTGCCCGCGGTAGCGTTGGCGAGTGGAACGCTCCGACCTCATCGAACTTCTGAGCCCCGAGGGGCTGCGGCTGCTCGACGGGCTGCCGCCCTACCGGAGCCAGGGCGATGTGCTGCGCGCGGTGGCGACCCTGCGCAAGCAGGGGCATCCCGCCTCACTCGTGGCCACCGTGCTCACCCAGGCCAAGCTGCGGGCACACGCCGAGTCGAAGTTCGGCGCCTTCGCCTCGCGCATGCTGTTCACCGAGGCCGGGCTCGAACAGGCGACCCGGTTCGCGGTCGCCGCCCTGCACGCCGGGCGGTACCGGGATGCCGGCCTGCACTCGGTCGCCGACCTCGGCTGCGGCATCGGCGGGGATGCCATGGCGATGGCCGCGATCGACCTCGACGTGACCGCGGTCGAGGCCGACGACGTCACGGCTGTGATCGCCGGCTACAACCTCGCACCGTTCTCCAACGCGCACGTCGTGCACGGGCGGGCCGAGGATCAAGAGGTCTCCGCGTTCGACGGTGTCTTCCTCGACCCGGCGCGACGTACGGCGGGGCATAGCGACACGCGGCGGCTGAGTGATCCGGACGCGTATTCTCCGCCGCTCGGCTTCGCGTTCGCACTCGCCGAGCGGATGCCTGCAGGGGTGAAGCTGGGCCCCGGGCTCGACCGCGGCCTCATCCCGGCCTCCGCCGAAGCGCAGTGGGTGTCGGTGGCCGGTCAGGTCGTCGAACTCGGACTGTGGTTCGGGCCGCTCGCCCGAGACGGCATCCGCCGGTCGGCGCTGCTGCTCGGGGAACGCGGCGCGGCAGAACTGCACGCGGCGGCGGACAGCGCCGACGCTGAGATCGTGCCGCTCGGACGCTACCTTTACGAACCGGATGGGGCGGTGATCCGCGCGCGCCTGATCGGCGATCTCGCCCGTGAGCTCGATGCCGGGATGCTGAGCGACTCGATCGCCTATCTCACCGGTGACCGCGCCGTGACGACGCCGTTCGCGAGCAGGTTCCGGGTGCGGGAACTGCTGCCGTTCCCCGAACGCCAGCTCAAGGCCGCCCTACGCGAACGCCACATCGGAACGCTCGAGATCAAGAAGCGCGGAGTCGACGTGGAGCCCGCCGCGCTGCGCTCGCGCCTCGCTCTGAAGGGCGAGAACGCCGCGACCCTCGTTCTCACGCGAATGAACGGCAAGCACGTCGCGATCCTTGCCGACCGCGACTGACGGAACAGAGAGCGCACGCCGAATGGCGGTGACCGGGCCGCGACGCGAATCGCGGCGCGAACGACGAACGGGCCGCCTCCGAAGGGAGACGGCCCGTTCGCGTGCAACGGCCCGCTAGCTGGTCATGTGCGAGCTGTAAGCGGCCACCACGATGGCGATGATCACGATGAAGATGATCTCGATCACGACGGCGACGAAGCCGAGGATGATGCCGGTGAGCCAGAACCCCTTGGCCTGCGGCTCCTTGTTCCTGCCGATGAAGCCGAGAACGATCGCGGCGATGCCGAAAAGCGCTCCGATGTAGAAGAACGACGAGATCACTCCGATGATGCCGCCGACCAGCGACAGGATGCTCAGGATCGGCGACTTCTGCGCCACAGGTGCGCCGTACGGCTGAGCGTACGGCTGCTGGGGCGCACCGTACTGCGGGGCCTGCTGACCGTACGCCGGCGGAGCCTGCGGAGGCACCGGCGGCCCTTGCGGGGTGCCTGCGGGGGCGCCGTAGGTGGGCGGGTTCTGCGGCTGACCCGGCGGCGGCGGCACCGGCGGCTGGCCCGGCTCGTTCGGCGTATTCGGCTCGTTCGGCGTATTGGGGTCGGTCATGATGGCCGTTTCCTTTCGATCCGGAGCAACCCCCCGGTTGCCCCCGTCAGCCGTTCAGATCGATTTCTGAACGGAAGCTGTACATTCGCAATAGTGTCATTCGCGGTAAGGAGAGTCAATGGAGACCGCTTCCCATCACGGCGCCGCACCCGCCGCACGCCGGCCGAATTCCGAAAGGAGCGACGGTCTCAGACGCGGATGTCGCTGACCGGCAACGTCGAGTCCGCGCCGAACTCGAGTGCCGACGGCTCGTGCCCGGCAATGATCAACTGGGCTGCGAGAGCCGCGATCATCGCACCGTTGTCGGTGCACAACGAGAGGGCGGGGATCCGCAACGCGACGCCTGCGGCATCCGCCCGTTGCTGCGCAAGCTCCCGCACCCGGGCATTGGCGACCACTCCGCCGCCGAGCAGCAGCCGCGGAACACCGAGATCGGCGCATGCGGCCATCGCCTTGGTGAGCAGAACGTCGGCGACCGCCTCCCGGAAGCTCGCCGCGACATCGGCCACCGGCGTGGGCTCCCCTGCGTCTTCACGTTGCTCGACCCACCGAGCCACGGCGGTCTTCAGTCCGGAGAACGAGAAGTCGTAGCGATGCGCCGCTCGGTCCTTCGGCAACGACAGACCCCGCGGGAATCGAATCGCTTTGGGATCACCGGATGCCGCCACCCGATCGATCTGCGGACCTCCCGGGTACGGCAACCCGAGCAGGCGGGCGACCTTGTCGAACGCCTCACCGGCCGCGTCGTCGATGGTCTCTCCGAGCAGTTCGACGTCATCGGTCAGGCTGCGCACGTGCAGCAACGAAGTGTGCCCTCCCGAGACGAGAAGCGCGATCGTGGGCACTTCGACGGCTCGCCCGGGGCCGCCCTGCTCGTCGAGCAGGTCGGCGCCGACATGGCCGACCAGGTGGTTGACGGCATAGATCGGCTTGCCGAGCGCCACGGCGAGCGCCTTCGCCGCCCCGATCCCGACCATCAGGGCACCGGCCAGGCCGGGGCCGCTGGTGACCGCGACCGCATCCAACTCGTCGAGCCGGATGCCCGCGCGAGCGGTCGCCTCGCGGATGGCCGGTTCGAGAGCCTCCAGGTGCGCGCGGGCCGCGACCTCGGGCACCACGCCGCCGTACCGGGCGTGCTCGTCCATCGAGGACGAGATGACGTTGGCCAGTAGGCGCGAGCCGCGCACGATGCCGACGCCGGTCTCGTCGCAGGAGGTCTCGATGCCGAGCACCAGGGGTTCAGCCGTCATGTCGGGCCCCCGTGCTCGTCTCGGACGGGGTGCTCGCGGCGGGAGGGGTGTCCGCCGCAGGTGCCGCGTCAGTAACCGGTGCCGCGTCAGTAACCGGTGCCGCGTCCGTAGCGGCGCGTGACATCACGATCGCGTCGACGCCGTCCGGCTGGTAGTAGCCGCGCCGCACGCCGATGGACTCGAATCCGAACGCGCGATACAACTGCTGAGCGACGGGGTTGTCGGCGCGCACCTCGAGAAAGACGCGGCCGACACCGCGCCGCGCCGCCTCGTCGAGCAAGGCCCGCAACAGTGCGGAGCCGATGCCCTGGCCGCGTCTGGCGGGAGCCACGGCGATCGTCTGCACGTCGGCATCCGGGGCGGCAGCCAGGGCGAGCAGTCCCGCGTAGCCGATCACCGCATCCGGTCCGGTGGCTAACTCGTCGACCGCGACGAGGTAGTGGCCGTGCCGGCCGTCGAGTTCGGCCCGCATCATTGCACGCGACCAGGCATCCGAGGCGAAGATCGAGGTCTCCAGCCGCATGATGGCGTCCAGGTCGGCGGGGCCGGCCGGGCGCAGGCGCCAGCCGGTCACGGCGTCACCCTCTTCGGCCCGTTCGAGACGGTGACATCGGGCGAGCGCAGGTAGAGCGCGTGATCGTCGGCGAAGCGTCGCCCGTGAAGATGGGTGAGTTCGGCGAGCAGGCCGAGTTCACCGGCCGACACTGCGGCGGCATCGAACCTCTGCGTCGAGTCGATCGATGCGCCGGGCAGCGGAAGGTCGTGCGGCTTGCAGAGCCCCGGTCCGTCGACTCTGATCGGAAGGCCGTCGTCATCCAACCCCTGATAGGCCGACCAATACAGCTCGCGCCGACGGGCGTCGGTGACGACGAGAAGACTTCCGGTGTGCCCGCCCGAGTAGCGTTCGAATGCGATCGCGTCGTGGCTGACGACCGGGACGACCGGGATGCCGGCCGCCAGAGCGAACGCGCGCGCGGCCGCGATACCGACCCGCAATCCCGTGAAGGGGCCGGGACCCATTCCGGCAGCGACCGCCGAGAGTCGGTCGACCCGGATCCCGGCCGCGCCGAGCACGTCGGAGATCAGTGTGCCGATCACCTCGGCGTGGCGCATCGTGTCGGTCTCCGAGCGTTCGGCGAGCACGCCCGCGTCGCGGTCGACGACGGCGACGCTCGATCCGGCCGAGGTGTCGATCGCGAGCAGCATGCATCAAGCGTATGCGGAGACGGAGAGGCGCGTCGCACCTCACGCAGCCCGCGCTGCGGCATGCGATCCGTCGTTCAACTCCAGCGCGGGCCGTGACCGCGAACGGTGACGGTGCGGGACTGCGGAGTCTCCAACTCCGCCTCCGCTGCGGAGTCCGCGCCGAGCGCGGGCTGCGCGTCGGCGCCGTGGGCGCGTTCGATGAGAACCTCGAGCCAGGAGTCGGCGATGCCGTCGAGCATCCCGGCTCCCCACTCGACGACCACGACCGAACCGGCGAAATCGATGTCCAGGTCGTCGAGTTCAAGAGCGCTGCCCAGCCGATAGGCATCCACGTGCACCAGCGGCGGCCCTCCTGCCAAACTCGGATGCGTCCGCGCGAGCACGAAGGTGGGACTGGTGATCGGGCCGCGTACCCGCAGAGCGGCGCCGATTCCGCGCGTCAGGGTGGTCTTGCCCGCGCCCAGCGCTCCGGTCAGCACGAGGAGGTCGCCGGCGCGCAGCCCGGCGGCCAGGCGACGTCCGAGCGATTCCATCTCGTCGGGGGTTCGGATCTGCTCCGTCGTCATCGGATGCCCTGATAGGTGCGCTCTACCCGCGCGCCGATGCGCGTGACGATCTCGTAGTCGATCGTGTCGGCGGCCCGCGCCCACTCCGTCGCGGTCGGAGCCCCCGTGGCCGGGTCGCCGAACAGCACGACCTCCTCGCCCACGGCGACCGGATGATCGGCCACGTCGACGACGAATTGGTCCATCGCGATGCGCCCCGCGATGGGAAACCGGTGCCCGCCGATCGCGACCTCGCCGCGGCCGGATGCCTGTCGCGGCACACCGTCTGCGTAGCCCAGCGGAACGAGGGCGAGGGTCGTCTCCGCGTCGGTGCGGTAGGTGTACCCGTATGAGACCCCCGTGCCGGCAGGCGCGCGGCGCACGGCGGCCACGCGAGTGCGCACCGTCATCGCCGGCCTGAGTCCGAGTCGGGCGGCGCTGCGTTCGGCGACCGGCGACAGCCCATAGATGCCGATGCCGAGCCGTACGGTGTTGTAACGCGTCTGCGGCAACGTCAGGGCGGGAGCGGTCGAGGCCAGGTGCACGAACCGGGGCGCCAACCCTGCCTCCGAGGCCAGCCGCAGACCGATGTCGAAGGCTTCGCCGGCCGCCAGGTCATCGGCCGCGGAGGCTCCGGAGACGTGGCTGAACACCCCGTCGACGGCCAGCACCCCGTCGCGCTGCGCGGCGTGCGCCGCCCGGAAGACGTCCCGCCATTCCGGGCGCGCGACCCCGTTGCGACTCAGACCCGTGTCGAGCTTGAGATGCACGCTGGGGATGCGTCCGGTGCGGTTCGCGGCGTCCGCCACGGCCTCCAGTTGCGACACCGAGGACACGCCCACGGCGATGCCACGGGCGATCGCCGGCGCGAAGTCGAGCCCCGGGTCGTGCAGCCAGGCGAGGACGGGTGCATCGATGCCCGCATCCCGCAATTCGATGCCCTCGCGCACGTCGGCGACGCCGAGCAGATCCGCGCCGCCGTCGAGCGCGGCGCGCGCGACGGGAACCGCGCCATGACCGTAGCCGTTCGCCTTCACGACGGCCATGGTGTGCTCGGCCCCGATCAGTTCGCGCAGCCGCGTGACGTTCGACCGCACCGCGTCGAGGTCGATGACCGCCTCGCGCAGCGGTCGCTCGGCGGTCACGCTTCGCCCTCCGCGTCACGCCCTTCCGCCACCACGAAGGCGCATGCGATACCGGCGTCGTGCGTCATCGTCAGATGCCACGCGGTGATCCCCCGCGCGTCGGCAACACCGGCGATCGCGCCGCTCAACGCGAATCCGGGATTGCCGTGCTCGTCCGCGACCACCTCGACATCGACCCAGCGCATTCCGTCGGAACGGCCGAGAGCCTTGATCATCGCCTCCTTGGCGGCGAATCGGGCCGCCAGCGAGTGCCGCGGAAGGTCGCGTTCACCGATCGCGAACAGCCGCTCCAGCAGCCGGGGGGTGCGGCTCAGCTGCCGGTCGAACCGAGCGAGGTCGACGATGTCGACACCGACGCCGATGATCATCTCGCCCGCCTCCCGTCAGGTCACTCCGCCGCGCTGGGCCGGCGTTCGACCGTGTTCATTCGACCGTGACCGACTTGGCCAGGTTGCGCGGCTGGTCGACGTCAAGGCCCTTGGCTGCGGACAGTTCCATCGCGAAGATCTGCAACGGGATGACGGCCAGCAACGGCTCGAACAGCGGCTCCGCAAGCGGAATGCGCACGACCTCGTCGGCGAACGGCAGCACAGCCGCATCGCCTTCCTCTGCCACGGCGATCACGCGAGCGCCGCGTGCCCTGATCTCTTGGATGTTGGAGACGACCTTCTTGTGCAGCTCCGGCGAGCCGATCGGGCTGGGCACCACCACGAACACGGGCTGGCCGGGTTCGATCAGGGCGATCGGGCCATGCTTGAGCTCTCCCGCAGCGAATCCTTCGGCATGGATGTAGGCGAGCTCTTTGAGCTTGAGCGCGCCCTCGAGCGCGATCGGGAAGCCAACCTGCCGGCCGAGGAAGAGCACGGCACGCGTGTCGGCCATCCACCGGGCCAACTGGGCCACCGGCTCGGATGCCGCCAATACGCGCTCGAGCTTCGCCGGAATCGCCGCCAGTTCGGTGAGTTGCGCCGCTTGGGCGGCATCCGACAGCGTGCCCTTCACGCGTGCCAGATGCAGACCGAACAGGTACAGCGCCGTGATCTGCGCGACGAAGGCCTTCGTCGAAGCGACGGCGACCTCCGGGCCGGCGTGGGTGTACACGACGGCGTCGGATTCGCGCGGAATCGTGGCGCCCTGCGTGTTGCAGATCGAGATCGTGCGTGCGCCGGCCTCCCTGGCGAACTTCACGGCCATCAACGTGTCCATGGTCTCGCCGGACTGGCTGATCGAGATCACCAGGGTCGTCGGCGTGATCACCGGGTTGCGGTATCGGTACTCGTGGCTCAACTCGACTTCGACCGGCACCCTGGACCACTGCTCGATGGCGTACCGACCCACCAGGCCCGCGTACGACGCGGTACCGCAGGCGATGATGGTGATGCGATCGATGCCGGCGAGCACGTCTTCGCCGAGCTCGTCGAGTTCGTCGATGGCGACGTGACCGTCACGCACACGACCGCGCAGCGTGTTGGCGACGGCCTCGGGCTCCTCGCTGATCTCCTTCGCCATGAAGCTCGACCAGCCGCCCTTCTCGGCGGCGGAAGCGTCCCATGCCACCTCGAACGGCTCCACCTCGACGGTCTCGCCGTAGAAGTCGGTCACGGTGACCTCATCGGCCGTGATCGCGACGATCTGGTCCTGTCCGATCGCCACTGCGCGCCTGGTGTGCTCGACGAAGGCCGCGACATCCGACCCGAGGAAGTTCTCACCGTCGCCCAGGCCGATCACCAGCGGTGAGTTGCGGCGGGCCGCCACGACGAGGCCGGGTGCCTCCTGATGCACGGCGAGCAGGGTGAAGGCGCCGTCCAGACGCGCGACGACCCGGCGGAACGCTTCCCGCAGGTCGCCGGTCGCGCGGTACTCCCGGCCGAGCAGTACGGCCGCGACCTCGCTGTCGGTCTCGCTGATGAACACCTCGCCCGCGGCGAGCAGCTCGTCTTTCAGGACGGCGAAGTTCTCGATGATGCCGTTGTGGATGAGCGCCAGTCTGCCGTCGTCGCCCAGATGAGGGTGCGCGTTCACGTCGGTGGGGCCGCCATGGGTCGCCCACCGGGTGTGGCCGATTCCGGTGGCGCCGTTCGAGATCGGATTGGACTTGAGGTCGTCGGCGAGCACCTTGAGCTTGCCCGCGCGCTTGGCGGTGTGAAGCCGGCCGTCGCCGTCGATCACGGCGACCCCCGCGGAGTCATACCCGCGATATTCCAAGCGCTTCAGACCACCGAGGAGCACCTCGAGGCTCTGGTCGCCGCCGACGTACCCCACGATTCCACACATGCGCTCGATTGTACTGGGCGCCGGCTGCGTGGATGCCCCGGGCGAGCCGCGAGCATCGGCGGCGGACGGGTGGGCGCCTCGGGCACGGTCATCGCGCCGCGCGCCGATAGGATTGTCGCCTATGGCGGAGACCGCGGCGGGCAACGGCGGGGCGACACCGTTCGTCGAGGTCGATCGAAGCGATTGGGCGGAACTGGCGCGCGCCACCGAACTGCCCCTCACCCAGACCGAGATCGTGCAGTTGCGGGGCATCGGGGACCCTCTCGACATGCGTGAGGTCTCCGAGGTCTATGTGCCGTTGAGTCGGCTGCTGAACCTCTACGCCGTCGGGGCCGGCCAGTTGCACCGGGCGACCAGCGACTTTCTCGGCGAACGCGCGGCCCGCACCCCGTTCGTGATCGGTGTTGCCGGCTCGGTCGCGGTCGGCAAATCGACGATCGCGCGCCTGCTGCGCGAACTGCTCTCGCGCTGGCAGGACACCCCGCGTGTGGAGCTCGTGACGACCGACGGTTTCCTGCTGCCCAACGCCGAGCTGGCCCGGCGCGGCCTGATGGAGCGCAAAGGCTTCCCGGAGTCGTACGATCGGCGCGCGCTGCTGCGATTCGTCACCGAGGTGAAAAGCGGCGTCGCCGAGGTACGCGCCCCGTTCTACTCTCATCTGAGCTACGACATCGTGCCAGGGGCACAGATCGTCGTGCACCAGCCCGACGTGCTGATCGTCGAGGGCCTGAACGTTCTCCAGCCCGCTTCAGGCGGCAACCGCCTCGCCGTCGGCGACCTCTTCGACTTCAGCATCTACGTCGACGCGCGCACCCGCGATATCGCCACCTGGTACGAGGAGCGTTTCCTCAAGCTGCAACGCGGCGCGTTCGCCAACCCGCAGTCGTATTTCCATCGTTACGCGAGCCTCACCGAAGACGAGGCCCGGGCCAGGGCGCGACAGATCTGGGGTGCCATCAATGCGCCCAACCTGACCAACAACATCCGCCCCACCCGTTCCCGGGCACGCCTGGTGCTTCGCAAAGACGCCGATCACGTGGTGTCGAGCGTGCTGCTGCGCAAGATCTGAACCCTGCAAGCCAGGAACGCGCACCAGAAGCGCCAGGTGCGTCGCGCACCAGACGCCGCGTTAAAGCGCGAGGCGCAACCGCACGACCTCGGCCAGGTGGTGAGCGCAGCGGTCGGCGGTCGGCTGGTCGGCCGCCTCGACCATGACGCGCACCATCGGCTCGGTTCCCGACGGCCGCAGCAGCACCCGTCCGGATTGACCGAGCTCCGCCTCGATCACGGCGACGGCGGCGGCGATCGCCTCGTCTTCGCGCAGCCGATGATGGTCGACACCGCGCACGTTCACCAGGATCTGCGGGTACACCGTCATCACCGAGGCCAGTTCAGCGAGCGTCTTGCCCTGCCTGGCCATCTCGGCCACCAGGTGCAGCCCGGTGAGGATGCCGTCGCCCGTGGTGGCGAACTCGCTCATGATCACGTGACCCGACTGCTCCCCGCCCAGGGAGAATCCGCCCTCGTCCATGCGTTCCAGCACGTAACGGTCCCCGACGGCGGTCTGCTCGACCTGGATGCCTCGCTCGGCCATCGCGAGCCGGAGCCCCAGGTTGCTCATCACCGTCGTAACCAGCGTGTTGTGCTTCAAGTGACCGCGCTCGGCCATGCCGAGAGCAATGATCGCCATGATCTGATCGCCGTCGACGACGTTGCCGTTCGCGTCGATCGCCAGACAACGGTCAGCGTCGCCGTCGTGCGCGATGCCGACGTCGGCACCATGTTCGAGCACCGCTTCCGCCAGCTTGTCGAGGTGCGTCGAACCGACTCCGTCGTTGATGTTGACACCGTCCGGCTCGTCGCCGATCACGGTGACGCGAGCGCCGGCATCCGTGAACACCTCGGGCGAGACGCCGGCCGCGGCGCCGTTCGCGCAGTCCAGCAGCACATGGATGCCGTCGAGCCGGTGCGGCAGGCTGGCGAGCAGGTGCAGAACGTAGCGGTCCTCGGCATCCGCGAAGCGGCGGATGCGACCGACGGCACCGCCGGTGGGAGCCAGCTTCGGCTTGCCCAGGGCCGCCTCGATGCGGTCTTCGACCACGTCGGGGAGCTTCGTGCCGCCGCGGGCGAAGATCTTGATCCCGTTGTCGGGAGCCGGGTTGTGGGATGCGGAGATCATCACCCCGAAGTCGGCTTCGATGTCCGCGATCAGGAATGCCGTGGCGGGCGTCGGGATGACTCCGGCGTCGAGCACGTCGACCCCGGAACTCGCCAGCCCGGCGGAGACGGCCGCGGTGAGGAACTCGCCCGAGACGCGGGGGTCGCGCGCGACGACGGCGACAGGGCGCTTGCCCTCAGCGCGACGCGCCTCGGCGCTGCGGCCCTGCCCCAGTACCACGGCAGTGGCTTGGGCAAGGCCGAGCGCGAGGTCGGCCGTGAGATCGGCGTTCGCGAGCCCGCGTACGCCATCCGTTCCGAACAGACGTGCCATCGGCAGCCGTGACGGGGGAATCAGCGCTTCGAGAACTGCGGCGCCTTGCGAGCCTTCTTCAGACCCGCCTTCTTGCGCTCGATCACGCGCGCGTCTCGGCTGAGGAAGCCGGCCTTCTTCAGCGTCGCGCGGTTGTTCTCGCGGTCGATCTCGTTCAACGCGCGGGCGATGGCGAGGCGCAGAGCGCCGGCCTGGCCCGAGGGGCCGCCACCCGTGATCCGGGCGATGACGTCGTAGCTGCCGAGAAGGTCGAGCACCTTGAACGGGTCGGTGATCAGCTGCTGGTGCAGCTTGTTGGGGAAGTAGTCGGCGAACTCACGGCTGTTGACCGTGATGCTTCCGGCGCCGGGCACCAGGCGCACGCGGGCGATCGCCTGCTTGCGACGGCCGACGGCTGCGCCGGGAACGTTGAGCACCGCGCGAGGCGTCTTCGGCGCCTCGGCTGCGGGGGTTTCGGTTGAGAAGCTCTGGGCTGCGTCAGCCTGCTGAGCCTCGATCTGGTCTGCGATCTTCGCCACGATTGATAAGTCCTTTGTCTTCAGAGTCTCGATGAACCCGGCGCCTACTGGGCGACCTGGTCGAAGGTGTACGGCGTGGGCTGCTGCGCCGCGTGCGGGTGCTCGCTTCCGGTGTAGACCTTCAGCTTGCGCAACTGGGCGCGACCGATGGAGTTCTTCGGCAGCATGCCGCGGATGGCCTTCTCGACCGCGCGAACGGGGTTCTTCTCGAGAAGCTCGGAGTACGTGACGGCCGACAGGCCGCCCGGGTAACCGGAGTGACGGTAGGCCTTCTTCTGCTCGGCCTTCTGACCGGTCAGCGCCACCTTGTCGGCGTTGACGATGATCACGAAGTCGCCGGTGTCCATATGCGGGGCGAAGGTCGGCTTGTGCTTGCCGCGCAACAGGATCGCTGCGTGGCTGGCCAGTCGGCCCAGCACGACGTCGGCGGCGTCGATGACGACCCAGTCGCGCTGGATCTCGGTTGCCTTGGGGGAATAGGTGCGCGTCACGATAGTGGCTGCTTTCTGATTCGTCGGTTGGATGTTCGTGAATCCCGCTCCGGGGCGTGTTCCTGCTTGGGGAACGCGCGAATGGAGGGCCGGGCGACGGATGCCACGCGCAGAGCGCAGGCACCAAGAGCCAAGCTTACGGCAGCAGAGGCATCCCGGTCAAAACGCGGCACTCCCTGGAGATCGCAACGTTCGTCGCGCCCGGGTCTGCTCGGCACGCTGCGCGAACTCGGCGGCAGCCGGGTAGCCGACCTCGAGCAGGGTGAGACCGCGGGCCGGCATCACGGTGAACGCGCTGGTGCGGGCGCCGACGTCGCGCAGCAGCACCAGGTCACGCACATCGAGCTTGCCCTCCCCCACTGCGACGCACGCGCCGACGAGGGATCGCACCATGTTGTGACAGAACGCGTCGGCCCGCAGCGAGGCCACAAGCACGCCGTCCGGTTCGCGGTGCCAGCCGAACTCCTGCAGGGTGCGGATGGTCGTGGCGCCGTCCCGTGGCTTGCAGTAGGCGGCGAAGTCGTGCAGGCCCAACAGTGTGGCCGCCGCCTCGCTCATCGCATCGGCATCCAGCGGGATCGGCAGCCAGGTGGTGTCGCGCCGACGCAACGGGTTGCGGGCGGCTCCGGCGTCGGCGATGCGGTAGGCGTAGCGTCGCCACGCCGCCGAGAACCGGGCGTCGAAGCCGGGCGAGGCGAGGCACGCCCCGGTGATCACGACATCGGCGTCGGCGCTGCCGAGTATCCCGTTCAAGCGACGCCGCAGCGCCGCGGCCGCATCGGCGTCGGGAGCGCTGTTGCGGGAACGCCGCGGCCGCAGCAGCGCGTGCACCTGATCCGCGCTCAGGTCCAGATGTACCACTTGACCCAGCGCATGCACTCCGGCGTCGGTGCGACCGGCGACCGAGAGCATCGGTGCGGGCCCATGCCGGGAGAACAAGGTCTGCAGCGCGACCTCGATGGTGCCCTGCACGGTGCGCAGCCCCGGCTGCCTGCTCCAACCGTTGAAGTCCGTTCCGTCGTAGGCGACGCCGAGACGGATGCGTGTTGCCGGCTCCGCAGGTTGCTCGGCGGGTTGCAGGGCGGGTTGCTCGGTCACTCGGGCAAGTTTACGGAACAGGCGAACCGCCGTCGGCAGGGCAGGTTCCGGCATCCGCGACCGGGGACGGCGAACGGGGCCCGGAAATCCGGGCCCCGTCGTCGGATGGGCGGAGCTAGTTGGCGTCGGTGCGTGAGGATGCGGATGCCGACGCGGTCAGCACGCGCTCGCCCGGGGCGTGCTCGTCCAGGCTCATGGTCGCCTCATCGAACGGTGCGATCCCGCGCAGCACCTGCCCGACGCGCTCCTTGTCGATCTGACGGGTCCAGGTGCCGACCAGGATGGTTGCGACCGCGTTGCCCGTGAAGTTGGTCAGGGCGCGTGCCTCCGACATGAAGCGGTCGATGCCGACGATCAGACCGACGCCGTCGACCAGCTGAGGCCGGTACACCTGCAGACCTCCTGCGAGCGTCGCCAGCCCGGCACCGCTGACTCCGGCGGCACCCTTGGAGGCGAGCATCATGAACAGCAGCAACGAGACCTGCTCCCCGATGTTCATCGGCTTGCCGACGGCGTTGGAGACGAAGATCGACGCCATGGTCAGATAAATCGCGGTGCCGTCGAGGTTGAAGGAGTATCCGGTCGGCACGGTGATGCCTACGACCGGCTTGGAAACGCCCAGGTGCTCCATCTTGGCGATCAAGCGGGGCAGCGCGGCCTCGGACGACGAGGTCGAGAAGATGATCAGGTATTCCCGGGCGAGGTACTTCATCAGGCGGAAGATGCTGACCCCGCTGACCAGCCGAAGCACTGTGCCGAGCACGAGCACGATGAACAGGATGCAGGTGATGTAGAAGCCGCCCATCATGGTGGCCATGCCGACGAGCGCCTTGCCGCCGCTGGCGCCGACCACGGCCGCGATGGCCCCGAACGCGCCCAGCGGCGCGACCCACATGATCATCATCAGCACACGGAAGACCAGGGTCTGGGCGACCTCGATCACCTTCAGAATCGGCTGGCCCTTCGCGCCCAGCCGCTGAATGGCGAAGCCGGTGATCAGAGCGATCAGCAGCGCCTGCAGCACGTTGCCACTGGTCAGCGACGACAGCAGGGAGACGGGGATGATGCCCAGGATGAAGTCGGATGCCGTGCCGGCCTCGGTCGCGTCCGGCTGGTAGTGCGCGGCGCTGAGGTCGAGGCCGCTGCCGGGATTGAGGATGTTGCCGACCACCAGGCCGATGCCCAGGGCGAACGTGGACATGATGATGAAGTAGCCCAGCGCGATTCCGCCGATCTTGCCGACGGTGGCGGCCTTCGCGATGGATCCCACCCCCAGCACGATGGTGCAGAAGATCACCGGGGTGATCATCATCTTGATCAGGTTGACGAACCCGGTTCCGATCGGCTTCAGGCCGACGGCGAATGCGGGAAAGATCAGCCCGACGGCGATGCCGGCGACCACGCCGATGATCACCAGCAGGTAGAGGTAGTGCGTCTTGTCCAAACGCTTCGAGCGAAGTGGCGTCGTTGCCATGAGTGATTCCTTCGATATGGGTCCCGCTGCGGCGGGATCGTTCCGATTCGGTGTTCCATGGTCACGCGGCGCCGGCCCCTGGGAAGGCTTGTGGCCATACTGGTCTCACGGGGAGCGGCCCGGTCGCGAGACAATGGCGTGTGATCAAGCGGCTGATCGGACGTGGGAGCATCGCTTCGCGGCTCTTCGCCGCCCAGCTGATCTTCGTGCTCGCGCTGAGCGGGCTGGCCATGCTCGGCCTCTGGTTCGACGCCCAGCAGCGTGTGCAGCAGGATGCCCGGCAGCGCACCCAGGCCGTCGCGGCATCCGTTTCAGACGACCCGTTCGTGGTGGCGGGCGTGCAGAAACCACATCCATCGTCGGTTCTGCAGCCGTACGCCGTGCAGATGATGGAGGACTCGCGAGTCGACTTCATCACCATCATGAGCCCGGCCGGCATCCGCTATACGCACCGCGACCCCGCGGAGATCGGTAAGACCTACATCGGCACGATCGCCCCGGCCCAGCACGGCCACCCGCTGACCGAGACGTACACCGGAACGCTCGGTCCCTCGGTTCGTTCGGTGTACCCGGTCTTCGGCGCCCATGGCACGGTGATCGCGCTGGTGTCGGCCGGTGTCACGGTGGGCAGCGTCGCCGCGTCGGTCAACGCCCGACTTCCGTTCGTGGTCGGAGCGGCCTTGCTGCTGCTGTTGCTCGGCGGGGTGGCTGCCGTGATGCTGCGGCGGTATTTGGATCACGTGACCCACGGCATGGGCGCCGAGGAGCTCGAGCGGATGTTCTCGTACTACGAGGCTGTGCTCTATTCGGTGCGCGAGGGCCTGTTGCTGGTCGATGCGACGGGCACTTTGACGCTCTACAACCAACGGGCCGCCGAGCTGCTGGGTCTGCCCAAGGCGGAGGCCGACGAACGCCGGGTCAGCATGCCGGTCTCCGAATTGCCGATCCCGCAGTCGCTGCGGGAGGTGCTGGCCGGCGGTGGAAGCGTGCACGACCTGGTGCAGTTGACCGACGAGCGCGTGCTGGTGGTGAACCAGGAGCCGGCTCAGGCGCCACCCGGTGCGCGCCGCCCTTCCGGCAGGCTCGGCACGGTGACGACCATCCGCGACCATACCGAACTGCAGCAGCTCACCGGTGAACTGGAGACCATGCGCACCCTGGCCGACTCGCTGCGCGCCCAGACGCACGAGTTCTCCAACAAGCTGCACACCATGGTGTCCCTCATCGAACTGAACCGCACCGAAGAGGCCCTGGACTTCGCCACCGAGGAGTTGCAGGTGAATCAACTGCTGGCCGACCAGGTGGTCGGAGCGATCGATGAGCCGGTGCTCGCGGCCCTCGTGCTCGGCAAGACGGCGCAGGCGCAGGAGCGCTCGGTTCGGCTGCGGTTGAACGTATCGGCGACCGATCTTCGGCCGGGCGTCAATGCCGCCGATCTCGTCACGATCGTCGGCAACCTGCTCGACAACGCCATCGACTCGGCGGCCGACTCCGGCGAGACGGGCGCATGGGTCGGGCTCGACCTGGAGATGGGCGCGGATGCCGAGGGTGGGCGGCTATTCACCGTGGTCGTCTCCGACAGCGGTCCCGGTGTGCCCGCCGAACTCGTCGATGCGATCTTCGAGCGCGGGTACTCCACCAAGGGGTCCAACCGAAGCCGAGGATACGGACTGGCTCTGGTCGCGCAGACGGTGCGGCGCCTGCACGGCTCGATCCGGTATTCGAGTCTGGAACCGGGAGCCGCCTTCACCGTGACCCTCCCGGCGAGGGCTGCCGCATCGGCATCCATCGCCCCCGGCAAGGCGGGTGCGCATGATTAGGGTGCTGGTGGTCGAGGACGAGGCGATCGCGGCCGATGCGCACGCCGAGTACGTGCGCCGGATCGACGGTTTCGACCTCGTCGGCGTCGCACGCACCGGCAATGATGCGCTGCGGCTGCTACGCGAGCTGCCCGGCGGCATCGACCTCGTCCTGCTCGACATGAACCTGCCCGACATGCACGGACTGACGGTGATCGGGCGCATCCGCGCGCAGGGCGTTCCCGTCGACGTCATCGCCGTCACGGCGGTCAGGGAGCTGGCGATGGTGCGCAACGCGCTGTCTCTCGGCGTCGTGCAGTACCTCATCAAACCGTTCACCTTCGCCGGCCTGCACGACAAGCTGAACCACTACCGTCGATTCCGGCAGTCCCTTCCCCAGGAATCGGCGCACACCACCCAGGAGGAGGTGGATCAGGCGCTTGCCGCGTTGCGCACGCCGTCGGCGCCCGCGATGCCGAAGGGCCTCTCGCACGACACCCTGGAACGTGTTACGACGCTGCTGAGGACAGAGGGCCGTGCGCTGTCGGCGACGGAGGTCGCTGCGACTCTCGCCATCGCACGCGTCACGGCGCGGCGCTATCTGGAATACCTCGCCGAGAACGGGCGCCTCGCTCGAGCTCCGCGACACGGCACCCCGGGTCGCCCCGAACTGGAGTATCGCTGGTCCTGAGCGCGACGCGCGAGTTCAGAAGGGCCTCTAAAACGATGCCTCCGGAACGACGAAGCCCCCGTCATCCAATGGGATGCGGGGGCTTAGCCGGCTTGATGGTTCTACTTGGCCTCGGATGCCTCATCGGCGACGGCCGCAGTCTCTTCCGGAGCATCACCGGCGTCGGTCGACTCGGCGTCTGCCTCGGTCGCTTCGACGGCCTGCTCGGCCTCGACCTGCGACTCCTCGGACTGCACGGCCTCGTCGGCGGCGGGCTCGGTGGCCTCGGTCGCTTCTTCGGCCGGCGTCTGCTCGACGGGTGCGGCCTTGGCGCCGTTCCGCTTCGACGCCGACTTCACCTTCGGGGTGACCGGCTCGAGAACGAGTTCGATCACGGCCATCGGCGCGTTGTCGCCCTTGCGGTAACCGGTCTTGATGATGCGGGTGTAGCCGCCCTCGCGTTCGGCCAGCAGCGGCGCGATCTCGGTGAAGAGCTCGTGCACCACGCCCTTGTCGTGGATGACGGCGAGCACACGACGACGTGCGTGCAGGTCGCCGCGCTTGGCGAAGGTGATCAGGCGCTCGGCGAGCGGACGCAGGCGCTTGGCCTTGGTCTCGGTCGTCTGGATGCGCTTGTGCGTGTACAGGGCCGCGGCGAGGTTGGCGAGCATCAGGCGCTCGTGCGCCGGACCGCCACCGAGGCGGGGACCCTTTGTGGGCTTAGGCATTGTCGTGTTTCTCCAGTGTCAGAAAGGGGGAAGGCCTAGACGGTCTCGTCGTCGTAGCCGCTGTAGAAGTGGGCGCCGTCGAACCCGGGGACCGAGTCCTTGAGCGACAGGCCCATCTCCGTCAGCTTGTCCTTGACCTCATCCACCGACTTCTGTCCGAAGTTGCGGATGTTCATGAGCTGCGTCTCAGAGAGCGAGACGAGTTCGCTGACGTTGTTGATGCCCTCGCGCTTGAGGCAGTTGTACGAGCGCACCGAGAGATCGAGGTCTTCGATCGGCATCGACAACTCGGAGCTGAGCACGGCGTCGACCGGAGCGGGGCCGATCTCGATGCCCTCCGCCTGGTTGTTCAGCTCACGAGCGAGCCCGAACAGTTCGGTGAGGGTACGGCCGGCGGACGCGATGGCGTCGCGCGGCGTGATGGCCGACTTGGTCTCCACGTCGACCACGAGGCGGTCGAAGTCGGTGCGCTCACCGGCACGCGTCGCTTCGACGCGGTAGGTGACCTTGAGCACGGGCGAGTAGATCGAGTCGATCGGGATCTGGCCCGCCTCGCTGTACTCGTTGCGGTTCTGCTGCGCCGAGACGTAGCCGCGGCCGCGCTCGATCGTGAGCTCGACCTCGAGCTTCGCCTTGTCGTTCAGCGTCGCGATGACCAGCTCCGGGTTGTGGATCTCCACACCGGCGGGAGCCGAGATGTCGGCGGCCGTGACCTCGCCCGCGCCCTGCTTGCGCAGGTAGGCGGTGATCGGCTCGTCGTGCTCGCTGGAGACCACGAGGCCCTTGATGTTCAGGATGACCTCGGTGACGTCTTCCTTCACGCCCGGCACGGTGCTGAACTCGTGCAGCACGCCGTCGATGCGGATGCTCGTGACGGCCGCTCCGGGAATCGAGGAGAGGAGGGTACGACGCAGGGAGTTCCCGAGGGTGTAACCGAAGCCCGGCTCGAGCGGTTCGATCACGAACCGCGAACGGAACTCCGAGATGTTCTCCTCGGTGAGCGTTGGGCGCTGTGCAATGAGCACTGTTGTTTCCTTTCGGCTAAGTGTCCGCTATATGACACTTGCTCTGCTGAAGTGTGTTGAGTTGTATTAGCTCGCGAACGACGACCGCGAAGCGGCCGCCGCTCGCGAGCGGAGAATGTAGTCGGTCGATCTGCTCGCTCTTCGCTACCCGACCGGCGAAGCGATCAGACGCGCCTGCGCTTGGGCGGACGGCATCCGTTGTGAGCCTGCGGGGTCACGTCGTTGATCGACCCGACCTCGAGGCCGGCCGCCTGCAGCGAACGGATCGCCGTCTCGCGACCCGAGCCGGGGCCCTTGACGAAGACGTCGACCTTCTTCATGCCGTGCTCCTGAGCCTGACGCGCGGCCGACTCGGCGGCCAGCTGTGCGGCGAACGGAGTCGACTTGCGCGAGCCCTTGAAGCCGACGCCACCGGAGGAGGCCCAGCTGATGACCGCACCGTTGGTGTCGGTGATCGAAACGATCGTGTTGTTGAACGTCGACTTGATGTGGGCCTGGCCCACGGCGATGTTCTTCTTTTCCTTCTTGCGCGGCTTGCGAGCAGCCGTCTTGGGGGTAGCCATGATGTCTCCTGAATCCTTTGCGTGCCTGGACGCCGGCCGAGGCCTAGCGGGCCTTCTTCTTGCCGGCGACGGTGCGCTTCGGGCCCTTGCGGGTGCGCGCATTGGTCTTGGTGCGCTGACCGCGCACGGGCAGGCCGCGACGGTGGCGGATACCCTCGTAGGAGCCGATCTCGACCTTGCGGCGGATGTCGGCTGCAACCTCGCGGCGCAGGTCGCCCTCCACCTTGTAGCTGCCTTCGATGTGGTCGCGAAGCGCGACCAGCTGGTCGTCGGTGAGATCCTTCACGCGGATGTCTCCCGAGATTCCGGTTTCGGCGAGGGTCTTCAAGGCCCTCGTGCGGCCAACACCGTAGATGTACGTCAGTGCGACCTCCACGCGCTTCTCGCGCGGGATGTCGACGCCTGCCAGACGTGCCATTGTGGCTTCTCCTGTAATGAGTGGAGGTGTGGAGCAATCCCGGTGCCTCGGCCTCCAACCGAAGGTGTCCCCGCGTCAGCGGTTCTGGGATTGCCTTTTTCGATATCGAGTTGTGAGTCCGGATGCGGTCGCGGCCCCGATGCGGTCACTGCGCGACCGACTCGAGAGGAGCGTCAGCCCTGGCGTTGCTTGTGTCGCGGGTTTTCGCAGATGACCATGACGCGGCCGTTGCGACGGATGACCTTGCACTTGTCGCAGATCTTCTTGACTGAGGGCTTGACCTTCATGAGTTGCTTTCCTTAGCTGTCTTCGTACCCGCGGCGCGGGCCGTTACTTCTCAGCAGGCGTTACTTGTAGCGGTAGACGATACGGCCGCGGGTCAGATCGTATGGGCTCAACTCGACGATCACACGGTCCTCCGGGAGGATGCGGATGTAGTGCTGACGCATCTTGCCTGAAATGTGGGCAAGAACTTTGTGTCCGTTGGTCAGCTCAACGCGGAACATCGCATTGGGCAGAGCTTCGATCACAGAGCCTTCGATCTCGATGACACCGTCTTTTTTGGCCATAGCCTCACTGTCGCTTAAGCATTTGACTGCTGGTCGTGCGTTGGATTCGGTGCCGATTCGCAAGTCTGCGCGCACGTCTGAATGGAGTGCCAGACACCAAAGATCAATCTTATGCCATCGGCAGCGCTAACGCCAATCGGCCCCGGAACCCGGTCATCACGCCCGGCGTGTCGCGAAAGCGGATCAGGCGTCCCTGGCCATCAGAGCCGCGTTCATGCGGTTGGTCATGTCGGCGTCGTGCGCGATCCGGGAGCCGTCGATGTCGATCACCGGCGCCGCCAGCCGCACGCTGGAGACGAGCCAGATGCCGTCGGCGTGGACGAGTTCCTCAGCGGGCACGAGCGCCTCCTCGGCGCGAAAGCCGGCACCGCGGTAGAACTCGAACAGACTGAGCTGGCTGGTGCCGGGCAGGATGCCGATGTCGGTGCGCGGCGTCGTGAACACGTCCCCGTGACGCATGATCACCGTCGAGGTCGGTGCTTCCATCACGAAACCGTCGGAGCTGACGAAGATCACGTCGTCGGCGTCCCGGCGTGCCGCCTCGCGCAGCGCCGCCATGTTGACCGCGTACGACAACGTCTTAGCCCCCGCCAGCAACCACGGCGCGCGACGCGCGACGTCGCTCGAGTATCCGCGGTCGAGCGTGACCACCCGGATGCCGTCCTGTCGTTCGGCGAAGTCGCGTTCTGTCACGGTCGCGACGATCCAGGCGGTGGGCACGCCGGTGCCTTCGACCCCGCGGGTGAGCACGAGTTTGATGCCGCCCTGACGGTCGTCGGGCAAAGCGTCGGCGGCGATCGCGACCGCGACCCGCCATTGCGCGAGGTTGGGTTCGGGCAGGTCGAGCAGCGCCGCCGAGTTGGCCAACCGGTCCAGGTGCGCGTCAACGGCTTGCGCATGACCTGCGAGCACGCCGAACGTCTCGAAGACGCCGTCCCCGCGAGACGCGCCGAGGTCGGTGACGGTGAGGGTCGGGGCAGCCGTCGAGGCACGGTGCACCGTCGACTCGAACCCGCCGAGCGGCGCTGCCGAGTGGGCCGGCAGCGGGTCGATCATGTACACGACGGGTTCACTCATGCGAGTTCCTCCTTGATGTCAGGCGATGGGAGCTGGCGTGATGCCGAACGGCGCGAGCCCGGCGGCCCCGCCGTCGTGAGCGGTCAGCACCCAGATGCCGTCCCGGTGCACGGCTACGCTGTGCTCCCAATGCGCGGCGGCCGCCCCGTCTTCTGTGACGACCGTCCAGCCGTCCTCGCGCACCACGGTGTCCGGAGATCCGGCGACGACCATCGGCTCGATCGCCACGACGAGACCGGGTCGCACCTCCGGACCCTTCTGCCGCACCCGGTAGTTGAATACCGGAGGCGCTTCGTGCATGCTGCGGCCGATGCCGTGGCCGATGTAGTCGGTGAGGATGCCGTAGTCTCCCCGGCTGCGCACGTAGTCCTCGATGGCCTCGCCGACCTCGTTCAGGTGCGACGCCCGCGCCAGGCGCGCGATCCCGTGCCACAGCGAGAGTTCGGTCACCTCGCACAGGCGGCGCCGCTCCTCCACGATCTCGGGATGTTGCGGGTCGTCGAGCACGACGCTGAAGGCGGCGTCGCCGTTCCAGCCGTCGAGGATCGCACCGCTGTCCACCGAGACGATGTCGCCCGGTTCCAGCACCCGGTCGCCGGGGATGCCGTGCACCACCTCGTCGTTCACCGATGCGCAGATCGTGTGGTGGTAGCCGTGTTCGAGCTTGAAGTTGGGGCTGGCACCGTCAGCGACGATCGCCGCCTCGGCGGCGGCATCCAGTTCGAGGGTGGTCACGCCGGCTCTCGCCGCCGCTCGCGCCGCGTCCAGGCTCCGAGCGGTGATCGCCCCGGGCTGAACCATCAGCCGCAACTGCGCCGGGGACTTGTAGATCGATCGCTTGAAGCTCACGCGACGGCCATCTCTCAGGCCACGAAACAGGGGTCGATCTCGCCGATGCCGCGCTCGGCCAGGGCGGCGCGGATGCGCGCGGCGATGGCGTCGACCTCGCCGAGCCCGTCCACCTCGACGAGCAGCCCGCGTTCACGGTATACCTCGATCAGCGGAGCCGTCTCGCGGATGTAGACCTCTTGGCGATGCCGGATCGCCTGCTCGGTGTCATCAGCACGCCCCTGTTCGGCTGCGCGCTTGCTGAGACGGGCGACGATCTCATCCTGCTCGGCGACCAGGCGGATCACCGCTTCCAGGGCCTGGTCTCGATCGGCGAGCAAGGCGTCGAGATAGTGCACCTGCTCGAGCGTGCGGGGATAGCCGTCGAGCAGGAAGCCGTTGACGGCATCCGGCTCGTTGAGCCGCTCGGTGACGATGCGGTTCGTCAATTCGTCAGGAACATAGTCGCCTGCATCGACGATGGCTTTGACCTGCACGCCCAGCGGCGTGAGGTTGTTGATGTGGTAGCGAAAGATGTCACCCGTGGAGACATCCGGGATGCCGAAGGTCTCGCCGATGAATTTGGCCTGAGTACCCTTGCCCGACCCGGGAGGGCCGACGATGAGCAGTCGCGCCCCGCGCTTACGGTTTCGCTCGTCCACACCTTCGCTCATCTAAGCAACCCTTCGTAATGACGCTGTTGCAGCTGCGAGTCGATCTGCTTGACCGTCTCCAGACCCACACCGACGATGATCAGAATGGACGTGCCGCCGAACATGAAGTTCTGGCTGGTGCCGAGCATGGCGAATGCCGCAAGCGGAATGAGCGCAACGACCGCGAGGTAGATCGAGCCGGGCAGCGTGATGCGCGTCAGCACGTAATCGAGATACTCGGCGGTCGGCCGTCCGGCACGGATACCGGGGATGAAGCCACCGTACTTCTTCATGTTGTCCGCGACCTCTTCGGGATTGAAGGTGATCGCGACGTAGAAATAGGTGAAGCCGATGATCAGCAAGGAGTAGATCAGCATGTAGAGCGGGTGGTCGCCCTTGGTCAGGTACTCCGTGACCCAGGTCACCCAGGGCGCCGGCGCCTTACCTGCCGCCGGCTGGTTGAACTGCGCGATCAAGGCGGGCAGATACAGCAGGCTCGACGCGAAGATCACCGGGATCACACCGGCCATGTTGACCTTGATCGGGATGTAGGTGTTGTTACCGCCGTACGTGCGTCTGCCGACCATTCGCTTCGCGTATTGCACCGGGATGCGCCGCTGCGACTGCTCAACGAACACGACGGCCGCCACGATCAGCAACCCGATCGCGATCACGACCAGGAAGATCTCGAAGCTCTGCGTCTGCTCCACGGCCCACAGCGAGGTGGGGAACTGCGCCGCGATCGACGTGAAGATCAGCAGCGACATGCCGTTGCCGATGCCGCGCTCGGTGACGAGCTCTCCCATCCACATGATCAGGCCGGTGCCGGCGGTCATCGTGATGACCATCAGCAGCACCGCATACCAGGAGTCGTCGGTGATCAGCTGCGTGCACTCGCTGGCGCTGTTGCTGCCGAATAGGGCGCCGCTTCGCGCCACCGTGATCAGGGTCGTCGACTGCAACACACCCAGCGCGATGGTGAGGTAGCGCGTGTACTGCGTGAGCTTCGACTGCCCGGCCTGGCCCTCCTTGTAGAGGGTCTCGAAGTGCGGAA
The DNA here is from genome assembly GCA_035564555.1 of Humibacter sp. Taxonomy (GTDB): domain Bacteria; phylum Actinomycetota; class Actinomycetes; order Actinomycetales; family Microbacteriaceae; genus DATMTS01. The sequence continues at coordinate 41,791 of DATMTS010000072.1, forward strand.
TGACCACGCGCAGCAGTTGCACGATGATCGAGGCCGTGATGTACGGCATGATGCCGAGCGCGAACACCGAGAGCTTCAGCAGGGCGCCGCCCGAGAACAGGTTCACGAGCTCGTAGAGGCCCGTCGTTCCCTGGTTCGCGGCGAGACACGCTTGCACGTTGCCGAAGTCGACGAACGGGGTCGGGATGAAGGAGCCCAGCCGGAAGAGCGCAATGATGCCGATCGTGAAACCGATCTTCTTGCGGAGGTCTGGCGTGCGGAAGATCCGCACAACGGCAGTGAACAAAGGGCGTCCTGCTTTCCAGTAAGGAGTCAGTCGGGTGACCCGTCGGGGCCACCCGACTGGACTACTTTACGGGGGTTTGTCCGGGTCCGTGGACCCGAGGGTTACCGGATACGGCTACTTGACGGAGCCGCCCGCTGCGACGATCTTCTGCTCGGCGGAGCCGGAGACCTTGTCGACGGTAACGTTCAGCTTAACCGCAATGTCGCCATTGCCGAGAACCTTGACCTTCTCGTTCTTGCGCACCGCGCCCTTGGCGACCAGGTCGGAGACCGTGACCTCGCCACCCGCGGGGTACAACTCGGCGAGCTTCTCGAGGTTCACGACCTGGTACTCGACGCGGAACGGGTTCTTGAACCCGCGCAGCTTCGGGGAGCGCATGTGGAACGGCAACTGGCCACCCTGGAAGCCGGGGCGAACCTGGTAGCGCGCCTTGGTTCCCTTGGTACCGCGGCCGGCGGTCTTGCCCTTGGAGCCTTCACCGCGGCCGACACGGGTGCGGTCCTTCTTCGAACCGGCGGCCGGACGCAGGTGGTGCACCTTGAGCACGTGCTCACGGGGCGCAGCGGTGTCCTTGCTCGTCGCAGCGGACTTCGCCGCGGCCGCGCTCGACGCCTCGGTCGCCGGCGCTGCCTTCTGCCGGGTCGTCTTGGCCGCGGCCTTGGACTCGGTAGCCTTCGCGGTCGTCTTCGCGGCAGTCTTGCCTGCCGACGCCTTCTTGGCGGCCGGCTTGGTCTCGGCCTTCTCGCCGTCGACCTTGTTCTCGTCAGCCATTAGTCAATCTCCTCGACCTTAACCAGGTGGGCGACCGTGTTGACGTAGCCGCGGTTCTGCGGGTTGTCTTCGCGGACGACCACGTCGCCGATGCGCTTGAGCCCGAGGCTGCGCAGCGTGTCGCGCTGGTACTGCTTCTCACTCACTTTGGACTTGATCTGGGTCACCTTCAGACGCGCCATCAGGCACCTGCCTTCGCGGTCGCGGCGGCCTCGGCCGCCCGGGCCTCGGCACGCAGCAGACGAGCCGGTGCGACCTGGTCGTACTCCAGGCCACGGCGGGCGGCGACAGCACGAGGCTCCTCGAGCTGCTGCAGCGCCTCGACGGTCGCGTGCACGATGTTGATGGTGTTCGACGAGCCGAGCGACTTGCTCAGCACGTCGTGGATGCCTGCGCACTCGAGCACGGCGCGAACCGGACCACCGGCGATGACGCCCGTACCGGCGGCAGCCGGACGCAGCAGAACCACGCCGGCAGCGGCCTCGCCCTGCACCGGGTGCGGGATCGTGTTTCCGACGCGCGGGACGCGGAAGAAGTTCTTCTTCGCCTCTTCGACGCCCTTCGAGATCGCAAGCGGCACCTCGCGGGCCTTGCCGTAACCGACGCCCACCATGCCGTTGCCGTCACCGACGACGACGAGCGCGGTGAAGCTGAAGCGACGACCGCCCTTGACGACCTTCGACACGCGGTTGATCGTGACGACGCGCTCCAGGAACTGGCTCTTGTCTGCGTCACGCCCGCTGCGGTCACGGCCCTGGTTGCGGTCGCGGCCGCCGCGGCGTCCGTCGCGCGTGTCGCGCGTCGACGAGTCGGTGCCCGCTGCGGTCTCGACCGGCTTCTCTGCAGTCTCGGCCACGGCCACGTCCTGCTCCTTCACGTTCTTCTCTTCGCTCACAGGTTCAATCCACCCTCTCGAGCTCCCTCGGCGATCGCGGCGACGCGACCGGCGTACTTGTTACCGCCGCGGTCGAACACGACCTCGTCGATTCCGGCCTGCTTGGCGCGTTCGGCGACGAGCTCGCCGACCTTGTGCGCCTTGGCCGTCTTGTCGCCCTCGAAGCCGCGGAGGTCGGTCTCCAGCGTCGAAGCCGACACGAGCGTGTGACCCTTCGCATCGTCGACGACCTGCACGAAAACGTGACGAGCCGAACGCGTCACGACCAGACGCGGACGCTCGGCCGTGCCCGCGACCTTCTTGCGAAGGCGGGCGTGCCGGCGATCCCGTGCTGCTGACTTGCTCTTGATGGCCATGCTTACTTACCAGCCTTTCCGGCCTTGCGCCGAACGACCTCGCCCGCGTAGCGGATGCCCTTGCCCTTGTACGGCTCCGGCTTGCGGATCTTGCGGATGTTCGCGGCGACCTCGCCGACGGTCTGCTTGTCGATGCCGCTGACGGTGAGCTTGTTGTTGCCCTCCACCGTCAGGCTGATCCCGACGGGCGGCTCGACCGTGACCGGGTGCGAGAAGCCGAGCGCGAACTCGACGCCCGAACCCTTCTGGGCGACGCGGTAACCGGTTCCGACGATCTCGAGGCCCTTGGTGTAGCCCTGAGTGACGCCGACGATCTGATTGTTGATGAGGGTGCGGGTCAGGCCGTGCAGCGAACGCGAGTCGCGTTCGTCGTCGGGGCGCGTGACGAGCACCTGGTTCTCCTCGAGCGCGACAGCGATGGGCTCCGCGACGACGAGCGACAGCTCGCCCTTCGGGCCCTTGACCGTGACCTGGCGGCCGTCGATCTTCACGTCGACACCCGACGGGATGTCAATGGGGAGTCTTCCGATTCGTGACATGACGGGTTACCACACGTAGGCGAGGACTTCCCCGCCGACGCCCTTCTTCTCGGCCTGCCGGTCGGTGAGAAGACCGGAGGAGGTGGACAGGATGGCAACGCCGAGGCCGCCGAGCACCGTGGGCAGCTCGGTCGACTTCGCGTACACGCGCAGGCCGGGCTTCGACACGCGCTTGATGCCCGCGATCGAACGCTCCCGGTTCGGGCCGTACTTGAGGCTCAGCGTCAGGGTCTGGCCGACCGCGGCATCCGAGATCTCCCAGCCGGCGATGTATCCCTCGGCCTTCAGGATGCCCGCGATGTTCGACTTCAATTTGGAGTGCGGCATCGACACGGTCTCGTGGTACGCGGAATTCGCGTTCCGCAGTCTGGTCAGCATGTCTGCGACCGGATCTGTCATCGTCATGTGTTGTTTCCTTTGATCACCAGGTTTCGGGGCCCTTTACAAGAGAACCGACCTGCGGTGGTAGGAGCGGGCGGTTGCCGACTCCCGGTGGTCGAGTAGCGAGCGAGCGAAGCGAGCACGCGTACTGAGACCTCAGTTGGCGGCGTCGGGGGTCTGGAACGGGAAGCCCAGCGCCTTCAGCAGCGCGCGGCCCTCGTCGTCGTTGTTCGCCGTCGTCACGACCGTGATGTCGAAGCCGCGAACGCGGTCGATCTTGTCCTGGTCGATCTCGTGGAACACGGCCTGCTCCTGCAGCCCGAAGGTGTAGTTGCCGTGGCCGTCGAACTGCTTGTCCGAAAGGCCGCGGAAGTCACGGATGCGGGGCAGGGCGAGTGAGAGCAGACGGTCGAGGAACTCCCATGCACGGTCGCCGCGCAGCGTCACGTGGGCGCCGATCGGCTGACCCTCGCGCAGCTTGAACTGCGCGATGGACTTGCGTGCCTTGGTGACCTGCGGCTTCTGGCCCGTGATCTTGGTGAGGTCGGCGACTGCACCGTCGATGATCTTGCCATCGCGGGCGGCTTCGCCGACACCGGTGTTCACGACGACCTTGACCAGTCCGGGCACCTGGTGCACGTTCGTGAATCCGAACTGCTCCTTGAGCTGCTGGAGGATCTCGTCCTTGTACTTCTGCTTCAAGCGCGGCTGGATCTTGCCAGCCGGCGCGGCAGTTGCAGTGTCGGTCATAGTTACAGGTCCTTACCTGACTTCTTGGCGTAGCGGACGCGGACGGTCTTGGTGACGCCGTCCGTGGTCGTCTGCTCGACGCGGTGGCCGACGCGGGTCGGCTTCTTGGTCTCCGGGTCGACGAGCGCGACGTTGGAGATGTGGATGGAGGCCTCGTGGGTCTCGATGCCGCCGGTCTTGGAACCGCGCTGGGTCTGGCCGACCTTGACGTGCTTCGTCACGAAGTTCACGCCCTCGACGATGACGCGGTTCTTCTCGACCTGCACCTCGATCACACGGCCCTGCTTGCCACGGTCTCCGCCGCGGGCCTGCGAGCGCCCCGAGATGACCTGAACCAGGTCACCCTTCTTGATGTTCGCCATGACTTAGATAACCTCCGGTGCCAGCGAGATGATCTTCATGAACTTCTTGTCGCGGAGTTCGCGACCGACCGGTCCGAAGATGCGCGTGCCGCGGGGGTCACCGTCGCCCTTCAAGATCACTGCGGCGTTCTCATCGAACTTGATGTACGAGCCGTCGGCACGACGGGTCTGCTTGACCGTGCGCACGATGACCGCCTTGACGACGTCGCCCTTCTTGACGTTGCCGCCCGGGATGGCGTCTTTCACCGTGGCGACGATGACGTCACCGAGACCGGCGTAGCGGCGCGAAGATCCGCCGAGCACGCGGATGGTCAGGAGCTCCTTGGCGCCCGTGTTGTCGGCGACCTTGACTCGTGATTCCTGCTGAAGCATGTGTCTGTCCTCTTCTGAAGCAAGCCCTGAGGCTTACTTGGCCTTCTCGAGAATCTCGACCAGGCGCCAGCGCTTGGAGGCGCTGAGCGGACGGGTCTCGCTGATCACGACGAGGTCGCCGATGCCGGCGGTGTTCTGCTCGTCGTGCGCCTTCACCTTGGAGGTACGACGGATGACCTTGCCGTACAGCGGGTGCTTCACGCGGTCCTCGACCTCGACGACGACGGTCTTGTCCATCTTGTCGCTCACCACGTAGCCGCGGCGCACCTTGCGGTATCCGCGAGCAGCGGCATCCTTGATGTCGTGCTCGGCGTGCTCGTGACCGACCTTTTCTTCGGTCTTAGCCATGATCAGGCCTCCTTCGTCTCGGCGTCGTCGGTCTCGGCGGGTGCCTCGGCCTCGTCTGCCTTCTTGGTGCTCTTCTTCGGCTTGCTCGCCTTGGCCGGAGCCTCGACCGCCGCCGGGGTGGCGCGAATACCGAGCTCGCGCTCACGGATGACCGTGTAGATACGAGCGATGTCGCGCTTGACCGCACGAATGCGGCCGTGACTCTCGAGCTGGCCGGTGGCCGACTGGAAGCGCAGGTTGAACAGCTCTTCCTTGGCCTTCTTCAACTCGTCGACGAGCTTCTCGTCATCGAAAGTGTCAAGCTCTGCCGAAGCGAGCTCCGTGGATCCGATCGCCATTACGCGTCGCCCTCCTCGCGCTTGATGATGCGTGCCTTGAGGGGCAGCTTGTGGATGGCCCGGGTGAGCGCCTCGCGGGCCAGCGTCTCGTCGACGCCGGCGACCTCGAACAGCACGCGGCCCGGCTTGACATTCGCGACCCACCACTCGGGTGAGCCCTTACCGCTACCCATGCGGGTCTCCGCCGGCTTCTTCGTCAACGGACGGTCCGGGTAGATGTTGATCCACACCTTCCCGCCGCGCTTGATGTGACGCGTCATGGCGATACGAGCGGACTCGATCTGACGGTTGGTCACGTAGGCGGGGGTCAGTGCCTGGATGCCGTACTCGCCGAAGGAGACCTGCGTGCCTCCGGTGGCCTGGCCGGTGCGGCCCGGGTGGTGCTGCTTACGGTGCTTTACTCTGCGTGGAATCAACATGGTTATGCCTCAACTCCTGCTGCGACGGGCGCTTCGGCCTGCGCACGGGGCGCACGGCGGGGGCGGTCGCTCCGCTCGGGACGGCTGGACTTGGCGCCGGCCTGCTCACGAGCGAGTTCCTTGTTGGTGATGTCGCCCTTGTAGATCCAGACCTTCACGCCGATGCGGCCGAAGGTGGTCTTGGCCTCGTAGAAGCCGAAGTCGATGTTCGCGCGCAGCGTGTGCAGCGGCACACGGCCTTCGCGGTAGAACTCGGATCGGCTCATCTCGGCACCGCCGAGACGGCCGGATACCTGGATGCGGACGCCCTTGGCGCCTGCGCGCTGAGCGCCCTGCAGTCCCTTGCGCATCGCGCGGCGGAAGGCCACGCGGGCGGAGAGCTGCTCGGCGATGCCCTGAGCGACGAGCTGGGCGTCGGCCTCGGGGTTCTTCACCTCGAGGATGTTCAGCTGGATCTGCTTGCCGGTGAGCTTCTCGAGGTCGGAGCGGATGCGCTCGGCCTCGGCTCCGCGACGGCCGATCACGATGCCGGGACGCGCGGTGTGGATGTCGACGCGAACGCGGTCACGCGTGCGCTCGATCTCGATGCGCGAAACACCGGCACGGTCGAGCTGCGTCGCCAGCAGGCGACGGATCTTGACGTCCTCTTCAACGTAGTCGGCGTACCGCTGACCCGGCTTGGTGCTGTCGGAGAACCAGCGCGACACGTGGTCGGTGGTGATTCCCAGACGGAAGCCGTAAGGGTTGACCTTCTGTCCCATTACTTCGTCCCCTCGTCGGGTGTTGCCAGCACGACGGTGATGTGGCTGGTGCGCTTGTTGATGCGGAAGGCACGGCCCTGCGCGCGCGGCTGGAATCGCTTGAGGGTGGTTCCCTCGTCGACGAAAGCGCTGCTGACGTACAGGTCCTGCTCGTCCAGGTACTCGTTGACCGCGTCAGCCTTCACTCGCGCGTTGGCGATCGCCGAGGCGACGAGCTTGTAGACGGGCTCGCTTGCGCCCTGCGGGGCGAACTTCAGGATGGCCAGGGCCTCCTGCGCCTGCTTGCCGCGGATCAGGTTGACGACGCGACGAGCCTTCTGAGGCGTAACGCGGATGTGTCGCACGCGTGCGATCGACTCCACCATTTCTCTCTCCTCCTTGACGTCACCGCTTAGCGGCGACGACCCTTCTTGTCGTCCTTCACGTGACCGCGGAACGTGCGCGTCGGCGCGAACTCGCCGAGCTTGTGTCCGACCATCGTCTCGGTGACGAACACCGGGATGTGCTTGCGGCCGTCGTGCACCGCGATGGTGTGGCCGAGCATGGCCGGCACGATCATCGAACGGCGCGACCAGGTCTTGATCACGTTCTTGCTGTTGGCCTCGTTCGCCCGAAACACCTTCTGAAGCAGGTGCTCGTCGACGAAGGGGCCCTTCTTGAGACTGCGTGGCATCTTCTTGAACTCCTACTTGCGCTTCTTGCCGGCGTTGCGGCGGCGAACGATGAGCTTGTCGCTCTCCTTGTTGGGGTGGCGCGTGCGGCCCTCTTTCTGGCCCCACGGGCTGACCGGGTGGCGACCACCGGAGGTCTTGCCCTCACCACCACCGTGCGGGTGGTCGATCGGGTTCATCGCGACACCGCGGACGGTCGGGCGGACGCCCTTCCAGCGGCTGCGGCCGGCCTTGCCCCAGTTGATGTTCGACTGCTCGGCGTTGCCGACCTCGCCGATCGTGGCGCGGCAACGGGCATCCACATTGCGGATCTCGCCGGAGGGCAGACGCAACTGGGCGTACGGCCCGTCCTTTGCGACCAGGCGAACCGAAACGCCGGCGGAGCGAGCCATCTTGGCACCGCCGCCCGGCCTCAACTCGATGGCGTGCACGACGGTACCGGTCGGGATGTTGCGCAGCGGCAGGTTGTTGCCCGGCTTGATGTCGGCGTTCGGCCCCGACTCGACGATGTCGCCCTGCTTGAGCTTGTCGGGCGCGATGATGTATCGCTTGGTGCCGTCGAGGAAGTGCAGGAGGGCGATGCGCGCCGTGCGGTTGGGGTCGTACTCGATGTGCGCGACCTTGGCGTTGACGCCGTCTTTGTCGTTGCGGCGGAAGTCGATCACGCGGTACTGGCGCTTGTGGCCACCACCGATGTGTCGCGTCGTGATGCGGCCCTGGTTGTTGCGGCCACCGGACTTCGACAGCGGCTTGAGCAGCGACTTCTCAGGCGTGGAACGCGTGATCTCCGCGAAGTCGGCGACGGAGGAACCGCGCCGACCCGGAGTCGTGGGCTTGTACTTGCGAATAGCCATTGTTCTTACCTACTCCTAGCCGACAGCCGTGAAGATGTCGATGGAACCGGACTTCAGCGTGACGATGGCGCGCTTGGTGTCCTTGCGCTTGCCCATTCCGAAACGCGTGCGACGGGTCTTGCCCTGACGGTTCAACGTGTTGACCGAGGCGACCTCGACCTTGAAGATCTTCTCGATGGCGAGCTTGATCTCGATCTTGTTCGAGCGCGGGTCGACGAGGAAGGTGTACTTTCCCTCGTCGATCAGGCCGTAGCTCTTCTCGGAGACGACGGGCGCGATGATGACGTCGCGCGGGTCCTTGTTGACGGCGGCCATTACGCGGTCACCTCTTCCTTATCGGTCGCTGCGGTCTTGCTGTTCACGAAGCCTTCGAACGCCGCCTTGGTGAAGACGATGTCGTCGCTCACCAGAACGTCGTACGCGTTCAGCTGGTCGTAGTTCAGCACGTGGACGGTCGGGATGTTCCGCACGCTCTTCGCGCTGACCTCGTCACCGCGCTCGAGCACCACGAGAACGTGCTTGGAGCTCGCGATGCCGTTCAGCAGGTCGACGACGGACTTGGTCGAAGGCGTCTCGCCCAGGGCGAGCGAGGAGACGACGTGCAGACGGCTGCCGCGAGCGCGATCGCTGAGAGCGCCGAGCAGAGCCGCGGCGATCATCTTCTTGGGGGTGCGCTGCGCGTAGCTGCGCGGGTGCGGTCCGTGCACGATGCCACCGCCGGTCATCTGGGGCGCGCGGATCGAGCCCTGACGAGCGCGACCGGTGCCCTTCTGCTTGAACGGCTTGCGGCCGGCACCGGAGACCTCGCCACGACGCTTGGTGTCGTGGGTGCCCTGGCGCGCTGCGGCGAGCTGCGCCACGACGACCTGGTGGATCAGCGGGATGTTGACCTGAACGTCGAAGAGCTCGGCGGGCAGCTCGACAGAGCCGGCCTTTGAGCCCGTGACGTCGACGACGTCGATGGAGGTAGCCATCCGGTTACGCCCCCTTCACTGCGTTGCGAACGAAAACGATGCGGCCGCGGGCGCCGGGAACGGCTCCCTTGACCAGCAGCAGGCCCTTCTCGGCGTCGACCGAGTGAACCGTGAGGTTCAGCACGGTGACGCGCTCGCCGCCCATGCGTCCCGCCATGCGCATGCCCTTGAAGACACGGCTGGGGGTCGAAGATGCGCCGATCGAGCCCGGCTTGCGGTGGTTGCGGTGCGCACCGTGCGAGGCGGAGACACCCTTGAAGTTGTGGCGCTTCATGACGCCGGCGGTGCCCTTGCCCTTCGAGGTACCGACGACGTCGACCTTCTGGCCGGCCTCGAAGATGCCGTCGACGGCCAGTTCCTGGCCGAGCGAGTAGTCCGCGGCATCCGCGGTGCGCAGTTCGGTGAGGTGACGGCGCGGCGTGACGCCGGCCTTCTCGAAGTGCCCGGCGGACGGCTTGTTCACCTTGCGCGGGTCGATCTGGCCGTAGGCGATCTGAACGCCGTTGTAGCCATCGAGCTCGGGGGTGCGAACCTGCGTGACGACGTTGGGAGTGATCTCAACGACGGTGACGGGAATGAGCTTGTTGTTCTCGTCCCACACCTGGGTCATGCCGAGCTTCTTGCCGAGCAGACCCTTGACGGTCTTGGTCTCAGTAGTAGACATGGATGCTTCCCTACAGCTTGATCTCGATATTGACGTCGGCCGGCAGGTCGAGTCGCATGAGCGAGTCGACGGCCTTCGGCGTCGGGTCGATGATGTCGATCAGCCGCTTGTGGGTGCGCATCTCGAAGTGCTCCCGGCTGTCCTTGTACTTGTGCGGAGAACGGATGACGCACACCACGTTCTTCTCGGTCGGAAGCGGCACGGGACCGACGACGGTGGCGCCCGCGCGGGTCACCGTGTCGACAATCTTGCGGGCCGAGGTGTCGATGACCTCATGGTCATACGACTTAAGTCGAATGCGGATCTTCTGTCCCGCCATGTCTGACTCACTCTCTGTTTCTGGCGTCTTACGCCTTCCGGACGCATTGGACGCGATCGCGTACGAAAACGCTGGGCACTACTGGTGTCGCACCACTGTTCTTCTGTCAATACCGGGTCACCCCGGCACTTCTGGCAGTCGACCCCCACGCTCGGGCATGTCACCCGAATCGAAGACATGGAGATACCCCAGGTCTTCCGCGGTTGTCGATTGAGCTTTGTTCTGCTGCCCGCGGCCTAGCCTGAACCCTTTGCGCCGTGCGGATGCTCCGCGTGCGCTAGGCGGCTATGCACTGCCTGGCAGTGAGTCGGTTCGAGCACGCGCATCGGCGGCCGCTCCAACATGTTGAACTAGAAGAGTCTGACAGAAATACCGCCATGCTGCAACCCGGGCGTGTCGCGCCTCGACGTCACACGGCGGGTGTGCGGGTGCGACACGCGCGGCATGGTCGGCTTACGTCGCGAACAAGGCGGCTCAGGCTTCGGACCTGCGTCGTCGCATCGCCTCGTAACGACGCGCCCACGCCAGCGCGGCGGCGCCGATCACCATGATCACGGCCGCCACCAGCAGTGCGCTGGCGCCTGACCCCCAGCGGATCGCCAGGGCCCCTACGGCGGCGCCGGTGCCCATGGCGAGTACCGCGACCAGGCGCCGCACCCACTTGTCCCCGCTGCCGCCGGCGAGAGGGCTGTCCAGTGCGAGATTCACCAGGGTCGTGGTGATCACGATCGTGGAGACATCCGGGATGCCGGCGGCGCGCACCGCGACGGCCTGCGCTCCCATCGCGAGCGCGAGCACCGCGGTGACGACCAGCAACCACCCTCCGCCCAGGCGGCCCACCAGGAGCCAGACGACGGCCAGCGCGACGATCACCGCCGCGGTCGAGATCAGGGCGACGAGGTTCGCGTTCGGCAAACGCGTGTGATGCGTACGCGAACGCACCGCGAGCCCGCATACGATCACGCCGACGACGAATCCGACCAGGGCGATCGCGTTGTTGAGCAACGGGATGTCTGCGGCGCCCGTGAATCCGAAGCCGACGAACAGCACGTTGCCGGTCATGTTGCCGGTGAAGACCCGATCGAGGGCGAGATAGCTGACCGCGTCGACTGCGCCGGTGGCCATGGTCAGGGCGAACAACCCGGCCAGATAGGGATGATCGGCGGCACGGTTCGTCACGCGACAACGCTACCGGCCGCGCACCTTCGAGCACGACGGTCGGCTCGGGCCTCCCGGAAGCGACAGCGCCCTATTGCGCGACAGCGCCCGACACGCGACAGCGCCCGACACGCGACAGCGCCCGACACG
>DATMTS010000073.1:0-15007 GCA_035564555.1 Humibacter sp.
CGAGTGGATAATCCACTCGGCAGGCCGCCTCACCTGATTTTGTGACGGGTGTGACGGGTGTGACGGGTGGCGCGGGTGGCGGCGCGGAGTCAGGCCGCGTGCGTGGACATCTGCAGGATCGGCGTCGAATCGACCGCGTCGATCGTCAGCCCCACGCGGAGCTGCCCGAGCTCGGCCAGTGACGTCACGTGCGTGCCGCCGCAAGGGATGCGCACCGTGTTGCCGTTCAGCGTCGCCACCCAGTATCGGCGGTCGGTCAGCAGTTCGCCCTCCTGATGGATGTGCACCGGAGCACCCGTGGCGGCCCATTCGGCCAGGATCGTGTTGACGGCGTGCTCGATGAGGGGCAGCTCGTCGGCCAGCCCGTCGATGGCGAAGCCCTTGCGACGCAGCGACTTGTTCAGCCGGAAGCGATCCACCGACCCGAACTCGAGGATGCGAGAGCTCTCGATCGCCTCCTTGTCGAAGTCCGGGTTGCCCAGGCCGTCCGGCCGGGGCTGCTTGGTCCAGCGCGCAGCCAGGGTCGAATTCAGGGCGAGCGAGGCGAGGTGGCACGACGTGTGGCCGAGCGACAGGGCCCGCCGACGGCCGGCATCCACGACCACCTCGACCTCGTCGCCCACGGCGACCGGCGAACCGGGCCCGACGATGTGCGCCACGACGAAGGACCGATCCTCCGCGCCGGGTCGAACCTGCGGCGTCAATTCCAGGACCGATCCGTCGGTCGCTGCGACTCGGCAGTCCAGCACCTCGACCTCGACGCCGTCGGGCGTCACGAGAACCGCGTGATCGGGGCCTTGATCGGGCCATGCGGCATCCACGGGATGGCAGCTGGTGCGGTCCAGGAGTACGGCGGCGCGGCCGTCAGGGAGTTGTTCGAGGTGGACGACCGTCGCCCGGTTGTCGGTCGCTCCGGCCGGGTAAAGCACCACGGTGTCGCGCGAAGGCAGCGTCATGCGTCCATTCTCGCAAGTCCACGGCGGTCGAGCGGCGGCGGCCGCCCCTCGCTTGCTCGGGTAGCGTGTTCCGCATGCCGATCACGATCAGGACAGCCACCGTGATGGATGCCGCGGCGCTGGCATCCGTCGCCGCCGTCACCTTCCCGCTCGCCTGTCCGCCGCACACGAGCGACGACGCGAAGGCCGCCTTCATCGCGCAATGGCTCAGCGAGCAGCGCTTCGCCGAGTACACCCGGGACCCGGACAGAGCTGTGCTGCTGGCCGAACTCGCCGGCGAGCCCGTGGGCTACACGATGCTCGTCTTCGGCGAACCGCATGACGCGGATGCCGCGGCAGCGGTCGCAATCAGACCCACGAGCGAGTTGAGCAAGTGTTACGTGCTGCCCGGCCATCACGGAGCCGGCATCGCGGCGGCACTGATGGCCGAGTCGCTGCGCACAGCGCGCGAACGCGGTGCCGCGGGGATCTGGCTCGGCGTGAACGAGCAGAACGGGCGCGCGCAGGCGTTCTACGCCAAGCACGGCTTCGAGCGCGTCGGCACCAAGCACTTCACGGTCGGCGGTCGCATCGAAGACGACTACGTGCTGGCCAGGGCCCTCTGAGCGGTGTCGCGTGCGGGCGCCGGACTCACGCTACGATTCTGACAGCGTCGGCGCCGCCGCACGTCGTCCTTCGTCAGGAGTGCGGATGAGAGTCTTCGTCGCCGTTCTGCGGATTCTCGCTGTGCTCGCCATCGTGGCGGCGGTCGCGGCCCAGTTCACGCACAGCGCCGGGCTCGGCCCGATCAATCCGACCCGCTTCTTCGGCTACTTCACCATCCAGAGCAATCTGCTCACCGCCGTGGTGCTCGTGATCGCGATCACAGCGCTCTCCGGTCGCCGCCAGGCCGAGTGGATCGTCGTGGCTCGTGCCTCCGTGACGACGTACATGGCCACGACCGGAGTCGTCTTCGCGCTGCTGCTGCGCGGCAGCACGACGGCCGCCGACTTCAACCTGCCTTGGGCCGACGACGTGCTGCACGTCTGGGTGCCGCTGTACGTGATCGCCGACTGGGTGCTGTTCGGCGACCGGCCGGCCGTGGCATGGAAGCGCTTCTGGATCATCCTCGTCTACCCGGTCGTCTGGGCGGTCGCGACACTGTTGCGCGGGTCGCTCATCGACGGGTTCTACGCGTACCCGTTCCTCGACCCGGCGGCGTCCGGCGGTGTCGGTCCGGTCGTCGTGTACATCGTGGCCATCGCCGGATTCATCGGCATCGTGGGCGTACTCGTGCTCTGGGTGAGCAGGGTGCGCGTCTTCACGCCATGACCGCCTCCGCGCCGGCAACAGAAGCACCGGCGGTCGACGCATCCGCGGTCGACGCATCCGCGGTCGACGCATCCGCGGTCGACACACCCCCGCTCGACGCGCGCTCGACCCTGCCGGGCGCCGGGCTTTAGCCGTGGTGCGTCGGGTGGCGGGTCTGACGGGTGCCATCGTGGTCCTTGCCGCGCTGACGGCGATCTGGGCCGCTCGGGCGACCCTGACGCACTGGGTCTATGTGAGCGAGCTCGGCGCAGATGGGGCGCCGACGGCGCGGGTCTTCGCCGTGGCACTGCTGGCGGTCGCCGCAGGCGGGGTGTGCGTCGCCTTCGCGGCCGGCGCCGTGCGGGCCGGCAACCGGGCGCTCGGGGCGTGGCCCGTCGCGGCGACCATCGCGGCATCCGCGATCTGCTTCTTCGTGGCATCCCAGGTGACCTGCACGAACTCCTGTCCGGTGCCGTTCGTCAACCCTCGTTCCGAGCCGCAAGACCTCGTGCACATCGTGTTCGCGGTGCTCGGATTCGCACTCGGATGCTACGCGATGCTGCAGTGCGCATTCGTGCGGGGCAACGTCGTGGTGCTTCGGATGTCGATGGTCGCCTGCGTCGCGGTGGCGACGATCACGATCGTCGGAGGTCTGCTTGCGATCGTGCACGTCGCCGTCGAGCTCGGCGCCGCAGCCGAATATGCCGGTATGACGATCGCGATCGGCTGGCTTGCGACGCTGGGAATCATGCTCGGCCTGGCGACTCCGAGCGGAACGCCTTCGTCTGCTGCTCAGACCCGCTCGGAGTGAAGCAGCGCGAGCAGCTGATCGGCGAGCCCGACGAGCACCGCGATCTCGTTCTCGTCGCGGTCGACCCAGCGGTACTGCGGATCGCCGACCGGCACGAAGTCCTCGTGCCGTTCCCAGACGAACAGGGTGCGCTCGGCGCCCAGCACGTATTGCTGCCACCAGACCTGCCGCAGATAGTGCCGAGGGATGCTGCGCCATGGCTTATTGGTCGTCTTGATCTCGGCGAGCTCGACTGCACCACTCAGGCGCGCCGCGATGCCGTCCGGTGTGGCGAGGTGGCGGGCGTCATGCGCGGAGCGGAACAGCGCGGTACTCGGCCGGATGTCGTGTTCGGAGAGCACCCAGGCCGCGATCTGTGGTTCGCGCGCCTTGCCGTGATCGGTGTACGCGTTGCCGGTGAACCCGGTGCCCAACAGCTTGTCGCGCGCGGCGGCGCGCACCGAATGCGCCGTCGAGAGCTTGGCGACGTCGGTGGCGGTTATGCCGCGGCTGCGCGCGCGGAGCCACGCGACCCGATCGGTCGAATCCGCGACGATCCGGGAGAAGCACGCGGGGCGTGCGACCGTCGGCTCATCGACATCCGTGTCGAAGATCGAGAGCATCAGGTCGGCCACGGGTTCCATTCTGCCTGCCACCACGGACGGCGCCGACCGAGCGCGCCGCTCACACCGGATCGAGCAGGTGCTGGGCGACCATCGTCGCGGCTCCGAGCACGCCGCCGAAGACCCCCGACTTCGCCTGAGCGATGTGCAGATGCTGGGTCGCCAGAGGCGTGGACTGCCGATAGACGACCTCACGTACGCCGGCCAGCAGGTGTTCCCCGGCGCGCGCGATGCTTCCCCCGACGACGACGACGGACGGGTTCAGCAGGTTCACGCAGGTGGCGATGACCTCGCCGAGATCGCGCCCCGCCTGCCGCAGCGCGGCGACTGCGACGGGATTGCCGACCCTGGCGAGGTCGAGCACGTCGCTGCTGGTCTGTGCCGGCGTGCCCTGCTCGGTGATCCAGCGCGCGATCGCGGGTCCGCTCGCGAGCGCTTCCAGGTCGGCGTCGGTGTCGCCGTGCTGCGGGGTATCGCGGGTGAACGGCACCCGCACGTGCCCGAGGTCGCCCGCCGAGCCCTGCGCTCCGCGTTGCAATCGTCCGCCGGAGATGATGCCCGCGCCGATGCCGGTGGAGACCTTCACGAACAGCAGGTCGTTCTGGTCAGGCCAGCTGACCGCATGCTCGCCCAGCGCAAGCACGTTGACGTCGTTGTCGACCAGCACCGGAACGTCGAAGACCCGGGCGATGTAGCCGGGAACATCGAAGCGGTCCCAGCCCGGCATGATCGGCGGGTTGATCGGCATTCCGGTTGAGTGCTCGACCGGACCCGGCACCCCGATGCCCACGCCGGCCAACTCGGATGCCGATCGTCCGGTCGCGCGCACCAGACGCCGGGCCGCGTCTGTGGCCCAGCGCAGCACGCTCTCGGGGCCGTCGGCGATGTTCAGCTGCGTCTGCTCCGAATTCACCAGGTGCCCGGCGAGGTCGCACACCGCCACGACCCCGTGCGTCGCGCCGAGATCGATCGCGATGACCAGCCGTGCCGCCGGATTGAACCGTATTTGCGCCGGGCGCCGGCCGCCGGTCGAGACCCCATCGCCTGCCGCGACGATCAGACCGGCGGCGGCCAGGGCATCCAGACGACCCGTGACGGTGGACCGTGCCAGACCGGTTTCATCGGCGAGTTGGGCCCGGGTGCGCGGGCCGCCGTCGCGGAGCAGCCGCAGCAGCTGTGCGGAGTCGTCGGGCACCAGCGGGCCCGACCGCGTCGGCGTCATGTCGTCATTGAATCACAGGCGACGACGCATTTGCCGACACTTGCGCAACTTTTGTTTGACAACCGACAGAAGCCCGGCTTGAATGAATCACGACCGCAGGCCGATCGGATGCGCCTGCCCGCACGCTTTCGACGAGGAGACTTCGCCCGTGACCAGTTCTTCCCCCTCCGTTCAGCTCTACACCGTGCGCGAAGCGCTGCAAGAAGACCTTGCCGGTTCGCTGCAGCGGCTCGCCGATGCGGGATTCACCCAGGTCGAGCCCTTCGCGTTCGACCAGTTCGACGGGCTCGGTGACGCGCTCGCCGCCGCCGGGCTCTCTGCACCGACGACACACGCCCACTACCTCGGCGAAGCGCCGGAGGCGATCGCCGCCGTATTCGACAAGGCCGCCGTGCTCGGCATCCAGACCGTCATCGACCCGCATGTGCCCGCCGACCGCTGGCAGAGCGCCGAATCGATCGATGAGACCGCTGCTCAGCTCAACGAGGCGGCCGCGATCGCGGCCGAACGCGGCGTGACGGTGGGTTACCACAATCACGCGCATGAGCTCGAGAGCGAGATCGATGGGCGCACGGCCCTCGAGTACTTCGCCGACAAGCTCGACCCGGCCGTCGTGCTCGAGGTCGACACCTACTGGGTCGTCGTCGGCGGCCACGACCCGGTCGCATTGCTGAAGCGCCTCGGCGACCGCGTCGTCGCCCTGCACATCAAGGATGGACCGGGCACGACCGAGACGAAGGATCAGGTCGCGGTCGGCAGCGGGTCGCTGCCGATCGCCGACATCATCGCCGCCGCTCCGGGTGCGTTGCGCGTGATCGAACTCGACGACTCGCGTGGCGACCGGTTCCAGGCCGTCATCGACAGCCTGGACTTCCTGAAGGCGCAGGGCCTGGCATGAGCGGCGAAGCGCGTACCGGTCGGGTCGGGGTCGGGGTCATCGGCGCCGGCGTGATCTCCAATGAGTACCTGAAGAATCTGACTTCGTTCCCCGACCTCGACGTGCGGTTCGTCGCAGACCTCGATGAGCAGCGCGCGGCCGCGCAGGCCGAGAAATTCGGCGTGCCGGCATCCGGTTCGGTGGAGCAGCTGCTCGCCGATGACGAGATCGAGATCGTCGTCAACCTCACCATTCCCGCTGTGCACGTCGACGTCGCCCTACAGGCGCTCGCCGCCGGCAAGCACGTCTGGAGCGAGAAGCCGTTCGCTCTGGACCGTGCCGACGGTCAGCGACTTCTGGATGCCGCGCACGAGGCCGGCCTGCGGGTCGCGACAGCGCCCGACACCTTTCTGGGCGCGGGGATCCAGTCGTCTCGTCGCCTCGTGGAGGCGGGGGAGATCGGGGCGCCGCTCACCGCTCTCACGCTGATGCAGAGCCCCGGTCCGGAATCGTGGCATCCGAACCCCGACTTCCTGTTCCAAAAGGGTGCCGGTCCGCTCTTCGACATCGGCCCGTATTACCTGACCGCGCTCGTGCAGCTGTTCGGCCCGATCTCCCGCGTGACGGCCGTGGCATCCAAGTCGAAGCCGTTCCGGGTGATCGGCTCCGGGCCGCGTGCCGGGGAGCAGTTCGACGTCACCGTGCCCACGCACGTCGGGGCGCTGTACGAGTTCGAGGGCGGCCAGACGGCGCAGAGCATCTTCAGCTTCGACTCGAAACTGGGGCGTACGCAGTTCGAGGTCGCCGGAATCGAGGGAACCCTGACCGTTCCCGACCCGAACACCTTCGAGGGAGCGATCACCATTCATCGCGCGCCCGAGGAGATCGACACGATCGAGGCGACAGGGGCCAAGACCACGCGAGGAACCGGCGTGGCCGAACTCGCGCAGGCGATCCGGGCGGGACGGCCCGAGCGGGCATCCGGTGAGCAGGCCTTCCACGTGCTCGACGTGATGGTCTCCACGATCGAATCGGCCGAGCGCCGTGAGTCTGTGCAGATCGCGAGCACGGTGACCGTCGCGCCCCCGCTGTCCGAGGAGTGGGACCCGCGCGTGGGGACGCTCTAGTGGCGGCAGTTGCCGGGGCTGCTTCGCCCGAGGGTGGGGCTTCGCACTTCGTCGAGGAACTGACCGGGCGGGCGGCGGACGCACTGTTGGACGCCCGGGGCGTGCGGCGGGGTCCGCTGGGTATCGGCATCGTCGGCGGCGGATTCATGGCCACGGTTCACTCCCGAGCCGCCCGCGCGGCTCGGGCGAGGCTCGTCGGCATCGCGTCGTCGTCGCCCGAGCGGGCCGCGCGTGCCGCCGATGAACTCGGCATCGAGCATCCTTATCGTTCGCTCGACGACCTGCTCGGTGACGCAGCGATCGATGTGGTGCACATCACGACGCCGAACGCGTTGCACGCCGAGCAGGCGCTGGCCGTGCTCGCCTCCGGCAAGCACGTGGTGTGCGAGAAGCCGTTGGCGACGAGCGTCGCGGATGCGCAACGGCTCGTCGACGCCGTCGGCGGCAACGTCGCGACGGTACCGTTCGTCTACCGATTCCATCCGTTGGTGCGCGAGGCGCGCGCCCGATTCGCGGCGGGCGAGACCGGCGGCCTGCTGAGCATCCAGGGTTCCTATCTGCAGGACTGGCTGCTGTCGGCCGGCGATGACAACTGGCGTGTCGACTCCCTCGCCGGTGGTCGATCGCGTGCATTCGCCGACATCGGTTCCCACCTGGTCGACCTGATCGAGTTCATCACCGCCGACCGAGTGTCGCGCGTCGCGGCGGTCAAGCGCACCTTCTTCACGTCTCGGGCCGAGCACTCGCAGGTGCTCACCGAAGACGCGGTCGCCGTCACGATCGAGACGGCGGGCGGCGCGATCGGAACGCTGCTGGTGTCTCAGGCGGCGCCAGGGCGCAAGAACCGGCTGCTGCTCGAACTCGCAGGATCGGCGGAGTCGGTCGTGTTCGATCAGGAGCAACCCGAGACGCTCTGGCTCGGCCGCCGGTCGGGCTCGCAGCTGATCCCGCGCGACGCCGACCAGTTGTCGCCGGATGCCGCGCGGCTGTGCATGACGCCCGCCGGGCATCCGCAGGGCTATCAGGATGCCTTCAATGCGTTCGTCGCAGACACGTATGCGGCCGTAGGCGGCTCCGATCCCGACGGCTTGCCCCGGTTCGAAGACGGGCTGCGTGCGGCCCGGGTCACCGCGGCCGTGCTGGACGCCGCGGATGCCGGCACCTGGGTCGAGGTGCCCGGTTAGTCCGATCCGCTCCCGTTCCGCCGCCGCACCCGGCGTATCGACGCACGCGCCGTGGTTGGATGGGGCATGACTGAAGCCGGTGCCGATCGAAGCTCCGCGTCCCGCGCCGTTCGCGACGAGGACTGGTACGGCCGTGAACTGGCCGGCGAGAGCTTCGACGGCGTCGCTTTCGTCGGCGTCGATCTGACCGAGGCGACGACCCGATCGTGCGTGTTCACGGACTGCACGTTACGCAACGTGCGTTTCAACGTATCGGCGCACACCGACACCGCGTTCGTGAACTGCACCTTCGAAGGCTGCAACTTCTTCGACGCCCGCTTCGAGCGATGCAAAGCGACCGGCAGCGGCTTCGATTCGTGTTCGTTCGACCTGACGCGAGTGGACGGCGGCAATTGGTCGTTCGCGGCTCTGCCGGGCGCGAGCCTGGGCAGCGCCGTGTTCACCGGGGTGCGATTGCGGGAGGTCGATCTGACCCGCGCGAAGCTGGCCGGCGGCGTACTGAACGGCTGCGACCTGAGCGGGGCGTTGTGGGCCGGAGCAGACCTTGCCGGATGCGATCTGCGCGACAGCGACCTGTCGTCGCTCGATCCCGCCCAGGTGCGACTGCACGGTGCTCGTATCACAGCGGAGCAGGCATCCATGCTGGCGGTGGCGCTCTGCCTGGTCGTCGAGGACTAGCGGCGAGAATCCCCGGCGGCGGCGTCAGTCCGGCCTAGCCGACGTCTTCGACCTTGCCGCCCTTGATGTGCAGACGGCGCTGAGCCCGCTTGGCCACCGCTGAGTCGTGCGTGACGATCACCAGCGTGAGTCCGCGGTCGCGCCAGAGGCCTTCCAGCAGATCCATGATCTCGTCCCGCGTCTCCTCGTCGAGGTTGCCGGTCGGCTCGTCCGCCAGCAGCACGTCGGGTTCCTTCACGAGCGCTCGAGCGATCGCGACCCGCTGCTGCTGACCGCCCGAGAGCTCGCCGGGCAGGTGATTGCCACGGTCGCCGAGTCCGACTGACTCGAGCGCCGCTGCCGCCCGGCTCTTGCGTTCGGCCGCGGCGATGCCGAGCGGAACGAGGGCGGTCTCGACGTTCTCCTGGGCGGAGAGCGTGGGGATCAGGTTGAACCCCTGGAAGATGAACCCGATCTCGGTGCCGCGGATGCGAGTGAGCTTGCCGTCGCCGAGGCCGGAGAGGCTGGATTGCTCCAGTTCGACGGTGCCCGTGGTGGGCCGATCGAGCGCGCCGAGCATCTGCAGCAGCGTCGACTTGCCGCCACCGGTCGGACCCTGGATCGCCACCATCTGGCCGTTCGGAATCTCGAGTGTCACATCACTCAGCGCGGTCACAGTGCGCTTGGACTGCTGAAAGGACTTGCTGACGTTCTTGAGCGTGTACACGGATGCTCCTTGGTCGCTTGGGGTATCGGTTCTGGTGCGGGGCGGGTGCTGGTGCGCGTTCGGTGCGGTTCGGCGGTTGATGCGGAGCGGAGGAGGCGCCTTCTCAGGCGACCGATCGGAGCGCTTCGGCGGGCCGGAGCCTGGCTGCCCGCCACCCGCCGATCGCGCCCGCGAGCAGACCGCCGAGGATGGCGAGGCCGACGGCGATCACGATGATCCACACCGTGATCGGCGCGTTCAGCACGACGTCCGTGGTCGAGGCCGCCGCCTGCCGGGCACCACGGAATGCGCCGCCGAACGCTCCGCCTGCGAACCCGCCGGCCGTCGGAACCGCACCAGGAAGCGCGCCGCCGGCGCCGTCCTGGCCGAATCGGGCCGCGGCGTTCGTCGTCGCCGAGCCGACGCTGCCGGAGAGGGTCGGCGAGACGAGATTCACGATCAGCACCCCGATCAGCCCGATGGCCACGCCCGCGATCCCGCCGATCAGGCCCTGCACGACCGACTCGCCGGCGACCTGCCCGACGATCCGCCTGTTGCGCCAGCCGATCGCCTTCAGGGTGCCGAATTCGCGGGTGCGCCGGGTGACTCCGGAGATCGTGAACAGGATGGCGATCAGGAACGCCGCCGCCAGCACGATGAGCGACAGCCAGCTGCCCAGGTTGGCGATCAGCTGACTCGCGCTGCCGAGCGAGCCCGAGACGCTGGATGCCAGGTCGGCCTGCGTGGAGATCGTCGCTTTGGGCATGGCCTTCTGCAACGAGGTCTTCAACCCGTCGATGGCGCTGGCCGACGAGGCCTGCACGTAGACCGCCGAGATCTTGCCGGCCTGCCCGGACAGCGTCTGGGCGACATCGAGCGGAATGTACGCGTTCGATGCGGTCTGCGAGTCCGAACCGGTGGGCGCGATCAGCCCGACGACGGTGAAGGTCTTGCCGCCGATCGTCATCGTGTCGCCGACGACCTTGCTCGCGCCTTTCGCATAGGAGCTGTCGAGAACGACGACGTCCTTTCCGACATCGCTGGCACCGAGCGAGCGGCCCTTGGCCAGTTTCGTCGCGGAAAGCGGGCCGACGGCATCCGCCCCGGGGGTGAGGCCCATCACGCTGAACGAGTCGACCTTGAACGAGCTTCCGCCCTTGCCGTCCGCACCGCCGGTCGGCGCGGGCGTGGAGCCGGTGCTCCCTGTGCCGTTCCGCCTACCGAACTGGCCATTGCGCACTTGAGCGAAGTTCGGCAGCGTGCCGTTGAAGGTCGTGTTCTGCAGCGAGAGCACGGCGGATGCCGCCGACACGTCGTGCACGCCCGTGACGGTCTTCAGGCTCGATGCGGGCATCGTCTGCGTGCCGCGCCCGACCGCCAGGCGAGAGGAGTCCACGGTTCGGCTGCTGCCTGACTTCGAGCCCGAATTCGCGCCGAAGTCGAAGCGCGGGCCCTGGCCTCCCGCCGTGGTGGCTGCAGTCGCCGGCTGCGTGATCGTGATGTCGGTGCCCACTCCGTATACCGACTGCAACACCTGCGCCTGCGCGTTGCTCACGCCGGCCGACACGGAGTTGACGATGATCACCAGCGCGATCGCCAGGGCCATGCCCACCGCGATGATGATCGTCTGCTTGCGCCTGTTCACCAGTTCTCTGCGCAGGTAGGTTGCGAACACGGCGTGCTCCTCGGGTCGAAGTGTCGGTGCTTTGTGCGCAGGGCGCACCGAAGCGGATGAGCAGAGGCTAGGAGCGGGGACTATGCCGCACCCCTGCCGAAGCTATGGTTTCGCCGGGGATCACCCTGCGTTGTTCACGGCGGTCGCATAGGTAGGCCATAGCGCCTGCGAAGCGGGCGGCCGATAATGGAGCCATGAGCCCCGACGTTCCCGAGTCATCCCGCGCCCACACGCAACAGCAGTTGCACCATCCGGACGGTTCGCCGATCCGCGTGCTCGTGGTCGATGACGAACGCACCCTCACCGATCTGCTGCAGATGGCGCTTCGCTACGAGGGCTGGGATGTGCGCACCGCGGCCACCGGCCACCAAGCCTTGACGACCGGCCGCGAATTCAAACCGGATGTGGTCGTGCTCGACATCATGTTGCCCGATATCGACGGGCTGCAGGTGATGAGCAGGATGCGTGAGGGCGGCGCGGAGACGCCCGTGCTGTTCCTGACTGCGAAAGACTCCCTTGACGACCGGATCGCGGGGCTCACCGCCGGGGGAGACGACTACGTGACGAAGCCCTTCAGCCTGGAGGAGCTCGTTGCCCGGCTGCGCAGCCTGTTGCGGCGCACCCGCGTGCTGGTCACCGACTCGACCGACCCGCGCATCGCTGTCGGTGACCTCGTGCTCGACGAGGACAGCTATGAGGTGAGCAGGGCCGGGGAGGAGATCTCGCTGACGGCGACGGAGTTCGAACTGCTGCGCTATCTGATGCGCAACCCGCGCCGCGTTCTGAGCAAGGCGCAGATCCTCGACCGGGTGTGGAGCTACGACTTCGGCGGCACCTCGAGTGTGGTCGAGCTCTACATCTCCTATCTGCGCAAGAAGATCGATGCCGGACGCAAGCCCATGATCCACACCGTGCGCGGCGCCGGGTACATGGTCAAGGCCGCGGAGTGACATCCGCCGCCCCGGCAAGGGAGCGCGGCCGGTGGCGGCATCCGTTCAGGTCGTGGACCCTCCGCTCGCGGCTGGTGCTCGCCGTGGTCGCACTCGTCGCCGTGCTCGGCGTGATCATCGGCCTGGTCAGCGTGCTGTTCTTGCGGGGGTACCTGCTCGGTCGGCTGGATGATCAACTGCAAGGCGCCGCGCAGCGAAGCGGCGTCGCCGCGGCGGACACCTACGCGCGCGTGGGTCAACTGCCGTCGATCACCGAGCTGCTCCAGCGGTCCGCCCTCTCGCCGGGGGCGTTCGCGGCGTACATCCAGGACGGGGTCGTCACCAATCCCGGTTACATCCCCCCGGGAGGAAATGCCAAGGCACCGACGGCCTCGGGGAACTGGCAGGAGCAGCTCGTGGCGATCTCGCTGGGGGGCCGTGCCGACTCGGTCGACCTGGGCGGCAGCCTGGGCGAGTACCGCGTGCAGGCCGTCGCTCTGCCGAACCGCACGGAGCTCGTCATCGGTCTTCCCATTTCCGATGTGCAGCAGACCACGGCGCAACTCGCGCTGATCATCGCACTCGTCACGATCGGGGGCCTGGCGCTCGCCGCGGGCACGGGGTTGCTCATCGTGCGGCTGGCGTTGCGCCCGCTCGACCGGGTCGCCGCGACGGCGGGAGCGGTCAGCGAACTACCGCTGGATCACGGCGAGGTCGCGCTCGCGGTTCGTGTTCCGGATGAGGACACTGACCCGCACACCGAGGTCGGGAGGGTCGGGGCATCCATCAACCGGATGCTCGGACACGTGGCATCCGCCCTCGTCGCCCGGCAGGCGAGCGAGAACAAGGTGCGGCAGTTCGTCGCCGACGCCAGCCATGAACTGCGCACCCCGCTCGCGTCGATCCGCGGCTACTCCGAGTTGACGCGGAGATTCAGCGAGCAACTGCCCCCAGACGTGATGCGGTCGATCGGTCGCATCGAGTCGGAAGCGACGCGGATGACCGGGCTCGTCGAAGATCTGTTGCTGCTCGCGCGACTCGACGAGGGCCGCGCCCTCGAACGGGAGCCCGTCGACCTCTCCCGGCTCGTGATCGACGCCGTGTCGGATGCTCACGCGGCCGGCGGGGATCACCGCTGGTCGATCGATCTGCCCGAAGAGCCCGTCATCGTCACCGGGGACGAGCCCCGCCTGCACCAGGTGATCGTCAACCTGCTCGCCAACGCGCGCGTGCACACCCCGGAGGGCACGACGGTGACGGTGTCGCTGACGACCGAAGGCGGCGGTGTTGCCAGCGGCGCGGCGGGCGGGGGCGTGGCTGGGGGGGGCGCTCGCGCGGTGCTCTCGGTCGCCGACGATGGCCCAGGGATCGCGCCGGAGTTGATGCCCACGCTGTTCGAGCGCTTCGCGCGAGGCGACAGTTCGCGCTCTCGCGATACCGGCTCGACAGGACTCGGACTGGCGATCGTTCAGGCGGTGGTATCCGCGCACGGCGGATTCGTCGTCGCGCACAGCGAACCGGGAAGCACTGTGTTTCGGGTGGCACTGCCGCTGTAAGCGCGCCGGCCCGACCGCCCGGAGCGTGGTCGAGATTGCAGGAGATTCTTCTGAACCGCCGTCGCCACGGGTCCGTTGCACGGTGTGTCACGAGAATCTCCTGCAAAGCGGATCAGGCCCGGCCCGGGGAGCCACATCAGCGACCGCGGTAACGGCGAAGATCGAGGGCGTCGCCGACCTCTCGCGCGATCGCTTGCAGGCTGGTCTCCCAATTCACCAGAACGTCGTCATGGCCGAGCCGGATGACACCCCGCCCGAGCGCGCTCGAACGCAGGTCTCGATCCAGGTCGATCTTGTGCTGGTCGGCGGTGGCGTGCCAGAGGCCGCCGTCGGTCTCGACACCGATGACATCCTCGACGACCAGGTCCTGATGTCCGATCCCCGGAATGTGCCCCTGCGCCACTACCCGGAAGCCGGCCCGACGAAGCCTGCGGCGCACGATCGTCTCGAGACCCGATTGCGCGGTGAGCTCGATCTCGGCGAGGTCCCGGGTCAGGCGGCCAGGTGCGTTCGCGCAGATCCGGCGCAGTTGTGCCACGGTGAGGTAATCCCGATGCACCGCAGATTCAAGGGCGGCGACGGCGTGTTCGGCATCCAGGCATCCCAACGCGCTCATCATGGCCTGCTCCGCGGGCACCAGCCAAGAGTTGAACGGGTCGGCCACCGTATCGCGCCAGTGCACGCGCGTTCCCCTCGGGGGGCTGATCCGGCCGGACCGCGGACTCACTCTGACATGGGTGTTTCGGCGCATCCCGGCCCACACCTCGGCGCGGCGCAGCGCCGTCACACAGTCGATCCTGCCGTGCAATAGTGCGGCGACCTCCTGGTGGTGGTCGGCATGACGACACACGTAGACGCCCTGAGCGGCGCGTCGAATGACTCCGGATCTCACGGCGAGGGCCAGGGCGCGAGCCGACTCTCCGGCCCCGATGAGCTGAGCCGTCGTCGCCACATGCCCGAACCGGCAGACGGAACCCTCTGGCGTCGACCTCATGGGAACGAGGATGCCGTGCCCGCCTCGATCACGGCCCTGTCGGCTCCCGAAATGTGCAGAACTCATCCCAGCCGCGGCTGGGGAGGCGCGGTCCGGTCAGCGTCGATGTTCGTCCGGCCCCCGGCCGGATCGCGCCGACACTGTTTTCGGGGTCTTACCGGATCGCGCCAGCCCTTTCCGGGCCCCTCCGGATCGCGCCAGCCCTTTCCGGGCCCCTCCGGATCGCGCCAGCCCTTTCCGGACCCCTCCCGTGGACGAGTGATTGCAGGAGATATTCGCGACGCGCCGGTGAACGGACCGCGCCTGGCGGGGCGTCGCGAATAACTCCTGCAACTGCACACGACGTGCGGGCGGGGCCGACACGACGTGCGGGCGGGGCCGACACGACGTGCGGGCGGGGCCGACACGACGTGCGGGCGGG
>DATMTS010000074.1:0-36500 GCA_035564555.1 Humibacter sp.
GGGCCGGAGAGGCCGGCGCCTACCGGACCCGATGCCCCGACCCGGGGTTGACACCCGATATATGGCGGGGTTAGATTTCACATGATTTGATATCAACATCACACCGAACGTAACATTGTGATCGGGTTCGACACGGCCACCTGCATGGCGCGGGTCCCGGAATCCGATTGAGAGAACGAACCGCGGCCCGCTCGTCATCGCAGGGTCGCGCAGAGACAGGAGCGTCACAGAAGATGCGCGCAGTAGTATTCGAGGCCGCCGGTTCCCTCGCTCTCCGCGAGGTGCCCGACCCCACTCCCGGCCCCAAGGATGTCGTGATCGAGGTCGCCGCGGTCGGTATCTGCGGCACCGACACGCACGTCTTCGACGGCGAGTTCGAGGGCACCGTCTTCCCGCTGATCCCGGGCCACGAGGCAAGCGGCACGGTCGTCGCGACGGGATCGGAGGTCACCACGCTCGCAATCGGCGACCACGTCGTGGTCAACCCGAGCACCTCGTGCGGCGAGTGCGAGTTCTGCCTGAACGGCAAGAGCAACCTGTGCCGCAACTGGAACGGCCTGGGCGTGGTCGCCAGCGACGGCGCCTCTGCCCAGTACATCAAGGCGCCTGTCGCGAACGTCTTCAAGCTCAAGGAGTCGACCGACCTTCACCGGGCCGCGCTCATCGAGCCCCTCGCCTGCGCGATCCGCGGGTACGACATCCTGCCGCGCAAAATGGGCGAGCACTACCTGGTCTACGGCTCCGGAACGATGGGCCTGTTGATGGCGCAGTTGGCGCCGCGCGCCGGCGCCGCCAGCGTCACCATCGTCGACACGAATCCGAACCGCCTGCAGGTCGCGCGTGAGGTCGGTATCGAGAACATCCACGGCAGCGCGGACGAAGCCGGCCGGGCGAACTGGGATGTCGTCATCGACTGCACGGGAGTCATCCGGGCGATCGAAGACGGCCTGCCCCGGGTGAAGGCCGGTGGAACCTTCCAGCACTTCGGCGTCGCCCCCGCCGAGGCCAAGGCGAACTACTCGCCCTTCCGCGTCTACCGGGACGAGATCAACATCGTCGGCACGATGGCCGTGCTGAACTCATTCGGCCGTGCCGTCGAGATGTTCGAGGCGGGCGCTATCAAGCCGGCGCCCATGATCAGCCACTCGTTCACCCTGGACGACTATGCCGACGCGCTGCAGATGTTTCGCGCCGGCACCGGGCGCAAGCTGCAGATCAGGCCGAACGACACCGAATCGCGGGTGCTCGTCTCATGAGCGGCGCCACCTCCGCCCGACCCCGGGCGGCCCTGAAGTCGCCGACGGCGAGGCGCGTCATCATCGCCGCCGCGGTCGTCGTCGTGCTCGTGCTACTCGCGCTCGGCACGAAGGTCGTGAGCAACAACTCCTCGATCGCGAAGGGGGATGCCGGCTTCTCCCCCCAGACGTACGGCAAGACAGAGTTCCCGAAGGTGCAGAAGCAGATCGAGGAGCGCGCCGTCCCAGCCGAAACCCTGGCTGCGGCGATCGCCCAGGATCAGACGGCGGCAGGCAAGAAGTACGGGGTGCCGGGCACGACGGGCCCCGTGATGAGCGTCAGCCTGACCGGCGTCGTCTCGGGCAAGGCCGAGGACGGTGTCTACCCCGTGACCGTGCCTGGCGTGCCGTCGAAGCTCGTGATCCGCGTTCAGACGGGACCGGCGATCAACGGAACCGACCTGCGTGATGCGACGGGCAAGATCACCTTCGGTCAGTTCACCAACCAGATCGATTATCAGAACGCGGGCTCGGCTCTGAATCAGCAGATGAAGAAGGACGTCCTCTCCGGAGTCGACACCGCCCACCTGCAGGGCAAGACGATCGACCTGGTCGGCGCGTTCACGCTGATCAATCCGGAGGGCTGGTTGATCACCCCCGCGAAGCTGGATGTGAAATGACCGCGGCCCGCGACGACGTGGTGCTCAGCGCCCTCGATGTCGTCAAGACCTACGGGGGCACGCGAGCGCTCAAGGGCGTGAACTTCGAGATCCGTCGCGGCACGGTAACGACCCTGTTCGGCGAGAACGGTGCGGGCAAGTCCACTTTGATGAAGATCCTCTCCGGGGTGGAGTCACCGACCTCTGGGGAGATCGTGCTGGACGGCGAGACGGTGAGCTTCGCGTCGCCGGTGGAGGCGCGGGACCGCGGGATCTCGATCATCCATCAGGAACTCAGCCTCGCGCCCAACCTCAACGTGCGCGACAACATCTTCATGGGGCGCGAACTGCGCGGACCGGCCGGGGTCGATTACGCCGAAGAAGCCCGGCAGGCCAGGCGCCTGATGGCCGAGCTGGAGGAGAGCATCGACCCGCTGACGCTGGTCTCCGACCTGCGACTCGGTCAGCAGCAGATCGTCGAGATCGCGCGAGCGCTGTCGATCGACGCCCGCATCCTGATCATGGACGAGCCGACCTCCGCGCTCAGTGCCACGGAAGTGGAGGTGCTGTTCGGCGTGATCCGCGACCTGAAGGCCAAGGGCGTCTCCCTCGTCTACATCTCGCACCACCTCGAGGAGGCACTGCAGATCACCGACCACGCCGTGGTGCTGCGCGACGGCACCATCACCGCCAAGGCGGAGCGAGGCGACATCGACCTGGAATGGATCGTGCGCAACATGGTGGGCGAGAACTTCGATCTCGGCGAACCGCCCAGTGGCTACGAGTTCGGCGACGTCGCGCTGCGGATCGAGCACGTCAGCGTCGCCGATGTGGAGAACCCGGAGCGCTCGGTCGTCGACAATCTGTCGCTGGAAGTTCGGTGCGGGGAGATCGTCTGCATCTACGGTCTGATGGGCGCCGGACGCACGGAGCTCTTGGAGGCGGTGGCCGGCCGGGTGCCGATCACGGCCGGACGCATCCTGTTGCGCGACCAGGATGTCTCGGGCCGCACGATCGCGGAGCGGATCGCCCTCGGGCTCAGCCTCGTTCCGGAGGACCGGCAACGCGACGGCCTCGTGCAGACCATGTCGGTGGGGCGCAACCTCTCCCTCGCCAGCGTGCTCAGCTTCGCCAAGGGGGCGTTCCTCTCGCGTGGTGAGGAGCATGCGCTGGTGCGGGAGGGCATCAACGACGTGCGTGTGAAGACGCCCAGCGGCGACGCACCGATCGGCTCGCTGTCCGGCGGCAACCAGCAGAAGGTCGTCATCGGCAAGATGCTCGCCACCGACCCCGACGTGATCGTGCTCGACGAACCCAGCCGCGGAATCGACGTCGGAGCCAAGGCCGAGGTGTTCCGACTGCTCGCCGAACGAGCCGCCGCGGGCCTTGCCGTCGTCTACTCCACGTCGGAGGTCGGCGAGTGCCTGAGCATCGCGCATCGCATCGTCGTGATGAGTCGCGGCCGCATCTCGGCCGAGTTCGCATCCGACGCCACGAAGGAACAGATCATGGCGGCATCCGGCGAAGCCGTGGTCGCCTGAAACGGATCCCATACGGAGCCCGCACGGAGCCCGGCCGGGACACTGACCCGAAGACCGACCGCCAACGAACCGCATCGAAGAACTGAGGAAGACTGACATGGCTACGTCCGACGATGGGCGCATCGGCGCGAAATCAGGACCGTTCGCGAACGGCTTCAGCCTGGCGAAGCTGCTTCTGGAAGGCCGGGCGTTCTTCGCCCTCATCGTGATCATCATCGTGTTCACGCTGCTCTCGCCCGACTACTTCACGCTCAACAACCTGCTCACGATGGCCTCGCACGTCTCCATCTACGCGTTGCTGGCGATCGGTCAGTTGCTCGTCGTGCTGAACGGCGGCATCGACCTCTCGGTCGGGTCAACGCTGGGTCTGGCGGGGGTGGTCGCGGGCTTCCTGATGAAGGGGGTCGACTTCAAGGCTCTCGGGTTCACGCTGTTCCCCGCCGTCTGGGTGGTGGCGGTCGTCGCGGTGGCGGTCGGAGCGCTGATCGGGCTGGTCAACGGAGTGCTGGTCTCCCGGCTCAAGGTGGCGCCCTTCATCGCGACGCTGGGCATGCTGTACGCGGTGCGCGGCGCCGCTCTGCTGATCACCAACGGCCTGACCTACAACAACCTGGCAGGCAAGCCCGAACTGGGCAACACGGGATTCGACTGGCTCGGCTTCAACTCCCTGCTCGATATCCCGATCGGCGTGATCGTGATGGTCGTCGTCGCCCTGATCGGCAGCATCGTGCTGAATCGCACGGTGTTCGGCCGCTGGCTCTATGCGTCGGGCGGCAACGAACGTGCTGCCGAGCTCTCCGGTGTTCCGGTCAAGCGCGTCAAGGTGTGGGTGTACGTCGCGTCCGGCGTCTGCGCCGCGATCGCGGGGCTCATCCTCTCGTCGGAACTGACCTCTGCCAGCCCGACCGCGGGCAGCAGCTACGAACTGACCGCGATCGCCGCAGTCGTCATCGGCGGTGCAGCCCTCACGGGCGGTCGCGGCAACGTGCGGGGCACCCTGCTCGGCGCATTCGTGATCGGATTCCTCTCCGACGGCCTGGTCATCGTCGGCGTCTCGTCGTACTGGCAGACGGTGTTCACCGGCGCGGTGATCGTCTTCGCCGTTCTGCTCAACGCCGTGCAGTACCGCGGCCGCCGAAAGAAGCAAAGCAGCGGCACCCCGCCCACGGCGTCAACCGGAACCGAGCCCCCGCCGTCGACGCCGCTCGAAAAGGTGCCCGGAAAGGTGCCCGCCGACAAGACCGCCGGATGACCCGGTTCCCCCATCACCACAACCACAGCACATCTAATCGAAAGGAACTGAGCATGTCACGCAAAGCAGCAGTGGCGCTCCTCGCAACCGCAGCCGTCGTGGTATCCCTTGCCGGATGCTCCTCAGCAGGCACCTCGAACGGCGCAGGAGGCGCGTCGAAGAAGGGCGGCCTGATCTCGATCATCGTCAACGACCCGGCGAACCCGTACTGGCTCACCGAGGGCAACGTGGCATCCGAGGAGGCCAAGACGCTCGGCTACAAGTCGCACGTCGGCGCATCCAAGGGCGACACCAACACCGAGAACAACCTGATCGACACCGCTATCGCCAACAAGTCGGTCGCGATCATCCTCGACCCGGCCAATGCCAGCGGATCGATCGGCGCCGTGAAGAAGGCGAACGCGGCGAAGATCCCGGTCTTCCTGGTGAACGCGGAGATCAACCAGTCGGGCCTCGCCAAGGCTCAGCTGGTATCGAACAACGCGCAGGGCGCCGCGATCGGCGCCCAGCAGTGGGTGAAGGACATCGGCACCAAGGGCGACTACGTCGAGCTGTTCGGCGCTCCGTCCGACAACAACGCGGCGACGCGGTCCAACGGTTACAAGACGGTGCTCTCGCAGTACCCCGACCTGCACGAGGTCGGCAAGGACGTCGCGAACTGGGACCGCACCCAGGGACACGACAAGATGCAGTCGCTGCTGCAGGCGCACCCGGAGATCACCGGCGTGATCTCGGGCAACGACGAGATGGCGCTCGGCGCGATCGCGGCGCTGAAGCAGGCCGGGAAACTGTCGAAGGTCAAGGTCGGCGGTTTCGACGGCTCGCCCGACGCAGTCGATGCCATCAAGGCCGGCGAACTGCAGTACACGGTTCTGCAGCCGGTCGCGATGTTCGCGAAGAAGGCGGTTCAGGAGGCCGACTCGTTCCTGCGCACCGGTAAGACCGGCGCCAGTAGCGAAAAGCAGCTGTTCGACTGCATCCTGATCACAAAGGACAACGTGAACGACATGGTCGGACCGTTCACGCTGAAGCAGTAGTTGCGAACGGGGTCCGGCCGTCGCTGCACCGTCCGGCGGCCGGACCGCGTCGTTTCACCCGGAGCGCCTCACCCTTCGAGCCTGGAGACCAGACCATGACCTACCTCTACAACGATCCCGCCGACTTCGCCGACGAGCTCGTCACGGGATTCGTCGCCGCCAATGCGCGATGGGTGCGGCGCGTTCCCGGCGGTGTCGTGCGAGCGGATGCCCCGGTGCCCGGACAGGTCGCCGTGGTCGTCGGCGGCGGATCGGGCCACTATCCCGCGTTCGCCGGGCTGGTCGGCGCCGGGCTCGCGCACGGCGCGGCGATGGGCAACCTCTTCGCTTCTCCGTCGGCCCAGCAGGTGTACTCGGTGGCGAAGGCCGCCCAGTCCGGCAGCGGAGTGCTGCTGAGTTACGGAAACTACGCCGGTGACGTGCTCAACTTCGACCAGGCTCAGGAGCGTCTGATCGCGGACGGCATCCCCTGCCGTACCGTCGTGGTGACCGACGACGTCTCGAGCGCGTCGGTCGAGGAACTCGAGAAGCGGCGCGGGATCGCCGGCGACCTTCTCGTGTTCAAGACGGCAGGAGCGGCTGCGCAGGCCGGCTTCGATCTGGATGCCGTCGTGGGGATCGCGGCGCGCACGAACGCCATGACCCGCTCCTTCGGGGTCGCCTTCTCCGGTTGCACGCTGCCGGGCTCCTCGGAGCCCCTGTTCACGGTGCCCGAGGGCCGAATGGCGGTCGGCATGGGGATCCACGGCGAACCGGGGATCGATGAGACCGACATTCCCAGCGCGGCCGAACTCGGCACGCTGCTGGTGGATCGCCTACTCCGGGAGGAGCCCACGTCATCCGCCGGTCGGGTCGCGGTCATTCTGAACGGGCTGGGCTCGGTCAAGTACGAGGAGCTTTTCGTGCTCTACGCAGCGGTCTCCGCTCGACTGACCGAGCACGGCTTGTCCATCGTCGAGCCGGAGGTCGGCGAACTGGTCACGAGCTTCCAGATGGCGGGTGTCTCTCTGACGCTGTGCTGGCTCGACGACGAGCTCGAAGAACTGTGGCGGGCGCCCGCGTCGACGCCGGCGTACCGCAAAGGCGCTCCACCGCACACCGCGCCCGGTCAGCATGCGGTCGCCGATCAGTCCGGCATGGAAGCGCGCGATGCGGTCCCGGCATCGTCCGACGCCTCCCGACTCGCCGCCGAGGTCGCGGTGCGCGCGCTTGCCGCAGCCCGCACGACGATCGACGACAACGTCGAGGAACTCGGCCGGCTGGATGCCGTCGCCGGCGACGGCGACCACGGCATCGGCATGCAGCGCGGAGTGACCGCCGCCGCCACCGCGGCCGAGGATGCCTTCGGGCGCGGCGCGGGGATCGGCACCGTGCTTCAACGGTCCGGCGACGCCTGGGCCGATCGCGCGGGCGGAACCTCCGGAGCCTTGTGGGGCATCGGATTGCGAGCACTCGCCGACGCGCTGGGCGATGAACGAGACCCGCACGCGGCCGACCTGGCGCGGGGCATCCGCGCCGCACAGGACCAGATCGTCCGCTTCGGCAAGGCGCACCTGGGCGACAAGACGCTGCTCGACACGCTTGCGCCGTTCTGCGACGCGCTGCAGGCGGCTCAGGAGCGCGGTGCCGGGCTCTCCGCGGCCTGGGGTGAGGCCGTCGCCGTAGCCGAGGACGCGGCTCAGGCCACGGCGCAGCTCGTGCCCAAGATCGGCCGCGCGCGCCCACACGCCGAAAAGAGCCTCGGTGTCGCCGACCCTGGCGCGATCTCCATGGCGCTGATCCTGCGCGCCGTGCACCATGTTCTTCTCGAGAAGGGATCCCCCCATGACTGAGCCACTTCGTATCGTCGTCGGCAGCGACGACGCCGGGTTCGACTACAAGGAGGCATTGAAGGCCGACCTCGCCGCCAGTGATCTCGTCGCATCCGTGCAGGACGTGGGCGTCGACGGCTCCGGGCACACGCCATACCCGACGATCGCGATCGCAGCCGCGACCCTGGTCGCCGAGGGCAAGGCCGACCGTGCGCTTCTGGTGTGCGGCACCGGGCTGGGGGTGGCGATCGCCGCCAACAAGGTTCCCGGCATCCGCGCGGTCACCGCCCACGACAGCTACTCGGTGGAGCGATCGGTGCTCAGCAACAACGCGCAGGTGCTCACGTTCGGCCAGCGCGTCGTCGGACTCGAATTGGCCAGGCGGCTCGCGAGGGAGTGGCTCGGCTACCGGTTCGACGAGAGTTCGGCATCCGCCGACAAGGTCAAAGTCATCACGGGCTATGAGCAGGACGGCACGTGCTGACGTGACGGAGAGCGTCGACGGCGGCCGCGAGCGTGCCGCGCCCGATGCGCCCGTCTTCATCGGGGTGAGCCTGAAGGCCTACTTCGACCACGAGCAGACGATGCGCTGGTGCGAGCAGGTGCGCGACGTCGCCGCTCGGCATCCTTACTTCGACCGGCCGTCGCGTGAACTCGTCGCGCTGCCCGGATTGGCCTCGCTGGCCTCGGCCGGCCAGATCTTCGACGGCGGCCCGATCCGCCTGGGGGCGCAGAACCTCTGGTACGAAGATCGGGGCGCGTTCACCGGGGAGGTCGGCGGCCCGACGCTTCGGCAGCTCGGCTGCACCCACGTGGAGGTGGGGCACGCCGAACGCCGAGGCATCTTCGGTGAAGACGACGTGATGATCGAGCGCAAGATCGCCGCCGCGGTGCGCAACGGGCTGACCCCGATCCTCTGCGTCGGCGAACGCGACCGGGTCGACGCCGCCAGCGCCGCCGAGATCTGCATCGGCCAGGTCGGGCGCGCCCTCGAGCAGACGGTGCGTGCCGGAACCGTCGCGCGCATCGTGGTCGCTTACGAACCGGAATGGGCCATCGGCGCGCAGAGCCCGGCACCGGTGGAGCACATCACCGGAGTCGGCGCAGCGGTGCGCAGCTGGTTGGACGGCCACCCGTTGCTCGCGGGCAGGGTGATCTACGGCGGGAGCGCCGGGCCAGGGCTGTGGACCGACTTGCACGGCCACCTGGACGGATTGTTCCTGGGCCGGTTCGCGCATCGGCCCGAAGCGTTGCGCGGCGTGCTGGATGAGGTCGTCGAACTCGCGGGATGATGTGTGTGGCCCGATGATGACATCCGGTCTCAGGCAGCGGCGGAGTGGATGAACAAGATGGACGAAACCGACATTGAGGCGCGGCGGGCACCTCGTCAGGCCGACCGGCAGCGCGCCATCTCCGAAGCCGTGATGGCCGAAGGCGCGGTGCGCATCGAGCAGCTCGCCGAGCGTTTCGGAATCAGCCTGATGACCGTGCATCGCGACCTCGACGAGTTGGAGTCGCGCGGGCTGCTGCGCAAGTCCAGGGGAGTCGCGACGGCGCTCGCCTCGAGCCTCGTCGAATCCAGCGACGTGTACCGGGCGGGTCAGCAGGTCGCCGCCAAGCGCGCCCTGGCCCGCGCCGCGTTGGACTTCATCGAACCGGGTCAATCCGTGTTCCTCGACGATTCGACCACGGTTCTGCAGTTGGCGAAGCTTCTGTCGGACAAGGCTCCGTTGACCGCGATCACGAATGTGCTCACGGTGATGAACGAGTTGCAAGGCATGCGCGGCATCTCTCTGGTCGCGCTCGGCGGAACGTTCTACAACTGGTGCAGCGCGTTCATGGGGCGCATGACGAACGAGGCGATCGCCAAGCTGCGCGCGGATGTCTTCGTGATGTCGACCGCGGCGATCACCGACGACACGTGCTTCTTCCAGACTCCCGAGACCGTCGACACCAAGCGCGCCATGTTCGACTCGGCCCTCACCCGCATCCTGTTGGTCGATCACACGAAATTCGCCAAACGTGCGATGCACGCGATGGCCCGGCTCGACGAGTTCGACGTCGTCATCGTCGATGCCGAGACCGACGCCGCCGACATCGCCCGGCTGCGCACGGAAGGCATCAAGGTGCTGATCGCCGAAAGCACCGAGACGGCGACCGGCAAGCGCGAGGGCCGTAAGGGGGCCTGACGCCCAGGCCTGCCCCGGCATGATATTTTGTGGTATCGGAATGTTATATCTAACGCGGCGCTGTGATGACGCCGAGGTCGAGGGCGAAGGAGAGCGGGTGCCATGCCGATGAACACCCCAACCGCGGTTCCACAGCGGATGCGTGCCAGTGTGCTGATGGAGGCCCAGCGGCTCGAACTGCAGGAACGGCCGGTGCCGCGCCCGGCGCCCGACGAGGTCCTGGTGAAGATCAGCGCCGTCGGGGTCTGCGGATCGGACGTGCACTTCTTCGCCGAGGGCGGCCTGGGCGACTGGAAGGTCACCGAGCCGCTCGTGCTCGGCCATGAATCCGGCGGCACGATCGTCGCGGTCGGTGCCCAGGTGGACGCCTCGCGGATCGGTCAGCGGGTCTCGATCGAGCCGCAGCATCCGGGTGCCACTTCGCCTGAGACGCTGGGCGGCGCATACAACCTCGATCCGCAGATGCGCTTCTACGCGGTGCCGGGCACCGATGGGGCCTTCGCCGAATACACCACCATCCAGTCGCACTTCGCGCACCCGGTTCCCGATGGCCTCAGCGACGAGGCGGCCGCGCTGCTCGAGCCGCTCTCGGTGGCCGTCGCCACGGCCCGCAAGGCGGGATTCACCGTCGGATCGCGCGTCTTGATCACCGGCAGTGGCCCGATCGGCATCGTCACGGCACAGGTGGCGCGGGCCTACGGCGCCGCCGAGATCATCGTGACCGATCTCGACCGCCGACGTCGCGAGCAGGCGTTGCGGTTCGGCGCGACGCGCGTGATCGATCCGGCGCAGGAGACGATCGGTGAGCTCGGCCTCGCGGTCGACGCTTATGTGGATGCCTCGGGTGCGGCTCGTGCTGTGCAGTCCGGCATCCGCGAGGTGCGGGCGGGAGGGCGTGTCGTGCTGGTCGGAATGGGAGCGCCGGAGATCGCGCTGCCCATCCCGGTCATCCAGAACCGCGAGCTGACGGTGACGGGCGTGTTCCGTTACGCCAACACCTGGCCGACGGCGATCGAACTGGTGCGAAGCGGCAAGGTCGACCTGGATTCCATGGTGACCGGCCATTTCGCGCTCGCTGAGGTCGAGCAGGCGCTGCGTTCGACATCCGACCCGGCCACACTCAAGTCCGTGGTGCATCCCGGCCGATGACCCGCGGCACGCGTCCCGAACACAGGAGAAATGTGAAAAACGCCGGGATCGGCGCACGCCCCATCGGAGTGTTGCGCGAATCTCCTGCGATCGCGTCGGTGCACGCGGCTCGGGCAGACTGGTAACGAAGGAATGGGAGCACACACATGAAGATCGCACTCACCGGCGGATCCGGAAAACTCGGTCGCACCGTCGTGCGAGAGCTGCGCGCGCACGGTCACGACGTCACATCCATCGATCGGGTCGGCGAGCGCGGTCCGGGGTTCCTGCAGGTCGACCTGACCGACTACGGTCAGGTCATCGACGCGATCTTCGGAGTTCGCGACGGCGCCGACGTGCCGAGCGCGGATGCCACGCCGTACGAGGCCATCGTGCACCTGGCCGCCGTGCCCGCACCCGGCATCGTGAGCGACGTCGCGACCTTTCAGAACAACATCGTCACCACCTTCAACGTGTTCCAGGCGGCGCGTCGTGCGGGTATCAAGCGCATCGTCTACGCATCCAGCGAGACGGTTCTGGGTCTGCCGTTCGACGTGCCACCGCCGTACATCCCGGTCGACGAGGAGTACCCGGCGCGTCCTGAGTCGACGTACTCGCTGGTGAAGCATCTCGAGGAGCAGATGGCGATCGAGCTGACGCGCTGGGACCCGCAACTCACGATCATCGGCCTGCGGTTCTCGAACGTGATGGATCCGGAGGACTACGCGGCGTTCCCGGGCTATGACGACGATTTGCGGGGCCGCAAGTGGAACCTGTGGGGCTACATCGACGGACGTGACGGCGCTCAGGCCGTCGAGAAGGCGCTCACCGCCGAGGTCAGCGGCTTCGACCGGTTCATCATCGCGGCAGGCGACACGGTCTCGTCGCGGCCGAACGCGGAGCTCGTCGCGGCGGTGTTCCCCGAGGTGCCGGTCGCCCGCGACCTCGGCGAGCACGACACGATGCTCTCCATCGACAGAGCGCGCCGGGTGCTCGGCTTCGACCCGCAGCACTCCTGGCGGGACGGCGCCTGACCGTCCCACACACGGAGGGTGCTCAGCCGACGGCGCGGGTGGAGGCCCGCACGATCAGCTCCACGGGGATGCGTGAGACCTCGGACAGCGGCTCGCCCTCGATCGCGGTGACGAGTCGTTGCACGGTCAGTTCGCCGAGCCGGGCGAAATCCTGCCGTACGGTGGTCAGCGGCGGCCCGAGGTATGCGGCCTCGGGGATGTCGTCGAATCCGACGACGCTGACATCGCGCGGCACCTGTAGCCCGCGCTCGTCCATCGCGCGCATGAGTCCGAGTGCCATCTGATCGTTCGCGACGAAGATGGCCGTGTATGGGTCACCGACCTCGAAGCGCATTCCGAACTCGTACCCGCTGGCGGGCGTCCAATCGCCGTGCGACGGTGTGCGCGCGACGAGACCGTGCGCCATCAGCTCGGCGGTCCAGCCCCGCAGCCGTTCCACGGCGTCCGGTGAGCGGGGCGGCCCGGACAGATGGGCGATCTCACGATGCCCGAGCTCGACCAGGTGCCGTACCGCGAGCCGGGCCCCGGCGCGCTGATCGATCGACGCGGAGTTCAGCCGGTCCGGGGCATCCGGATCGATGGTGATCAGGGGGATGCCGGTGTCGCTGCCGTAGATGGAGTCGAGTACGGCGCGATCCTGCGAGATCAGCACGATTCCCTCCGCGTTCTGACGGATCAGGGAGTCGAGGGCCAGCTGAACGGCAGCGGCGTCGGCGGTGAGCATGCTGATCGTCAGCACCGAGTACCGCGCGGTTCTGGCCGCCTCGTTGACGTGCAGGGCAGTGGAAGCAGGTCCGAACGACGCCGCGGAGGTCGCGATCAGCCCCAGGATGCGAGACCGTTTGGTCACGAGCGCCCGGGCCGCGGGCGAGGGGGTGTAGCGCAACTGCTTGATGGCCTGCTCGACGCGTTCCCGGGTGGCCGGACGCACGTTCGGCAGGTCGTTGAGCACACGTGAGACCGTCTGGTGTGAAACGCCGGCCAGGCGTGCGACATCGAAGATGTTCGCCGATCGCGTCTTCTCGCTCACCGTGTGTGTGGCATCCGTCTCACGTGCCGATTATCCCAGTGCTGCCCGGCAGCCCGGTGTCATCGTCGTCCGGGTCTGCGCCGTAGGCGATGACCGCAAGGAGATCTTCCATGGTGAGGGCGTCGTTGGGCAGGTCTGCCACGACGCGGTGTTCGCGCAGCACGAGGATGCGTTGGGCGATCCGCAGCACTTCGTCGAGTTCGGCGGAGATGAAGACGACCGACATGCCGTTGGCGACGAGGTTCGCGACGAGCTTCTGAACATCGAACTTGGCCCCGATGTCGACGCCCCGCGTCGGTTCGTCGAGGATCAGCAGCCTGGGCGCGAGAGCCAGCAGTCTCGCGAGCATGACCTTCTGCTGGTTGCCGCCGGAGAGGGTGCCGGCGATCGCCTCGGCGTCGGCGGGACGCACGTCGAGCATTTCGAGATAGCTCTGCGCCAGTTCGGCTTGGCGCTTTCGCGAGATCGGGCGCCACCAGCCGCGCTGCGCCTGCAGCGCCAGAGCGATGTTCTCGCGCACCGTCAGGTCGTCGACGATTCCACCGAGCCTGCGATTCTCCGAGGAGTAGACGATGCCGTAACGGATGCCGCGGCGCGGCGTGCGGAGGCGGCGTGCGCCACCGGAGACGGCGATCGAGCCGGTGTCGGCGGCATCCACGCCCGACAGCACGCGTGCCAGCCCGGTGCGTCCGGAGCCGAGCAGCCCCGCCACGCCGATCAACTCGCCCTCGGCGACATCCAGGTCGAAGGAGTCGATGGCGTGCTTGCGGCCCAACCGGCGCGCCGCGATCAACGGTGTTGCCGCGGGCTCCTCCTCCTCCGTCGTCGTGGCCTGCGCCTGCTCTCGAAGCGCCTCGAAGTCGCTGACCGTGCGACCCACCATCTTCTTGACCAGATCGATGCGCAGCAGCTCAGCGGGCAGGTACTCGCCGATCAGCCGGCCGTCGCGCAGCACCGTGAGCCGGTCGGCCAGCTCGTACACGTGCTCGAGGAAGTGCGACACGAACAGGATCGCGACGCCGTGCGCGGCGAGGGAGCGCACCACGCGGAACAACTCGGTCACCTCGTCGTTGTCGAGGCTCGATGCCGGCTCGTCGAGCACGAGCACCCGGGCATCCATCGCCACGGCGCGGGCGATGGCGACCAGTTGCTGCACCGCGAGCGAGTGGTGGCCGAGCAGGGAGGTGACGTTCAGCTCATCGAGGCCCAGCCGGCCGAGCGCCTCCCGGGCGAGCGAACGGGTGGCCTTCCAGTCGATGGAGCCCCGCCGTCGCGGTTCCCGGCCCAGCATCACGTTCTCCGCGATCGAGAGGTTGGGCAGCAGGTCGATCTCCTGATAGACCGTGGCGATGCCGGCCCGCTGGGCGTCGGCCGGGCCCGAGAACCGAACGGCTTCGCCGCCCAGAACGACGGTGCCCCCGTCGGGTCGAACCACGCCGGTCAACGCCTTGATCAGCGTCGACTTGCCGGCTCCGTTCTCGCCCAGCAGTGCATGAACCTCACCGGGGAACATCCGGAAGTCGACCGCGTTGAGCGCGATGTGTCCCGGAAAGGCGACGGTCAGGCCCGTCGCCTTCAGCACGGGATGCGGTATCGAAGACATCGCCGGGGCTCACCACCTTCATCGTGCTCACACTAGCGGCAGCTCCGGTCGCACCCGAGCGCGCTCGCCGGTGGTCAGGCGCGTCGTCGTGCACCCAGCAGCCGCTGGAACACCACGAAGATCAGCAGCAGGGCCCCGATCACGATGTAGGTCCACCACGAGTCGATGCTCATGTAGGTGATCGTGATCTGGATCAGGCCGTAGACCAGCACGCCGCACAGCGAACCGAGGACGTATCCGCTGCCGCCGGTGAGGATGGTGCCGCCGATCACGACGGCCGCGATGGCGTCGAGCTCCATGCCGAGCCCTGCCAGGGGATTGCCCGACCCGGTGTATGAGGCGAAGATCAGCCCCGCTACGCCCGCGCAGGTTCCGCTGATCAGGTAGACGATGAAGGTGGTGCGCGTCACGGACAAGCCCATCAGGCGGGCGGACTGCGCGTTGCCGCCGATCGCATAGACGGTGCGACCGAAGCGCGTGTAATGCAGCACCCAGAACGCGCAGGCGACGAACAGCAGGGCGAGGATCACGCCCGGCGTGACCGACCACTGACCGACGGTGAACTGCGTGGCGATCAGCCAGTCGACGCCGCCATCGGAGATCGGCAACGACTTCAGGCTCACCACGTAGGCAAGGCCGCGGGCGAGGAACATGCCGGCCAGCGACGCGATGAAGGGTTGGATCTCGAAGAACGCCACCATCACCCCGGTGATCGCGCCGATCACCGTGCCCGACAGGATCATCAACGGGATGACCACGATCGACGGCCAGCCATGGGCGAGCAATTGCGCGCCGAGCAGTCCGCT
The DNA here is from genome assembly GCA_035564555.1 of Humibacter sp. Classification (GTDB taxonomy): domain Bacteria; phylum Actinomycetota; class Actinomycetes; order Actinomycetales; family Microbacteriaceae; genus DATMTS01. Next base: position 15,326 of record DATMTS010000074.1, read on the forward strand.
GAACGCGATCACGGAGCCGACGGAGAGATCGATGCCTCCGGTCAGGATGACGAACGTCATGCCGACGGCCAACACGATCAGGAACGAGTTGTTCAGGAACAGCGACGAGATCAGTCGCGGCGTGATGAAGTCGCCGAAGGCGGCCTGGCCGATCGCCAGCATGAGCACGAGCATGCCGACGGTCGCCAGCACCGACGCCCACGAGGCGGTGCGCGACCGGACGGCGGATACGAAGACCGCGGCACGGGTGCCGGTGAGGGACGTGGTCGGAGCGCTCATCGCGACATCACCGCTTCCAGGGGCTCGACGGGCGAGGGTCTGCTCACTTTGCGCCTGCGCAGGATCAGCTCACGCACGCGGCGCGACTGCAGCAGGCACACGACGATCACGACGACGGCCTTGAACACGGGCGTGACCGCCGGCGGGATGCCGAGGAAGGTGATGGTCGAGGTGAGCGTCTGCAGAATGAGCACCCCGATCACCGTTCCGGAGATGGAGAATTTACCGCCCATCAGCGACGTGCCCCCGATCACCACCGCGAGAATCGCATCGAGTTCGATGTTCAGGCCGGCGTTGTTGGCGTCAGCGGCCATGATGTTCGAGCTGTACAGGATTCCGGCGCCTCCGGCGAGCAGGCCGCTGACGGCATAGACGCCCCAGATGATTCCGCGGGACCGCACCCCGGCGAGCCGACTGGCCTCCGGGTTGATCCCGACGGACTCGATGAGCATCCCCAGTGCGGTGCGTCGCACCAGCAGCGAGACGACCAGCACGACCAGCACCGAGATGTACAGCGCGAACGGCAACCCGAGAAGGTGTCCGGAGGCGATGAACGTGTACGGGGCGCTTGTGATCGTCGTGATCTGGCCCTGCGTGATCAGCATTGCGACACCGCGGCCGGCGAACATCAGCACCAGCGTGGCGATGATCGGCTGGATGCCGACGACCGAGACCAGGAATCCGTTCCACAGCCCCAGTATCAGCGTCACGCCGAGGCCGAGCGCGATGGCCGTCGCGACGGTTTCGATCGAACCCGGTGACGACGATCCGGCGATCCAGGTCAGGGTGACGGCGCCCGAAACGGCGAGCACGGCACCGACCGAGAGGTCGATTCCCCTGGTGGCGATCACGAGCATCATGCCGACCGCCACGAGCATCAGCTGGGCGCTGTTGCGCAGGATGTCGACGAGCGAGCCGTAGAGCGCGCCGTCGTTGATCGTGATGCTCAGGAACGATGGGCGGGAGGCCGTGTTCAGCGCGATCAACAGCACGAGGGCCACGATCGGCCAGAACAGCCGGTGTCGCAGGAGGCGTTTCACGAGACCTGTCCTTTCTGAGCGATGAGGGAGACCAGGTCGTCGACGTCGACGCCTTCACCATTGTGCAACTCGGCGACCTTCGCATGATCTCGCATCACGCAGATGCGATGCGAGAGGCGCACCACCTCTTCCAATTCGGAGGAGATGAACACCACAGACAGGCCGTCGGCCGCGAGCTGGCTGATCAGTCGCTGGATCTCCGCCTTGGCTCCGACGTCGATGCCGCGGGTCGGCTCGTCGAGGATGAGCACCTGCGGCGCCATGGCCAGCCATCGGGCCAGCAGCACCTTCTGCTGATTGCCGCCGGAGAGGTTGCGGATGAGGGTCTCTGGGTCGGCGGGGCGGATGTCCATGCTCTGCATGTATGTGGCCACGAGTCGGTCCTGCTGAGCGCGGGGCACGCGCCGTGCCCATCCGCGACGGGCCTGCAGGCCGAGGATCATGTTCTCCCGCACCGTGAGGTCTCCGATGATGCCTTCGCTACGTCGGTCTTCCGACGAAAAGGCGATTCGGTTGTCGACCGCGGCCCGCGGGTTCGACACGCGCACCGCGGAGCCCCGGATCCGGGTTCGGCCGGTGTCGGCGTGATCGGCTCCGTAGAGCAGCCTGGCCAGTTCCGTTCGACCGGAGCCGAGCAGGCCGGCAAGGCCGACCACCTCGCCTTCGTACAGCTCGAGGTCGACGGGTTCGAGTGCGCCCTTGCGCCCCAGGGCCAGCACCTGCATGACCGGGGCGGTCTGCTCGTCGGGGCGGGCGGTGTGGGCGGTGCGCTCGGCGATCGAGTCGAGGTCGGCGAGTTCGCGGCCGAGCATCTTGGCGACGAGTTCGACCTGCGGCAGCTCGGCCACGCGGTACTCGCCCTCGGTGCGACCGTTGCGCAGCACCGTGACCCGGTCGCAGATCTCGTAGATCTGGTCGAGGAAGTGCGAGACGAACAGGATCGCGACGCCGTTGTCGCGCAGCGCGCGCATCACGGCGAAGAGCCGCTCGACCTCGTCTCGGTCCAGGCTCGAGGTGGGCTCGTCGAGCACCAGCACGGTGCTGCGGATGACCATGGCCCTGCTGATCGCGACCAGTTGCTGTACGGCGATCGAATGCGACGACAAGGGCGACCGCGGGTCGATCTCGAGTTCGAGCCGACGCAGCGCCTCCGCGGCCGCCGCATGCGTCGCCCGCCAGTCGATGCCGAATCGGCCGCGGATCTCGTGGCCGAGCATCACGTTCTCGCCGACCGACAGATTGGTGCAGAGGTTGACCTCTTGATAGACGGTGGCGATTCCCGCCGACTGCGCGTCGTCCGTGCCGCCGAAGCGGCGCTCGATGCCTCCGACCGAGATGGTGCCGGCATCCACCGCATAGACACCGGTGAGTGCCTTGATCATCGTCGACTTGCCAGCGCCGTTCTCGCCCATCAGCGCGTGGATCTCCCCGGCACGCAGGCTGAGATCGACGTCGTCGAGCGCCTTCACACCGGGGAATTCGATGGTTATGCCGCGTGCGTCGACGATGACGGCGGGGTCGGTCATGGTTGGAGCCACCTTCGATAGGAGTCGAGCGGACCTGTGCCGGGCCGGGTCAGTACTTGAGGGTGGGCAGGGCCGCCTTGGCCGCGGCCTGGTCGAACGCCAGGTCTTTGGCCAGGTAGAGCTTGTCGACCTTCTTGCCTGCGACGACGTCCTTGACCACCTGAGCGACCGTCGACCCGAGCAGCGGGTTGCACTCGACCACGTAGTTGAACTCGCCGTTCGACAGCGCCGTCAGGCCGTCGTGCGTGCCGTCGACCGTGACGATCTGGATGTCCTTGCCCGGGGTGAGGCCGGCTGCCTTGATGGCATCGAGGGCGCCGAGGCCCATGTCGTCGTTCTGCGCGAAGAGCACGTTGATGCTCTTGCCGTACTTCTGCAGGAACCCTTCCATGACCGTCTTGCCCTGGGCGCGCGTGAAGTTGCCGTCCTGCGAGTCGAGCACCTTGATGTCGGTGCCCTTGATGGCCGCGTTGAATCCGGTGGTGCGGTCATTGGCCGCGCTCGAGCCGGCGGTGCCCTCCAAGACGACCAGGTTGGCCTTCTTGCCGTTGAAGTTCTTCGCGACCCATTCGCCGGCCGTCTGGCCCTCCTTCTTGAAGTCGTCGCCGACTCGGGAGGTGTAGAGGTCCTGTGCGGAGGCGTCGACCGCGCGGTCTTCGAGGATCACCGGGATGTTGGCCTGCTTGGCCTGCTTGAGCACATCGTTCCAGCCGGTCTCCACGACGGGTGCGAACACGATGGCGTCCACGCCCTGCGTGATGAAGCTGCGGATCGCGGCGATCTGGTTCTCCTGCTTCTGCTGTGCGTCGGAGAAGTTGAGCTTGAAACCGTTCGCCGAGGTGAACGCGGTCTTCAGCGACTGGGTGTTGGCGGTGCGCCATCCGCTCTCCGCGCCCTCTTGGGCGAAGCCGACCTTGATGGTCTTGTTCGAGCCTGCCGCCGCTTTGTCGGACGAGCCGGCCGACGAGCAACCGGAAAGCATCAATCCCGCTGAAGCGACGACCGCGATCGTCCCGATGATGAACTTCTTTTTCATGACCTAAACCTCCTTGTCCAGGAAGGCAACTGTGCCTCTGAGTGACGATCCGACTGCACGTCGCGGTGGATCTGAGCAAATGTTAGCCTTCACAATTCTCGAAAGTAAAGCGGACATTCGCGGCCGAGGCGAGGAGTCAGTCTGGGACAACACCGGATCGCGGGAACGAAACGGCGCAATCACGGGGCGCAGCGGGTATCGAATCGATTCATCTACGCGGTCGAATGTGAATGCTCACATTTCAATAACGGCCAGTGCCAGGCGGCGAGTCGGCCGCCCGCACCGTCACATCGTCGGCACCGACGCGAATCGAGACCCGGTCGCCGGTGCGCAGCCCGAGCTCCACGACCCGGGCCGGCGGCACATCGATCGGAGTTCCCTCGTGCTGCTGGATGCGCAGCCGGATGCCGCCGGTCGAAGGCTCCACGGATGCCAGGATGCCGCCGAGCGCTTCGGTCTGCGGCGCGAGCACGATGTCCAACCGAACCGCCGACGGACTGAACGTGGCACACGCGGGGGCTCCGGCGTCCAGCGGCGAACCCGATGCGCGGCCGGCAAGCCGCCAGCCGCTGCGATGCACGATCCCGCCCGCTCCGTCCGAGACGCCCGCCACCCAGTTCATTCCGGCGATCGCGGCGATGAAGGCCGTCTGCGGGTGACCCAGCACCCGCTGCATCGGACCGTAGTCGATGATGCGGCCGTCGGCCATGATGGCGCACCGGGTCGCGAGCGTGATGGCGTCGAGCGCGTCATGTGTGACGATCAGCGCGGCGGTGCCGTCGGTGCGCAACCGGTCAAGAAGCATCCGCCTGACCTCGGCCGCGGTCTGCACATCCAGGGCGGCCAGCGGCTCATCGAGAAGCAGCACGTCGGGCCGCGCGGCGAGTGCACGGGCGACCGCAACCCTCTGCTGCTGCCCACCGGAAAGCGCAGCCGGTCGGCGGTCGGCGTAGTCGGCAAGACCGACCGCGTCGAGCCACTCAAGGGCATCGCGGCGCGCGTCACGTGGTGTCTGGCCCTGTGCCCGCCGGCCGAATGCCACGTTCTCGAGCGCGGTGAGATGCGGGAAGAGCAGGGGGTCCTGGCTGAGCAGGCCGATGCGACGGTGTTCGGGTGCTGCCCGCGTGAGGCGACCGGTTGGCCCGGTCTCGTCCAGACGCCGGTCGAATACGCTCACGTGGGCGTGGTCGGGACGGATCAGGCCGCTCAGCGCGTTCAGCAGCATGGACTTGCCCGCTCCGTTCGGCCCCAGCAGCGCGACGATCTCGCCGCGGTCGACGGTGAGGTCGGCATCCAATGCGAACGATCCGCGCCGCACCCGCACGCTCGCCTGCAGTGCGTGCTGCGTCATCGGGGCACGTCCGCCCGCCAACTGCGCACGAGCAGCAGGATCACCACGGCCACGGCGATCAGCAGCACCGAGAGCGCGATCGCCGCGTCTTGGTCGACGCCCGCTCCGTTGAACGCCGTGTAGATCGCCAGCGGCATCGTTCGAGTCACGCCCTCGGCGTTGCCGGCGAACAGCGCCGTCGCCCCGAATTCGCCGAGCGCACGGGCGAAGCACAGCACGGTGCCCGCGAGCAGTCCCGGGCCGGCCAGCGGCAGGGTCACGCGCCGGAAGGTCGTCCAGTTGCCGGCGCCGAGGGTCGCGGCGACCGCTTCGTATCGCGTACCAGCGGTGCGCAGGGCGCCCTCGACCGAGATCACCAGGAAGGGCAATGCGACGAACGACTGCGCGATGACGACCGCGGCGGTCGTGAACGGAATGCGGATGCCGAGTGCCGCGAGTTCGGATCCGAGCAGCCCGGTGCGCCCGAGCAGGTAGAGCAGTGCGATGCCGCCGACGAGGGGCGGCAGAACCAGCGGCAGCGTCGTGACGGCGCGCAGCGCTCCGGCCAGCCGACGATCGCTGCGCGCGATGACCAGCGCCAGCGGAACGCCGAGCACGACGCACACGACGGTGGCGATCGTGGCCGTCTGCAAAGACAGGCCGAGGGCGCTGATCGCGGCCGGCGAGGTGAGTGCCTGCGGCACCTGCGTCCAGTCGAGCCGCAGCAGCAGAGCGGTGATCGGCAGCACCATGACGGCCAGCCCGATCAGGGCGGGCAGGTACAGGAACCGCGGAACTCGCCCGCTCACGGCCCGGCGAATCCGTGCTCGGCCAGCACGGACCGGCCCGCCCGGGAGAGCAGGAAGGCGACGAAGGCCCGCGCGACGGCCGGGTGCGGCGCGTCGTTCAACGCTGCGGCGACGTACCGGTTGACTGCCTTTTCGGCGTCCGGGATCGGCACGCCTGCGACGCGTCCCGCGGCCGCCCGCACATCCGTGACGTAGACGAGGCCCGCATCCGCATCGCCGGACGCGACCTTCGTGACGACCGCCGTGACGTTCTGCTCCTCGCTGACCGGCGCGACGGTGACGCCGTCTGCCTCGAGCAGGGTGTGCGCTGCGGCGCCGCACGGCACGCCGGGCGCGCAGAGCACGACCTTGAGCGCCGGGTCGGCCAGGTCACGGAGCGAGGAGATGTGCTTCGGGTTGCCCGGCGCGACCACGATCTGCAGCGTGTTGCTCGCGAACACCGCCGGCGCCCCGTCGGTCAGGCCGGCTGCTGAGACGGACCGCATCGTGCTCTGATCGGCGGAGGCGAACACGTCGGCCGGGGCGCCGGCGATGATCTGGGTGGCGAGTGTCGACGAACCGTCGTAGTCGATGGGCTGCACGTCGACCCGGGGGTTGGCCTTCTCGAAGCGTTCGGCGAGCTCGTCGAAGGATGCGGTGAGGGAAGCGGCCGCGTACACGGTCAATTCGCCGCTGAGCGGCGTGCCGGCGTGCGGCGTACCGCTGGGCAGCGGGGCAATCGGCGCGCCGACGGCCGACGGGCCGCCGGAGCAGCCGCCGAGCAGCATGCAGGCCGCGACCATGGCGGCACCCCCGAACACCCGCGGCGGCTTCATCCGGCGGGCTCCTTCGCGGCCTCGACGATGACCATGGTCGCCTTGACCACCGCGACGGTTCGATTACCGACTTCCAGCCCCAGCTCGCGCACCGCCTCGCTCGACATCAGCGAGACGACCCGGTGCGGTCCGCACTGCATCTCCACCTGCGCCATCACGGTGTCGCTGACGATGTCTGTGACGATTCCCACGAACCGGTTGCGTGCGCTGCGGGCCACCGGGCTCGCGTCGTCGGGCGAGACGGCGATGCGCTTCGCGTGGGCAGCGAGTTCGGTGCCCGACACGACCTGGCGCCCGCCGGCATCCTTGCTCGTGCTCAGGAGGCCGTCGCGCACCCATCGCCGCACGGTGTCGTCGCTGACTCCGACGAGTTCGGCGGCTTCGCGAATTCGATATTGCGCCATGAATACCACGATAGCGCCGCATCTGCGGAATCTGGTACGACCTTCGACCGGTGCACCGCCTGCGATTTGTCACCGGGCGGCGCGTCACGTACCCTTGATGAAGCCGAAGACCGCAGGTCATCGTGCTTCCGCTCGCGGAAGCGTCGATCGAAGGGTCCGAACTCGACGAAGTCGAATCGGACGGCCCGCGCAGGTGTATGAAGCACGACCCGCGATCACTCGCGATTCGACAAGCTCCGTGCCCTGCGCATGGGGCTTTTTTCTTTGCCTGCGGCCCCGGCGGCGCGATGCACCCGCATCGCGCGTCAAGGAATCTAGGAGTGGCCATGGCGAACAAGGAAGCCTCGGTTGCCGAACTCACGGAGAAGTTCCAGAGCTCGACCGCCGTTCTGCTGACCGAGTACCGCGGTCTGTCTGTTGCTCAGCTCAAGGAGCTGCGCATGTCCATCAGTACAGACGCGACGTACGCCGTGGTGAAGAACACGCTGACCAAGATCGCGGCGAACAACGCCGGTATCACGGTGTTCGACGATGAACTCGTCGGCCCGTCCGCGATCGCTTTCGTGCACGGTGACCCGGTCGCCGTAGCGAAGGGTCTGCGCAACTTCGCCAAGGCGAACCCTCTCCTCGTGGTCAAGGGCGGTTACTTCGACGGTAACGCCCTTACCGCAGAAGAGGTAGGCAAGCTCGCCGACCTCGAGTCCCGTGAGGTGCTGCTGGCCAAGCTGGCCGGCGCCTTCAAGGCCTCGCTGTTCGGAGCCGCATATCTGTTCAACGCACCGCTGTCGAAGGCCGTTCGCACGGTCGACGCGTTGCGTGAGAAGCAGGAGTCCGCAAGCTGATTCGACGTGATCGGATCGATCTCGCGCGTCGATGATCGGTCCCTGAACGGTCGAAGCGGCACTGCGGTGAGTACCCACACAAACACAAGGAGAAGAAACAATGGCAAAGCTGTCAACTGAGGAGCTGCTCGAGCAGTTCAAGGACCTGACCCTGATCGAGCTGTCGGAGTTCGTCAAGGCGTTCGAGGAGACCTTCGAGGTCACCGCTGCTGCTCCGGTCGCCGTTGCGGCAGCCGGCGGCGGCGCTGCCGCCCCGGCCGAAGAGGTCGAGGAGAAGGACTCGTTCGACGTCGTTCTCGAGTCGGTCGGTGACAAGAAGATCCAGGTCATCAAGGTCGTGCGCGAGCTGACCAGCCTGGGCCTCGGCGAGGCCAAGGCCGTCGTCGACGGTGCTCCGAAGGCCGTGCTCGAGGGCGCGAACAAGGAGACCGCTGACAAGGCGAAGGCCGCTCTCGAAGAGGCCGGCGCCACCGTCACGCTCAAGTAGTCACGTACTGCCGCACTCAGGCGTCGTCCCCGGTCGGGGACGACGCCTGAGTCGATTAACGGGCCACCGTCCACGCGTCTCACGATCGTCCCACGCTGCTCGGGCGGCTCTGCACCGCACCCACGGTTTGATATATATAGCCGAGCTATATATACTGGGATGCATGCTCACCGAACCGATCACCTTGCCGCCGAGGGGCGTTCCCGCCGAGGCGGCCGAGCTGCACGACATCCTGACCGACATCGTGCAGCTCAGCGGACGGGTCACACGCCTTGCGACCCGCGCGACCCAAGACCCCGAGACGCCGGCCACCTGGCGCACGCTCGCCGTGCTTCAGCAGCACGGACCGATGCGGCTGGGCGAACTGGCCCGGCTCAGCAATGTGGCCCAGCCGACCATGACGAAGATCGTGGCCGGCCTGGTCGAGCGCGACTGGGTCAAGCGCATCGCCGATCAAGACGACGCACGAGCCTGGCAGATCGGCATCTCCTCCAAGGGCGTGACGGTGCTCACCGAGTGGCGCGCCAAGCTCGCCACGACTCTGCTGCCGATGTTCGAAGACCTGCCGGATGCCGACGTGCAGACGCTGCGCAAAGCCGTCGACCTCCTGCGCCCCCGCATCGAACTCGGATCAGCCGCCGCAGCCCTTCAGTCCGGAAAGGACGACCACTAACCGAATGTCAGCACACACCTCAGAGAGCACCGGCTCCATCCTCAAGCAGCCGATGGCGGTCTGGGCCGTGGCGTTCGCCAGCGTCATCGCCTTCATGGGAATCGGTCTCGTCGATCCGATCCTGCCGGCCATCGCCCATGATCTGAAGGCCACACCGACCGAGACGGAGATGCTGTTCACGACGTATCTCGCCGTCACCGGCGTGGCGATGTTCTTCACCAGTTGGGTGTCGAGCAGGCTCGGCGCGAAGAAGACGCTGTTGATCGGGCTCGCCCTGATCGTGCTGTTCGCCGCCGCGGCCGGGCTGAGCCCGAACGCCGAGGCGATCATGGGCTTCCGTGCGGGCTGGGGCCTCGGCAACGCGTTGTTCATCTCCACCGCGCTCGCGACGATCGTGGGCGCGGCCAGCGGTGGAACCTCCAGCGCGATCATCCTGTACGAAGCGGCGCTCGGCCTGGGCATCGCGATCGGACCGCTGCTCGGCGGCCTGCTGGGCGGCATCAGCTGGCGCGGCCCGTTCTTCGGCACCGCGGTGTTGATGGCGATCGGATTCATCGCCATCGTCGCGATGCTGCGCACGAACCCCGAGCCGCTGCAGCCCACGAGACTCTCTGCGCCGTTCCGTGCGCTTCGCAACCCGGCGCTGGGCACTCTGGCCGCTGCAGCACTGTTCTATAACATCGGATTCTTCGTTCTGCTCGCCTACACACCCTTCGTTCTTCAGCGGCTGGGCTTCGGCGATGCCATGACGCTGGGATTCATCTTCTTCGGCTGGGGGGTCGCCGTCGCGGTCTCATCGGTGTGGGGCGCACCGCTGCTGACGAGCCGGCTGCCGCGCACCCGCACGATGTGGATCGTGCTGCCGCTTCTGAGCATCGATCTCATCGTCGCCGGCTTCCTCGTGACCTCCGTCGTAGGCATCATCGTGTGCGTCATCGTCGGCGGACTGCTGCTCGGGGTGATGAACACCGTGCTCACCGAGTCGGTGATGGAGGCTACGGAGCTTCCGCGTTCCGTCGCATCCTCCGCCTATTCCGGCGTACGGTTCATCGGCGGCGCGCTCGCCCCGCCAGGGGCGACGCTTCTGGCGAGCACGTTCGCGACCTCGACGCCGTATTTCGCCGGCGGGGTGTCGGTGCTGGTCGCCGCGGTCATCATCGTGCTCGGCACGGCACGGCTGCGCCGGGTGGACGGCGTCGCGGAAGACCGTCTCGAAGAGGCCGAGGCCATCACCCTCGCCGACGCCGGATGATGCGGCGCCAGCCAGTGGTCCAGGCGGTGGCCGCTCAGGCGCCTTCGGGCAGAGGGGGAGCCGTGCTGGTTCGCTCGATCAGTCGCACCGGGTAGCGCACCGAGCGCGTGCGCACGCGCCGACCGCCGAGTTCGTCCAACAGCATCCGCGCTGCGAGGGCGCCCTGCGCGAACGGTTCCTGCGCGATCGTCGTGAGCCCGAACGAGTCGGCGAGATCGTGGTCGTCGATGCCCACCACCGATATGTCGCGCGGAACGCGCAGTCCCGCGTCGTTGATGGCGAGGATCGCCCCCATCGCCATCTCGTCCGAATCGGCGAAGACGGCGGTGGGGCGCGTTCCCGCGCCGAGCGCGAGCAGCGTCGTCATGGCACGCCGAGCGGCCGCCATGTCGAAGTTGCCCTCGACGCTCAACTCGGTTCGCGCCGCGAGCCCGGCCGAAGCCATTGCCTGTTCGTAGCCGAGCCGCCGTTGCACCGGAACCTCGCGGGTGAGCCCCTCGACGACGGCACCGGCCAGATGGGCGATGCGCCGGTGCCCCAGCCCGATGAGGTGCTCGGTGGCCAGCCGTGCGGCCCCGCGCTCGTCGATGCCGACGTGCGGAAGCCCGCGCACCCGTCCGCCGATCACGATCGTCGGGTGCCCCGTCGATGCCAATTGCTTGCGCTCGTCCTCGGTGAAGTCGATGCACAGAGCGATCAGCGCATCGGTGCGCTTGCGCAGGATCGATCGGTGGAACACGCGTTCCCGGTCGCCTCGGCGACCGCCGAGGTTGAACAGGATCAGGTCGTAGCTGGCGGCTCGCAGCGCGGAATCCACTCCCTCGATCACCGTCGAGTAGTACCAGAGGTCGAGCGAGGGGATGACCACGCCCATTGCCAGCGTGCGTCCGGTCGCCAGCCCCGACGCGCTCGAGGAAGCCACGTAGCCCAGTTGTTGTGCGGCGAGCCGCACCCGTTCCCGCGTCGTCTCCGAAACGTTCGGCAGGCCGCGCAATGCACGCGAGACGGTCGCCGTCGACACGCCGCTGGCGCGTGCGACATCGTCGATTCCGGTCACGGTCGTGCGTTCTCCCCGTCTTGGTCATGCGCTCGGCGGCGAGAGGCGACCATGTTGCGTCGCGCCAAGAGCAAGCATGCCAGTACGAGCAGGAGAGCGAGTACCGTGAGCGCCCAGGCCAGGGCATCCGTGCCCGTGACTTCGCACACGACCGTGATCACGAGGAAGGCGAACGCGAAGAACCCGACGGCGCCGATGAAGACGTCGAGGGTCTCCAGCCTGTCCCCGCGCCGCATGAACTCAGCCCTTCACGCCGCCGGCGGTCAATCCCGCCACGATCCGGCGCTGGAAGATCAGCACCAGGATCACCAGGGGGACCGTGACCACGGTCCCGGCCGCCATGATCGCCGTGTACGGCTCCTGGTGCGGCTGGCTGCCGGTGAAGCCCGCGATCGCGACCGTCACGGTCTGGGTCGCCGTCGTGGTCAACTGGCTGGCGATCAGGTACTCGTTCCAGCTGGAGATGAACGCCAGGATGGCGGTGGTGAATACGGCAGGGGCGGCCAACGGCAGGATGATCCTGCGGAACGCCTGCGCCTGCGTGCAGCCGTCGATGCGTGCCGCCTCCTCGAGGTCCCAGGGCATCTCCCGGAAGAACGAGGTGAGCGTGTACACCGTCAGCGGCAGCACGAACGAGATGTCCGGCAGGATCAGCGCCTGGTAGGTGCCGATCCAGCCCCAGTTGGTGAAGAGCTGGAACAGCGGGGTGAGCAGCGCCACACCGGGGAACATGGATGCGCCGAGGATGACGCCGAGGATGATCCCTTTGAGCTTGAAGTCGAGCCGGGCGAGGGCGTATGCCGCGAACGTTCCGACGAGCAGGGCGATCAGAGTGGTGCACGCGCCGATGAACAGGCTGTTCAGCAGCGCCTGGCCCAGATGGTTGCCCAGATTCGTCGAGAGCGCCGTGATGTAGTTGTCGAGCGTGACGTGGGTCGGCCACGGCGTCGTGTCGAAGGTGTAGCCGACGTCGCGCAGCGAGGTGACGAGCATCCAATAGAAGGGCGCAAGGCACCAGACCACGATGACCAGCGCGCTGATGCCCGTTCGCGTGGTCTGCCAGCCGCGTCGGCGTCGCGCGCCGGAGCGGCTCGCCGCCCGCGTAGTCACCGCCCGCTTCTCAGCGTTCGCCGTTGCCGGGCCTGCGATGGCGCTCATATCTTGCCCTTCTGCTGGGACTCCTGCGTTCGCACCACGTTCGCGCCGAGGAAGCGCACGAAGATGAACGCGACGATGAAGATGATCAAGAACGTGATGGTCGACAGGGCCGATGCGCTGTTCGGGCCCTGTCTGATCTGATCGACCACCAGGATCGAGAGGGTCGTGGTGGCGTTGCCGGTTCCGCCGCCCCCGCCGGTGAGGATGGCGGGCAGGTCGTAGATGCGCAGCGCGTCGAGGATGCGGAACAACACGGCGACCATCAGCGCCGGCTTCACCAGCGGCATCGTGATACGCCAGAATCGCTGCATCGTCGTGGTGCCGTCCATCTTGGCGGCCTCGTAGACGTCTTCCGGGATGAGCTGCAACCCGGCGAGGATCAGCAGCGCCATGAACGGCGTGGTCTTCCAGGTGTCGGCGATGATGATCGCCCACCGCGACGACCACTCGCCGCTCGTCCACAGGATGTTGGTGTTGAACAGGCTGTTGGCGATGCCGTCGACCGAGAAGATGAAGTACCAGAGCTTCGCAGTGACCGCCGTCGGGATCGCCCACGGCACGAGGATCGCCGCACGTACCAGGCCGCGGCCCTTGAACGTGCGGTTCATGATGATGGCCATCCAGAGGCCGAAGACCGTTTCGAGGATGACCGTCACGAACGCGAAGAAGAACGTGATGAAGGTCGCGTTCCAGAACTGCGACCCGAGGTTGCCCGGCGGGCAGGTGACGGCCCCAGTCGGCGCCGTGCACTGCTGCAGCAGCCAGTGCGCATAGTTCGAGAAGCCGGCGAAGCCGCCCTGCACGAACATGCCGGTCGAGGCATCCAGGCCGGAGTCCTTCTGGAACGACATCACGATCGCGCTGATGATGGGATAGCCGATGATGATGCCGAGCAGCACGATCGAGGGGGCGATCAGGTAGATCGCCCAGCGCGTCTCGCTTCGCCTGTTCTTAGCCTGTCCGGCGCGCGGCGACGGCGGCTTGCCCTTGGTGGTGGTCAGTGTCTCCGTTGACATGGATGCCTCCGAGTGCTCGTGGTGTCAGAGCATGCGAGCCGACGTCGAGAGGAAGCCTCTCGACGTCGGCTCACGATGCGTCGTCAGCTGCCGGACCCGGCGGCGGCGATCGCGTCGTTCATGTCCTTCAGGGCCTGATCGACGCTCTTGCTGCCCTTCAGGGCGGCGTATGCGTTGTCTTGGATCGCCGAGGTGACCGCGGGGTAGAACGGGCTCACCGGGCGGGGAACCGCGTTCTCGATCGAGGTCTTCAGCGTGGACAGGTAGCCGAACTTCGCGTTCAGCGCGGCGTCGTCGTACAGCGAGGCCAGCACGGGCGACAGCGAGCCCTGGGTCACGAAGAACTTCTGAGTCTCTTCGGTCTGCAGGAATTCGAGGAAGTCGTGCGCGGTCTTCTTGTGCTTGGAGTAGACGCTGATCGCGGCGTTGTGACCACCGAGGCTCGATGCGCCCGGCTTGCCGTTGCCATCGCCCGGCAGCGGCGCGATCTTGAAGGTGTTCTTCACCTTGGAGCTGCCGTCGGTCTTGGCCAGGTTGTACACGTACGGCCAGTTGCGCAGGAACAGCAGCTTGCCGGCTTCGAACGCCGTGCGACCCTGCTCCTCCTGATAGGTGATGGCCTCGGCCGGGATGTTGCCGTCCTTGAATGCCGTCACCAGGCGCTGCAGGCCCTTCTTCGCCTCCGGGCTGTTCACCGTCGGGGTCTTGCCGTCGGCACCCACGACCGTGCCGCCCGCGGTGTTGACTGCCTCAGCCGTGTTGACGGTGAGGCCTTCATACTTCGCGAACTGGCCCGCATAGCATCCGATGCCGGCCTTCTTCGCGATAGAGCAGTCGGCCATCATCTCGTCCCAGCTGGTCGGCGGGGTCTTCACGAGATCGCTGCGGTAGTAGAGCAGACCGCCGTCGGAGGTCTGCGGCGCCGCATACAGCGTCTTGTTGTACGTGGCGGTCGCCACAGTCGGTTTGAGCAGCTTCGAGGTGTCGATCGCCATTTTGCCGGTCAGGGGCTGCAGCCAGCCCTTCGCGGCGAATTCGGCCGTCCACACGACGTCGACGTCGACGACGTCGTAGTTCGCGTTCTTCGCCTGGAAGTTCTGCACCAGGTCGTCGTGCTGCTGATCGGCCTGGTCGGATTGCTCCTTGAAGGTGACCTTCTCATTGGGATGCGCCGCATTCCATTTGTCGAGCAGGGGACGCACGACGTTGCTGTTGTCCTTGCCTTGCACATACGTGATGGGGCCGACTCCGGTGAGGTTCTGGCTGGCCGGGCCGCTGCCCCCGTTGCCACCGCCCCCGCCACCGCCTGAGTTGCCGGAACATCCGGCGAGAACCAGTCCGGCGACGGCGATTCCCGCCACGGCCGCGATGCGTGCTGCTTTCATGTCACTCCTCTTCGAGCCTGTTTTGCCTCTTTGTGGTGCGAGCCTCGTTGTCGAGTCTCTCGCGCCTTCTGCACGGAACTTCGGTGGCGCGCGTGCACGCCGAACCGGCTTGGCGCAGGCGCAGTTGCGTCTTGCTGAGCGACGTTATACCGTGGCCACGGTGTTTTGCAAGCGCTTACGTCAAGCGCTTTCATAACGAATCAGTGAACGGGCTGCGGCCCCGGAGCGCGTCGGAAGGCGGCACATGACACAGCAGGCGCTTGCACCCAGCACCGACCAGGAGACCCCGCTCGCGCGAGACGGGTGGTGGCGCGACGCCGTCGTCTACCAGATCTATCCGCGCTCGTTCGCCGACGGCAACGGCGACGGCATCGGCGACCTCGCGGGCGTCACCGCGCACCTCGACTACCTGCACGACCTCGGCGTCGATGCGCTCTGGCTCTCGCCGTTCTACGTCTCGCCGCAGGCCGACGCCGGGTACGACGTGGCCGACTATTGCGACGTGGATCCGCTGTTCGGCACGCTCGACGACTTCGACACGATGCTGGCCGGTGCCCACGCACGCGGGCTGCGCGTGATCGTCGATCTGGTGCCCAACCACACCTCCAGCGAGCACGCCTGGTTCCGGGCCGCGACGGCCGCGGCGCCGGGCAGCGCCGAGCGGGCCCGATACATGTTCCGCGACGGCCGGGGGGAGAACGGCGAACTGGCTCCGAACAATTGGCAGTCCGTCTTCGGCGGTCCGGCCTGGACGCGCACCGAGAACCGGGATGGAACCCCGGGCCAGTGGTACCTGCACTTGTTCGACGCGGCCCAGCCCGATCTGAACTGGCGCAATCCGCAGGTGATCGACGACTTCAAGGATGTGCTTCGGTTCTGGCTCGACCGCGGCGTGGACGGGTTCCGCATCGACGTGGCGCACGGACTCGTCAAGCACGATGACCTGCCCGACTGGGATGCGGCATCCGGGCAGATCATCGGCGGCGGCAACGCCGGGCCGATGTGGGATCAGGATGACGTGCACGAGATCTATCGGGGCTGGAACGCCGTGCTCGCCGAATACGGCACCGGGCGGATGCTGGTCGCCGAGGCCTGGGTGTCACCGGCTGAACGGCTGAGCCGCTATGTGCGGCACGACGAGATGCAGCAGGCGTTCAACTTCGACTTCATGACGGTCGGCTGGGATGCACTCGAACTCAAGCGCTCGATCGACGGTTCGATCTCGACCAATGCCGCGGTCGGCGCGACCTCGACGTGGGTGCTCTCCAACCATGACGTGGTGCGGCATGCCTCCCGATTCGGCCTTGCCGACCCGACGAGCTGGCCCAAGGGGATCGGGCCGCACGATCCCCAGCCCGACGCCGAGCTCGGCCTGTCGCGTGCTCGCGCCGCGACCCTGTTGATGCTCGCGTTGCCCGGCGGGGCGTATCTGTACGAGGGCGAGGAACTGGGTCTGCCCGAGCACAGCAGCCTGCCGGCCGAGGTGCGCCAGGACCCGAGCTTCTTCCGCACCGGGGGCGCCGAGATGGGGCGAGACGGATGTCGCGTGCCGCTGCCCTGGGTCGCCGACCGGCCCGGTTACGGTTTCGGCCCGACCGGTCAGACCTGGCTGCCGCAGCCGGAGGCATTCCGTGAATCGGCTGCCGATGCGCAAGCGGGCAGGGCCGGTTCGACGCTCGAGTTCTATCGCGAGGCGCTCGCTCTGCGCAAGCGGCTGCGCCTGGGTGCCGGTTCGGTGGGTTGGAACGCGTTCAGTGGGCAACTGCTCGATCTGCACAATGCGGGAGTGCGGGTCGTCGTGAACTTCGGCGACGAGAGCATCGCGCTGCCCACGGATGCCGAAGTGCTGATCGCCAGCGAGCCCGATGCGGTCATCGCGGGCGCGTTGCGCTCGAATGCGGCGGTCTGGCTGCGCTGAGCGGGCGGGAGCCGGTGCGGGCGCGAGTCAGGCGCCGACGACGCGCAGGCCATGCGCCCCGAAGGTCCGGCGATCTGCACGCAACGATTGCAGTAGGCGATCCCGCGTGGTGCGGGAGTGCTCGATGAGCAGGGATGCCGCGGCATCGGCATCCCGCCGCCGAACGGCGTCCAAGATCTTCGAGTGCTCCTGCCATGCCTGCTGCCGCGACTCGGGAGTGCGCACCTCGAGCCAGCGAGTGCGGGCGAGGCGCGTCATGCAGGAGCGCACCGCGTCGGAGAAGAACGGATTGCCGGTCAGCGAAGCGAGCTCGATGTGGAAGTCGGCTCCGCGTCGCACGCCCTCGGCCTCGTCTGTGTCAGGCGGAAAGGCGGCCAGCAGTTCCGCGATCGCCGCGACATCCGCATCGGCCGCCCGCTCGCACGCCAGGCGCACACCGGCGGCTTCGACGCTCTCGCGGAACTCGCCGACCGCGGCGACCTCGTCGAGATCGATCGGTGCGACCGCCCAGGCACGGCCCTCGCGCTCCACGAGCCCATCGGACTGCAGGCGCATCAGGGCTGCCCGAACCGGGGTGCGCGATGCCCCGTAATCGGCCTCCAGACTGCGCTCGCTCAATCGTGCCCCCGGTGGCAGTTCGAGCGAGAGCACGGCCTCCCGGAGACGCTCGTAGATGAGTGCGGTCTGCGATGCCTCGATCATCGTCATATTCTCCCTTCGGTGCCGGGCGCCAGGCGACCGCCGCGCGGTGGTCCCCGCCGGGCGGGCTTGCGGTCGACTTGCGCTCCTTGTTGGTATACCACTACGGTATCCCATAAGCCACGGCCGCGGGAGGAGCATCTTCGAGATGACGGGACGACCAGCACAGACCGACCGAGCATCGACGCCGCGGCCGTGGCTCATGCTCGCCGCGGGGGTGCTCGCACAGGCGGCGGGCACAGTGTTCGTGACCGGGCCGGCATTCCTGCTGCCGTTGCTGCATCTGGAGCGCGGCATCCCGCTCGCTCAGGCGGGGCTGCTCGTCTCCGCGCCGACTCTGGGCCTGGTGCTCACGTCCGTGGCGTGGGGAGCCCTGACCGATCGGGTCGGCGAACGCTGGGTGATCGCGGGGGGCCTCGCACTCACCGCGGCGGCGGCGGCCGGTGCGATGCTCGCCTCCGGATACCTGGGCTTGGGCGGGTTCCTGCTGCTCGGCGGCATGGCCGCGGCAAGCACGAACGCGGCGAGCGGGCGCGTCGTGGTGGGCTGGTTTCCGCGGGAGCGGCGCGGTTTGGCCCTGGGCATCCGGCAGATGTGCCAGCCGCTCGGAGTCGCGGTCGCGGCCGTGGCGATCCCGCCGTTGGCGGCATCCGGCGGCATCGGAGCGGCCATGGCCCTGCCTGCCGTGCTCACCGCCCTCCTGGCAGTGGTGTGCGCGCTCGTGATCGTGGACCCGCCGCGGCCGGATCGACCCACGATCTCCCGCCCGAACGACAACCCGTATCGGCGCACGGGCTCGCTGATGCGAATTCATGCGGTGTCGATGCTTCTCGTGGTTCCGCAGTTCACGATCTCGGTCTTCGGTCTGGTCTGGCTCACCGGGGACTTGGGCTGGTCGGCGGCGGGCGCGGGTCTCCTGGTCGGGTCGTCGCAGTTCGTCGGTGCGCTGGGACGCATCGGGGTCGGAATGCTCTCGGATCGGGTCGGCAGCAGGATGCGCCCGCTTCGCTGGGTGAGCCGGGCGGCGGTCGGCGTCATGGTCGCGCTGTCGTTCGGTGAATTCGTTCCGCCGTGGGCGTGCGCGATCGTCTTGATCGTCGCGGCGACGGTGACGGTCGCCGACAACGGGCTGGCGTATACGGCGGTCGCCGAGATCGCCGGGCCGTTCTGGGCGGGCCGGGCGCTCGGCGTGCAGAACACCGGACAGTTCGTCGCGGCCTCACTGGTGGCACCGGCGGTGGGCGGCCTGATCGCCCTGGTCGGCTACCCGATCGCGTTCGCGGCGGTGGCGCTCGCCCCGGCGGTCGCGCTGCCGTTGCTGCCGCGGCACGACGAGCACGCCGGTCCCTCGCGCACCGAAACAGCCGACACGAGCACCGGCCGAACAACCGATGACGAGGGACACCGGCAGCCGCAGGCCCGGTGATGGCAGACCTCGCCGGCCGCGAGGCCCCTGGTACGGTTCCACACGTAGCTCGTGAACGAGCGGGCGCGCTGGTCGGAAACGCTCCCTCTGACGAGGCGTAGGCTCGTGACGTGAGCGGTATGCGAGGCGGCGTCGGCCGCGGCGGCCGCGTGGTGGGCGGCGACATGCGTGCCCAGAAGGCGCTCAACGCGCAGGCGCCGCGCATCCCCCATCTACTCAGCCGCATCGCAGACCTGTTCGCGCCGCACAAGACCGCCATCGCCGTCACCGTCGTGCTGGTGCTGCTGGCCGCCGCGCTGTCGGTGCTGCCTCCGTTGATCACCCAGCGCGTGTTCGACGACGCACTGTTCCCGCGCGCTGGGCACACGAACATCGCCCTGTTGTTCGAGCTCGTGCTGCTCATGATCGTGATCTTCGTGGCATCCGGGCTGCTCGGCGTGTGGCAGACCTACCTCACGGCCACGGTCGGCAACAAAGTGATGGGCGCTCTGCGGGTTCGGCTCTTCACGCACCTGCAGTCGATGGAGCTGAGCTTCTTCACGCGCACCAAGACAGGCATCATCCAATCTCGCCTGCAGAACGACGTCGGCGGTGTCGCCAGCGTGCTGACCAACACGATCTCGAGCGTGCTGGGCAACACGGTCACGGTCATCGCCGCGTTCGTGGCGATGATCCTGCTGAACTGGCAGCTCACGGTCATCGCGGTCATCCTGATGCCGATCCTGGTGGTCGCCCAGCGGCGCGTCGGCCAGGTGCGGGCGCGCATCGCGACAGCCACCCAGGAGTCGCTCTCCGAGTTGACCGCCATCACGCAAGAGACGCTGAGCGTCTCGGGCATTCTGCTCTCCAAGAGCTTCAACCGGCAGGGCACCGAGAGCGACCGGTATTCGCTGGAGAACGACAACCAGATCCGTCTGCAGGTGCGCCAGGCGATGAGCGGTCAATGGTTCTTCGCCATGGTGCAGATCTTCCTTTCATCGATACCGGCGATCGTGTACCTGGTCGCCGGGTGGCTGGTGAACGGCGGCGCCACCGACATCACCGCGGGCACCGTCGTCGCCTTCACCACGGTGCAGGCGCGGCTGCTGTTCCCGCTGCTGGGACTGATGCGCGTGGCTCTGGACCTGCAGACCTCGAGCGCCCTGTTCGCCCGAATCTTCGAGTACCTGGATCTGAAGCCCGCGATCGCCGACCGGCCCGGCGCGGTTGCGGCGCCATCCGCGTCGGTGCGGATGGGCGAGGTGGCGTTCGAGCGCGTCACCTTCCGGTATCCGGATGCCCGTGCCTCGGAACGCTCCACCCTCGACGACGTGTCGTTCACGATCAGGCCCGGTCAGTTCGCCGCTTTCGTCGGCCCCAGCGGTGCGGGCAAGACCACCGTCTCGTACCTGATCCCGCGGTTCTACGAGGCGACGGCAGGCGTCGTGCGGTTCGCCGGCATCGACGTGCGCGATCTGAAGCACGAGTCGCTCGTCGAGCACATCGGCGTGGTCAGTCAGGAGACCTACCTCTTTCATGCCTCGATCGCCGAGAACCTGCGCTACGCGAGGCCGGATGCGACGCTCGAGCAGTTGCAGACCGCCGCCCGGGCGGCCAACATCCATGAGACCATCGCGAGCTTTCCCGATGCGTACGACACGATCGTGGGGGAGCGCGGCTACCGGCTCTCCGGGGGCGAGAAGCAGCGCATCGCGATCGCCCGCGTGCTGCTGAAAGACCCCGAGGTGCTGATCCTCGACGAGGCGACCAGCGCACTCGACATGATCTCCGAGCGCGTGGTGCAGGCGGCGCTCGAGACGGCATCCGAGGGACGCACCACGATCGCCATCGCGCACCGGCTTTCCACCATCGTCTCGGCCGACGTCATCTTCGTGATCGACGGCGGGCGAATCGCCGAACGCGGAACGCATTTCGAACTGCTCGACGCCGGCGGAGTCTATGCCCGGCTCTATGCCGAGCAGGTGACCGCTCCGGACGCCGCCGGCTGAGCACTCCCCACCTCCCCCCTCCCCGTCCCGCCTCC
>DATMTS010000075.1:0-19785 GCA_035564555.1 Humibacter sp.
CTTCGAGCGGGCGTGCTGGCAAACTGTCCACGTGACCGACGTTTTCAGTGAGAAGTTGGCGGCATGGCGCGACTACACCGAGACTCCGTGGGCGAGGATCCGGTATCGCGTCGCCGGGGAGCTTCTTCGGCGTCAAACTGAGCGTCTCGGCCAGCACATCCGGGTCCTTGACGTCGGGGGCGGCGATGGCATGGACGCACTACCCCTCGCGCTGGCCGGGCACGAGGTGACCATCATCGACCCGTCAACCGAGTGGCTGGACGAAGCAACTCGACGTGCGAGCGCTGCAGGCACCGCATTCACAACCATTTGCGGCAGCCTCGATGACCTGCCGGACGGCGATTGGGACCTGGTGGTGTGCCACTTTGTGCTGCGTTATCGCAGCGGCGACGCGGACGATATCGCGGCACTCGCCCGGCGAGTCCGGCCAGGCGGACGCCTATCGATCATGGACGTCAACCCTGATGGGCGTGTTCTGCGCGAGTTGCTCACCAACGGTCCGGCCGCGGCGCTCACTGAGCTGCAAGCGGAGCGCGCTGCGGTCCGGCTCTTTCAAACAGACGTCAGAAAAGTCAGCGTCGACGTTGTCGCGCACGAAGCCGCTGCCGTTGGCCTCTCGCCGCTTGGAATCTACGGCATTCGGATCGCGAACGAGCTGCTCCTTGACGACACCGCCAAACATGACCCGGTCTTCTTCGAGGAACTGCTAACACTCGAACTTGAGCTGTCCGGCCGCGAGCCTTTCAACCGGGCCGGCTTCGCATGGCAGCTGATCATGCAGCGTTGAGCGCGGCCGTACGAACGCCGATACCCCCTCGCGTCCGAGATAGATCGCGAGTGACTTTGAGGTCATGCACGTGGTCGCCACCCCCGATCGTGACCGCGATGAAGGCCACCGCGCGGGAGATCCGTCACTTACGTCGTCCTCCGCGGAGACAATCTCTCGAGCATCGCAGACCGGCTCGGGATCACGGTCGACGAGCTCATCACGAAGCCGGGAGCCTACAGCGCACTGAGACCAGGCAAGAAGCTTCACCTTGAACCCCGAACATCGGCGCGCCGACCATCGAACGTAAGGGATCTTTTACGGGCGGTAGCCCCGGGAGTAACGGCTCGTAACGTTACGCCGGGCGATCACTCAAAACGATAACGTCGGCTCATGGCAGCTGGTCGGCAGCGTTCCCACTCGCGCGTGCGGTCGCATCTATCGCGGGCCTCGTGAACCTTCCAGACCGGATACGGGATAAGCGCGGGGAGTTTCTGCTCTTCGCGATCACACCACCCCGGAAGGCCACCCCGCCCGAGCGTGTTGCGCAGATCGCCGATCGCACGCTTTCACGGCTCGAAGCCCTACCCGTGGACGGAGTCGTGCTTTACGACATTGATGACGAGAGCGGTCGAAACGGAAGCGAACGGCCGTTTCCCTTCCTTCCCGTTATCGACCCTGCCGATTACTTGTCGGGATACCTGTCGACCTTGGGTGCACCGGCCATCGTCTATCGCGCGGTGGGAAAGTACTCTCGCGCCGAGATCGCGGCGTGGGCCGGCAGCCAGGATCCGCAAAAGGTGCTCTCCGTTTTCGTCGGGAGCCCGACCAAGCGCCAGGGCCCTCATGCAAGCCTGACCGATGCGCACCTGATGCGCTCTGAAACAGCTCCCGAGCTCGTCGTGGGCGGCGTAGCGATCCCGGAGCGGCACACGCGGCGTGGGGATGAGCACCTTCGGATGCTGTCTAAACAGGAGGCGGGTTGCAGCTTCTTCGTCACCCAAGTCGTCTACGACGTCACCGCGGCGAAGAACCTGATTTCGGACTATCACTACTGGTGCTCGAGCACGGGCGCTGCCCCGGTACCCATCGTGTTCACGTTTTCTGTGGTCGGTGGAAACCGAACTCTCGAGTTCATGCGCTGGCTCGGCGTCGATGTTCCGCGATGGGTCGAAAACGAGCTGACCCACTCAGCGAACCCCTTGCTGGCATCGCACGAGCATTCACTCGCCTCCGCGAAGGAAATCCTCTCCTACTGTCGCCGACTCGGTGTCCCTGTCGGCCTCAACGTGGAGAGCGTGTCCAGACGGTTGGTAGAGATCGAGCAGTCATTCGCCCTGGCCCACGACCTCGAAAAGCTCCTGCACCGAGAGGCAGACGCGGCAGACGAGATCCGCCCTCGCAGCATTCGCGAGGATCTCCGCGAGCGCGCGACCCTGGCCTCATCAGGCGCCACCGCCTAATGGGATCCCGCGCCTCCCGACCGCTCGGCGCGCACGGGATGGCATCCGCAGCGGTGCGCTCGGACTCGACCCGTCGCGGTCACTCTCCGTTGCGGAAGTCTCCGGGCACTGCCGTACCGTACTCGATGGCGTCGAATTCGGCTACGCACTCGGGTCCGTTCGGAGCCTGTGCCATGAAACCGACATTGACGGGGCCGGAGTAGTCGAGCCGGAACACCCGCACGAAGCTCCAGACGACGCCGTCAGCGGATGAATGAAACGCCCAGCCCGAACCTGAACGCGTGATTCGCAGGTGGATGTGGTCTTCACGGACGAATGTCGAGTTGCAGTCGTCGGAGTACGTGTTGGTGACCACTGAGACGACCATGGCCTCGCCCTGAGGCGAGAACTCGAAGCACAACTTCGCCCAGTGGTCGCGATCTCCCCAGATGGCCAGCACGGCAGCGTCGAACGTTGTGCGAGTGCCACGAACCCGTACGCGCGCTGAAAGTGTGAAGTCTTCGGTCGGAACGAACCCGAGCGAAGTCGCCCCATGTTGCGCAGGACCTCCGAATGCGTCATTGGTCCAGTCGGTGCCCGCCGCGGCGGTGAGCAGAAGGGAGTGGTCGGCGAACGATGCCTTGCCCGTCCCGTTCGTCCAAGACAGAGCCGGAACCCCGGCGATCGTCAGATCCATCAGTCCAGCCTACAAGCGCGCTCGTCGCCCGCTCGTGCTCTGCTGCGAGGGGAAGCGACCCAGTGAGTCCGGCTAGATTCTGTAATGACCAATGATTGAAGTCATCAATTGATGGTCCGCACCGTGCCGGATGGTGACTCAGGTGGGGAAGGCCAGCATCCTCAGGTATGCCATCAATTCGGCTCGCTCGCCCGGGGAGAATTGGCTGTGCAATCGGGTCTCGGCGCGGCGGGTGGCGGCGGTCGCTGCGCGCGCGACCTTTCGACCCTCGGATGTCGCCACCACGACCTTTGCGCGTCGGTCCCGTGGGTCCGAAACACGCTCGACGAGCGCGTGCGATTCGAGTTCATCGACGAGAGCTACGACCTGGCTCGGGTCGAGTCGAAGGAAGTCCGCTATGTCCTTCTGCGACGCCGGCTTGTCGGTTGACGCCAAGGCCAGGACCGAATACGAGCGCGCCTTCAATCCGTACGCTCGGAGCGCTCGATTGGCGGCGGCAATCGATACGGCGGCGGCTCGGGCCAGCAGGAAGTTCAGATCGTCGTCGAGGTCGGAGCCACTCTGCTGCGCAGTCGCCGGGATGTCTGCTTGCTCGATGCTCATAGACCCAGCATAGACAATGATCTGAAAAAAATACTATTGACATTCTCAATTATCTGCGGTGGGATGTGACCCGACGGAAAAAGAAGGAGTCGCAATGAGTCTCGAGGGCAAAGTGAGTCTCGAGGGCAAAGTCGCCATCGTCACCGGGTCAGGACGCGGGCTCGGCCTTGCCTACGCCCAGCAGCTGTCGCGGCTCGGTGCTTCGGTGGTCGTCAACGACGTCGATGCCCGTACCGCAGATCAGGCCGTCGCGTCCATCGAGTCCGCCGGCGGAAGGGCGGTCGCGGTCGTCGCGCCCGTCGGGTCGAGCGAGACGGCCGACGAGCTCGTGCGTACGGCGGTGGAGACTTTCGGGCGCCTCGACGTGCTCGTCACGAACGCCGGCGTGCTACGCGACACTGTGCTCTGGAAGATGAGCGACGAAGACTTCGACACGGTCATCAACGTGCACCTGCGCGGTACGTTCACCTGCGTGCGCGCCGCGGCGACCTACATGCGCAACGCCGAGATCCCGGGACGCATCATCTGCATCGGATCGCCCACCGGTCAGCGCGGAAACTTCGGACAGACCAATTACGGTGCGGCCAAGGCCGGCATCGTCGGGATGGTGCGAACCTGGGCACTCGAGCTGAAGAGGGCGGGCATCACCGCAAACGCCGTGATCCCGGTCGCCGCCACGGCGATGACGGCCGCGGTTCCGTACTTCGCCGCCGCGATGGAAGCGGAGGAGAGGGGCGAGGCGATGCCGGCGTTCTTCCGCCACGATCTCGGCTTCGGCACCTCGGATGACGTCGCGGGCCTCGTGGCGTACCTGGCGACCGACGCGGCCGCGAATATCACCGGGCAAGCCATCGGCGTCGGGGGAGACCGCCTGCAGCTCTGGTCACACCCTGAGCCGGTGCTGACCGCCTATCACGAAGGTGGATGGTCGGTGGAGGCTCTCGATGCGGAGTTCGCGGAGATAGCCGCGCACCAGCAGAGCGTCGGGGAGCGGTTCCCCTCGCTTCCTGAGGAACTTCAGCGGCCCGCCGTTCGAGCCTGAGCCACAGCCACGATGCCGCGGAGGTACGGGTGATCTACGAACCGGCGATCGACGTCGACGCGCTGGAAGCGATCGACACCCACGTGCACATCGAAATCGATGCGCACGGCAACTCGTCGTTGCCAGACGATCTGACGGAGGCCGCCTCTCGGTACTTCAGGACCGATGGGCCCCGTCCCGACCTCGACGGCATCGCGGCATATTACCGCGAGCGTCGGATGGCGGCGGTCGTATTCACCGTGGACGCCGAGACCCAGACAGGCCATCCGGCCATCTCGAGCCACGAGATCGCCGATGGCGCGGCGCGCAACAACGACGTGCTGATCCCGTTCGGCTCGGTGGATCCACACCTCTCGGACGCCGTCGAGCGCGCGCGCCGGTTGATCGACGAGGGTGTACGCGGCTTCAAGTTCCACCCGACGGTGCAAGGCTTCGATCCGAGCGACGAGGTCAACTACCCGCTTTACGAGGAGATCCAGCAAGCAGCCGTGCCTGCCCTGTTCCACACGGGGCAGACGGGCATCGGCGCGGGGCTGCGCGGCGGCCGCGGCTTGCGGCTCGCGCTGTCGAACCCGATCCTGCTCGATCCTGTCGCAGCCGACTTCCCCGACCTGCAGATCATCCTGGCCCACCCCTCCTTCCCTTGGCAGGACGAGGCCCTTGCGGTCGCGACCCACAAGCCCAACACCTGGATCGACCTCTCCGGCTGGAGTCCGAAGTACTTCCCGGACGCGCTCGTGCGTTACGCGAACTCCGTGCTGAAAGATCGCGTGCTGTTCGGCTCCGACTTTCCACTGATCACCCCCGATCGCTGGGTTCGGGATGCTGCCGGCACCGACCTCAAACCCGACGTCATGCCGGGCATCATGAAGGCGAACGCAGCGCGTTTGCTCGGACTCAGCCGATGAACCAGCAGAAAGGCAACCCATGACCGCCGCCGCCACCACCACCGCATATGCCGACGGGCTCACGCTTGCGGGAACCGATCTCGGCTGGACCGGCTGGCTTCAGGTCACGCAGGACCGCGTGAACCTGTTCGCCGACGCCACCGACGACCAGCAATGGATCCATGTGGATCCGGAACGAGCCGCTCAGGGCCCGTTCGGTGCTCCGATCGCCCACGGCTTCCTCTCGCTGTCGCTGACTGTGAAGTTCTGGTCGGAGCTCTTCGAACTCGAGGGTGTCACGACCAAGGTCAACTACGGACTCGACAAGGTGCGGTTCATCTCCCCGGTGAAGGTCGGCGATCGGGTGAGGATGAACGCCGTCATCGCCGAGGTGATCGAGGTGCCGGGCGGTTATCAGTTCGCCGTAGACCAGACGATCGAGATCGAGGGCGGCAACAAGCCGGCGCTCGTGGCGCGGGGACTCTACCGCTTCTACGCGTAGGCGACGCATCGCCCGGACCTCGAAGGAGAGGCACATGCACGACAACGGCATCGGCGCCTGGGTGCACAAGCGGCGCCTGAAGTCACCTGACAAGCCCGCCCTGATCTCCGGCGACGATGACACGCTCACCTATCGGGAATTGGCGGAGCAGGTCGACCGGTTGTCGGCACTGCTACGGCAGCAGGGGGTGCGCAAGGGGGATCGGGTCGCCTACCTCGGCGAGAACAGCCCCGAGTTTCTGCTTACGCTGTTCGGCGCGGCACAACTTGGAGCTGTCTTCGTTCCGGTGAACACCCGCCTGGCGGCACCGGAGATCGAGCATGTGCTCCGGGACTGCGGAGCTCGCGCCCTCATCTACGATCCGGTCTTCGCTACGCGGCTGGCCCTTGCGCTCGAGCGGCTCGACGTGCCGGTGATCCTGCACACCGGCGCGGGCGACGACGCGCTCCCGGGTCTGGCGCGACTGTTGGACTCCGCGGGCCCGGCGGAGATCGAGGTGGAGGTGACGCTGGAGGATCCCGCTGCGATCATCTACACCTCGGGTACGACCGGCAAGGCCAAGGGCGCGGTGCTCACGCACGGCAATCTCACCTGGGTCTCGTTGAACACGCTCATCGACTACGACGTCGTGTCGACGGATGTGGCGCTGATGATTTCGCCGTTGTTCCATGTCGCATCACTCGGCATGGGCGCACTTCCGGTGATACTGAAGGGTGGGACGATCGTTCTGGAAAGAGGCTTCGAAGCGGGGCGCGCCCTGCAGCTCATCGAGCAGTACGGCGTGACAATGCTTTCCGGAGTGCCCACGACCTTTCAGCTGATGGCCGATCATCCGACGTGGGCTTCGACAGACCTGTCTACCTTGGCGAAGCTCACCTGTGGCGGGTCGGCGGTGCCGGCACGGATCCTGAACGCGTACGAGGATCGTGGCTTGCACTTCTCGCAGGGCTACGGCATGACCGAGACCTCGCCCGGTGCTACGTCTCTCGCGCCTGAAATGACGAGCACCAAGCAGGGCAGCGTCGGGCTGGCGCACTTCTTCACCCGGGTGCGCGTCGTGGATCGAGACGGTCTGATCGCGCCACCGGGCACGGTGGGCGAGATCGAGGTTTGCGGGCCGAACGTCTTCTGCGGTTATCACGGGCAGCCGGAGAGCACAGCGGCGACGTTCACCGGCGACGGCTGGTTCCGCACGGGAGATCTGGGCTACCTCGATTCCGACGGCTACCTGTACATCTCCGACCGGATGAAAGACCTGATCATCTCCGGCGGAGAGAACATCTACCCCGCCGAAGTGGAGAACCTGATCAACGACCTGGAGGGTGTCGTCGCTGTCGCCGTGATCGGCGTGCCGGATGAGCGCTGGGGCGAGGTTCCGTGGGCGATCGTCACGGAACGCGGCGGGGCACACGTCGATACGGCATCCGTACGCTCATTCCTGGACGGGAAGATCGCGCGCTACAAGATACCCGTGCGGACCATCGTGGTCGATGAACTGCCGCGTACGGCATCCGGCAAGGTGCGAAAGGCCGAACTGCGCGAGCGGTGGGCCGCATCCTCCACCGCTCAGATGACCGAAACCAGCGGGTAGCTTTTAGTGCCGGGTGATGGCATCTGATTCAGGTCAGAGCGCGCCGAGCGCGTGAGCGCGATCGGCGTTCAGCCGCAAGGACCGCAGCGGTTCCAGGATTTCGCGCTCCTCGTAGCGGAAGTGCGACTCCATGATTGCGCTGATGCCGTCGATGTGTCGCTTGACCACAGCCACCGGCTCCTGACGTTCCACAGCGGCGCGCAGGGCGCCGAGCAGTTGGCTGAGCATCGAGTGGTCCTGCATCAGTTTCTCGATGACCGGCGCCAGTCGCGGATGCGCCGCGACCAGGGCGGGGAAAAGCGCTGCGTCCTCGCTCCGGTGGTGTCCGTCCAGCGCCACGCAGAAGCCCGTGCAGTACAGCAACAGGTCGGATGCGACGTCCGGCGCGTCGTTCCCCGCGGTGATCGCGTCCCGCACGACCACGAGGGCCTCTCGGAGGCGGGCGTGGACTGCGCGGAGCTCGGCATCCCATGCGATCAGACGTTCGGCATCCACCGCGGCAGTTTAGACCCGTCGCGGGCCGCGATGGTTCGCGCCGCCGTCGCGAGGAAGCGGGCGATCGAACCCTCCGGGGACCGAAGGACTCGTCGATCCGACGGTTGTCACTGAGCGAGCCGAAGCGAAGAATGGATGCGCGGTCGAAGGCGAACGGGGAGGCACGCGTGGGCGCCGAATCCATCCAGAGACATCGGGAGTCGGCGCGGCGCGTGCGCGAGGCGATCGGCGGCCCGTCCGGGGACATCGCGCCGGACCTCCGGGAGCAGGTAGCGGCACGAGGAGGCGGCGGTGCGCCCATCGCGGAGCCGTACGATGCGCTCGCCAAGCAGATCGGCGAAGCCGCGTATCGGGTCACGGACACGCAGGTCGAGGCCGTGCTCTCGGCGACCGGCAGCGAGCGGGGCGCGTTCGAGATCATCATGGCGGCAAGCCTGGGCGCCGGACTGGCGCGCTGGGATGCGGCGATCGCGGCGATCGAGGCGGCGAACGATGCGCCTGCCTGAGGTCGAGCGCGGTGAGGCTCTGCGCAGCAGGATGCTGATCGGGTTCATCAGCGCGATCTCCGGATACCGGCTGCCGGATGCCGCCAGGGTCGCGTTCTATCACCGGGACTTCGTGGGCCGCATCTTCGGCGGATGGACCCAGAGCGCGATGCGCGGGCCGAGCGAATGGAGCGTCGGCGAGCGGGAGCTGATGGCCGCGATGGTGGCCGAGTGGAACTCCAACCGGTTCTGCCGCGGAGCGCATCGGGCCGTGGCGGTGCTCGGACTCGAGCCGGCGACCGTCGATTCCTGTCTCGCCGACTACCATGCGGCGGCGATCAGCGAACAGCTCCGTGCCACATTGACGTTCCTCGAGGCCATGACCCGGCATCCCGACATGCTGGATGCCTCTCACGTGCGCGAGGCGATGGCGAGCGGAGTCAGCCGCGAGCAGCTGACCGACGCGGTCGCCGTCGCGACCGTCTTCAACGTCATCACCCGGTACGCAGACGCTCTCGATTTCGTCGTGCCGAGCGAAGCCGAACTCGCCAGGGCAGCCGGCATGCTGCTGAAGCGCGGGTACGGCTGACGGCGCAGATCCGAGGGATGCCCATGTCGGGGATCGCCCCAGAGGATGGGTTCGCAGTCGTCTGGCAGGATGATCGGGTGAGTTCCGCCGGTGCACTCGATCGTGTGCGTCTTCTGCGGCGTGGTATCGCCCTGGAGTGGATCACGCTCGCGTGGAATGTGGTGGGCGTGGTCGTCTTGGCCGTTCTGGCGATCTCTGCGTCGTCGACGGCGTTGGCCGGATTCGGCTTGGACTCGCTGATCGAGATCGGGGCCAGCACGGTCGTGCTCTGGGAGCTCTCCGGCACGGGAGAGCAGCGGCAACGGCTCGCGCTGCGCCTGATCGGCGCGTCGTTCCTCGCGCTCGCCGGATACCTGCTGGTGCAGTCGATCGCGGCGCTGCTCACCGGGCATCGTCCGGACGGCAGCGTCGGCGGCATCGCGTGGACGGCCGTCACGGCGTTGTGCATGTTCGCCCTCGCCGGACTGAAGACCCGCACCGGCCACGCCCTCGGCAACCCCGTGCTGCAGGTCGAGGGGCACGTGACCTTCATCGACGGGCTGCTCGCCGTCGCCGTGCTGCTCGGCGTGGCGTCGAACACCCTGCTGGGCTGGTGGTGGGCCGACCCGCTCGCGGGGCTTGTCATCGTCTACTACGCCGTTCGTGAGGCCGTGGGGATCTTCAAGCCGGACGCCCCCGCCGGGTAGTCGGTCCGCGAGTGGTGCCGGAAAGCGGCGGACGGAACCGCCGGTGCGCCCGCCCAACCGGGGCGGGCGCACCGGTGTCACACGAGGCGACGTCTACCGGGTCATCGCGTTGAAGAAGCTCGACCCGTTGGGCGTTCCGACGCCCGTGGCGGTGTCGTAACCCCGCACGCTGTGCAGCGTCTGGTTCGGCTCCTCCTGTGTGCGCAGGCTGTAGCTCAGCCCGCCGGCCGCGTTCTCGTTGTTGACGTAGTTGACCCGAACGACCGCCGGCAACGGCGACGACGTCGTCGTTCCGAACAGGTCGGCCTGGTCGACGTCGTAGAACGCCGAGCCGCCCGCAGCGTACGCCCGGTAGATCCGCGGGTTGGCGAATCCGAGCGGAGCTCCGGCGAGCTGGTCGGCGACTGCCGCCATTCCCGCCGTCAGTGGGGCAGCCACCGAGGTGCCGCCGATGCGGTACTCGTCGTAGTAGGTGCCGTCACTGAATGCCTGCGTCTGGCCGACCAGCAAACCGGTGTTGGGATCCGCCAGCGCGCTGATGTCGGGTACCATGCGCCCGGGAGCCGAACCGATCGCGGCCTTCTGGTAGCCGGGCTCGGCGAACACCCGGCTGACGCCGCCGCCACCGCCGCCGAAGAACTCGCCGGGAAGGGGTGCAGCCAACGTGCCGTCGAGTTGATACGGCGGAGCCGAGAGCCGGTCGGTCGCGGTCGCGCTGATCGGGTCGAGCCCGGTCTGCCATCCGACCTCGAAGCTGCGCTTCCATCCTGGCCGGTTGAGCGCCGATGACGGGTCGTCGATGGCCGCATAGCCGAGCGCAGTGGTTTCAGCCGCCGTCGGCACGATCGAGGCCGATGTTCCGCCCACGGCCGTGACGAACGGACTGTCCGCGTAGAAGTCGACCGCCGGGCTGCCCAGGTTGCTCACCTCGTCGCCGCTGTCTCCGCTGGAGACGTAGACGCCGATCCCGGTGGCCGCAGCCTGGATGAACGTGTCGTTCAGGCTGTTGATGAAGCCTTGAGGCACCGCCTCGCCGATGAAGCCGTAGCTGATGGAGAGGATGTTCGCCAGGTGCTTGTCGACGATGTGGTTGATGGATGCGTCGAAGTCCTGGTTGGCGTTGGCGGAGGCGACGTACAGCAACCGGGCACCGGGCGCCATGGAATGGATCGCCTCAGCGTCGAGTGTCTCCTCACCCCAGAATGCTCCGGGGGTCAGCTTCGGTGTGTCGGGATGCCGGTAGATTCCGGGAGCCACCAGTTGCGTGATCGAGGGAGCGGGAAGGTTGTGCAGGCTGCTGTAGCGCGTCACATCCTGAACGATCGTCGGGCTGGCAGTGGCGCCGACGATGGCGACAGTCTGCCCTGAGCCATCCGCGGCCACCTGGTCGAGGCCGTACAGCCCGCGCACCTGTGCCGGCGTGTAACCGCACGGCGCGAGCGGCTTGCTGCTGGTGCCGTATGCCGGCGCGTTCGGGGTGGCCACCGTCTTCTCGCCGTACCAGAGCGAGCAGGGCTGACCGACGCGGAAGCCGACCGAGGGCGCTCCCTGCGTCGTGCCGTTGCCGCTGGTGTTCATCGGTTGGATGAGCTCGGCGCTCTGGTCGAGGCCGGTGACGCTCTGCACGATGCCGGCCAGCGAGGAAGGCACGCTGACAGTGGATTCCGGTGCCCGCAGCGTCTTACCGTATGCGCTGTACTCGCCGAGTCGCACGCCGAAGGCGCTCTGCGCCTGGGCGACCGTGCCCTCTGCAGCGACGTAGTGGTTGTTCGACGGCGTGTTGACGATCGTGAATCCGGCGCTCCGCAGGAACTGCTGAACGGCGGTGACGCTCGCTTGGCTGGGCGCGAACCGCTGCCGGAACTGGGCCGGGGTGAGGAAGTGCCGATAACTGCTGGAACCCGGCGTCGAAACCGCGAGGGCCGCCTGCGCCGCTCCCGCCTCGTTGCGCAAGCCCAGATTGACCCTGATGTCGACGTAGTCGGTGGGCGGAGCCGCCGAGCGCAGCGCGTGCGCGTTCGCCCATGACGGCTGACTGCCGGGCAGCGTGTTGCGACCGGATGCCGCGTTTGCAGGTGCAGCTGTCGCTGCGGCGAAGAGGAGGGCCAGGCCGGAGATGGCGGCGGCGGCTCTGAGGGATCGCATTGTGCGCATGATGTCCCTTCATTCTTGTGGGGTGGGCGCGTCGATCGGCGCCTGCGCTCATCCAACACCCGGGCGGACGCACAATCAATAGTCCGAGAGCGCCTGAACGTGTGCCACGGCGGAGTAGTTTCGGAGCCATGACGACGAGCGCCGACCAGGAGCGGTACCGGGCGCTGAGCGGGTACGTCGCCAAAGGCGTCGCAGTGATCTCGACCGTGCACGGCCGCTGGGATTATGCGACGACCGTCACCGACTATCTGTCGGTCTCGTACGAGCCGCCCACCATGCTCGCCAGCCTCTACGGCCTCTCCCGGATGTGCGAGGCGATCGAGGAATCGGGCCGTTGGGTGCTGAGCGTGCTCGCCGAGCACCAGACCTACCCGGCGCGGTGGCTGGGGGAGCAGGGCAGCCCATTGGTGGGTCTGCTCGACTCGGTGCCGCATTCCCGGCGGGAGCCGGAGTCACCGGCCATCGTCGACGGATGCCTCGCCTGGTTCGAACTGCGGACAACCGCGATGCATCGAGCGGCGACCCACACGCTTTTCGTCGGTGAGGTCACCGCGATGGGGCAGACCGGCGACCATGCGGCCCGGCCCCTGGTGCGCTATCGGTCCGGCTATCTGCGTTGACCGGCATCCGCGCAGCTGGACCGCAGCCCGATCGAGGCGGCGAGCCGGCTCAGCCCGGCCACTCACCCACTCGTTGTCAAGGGGATTGCCGACCCGGCGCCGGAGCACGATCGTTGCTCGCGACAGAACACGATCGATGAGGAGGACGAGACGATGACCACCGCACTCGACGTGATGACAAGCGGAACGAGTGCATCGGAGAGAACGAGACGTTGGTGGGGGCCCCCAAGAAGATGAGCGATCTCGATTCCGAGTAGCCCGGGCACGCTGCGCCGCGGCCCGAGACGGGGGCGCGGCGACCGGAAAGTTCCCATCGGAACCCGGCGTCGCACTCCTCTATATTCCGTTCCGGGCGCCCGCGCAACTGCTTGTGCTCCTGAGGGAATGCTGTTAAGCCTGTGGTATGGCAAGGGTTCACGGGGCGCTCGCGAGCGGAACGATTCAACACGCATCACGCGGCGGAACCGATGCCCGGGCCACCTGGGCCTCTGCCCGCCTCGCGGCTCCTCCGCCCGCGAACTGACGTTCCGGGTCGGTCCGTTCCCGGCTCGGCATCCCAAGATCTTCGGCGCATCGAGGCGCCGGCGGCGTTCTCGCCGCGAAAGCACACAGCCCGCATTCGACCCGGGTGGAGGAGACGGTCACATGCATTTGTCAGTTGCAGGAAGTTCGGATCGGGTGCATGGCGCCGTTCAGGTGCCGAATTCGAAATATCACGCGCACCGGGCATTGATCCTGGCGTCCCTGGCCCCCGGAGTCAGTCGCATCACGGGGCTCAGTGATGCCAGACATGTGCAGTACACCGTGGGGCTGTTGCGCTCCCTCGGCATCCGGATCGATGTCGACGGCGACACGTTCGTCGTGCACGGCGGTCGCTATCGTCCTCGCCGCGACACGGTCACCGTCGGCAGTTCCGGTACGACGCTGTACTTCATGGTCGGCCTCGCTGCGCTCGCTGATCGCGACCTGGTCGTGACCGGCCAGAAGTATTTCCAGCGGCGACCCATCGGGCCGCTGTTGCGCGCGCTCAACGATCTCGGGGTGGATGCCGGCTCGCCGACCGACTGCCCGCCCATCCAGGTTCGGCACGGTCGCCCGCGTGGCGGGGAGGTGCACATCGCCGGAACCCTCTCCCAATGGGTGTCCGCGCTGCTGCTGCTGGCGCCGTTCGCCAGAGAGCATACGACCGTGGTGGTCGACGGCGAGTTCAACGAGCGCAGCTATGTGGACCTGACGGTGCGCATGATGTCGCAGTTCGGGCTCGAGGTGTCTGTCTCGGCCGATGGCCGCCGGTACGAGATCGAACCGGATCAGAGCGCGCATCCGGCGGAGGTGGTGATGCCGCCCGACATCGGGTCGGCGGCCTTCGGGCTCGCGCTCGCCGGCATCCACCCCTCCGACGTGCTGCTCACCGGGCTGCACAGCACCGACCCGCTGGCCGTCGACCACCCGGAGGCCGAATTCCTCGGCATCGCACGCCGGATGGGTCTGCCGATGGCGTACGACGCCGAGACCGACGGCGTACGCGTGCTGCACGACGGCGTGCGGCTGCGTGCCACCGAAGTTGACTGCAGGCAGGTGCCCGACATGCTGCCCATCCTCTCCGCGATGGCGGCTGTCGCGGACGGGGAGAGCGTGTTCCGCAACGTCCAACATGTGCGTCTCAAGGAATCCGACCGTGTCGTCTCGATGCTGCAACTCAACGAGATGGGCGCCGATCTCGAGTTCGACGGCACCGACTTGCGCATCAGAGGCGTCGAGCGCCTGCGTGGAGCGCACCTGTCTTCGTTCAACGACCACCGGGTGCTGATGTCGCTCGCGGTCGCCGCCACGGCCGCCGACGGGCGATCCACGCTCACCTTCCCGAACGCCTACCGCATCTCGTATCCGCAGTTCCTCGACGCCATGCATGACCTGCATGTGGACATGCAGGTGGAGAAGAGCCCAGCCAAGCCGACCGCACGGCACGCTCCGCCCGCCGGAACCGCCGAAGCGGCGGCCCGCATGACCGGCCCGGAATGGATCCGCAAGTGGGCGGCGGAGCGCCCGCACGCCCTGGCCGTGGTGGATGCCGAGCCCGACCGCACCGACCACATGAGCTGGGCCGAACTCGATCATGCCGTCGACAAGGCTGCGGCACTGTTCCTCAGCATGGGCATCGAGCGCGGCGACCGCATCGCCGTGCAATTGCCGAACTGTCGCGGATTCGTGGTCATCGCGGCGGCGGCGATGCGCATCGGCGCGGTGATCTGCCCGATCATGCCGATCTTCCGCCAGCGCGAGGTCGCGTTCGCGCTGCGGCGTTCGAAGGCGAAGCTCATGGTCGTGGCAGACAACTTCCGCGGCAGGCAGCACGACCGCGAGACCGCGCAGATTCTCGACAACCCCGAGGTGCGGCAGGGCATCGTGCTGCAGAACGTGCTCGTGCTGCACCTCACGCCAGGGGTGGCGCACGTGCTGCCGTCCTGCGAGAACCCGCACGTCGCCTGGCAGGCCTGGCACCGGGCATCGGCCTGGGCCGAGATCGATCGGGAGGCGATCGACGAGCGGGCACCGAAGCCCGAAGATCCGGCGCAACTGCTTTTCACCTCCGGCACCTCCGGTGAGCCGAAGGGTGTCATCCACCGTCATCAGAACCTGAGTCGCGCGGCGTGGATGGAGATCGAACACCTGCCGCTGAACCAGACCGACACGATCTACGTGCCGTCGCCGTTGGCGCACCAGACCGGCTTCCTCTACGGAATGTGGCTGTCCTGGGCGCTCGGCGTGCCCGAGATCGTGCAGGCCGTATGGGATTCCCGCCGGGCGATCGAGGTCTTGAACGAATGGGAGGGCACGTTCGTGCAGGCGGCGACGCCGTTCCTCACCGATCTGGTGCGCGAGGTCGAAGCCGGCGCTTCGGCGCCCAAGGCGTTGCGCATCTTCGTGGCCACGGGTGCGGCCGTGCCCCGCGCACTGGCCGAACGCGCGACTCGTGTGCTCGGCGCAGCCGTGTGCGGCGCGTTCGGCACCACCGAGACGGGTCTCGGCGCGCTGGCCGGCCCCGCCGACCCAGCCGGCAAGGCGTGGGGCACCGACGGCAAGGCGCTCACCGGGGTCTCGTTGCGCATCGTCGACGATGAGGGCCGCCCGTTGCCGTCGGGGGTCGAGGGCAACTTCGAGCTGGCGAGCCCCACCGTGTTCGACGGCTACCTCGACCGGCCCGATCTGACCGCGGAGGTGTTCACCGACGACGGCTGGTACCGAACCGGCGATCTCGCCACGATCGACGACGACGGCTACCTGCGCATCACCGGGCGGGTGCGCGACGTGATCAACCGCGGCGGTGAGAAGATCCCGGTCTCCGAGATCGAGCAGTTGCTGTACCAGCACGAGTCGATCGACGATGTGGCGATCGTGTCGATGCCCGACCAGCGTCTCGGCGAACGCGCCTGCGCGTTCGTGACGCTGGTGCCCGGCAAGCGTCTGACCTTCGCCCAGATGCAGAAGTTCCTTGACGAGCGCGAGGTCTCCAAGAACTATTGGCCGGAGCGGCTCGAGGTCATCGACGACATTCCGCGTAACGTCGTCGGCAAGGTGCAGAAGTTCTTGCTCCGGGAGCGCGCGGCCGGCCTGAAGCCGCAACGACTGAGCACCGTAACGCATCACGACAAGGAGAGCATCGTCAATGACACCGCCCAAGACCACACTCGACGGACGAGGCAGCCGAATCGAACAGCCTGAATTCGACGCCCTGGTCACCGAGGTGACCCGATGGGTGGAGGGGCCGGGCGAGGCGTGGGCCGAGCGCATCGAGGAAACGGGGGAGGTGCCGCAGGAACTCTTCGACGAACTGCGCGATCACGGATACCTGGGCCTGGCGGCGCCGACGGAACTCGGCGGCCGAGGGCTCGCATTCAGCCAGTGGATGGGCCTGATGGAGATCTTCTCCCGGTCCCACGCGTCGATCAGGATGCTGGTGCACGTGATCAACGGCACCTGGCGGGCGATGAATCCGTTCGTCACCGATGAGCAACGCGATCGGTTCGTCAAGCCGTCGATCGCGGGCGACATCCTCGTCGCATTCACGCTCACCGAACCGGACAACGGCACGGGCGCCGACATCAGCTGCCGGGTCCGTCGCGAGGGCGACACCTATTACCTGAGCGGCCGCAAACACCTCATCACCTTCGGGGTGAAATGCGACTATTGGCTCTTGTTCGCCCGCCTTGAGGGGTCGACGGGCAAGGACGGCACCGTGTGCCTGCTGGTCGATCGGGATGCCGTCGGCGCCACCGTCGAGGACACCTCCAACACGATGGGCGTGCGCGGCACCGATCACGCGCGGCTGACCTTCCACGACACACCTGTGCCTGCCGCGCAGCGGCTGGGCGAGGAGGGCGACGGCCTGGAGATCGCGCTCGGCGGCTTCCTCACCCCGAGCCGGGTGTCGGTCGCGATGAGTTGCGTCGGTCTCGCGGAACGGGCACAGCAGCTCGCCGTCGACTACGCGAGAATGCGGGTCACGTTCGGCAAGCCGATCGCCTCCCGCCAGGCCGTCGCGTTCATGATCGCCGAGAACGAGGCCGACATCCAGGCGGCCAAGCAACTGGTGCTGCATGCGGCGCGGGAGTGGCAGAACGGCGCGCCCGAGGCATCCGCTCTGTCATCGATGGCGAAGATGATCGCCGTGGACATGCTGACCCGGGTGACCGACAAGGCGCTTCAGGTGCACGGCGGCCTCGGCTATTGGAAGAGCGAGAAGATCGAACGGGTCTACCGCGATGCGCGCGCCCAGCGCTTCGAAGAGGGCACGAACGAGATTCAGAAGACCGTCGTCGCCCGCGACGTGTTGCTGCGTGCCGCGGCATCGGAGGTGGTGAAGTGAGCGAGTCCACGCCCCAGAGCGACGACCTGCGCGCGCAGAGGTCCCGCCGGCATGCCGATGATAGGGAGTTCGAGGGTCGCATCGCGGTGATCACCGGGGCCTCCCGCGGAATCGGTCGTACGCTCGCCCTCGCCCTCGCCGCCAAGGGGGCCACCGTCGTGGTGAACTATCGCACGAACGCGGAACTGGCAGACGAGGTGGTCGCAGAGGCGCGCCGTGCCGGCGGCGAGGGCCTCGCCGTCGGAGCGGACGTGGAAAGCCCGGAGGACATCGTTCGACTGTTCGACATCGTCGCGCAGGAGTACGGTCGGCTCGACTTCTTCGTCAACAATGCGGCGGCGGCCGCATTCAAACGCATCACCGACCTGAAGACTCATCATCTCGACCGCTCGTACGCCATGAACGTGCGCCCGTTCGTGCTCGGTGCACAGGAGGCCGTGAAGCTGATGGACGACGGCGGCCGGATCGTCGCCGTCTCGAGCTACGGCAGCATGCGGGGATTCGCCACCTACGCCGCGCTCGGATCGTACAAGGCCGCTGTGGAGTCGTTCATCCGGTTCATGGCCGTGGAGTTCGCCGGGTACGGCATCAACGTGAACGGGGTCAACGGCGGACTGATCGACTCGGACTCGCTCGAATACTTCTATTCGATGCCGGGAATGGCGCCGATGCAGAAGGTGATCGACGCGATCCCGTTGGGGCGCCCGGGCACCGTTGACGACATGGCAGACGCGATCGAGTTCCTACTCTCGGCGCGGTCGTCGTATATCACCGGGCAGACAATCGTGGTGGACGGCGGAATGACGGTCGCAGCCCCGCCGTACTGGCACGACACCTCCGAGCCGCTCGGTCTGCCGCCGAGACCCACCCGCGGCTGATCCCATGTCGGTCCCCATCGCGCGCGACGCAGCGGCCGGCGCGCCGGTCGCCGCGTACCCGACGGTGCGTACGCCGGTGCGGATCGGTCGGCTGAGCCTGCCGCATCGTGTCGTGATGGGCTCGATGCACCTGAATCTCGAGAACGCGTCGCCCGAGTCCCTGGCGGCTTTCTACACCGAGCGGGCGCGCGGCGGCGCCGCCCTGATCATCACCGGTGGCGCCGCGGTGAGCCGGGTGGGTGCGGGCAACGCCGGGTACACGTTGATCCGGGAGGTGGAGCATGCGCAGCGGTGGCGCGTCGTCGTGGATGCCGTGCACCGGGAGGGAGCACGCGTCGCGCTGCAACTGTTCCACGCCGGTCGGTATGCGTTCCCGGACGCCTTCGGGCTCACGCCGGTCGCACCGTCGGCCGTGTACAGCCGGTTCTCCCGCGCCGAGCCGCAGCCTCTGACCGAGGAGGGCATCCAGGAGACGATCGCTGACTTCGCCGCCGCCGCCCGGGTCGCGGTCGACCTCGGATTCGACGCGGTGGAGGTGATGGCATCCGAGGGATACCTGATCAATCAGTTCGCCTCGCCGGTGACGAACCTGCGCGACGACGAGTGGGGCGGCGACGCGCAACGGCGGCGCGCCTTCCCGGTCGCCGTGACGCGCGCCGTACGCGAGGCGGCGGGAGATCGCGCGGTGCTGGTGCGGATATCGGGCGACGACCTCGTGCCGGGCTCCTCCACGCCCGACGAGGTCGACGCGCTCGCCGCGGAACTGGTGCGGGCAGGCGCCGATGCGATCGACGTCGGCATCGGATGGCACGAATCACGAACGCCGACGGTGCAGTCGATGGTGCCGCATGCGGCCTGGACAGGAATCTCGGCGCGGATCCGCGGCAGCATCGCTCGGGCCGGAGCCGCAGTGCCGGTCATCGCATCCAATCGCATCAACTCCCTCGAGCAGGCGGAGGCGGTTCTCGCCGCCGGCCACGCCGACCTGGTGTCGATGGCACGGCC
Organism: Humibacter sp.; assembly: GCA_035564555.1. GTDB lineage: Bacteria > Actinomycetota > Actinomycetes > Actinomycetales > Microbacteriaceae > DATMTS01. The sequence goes on from DATMTS010000075.1 coordinate 19,310, forward strand.
GTTCCTCGCCGACCCGCACATCGTCGCCCTTTCGTTCGCCGGCCGATCCGAGTGGGTCAACCCGTGCATCGCCTGCAACGAGGCCTGCATCGACCGCTCCTTCGGACTGGAATCCGTTTCGTGCACCGTGAACCCGCGAGCCGGCCGGGAACTCGACTTCCCCCTTGGCCCCGTCGTGCCGGTCGGGCCCCTTGCCTCCGCTGTGCCCGCTGTGCCTGCTGTGCCCGTATCGAAATCAGGTGACACCGGGGTCGAACCGGATAATCCAGTCGGCCCGGCGTCTCACCTGATTTCGATGCGGTCGGATGCTGCGGATGCTGCGGGTGCTGCGGGTGCTGCGGGTGTCGGTGCGGTCGGTGTCGGTGTCGTCCGCGCGGACGTGTCGCGGTGTTCAGCACAGGCGCACCGCGTTTCCGGGGCCCGTCGGCCAGACCGTCAGCGGGGTGAAGCCACGGTGGCCGCACTCGCCGAAGACC
>DATMTS010000076.1:0-34504 GCA_035564555.1 Humibacter sp.
CAGCGTCCCGGCGGCTTCCAGCGTCCCGGCGGCGCCGGTACCGGAGCAGGTGCGGGAACCGGAGCCGGTGGCTTCCAGCGCCCCGGCGGCGGTTTCGGCGGCCCACGCCCCGGTGGTGGTGGCCGTGGTCGCGGTCCCGGCGGTGGCACGGCCGGCGCGTTCGGCCGCGGTGGCGGCAAGAGCAAGGCCCGCAAGTCGAAGCGTACGAAGCGGCAAGAGTTCGAGATGCGCGAGGCGCCGTCGATCGGCGGCGTGAGCGTACCTCGCGGCGACGGCAACACGATCGTCCGTCTGCGCCGCGGTGCGTCGATCAGTGATTTCGCCGACAAGATCGACGCGAGTCCCGGAAACCTGGTCACCGTGCTGTTCCACCTCGGTGAGATGGCCACGGCGACCGAGTCGCTCGACGAGGCGACCTTCGAGGTGCTCGGCGACGAACTGGGTTACAAGATCCAGATCGTCTCGCCCGAGGACGAAGACAAAGAGCTGCTCGAAGGCTTCGACATCGACCTGGAGGCCGAGCTCGACGAGGAGAGCGACGAAGACCTTGAGGTGCGCCCGCCGGTGGTCACCGTCATGGGTCACGTCGACCACGGTAAGACGCGCCTGCTGGATGCCATCCGCAACGCGAACGTCATCGCGGGCGAGGCCGGCGGCATCACGCAGCACATCGGTGCGTACCAGGTGTCGGTGGAGCACGACGGCAACGAGCGCGCGATCACGTTCATCGACACGCCGGGCCACGAGGCGTTCACCGCCATGCGTGCCCGTGGCGCCCAGGTGACCGACATCGCGATCCTCGTGGTCGCGGCCGACGACGGCATCATGCCGCAGACGATCGAAGCACTGAACCACGCTCAGGCGGCGAACCTGCCGATCGTGGTCGCGGTGAACAAGATCGACAAGCCGGACGCGAACCCCGCCAAGGTGCGCCAGCAGCTCACAGAGTTCGGTCTGGTCGCCGAGGAGTACGGCGGCGACGTGATGTTCGTCGACGTCTCGGCACGCGAGAACGTCGGCATCCAGAACCTGCTCGATGCCGTGCTGCTCACGGCCGACGCCGGGCTCGATCTGCGGGCGAACCCGAACAAGGATGCCCGCGGTGTCGCGATCGAGGCCAAGCTCGACAAGGGCCGCGGTGCGGTTGCCACTGTGCTCATCCAGTCGGGAACGCTGCAGGTCGGCGACTCGATCGTTGCGGGCACAGCCTACGGACGTGTCCGTGCGATGGCAGACGAGAACGGCGAGACGGTCGAGTTCGCGACGCCTTCTCGTCCCGTTCAGGTGCAAGGTCTGTCGACGGTGCCCCGCGCCGGCGACACATTCATCGTGACCGAAGAAGACCGCACCGCCCGGCAGATCGCCGAGAAGCGCGAAGCCGCCGAGCGCAACGCCCAACTCGCCAAGGCCCGCAAGCGCATCAGCCTGGAAGACTTCACGCGTGCCCTTGAAGAGGGCAAGGTCGAGTCGCTCAACCTCATCATCAAGGGTGACGTCTCGGGTGCCGTCGAGGCTCTCGAGGAGTCGTTGCTCAAGATCGAGGTCGACGACTCGGTTCAGCTGCGCATCCTGCACCGCGGTGTCGGCGCGATCACCGAGAGCGATATCGACCTGGCGACGATCGACAACGCGATCGTGATCGGGTTCAATGTGCGCCCCGACGTCAAGGCGCGCGAACGCGCAGCACGCGAGGGCGTCGACGTGCGCTTCTATTCGGTGATCTACAACGCGATCGAGGACATCGAGCAGTCCCTGACCGGCATGCTCAAGCCCGAGTTCGAAGAGGTGCAGTCCGGTATCGCCGAGATCCGCGAGGTGTTCCGTTCCTCCAAGTTCGGAAACATCGCCGGTGTGGTCGTGCGCAGCGGTACCATCACCCGCAACGCGAAGGCGCGCGTCATCCGCGACGGCGTCGTGCTTGCCGACGGACTCGCCATCGAGTCGCTACGCCGGTTCAAGGATGACGTCACGGAGGTTCGCACGGACTTCGAGGCCGGAATCGGCCTCGGCAAGTTCAACGACATCCGCGAGGGTGACGAGATCGAGACGATCGAGATGCGGGAGAAGCCGAGAGGCTAGTCGTGTGTCCGGGTTGCCGGACGCATGCGGAGTGCCGGGATCCTTCCCTCGCGGAAGGATCCCGGCGCTCCTTCTGGTCGGGACGCGTTTTTCAAGGGCGCATCGATCGCCGGGTAGAAGAGAAAGCTAGGTTGAGACATGGCTGATGAGGCACGGGCGAGGAAGCTCGCCGACCGGATCAAGGTCATCATCGCGAAGAGGCTCGACCGGGGGTTGCGCGATCCCCGACTGGGGTTCGTGACGATCACCGACGTGCGTGTCACGGGGGACCTGCAGCACGCCAGCGTGTTCTACACCGTGTACGGCAGCGAACAGGAGCGCACAGACTCGGCCGCAGCGCTGAAGGCGGCGACGGGGATGCTGCGCACCGAGGTGGGCAAGAACATCACCTCTCGGCTCACCCCGAGCCTCGAGTTCATCCACGACGCGATCCCGGAGAACGCGGCGCAGATCGAGGAACTGCTGCGCAGGGCGCACGAGCAGGACGAGTCGGTCGCCACGATCGCGGCATCCGCGGAGTACGCCGGCGACGAAGATCCCTACGTCAAACCGCGTGATCTCGACGCAGACGAGATCGACGACGATGAACTCGACGACGATGACCAACCCGATGCCGCCGCCGGGCAGCGCGGCGAGCAGGCTCCCTGAGCCAGCCCTCGCTCGCCGGCCGTCGAAGGGCGTAGGCGCGTCCGGCGCGCCTCAGGCGAAGCGGATGCCCTGCTGCAGCCGGGTGCGCACCTCGAAGAGTTCGGTGCCGTCCGGGCGCGGTGATCCCGGCACTCCCATCCGCAGCAGCCCCGGCAGGAACGACGCCTGCGCGACCACGAGCGCGATGCCGCGAGAGGTGCCGGCGACGCGGAACGAATCGTCGAAGGCTTCGTCGGGTACGGCTACGACTGCTGCGCCGAACCGCACCCTGGTCTGTTTGCCCAGACCCCGGGCCTTCGACGCCAGAGTGTGCAACGGGGAGTGATCCACACCGTCGCCGACGAGGTCGCCGCGATGCAGTTTCACCGGGGTTCCCCAGTCTTCGGATTGAACGGCGAACAGGCCGGTGGGCCCGAGCACGACGTGATCGATCTTCGGCAGCGCGGAGCCGCCGCCGCGCGGGTCGACCGCGACGTCGTGCCAGATCGTGTAGCCGATGCCCAGCGACACCAGCGCGCGAGCCGCCGCCTCCTCCGCCAACGCGTCGGCGAGCGCGTGCCGGATCTCGCGCGGCGCCGAGCGCACGAGGGTCGGATCGTAAGGGTCGGTGAGGGTCTGACCCTGCCCGGACCACTCGCGCATCAGTGTGAGGAACCGCTCTCGCTGCAGGCCCCCGGGATGCCCGTGGCTTCGTGCCTTCGGTCGGGTGTCGGTGCCGGTCGTACGGGTGCGCGCTGCGGGTGCCGCCGGTGCCCAGGCCGGGTGCTCCTCGCGGGTCGCGGGCCGTCCGCGGTCGTACGCCGCGCGGCTCTCCACGGTGCCGACGGCGGCCCACGCACGTTGCACGGCGTCGAAGCGCGCCGCCGAGCCGCCCGTATCGGGGTGCGTCTGCCGCAGCAGACGGCGGTACGCCCGGCGCAACTCCTCCTGGCTGACGGTGGGCGCCACTCCGAGCACCTCGTACGGCGAGGCGGAGAGCGGGCTGTCGGGCATCGAGGGCTTTCGGGTCAAGAGGTCTGTCACGACAATACACAGCAAAAGTCGGCGTGCCGTTGGGCCGGTCCGCGCCGGCGGAGGTGCCTCGGGCGGTGCGTCCGCCACGGCGCTCGGCTGCGGTCAGCCGACGGCGGTGAACGAACTGCGGTACCGGCTCGGCGGCACACCCACCTCGCGATCGAAATGGTGCCGGAAGAGGGTGGCACTGCCGAACCCGCATTGCCGCGCGATCTCATCGATCGACAGCGTGCTCGTCTCCAGTAGCAGCCGCGCGTGCAGGATGCGCTGCCTCGTCAGCCATTGCATGGGCGTCACGCCGGTCTCGGCGACGAACCGGCGGGCGAAGCTGCGCGGCGACATGTGCGCGCGATCTGCGAGGGCAGACACGGTGTGCTGCTCCTGGAGGCGCTCGTTCAGGTAGTCGATCACGTCGCTGAGCGTGTCGGCTCGCGTTTCGGGTATCGGGCGTTCGATGTACTGACGTTGACCGCCGTCGCGTTGCGGTGGCACGACCATGCTGCGCGCGATGGTGTTGGCCGCAGTGCTGCCTAATTCCCGGCGGACCAGATGCAGGCAGGCGTCCACGCCCGCAGCCGTGCCGGCGCTGGTCACCAGGTCGCCGTCGTCGACGAACAGCACGCAGGGATCGACGTGAGCTTTCGGGAACCGCTCCTGGAGCCGATCCGCGTAGCGCCAATGGGTCGTGCATTCCCGGCCGTCGAGCAGCCCGGCCGCGCCGAGGATGAACGCACCGGAGCACACGCTGAGCAGGGTGGCTCCCCGAGCGGATGCCCGTTGCAGCCCGGCGAGCAATTCGGGCGGATACTCGTCACGGATCGTGGCGGCCGGCACGGCGATCAGGTCGGCATCCTCCATGGCGTCCAACCCGTACGGCGGAGTCACCGCGGCGCCGACGGCGCTGTGCAGCGGGACACCGGGTTCGACACCGCACACGCGGAAGTCGAAGCGCGGAACGCCGGCGTCGCTGCGGTCGAGCCCGAACACCTCGCAGACGAGTCCGAACTCGAACATGGCGAGGTCGTCGACCAGCGGCACCGCAACAGACTTCAGCACGGCTCACATCCTAGTGGCAGTATCTTTGTGAAGATAGTCTGCGTCCAACCTGGTGGCAGAATTTAGATGATCGTAGCGTTTGAGCCATGACAAGTGGAACGTGGTTGCAGGGCATCGAACACGGCTGGACGCGACGGGTTCCGCGCGCCGAGCGAGTGCACCGGGGCGAGCGGCGCTTCGCGGTGAGCGAGTGGCTTCCCGCGGCCATTCAGGCACGCGGAGGCACGGCGAATCGCGACAATGAGCGTCTCTATCGCGATCTTCAGGCGGCCCGCGACGCCCGCGACTCCGTCAGCTAGCGGAGCGCGAGCACGCCCGGCGGACACGGGGCGTCCCCGGGCGTCAGGGCAATTCGTACCCGTCGTGCGCGCGCACCGCGAGCCCGTCGTCGAGCAAACCGGAGATCGCTCGAGCGAACTGCTCGGCGTCGGGCCACACGCGTTCGAGCTCGGCCTCGGCCATCGGCGCCTGAGCGCTGCGCAGCTCGCGCATGATCGCCCCGCGCGCTTGCCGGTCGCTTCCCTCGTAGCGTTTCTGAACCGTCTTCCGGGGTCCCTGGTAGCTCGGATGACCGGCCGAGCGCCAGGCGCACAGCGAAGCGATCGGGCACTCTTCGCAGCGCGGCGCCCGGGCCGTGCAGAGCACCGCTCCGAGTTCCATGGTCCCCGCGTTCAGCGCCCGCGCGGCGGCCTCGTCACTCGGCAGCAGCGCCTCCATCTGCGCAAGGTCGCGGCGGGCGTTCGGCGGTGGCGGTTCCGCCTGCCCGGTCAGTGCGCGCGCGAGCACGCGCCGCACGTTCGTATCGACAACCGGATGCCTCCGGCCGTAGGCGAAGGCGGCGACGGCGCGCGCCGTGTAGTCGCCGACGCCCGGCAGCGCGAGCAACGTGTCGACATCGTCGGGAACGACTCCGCGGTGTGTCTGCGTGATGATCACCGCGCAGGCGTGCAACCAAAGCGCACGCCGTGGGTAGCCGAGCCGCGCCCAGGCGCGGACGGCCTCGCCCGGAGGCACGGCGGCAAGGGATGCCGGAGTCGGCCAGCGCTGCAGCCAGGCCTCCAAGTGCGGTACGACACGACTCACGGGCGTCTGCTGCAGCATGAACTCGCTGACGAGCGTTCCCCAGGCGCTGAAACCGTCGCGCCGCCAGGGCAGGTCTCGTGCGTTCCTGGCGAACCAGTCGATGATCGCCTCGGCGAGCACGCCGACGTCGCGGGCGGCGTCATCGGGGCCGGCCGTCATCGTCACGACCTCCACGATAATGCGATCGCCGTAAGCTCGAAGCATGCAACTGGTCACGACTCCGCGGGTGGCGCTGCTACGCCGGTTGCGTGCCGAGATCACGCACAACTATCCGGCGGGCCGGGTCGCCATCGCGGTCGACGGCGTGCCCGGATCGGGCACCACCGAGTTCGCCGACGGCCTCGCAGCCGTGTTCGCCGAGGCGGGCACCGCGACGGCCAGGGCGAGCATTGACGACTTCCACCGGCCGCGCGCCGAACGGCATCAGGGCGAGGCGGATCAGGCACGCGAATACTACGAGCGCTCCTTCGACTACCGGACGCTGCGGCGGGTGCTCATCGATCCGTTCCGGATGGCCGGAAGTGCGGGGTTCCAGACCGACGCCTTCGACGTGCGTCGTGACGCTCCCACGGTGAGCAGTTGGCGCACCGGTCCGGCCGACCTGGTGCTCGTCATCGACGGCGTCTTCCTGAACCGCCCGGAACTCAGCGGCACGTGGAACTACTCCGTGTACCTCGACGTGCCGCTGGCTCAGGCATACGCGCGCCTGGCCGAGACTGCGGGACGTGACGCCGACCCGGGCGCGGCATCCAATTCCCGGTATGTCGGCGCGTTTCAGCGGTACGAATCGGAGGTGCAGCCGTCGCTGAAGGCGTCGGCCGTGATCGACAACCGCGAGCCGGAGCATCCCAGGCGCGTTTTCCCCGACGTCGGATGCGCCTGCGGCTGACCGCGGTGCGCCTGCGGCAGACCCGGATTCAGATCAGCCGCGATACGACGGCCTCGAGATCTCCGGGCCGGATGAACGAGCCGGAGGACTCGACCTCGTGTACGGCAGCGACCAGGGCCGCGTTGACGGGAGCCGACCGGCCGATGGCCGCCGCGGCCGAGACGACGGCGCCGTTCAGATAGTCGACCTCGGTCGGCTGACCGCGCCGGATGCTCTGCAGCGTCGAGCCGAGATTCGGTCTCGCGCCCATCCGGCGCGCCATCATCGCGGGCAGCAGGCGGCCGGTCCACAACGGCGAGGCGGCGAACGCTCGCAGCGCCGGCTGACTCAGCCCCTGCAGTGAGCCGTAACGGATTCCCACCGCGAATCCGACTCGTACTGTCTCACGCATCGCCGCCGTCACGATCCGTCCGAGCGTACGATCTCGGATCGTCTGCTGCACGCTCAGCCCGGTGACGGCCGGAATCGCGTTGACCATGTTGATCACGAGTTTCGTCCACTGGCAGCCGATGAAATTGGGCGTCGCGACGGCGGGCATCGCGGTGTTCAAGGTCGCCGCCGCCAACCGCGCGGCCGGGCCGGGCTCGCCGGCACCGGCGCCGAGGTAGGTCGCGCCCGGCGCGGTCACCGTCACGTGGCCCGGGTCGACGTACTGCGCCGCGTAGAGCGCCAGAGCCCCGACGCACTCCGAGTCGGGAAGGACCCGGCTCGCGATCTCGAGGCCTTCGAGCCCGTTCTGCACGACCACCACGGGGATGCCGCGCAGCGCCGCACGATTCTCGATCATCGCCGACTCCGCGTCCTGCGCCTTGGTGCAGAGGAACGCCAATTCCACTGCTCCGGTGAGCCGTTGCGATGCCGCAACCGACGCGATGTGTTCGCCCCATGCCCCGTCGAGCCGGATGCCGCGCCCGAGGATGGCGGTCAGTCCCGCTCCGCGGGCGGTGACCTCGACCTCGTGTCCGGCGCGATCGAGCAGGGCGGCGATGGTGCCCCCGATCGCACCGGTTCCGATCACCGCGATGCGCACCCCGCCAGCCTAGGCCGTCGGCAGAAGGTCCGTCTCCCTGCCGGCAACCGGAACGGAGGGTTCGGCCGTGGCCGCCCCGGGTCGCTGCTCGGTGCCGGTGTGTGCCATGCTGCCACCGGCGGGCAGGAACAGCGCGACGATCGCGGCCGCCAGCAGGGCCGATGCGCCGACGAGCACTGCCGGCACGGCGGCATCCACGTATCCGGTCGGAGTCAACGTCCCGCCGGCCCCGGTGAAGACGGCGGTGAGCACCGCGATTCCCAGGGCCACGCCGATCTCACGCACGGTGGAATTGGTGCCCGATGCCTTGGCATGGTCCGCCGGCGCCATCCCGGCAAGCACGGCCGTCGAGCTCGGGGCGAACACCAGCCCCATTCCGATGCCGGCGAGCAGGAATGGCGGCACCAGCGCGGTGAACGGGGTCGTCGCCGAAAGGATCGTCGCCAGCCAGAACATCGCCGTGGCCTGCAATGCCAGTCCCACGACGATCGGCACCCGCGTGCCGATCCGCGGGGTGATCAAGCCGGTCAGCGGTGCGACGACCATCGGGGCGAGTGTCCACGGCATCGTCATCAGCCCGGCCTCCAACGGAGTTCGGCCCTGCACGATCTGCAGGAACTGGATCAGGATGAAGATCGCTCCGAAGATCCCGAATCCGAAGGTCGCGCCGACCGCGTTCGCGACGGAGAAGCTGCGGTTGCGGAACAATCGCAGCGGCAGGAGCGGTGCGCTCGTACGGGATTCCCAGAAAAGGAACCCGACCGTCAATGCGGCGCCGCCGATCAGGGCTCCGAGCACCTCCGGGCTGCCCCAGCCCGCATCGTTGCCGCGCACGATGCCGTAGACCAGTCCCAGCACTCCGGGTCCGGCCAGCAGTACGCCGGCGACGTCGGCGCGCAGTCGCGCCCCGAACGAGTTGGGCAGCGCGAACAGCACGAGAGGAAGGCTGACGATTCCGAACGGGACATTGAGCCAGAAGATCGCCTGCCAGTTCCAGCCCTGCACCACCGCTCCGCCGATCAGCGGACCGAGAGCGACGCCGAGCCCGGAGATGCCTCCCCAGATGCCGATCGCAGCCGGCCTCATCCGTTCACTCACCGTACCCACGAGCAAGGTCAGCGACAACGGCATCAAGGCGGCCGCACCCAGGCCCTGCACGGCCCGGGCGCCGATCAGCATCCACGGTTGTGTCGCAAGGGCGGAGGCGGCAGAAGCGAGCGTGAACACGGTGATTCCCGCGACGAAGAGCGTGCGCCGGCCGAACCGGTCGCCGAGTGCGACCGCCATCAGCATGAACGTAGCGAAGCTGAGAGTGTACGCATTGACTATCCACTGCAGTTCATCGATGGAGGCGTGGATGTTCGTGCTGATCGCCGGCAGTGCGTTGGTCACGACGAGGTTGTCGAGCGTCGCCATGAACATCGGCAGGGACGCCGCGAACACGGCGAGCCAGATGGGCACCCGGCGGGTGGTGGATGAGGTCACCGAGATCCTCCAGAGGTTGTAATCGAATGATTACTAGAGCGTAGTTATCGACTGATAACATGTCAAGTGTGAGTGAGAAGCACAGCGAGCACGGTGGATCGGACCGAAGCGGGCCCGCGGAACGCATCCCGGCCCCGGAGCGCCGGGAGCAGATCCTCGCCGCCGCAAGTCTGGTGTTCGGCGAGCGAGGCTATTCCGGTGCCACCACCGATCAGGTCGCGCAAGCAGCCGGGATCAGTCAGCCGTACGTCGTGCGCATGTTCGGCAGCAAGGAGAACCTGTTCGTCGAGGTGCTCGACCGTGCGCTCGACAAGCTGACCGTCGCATTCCGCACGGCGATCGCCGCCAGCGTCGAAGCGGGTGAGCAACCGGAGGAGCGAGGCGCGCGGATGGGAGCGGCGTACGCCGATCTGATCACCGACCGAGGCATCCTGCTCTCCTTGATGCAATCCTTCTCGATGGGGCACGATCCGGTCATCGGCCGGGTGGCACGCCGCGGCTTCCAATCGATCTACGAGTTGCTTCGCGAGGAGGCAGGCATCGACGCCCAGGCCACCGTCGACTTCCTCGCGCACGGCATGCTCTTCAACACGCTCATCGCTTTGCGCATGACGGACGAGTTCGGCCAGGACGGTGCTGTGACCGAACTGCTCACGTGCGCGTTCCGCTCGAAGCTCGACACGGTACTCGGCGCCGTCCGGGCCGAGGCGTGAGCGCCTCGAAGCCGCACGGACCGGCCGCCAGCGGCATCCTGCTGGTCGACAAACCCGGCGGCTGGACCAGCCATGACGTCGTCGCGCGGGTGCGACGGCTGGCGGGCACCCGCAAGGTGGGCCATGCCGGAACGCTCGACCCCATGGCGACCGGCCTGCTCGTAGTCGGGGTCGGCACGGCCACCCGACTGCTGACCTTCCTGGTCGGCACGCACAAGCAGTACGAGGCGACCATACGGCTGGGCGCGTCGACCACGACCGACGATGCAGAAGGCGAGGTCGTCACCGTGGCACCGCCGGCCGCGATCGCGACCATCCAGACCGGGCAGTTCATGGCGGCGATGGCGGCGCTCACCGGCGACATCATGCAGGTGCCCAGTTCGGTGAGCGCGATCAAGGTCGACGGCAAGCGCGCGTACGCACGGGTGCGCAACGGGGAGGACGTCGATCTGCCTGCGCGGCCCGTCACCGTGTCGGCGTTCGAACTGCTCTCATCGCAGCCGGTGGATGCCGAGGGTCGGCCGGGCATCGATCTGCGGGTTCGCATCGATTGCTCCTCCGGCACGTACGTGCGTGCGCTGGCCCGTGATCTGGGCGAAGCGCTCGGCGTCGGAGCCCATCTCACCGCGCTGCGGCGCACTGCGGTGGGGCCGTTCACCATCGCCGAGGCCGCCGAGCTCGAAGAACTGCCGGTGGCCGAGCGCCTACTGACGCCGACGCAGGCCGCCACCCGCATCTTCGACCGGTTCGATCTCAGCGTCGACCAAGCCGTCGATCTGGGGCACGGCAAGCGACTGCCGGTCGACGCTCTGACTGCGACGACGAGCCGGCCCATCCCTCCGGAGCGCGCGAAGGGTCCGTTCGCCGCGGTCGCGCCCGACGGCCGGCTGGTCGGACTCGTGGAGGTGCGCGATGGCGCGACACGAGTGCTCGTGAACTTCCCTGCCGACCCGGCTGGTGCGCCGAATGCAGCAGACCCTGCGGGCCCCGTCGGCCCGCCGAAGGAAGTCGACGACAGGAAGGACGATGACTCGTGATCGAATGGTTCACGTCCGCCCAGGTGGTCGTCGCCCTCGTCGCGGGCCTGGTCTGCCTCGCGCTCGGATTCGCCGGCAGATCGCCCAACGACCTCACGATGGGCGCCACGGCGCTGGTCGAACTGCTGCTGATCGCCCAACTCGTGGTGACGATCATCGCCCCGACCCTCGGCAATGAACCGAGAGGCAACCTGGCCGAGTTCTACATCTACCTGATCTCCGCGCTGCTGCTTCCGCTTGCGGGCGGGTTCTGGGCGCTGATCGAGAGGACGCGTTGGAGCACGGTCATCCTCGGCGTGGTGTGTCTCGCGATCGCCGTCATGACGTATCGGATGGGCCAGATCTGGTTCGTGCAGGGTGTCTGAGCGGCGCGGAACGCCCTGCGGCGCTGCAATAATCGTTGAGCGATGACTGAAAACACCAGCACCCCGGCACGGTCGGGCTCCCATCACCCCGGGCGGATGAGCGGAGTAGGAAGGGTGCTCGTCGTGGTGTACGGCATCCTCGCGCTCGCCGCGACCGGACGAAGCGTCTTCCAGATCATCGACCGCTTCGCCGAGGCGCCCATCGCGTTCTCGCTCTCGGCGCTCTCCGCCCTCGTCTACATCGTGGCAACCGTCGCGCTCGTGATGCGCGGCCGTGCGTGGTATCGCGTCGCGGTGGCGACGATCTCGTTCGAGCTCGCCGGAGTGCTCGTGATCGGAACTCTCAGCCTGTTCGCGCCCGCCGTGCTCGGTCTGCACTCGATCGACCCGTTCGGACGTGAGGCTACCGTCTGGTCGGTCTACGGCATGGGATACCTGTTCGTTCCGCTCGTGCTGCCCGTACTGGGTCTGTGGTGGCTGGCCACGCACCGGCCGGAGGCGCGATGAGAATCGTGCGATCCACCGACACCGAACCGCCGGTGTTCGGTCCCACCGCGGTCACGATCGGCAAGTTCGACGGCGTGCACCTGGGGCATCGCGCCGTGATCGACGCCCTTGTCGAGTACGCGCGTGGCAACGACCTGACTTCGGTGATCGTCACCTTCGATCGGAACCCCCTGGAGATCCTGGCACCCGAGAGATGCCCGCAGCCGCTCGCCGGCTTCGAGCAGGAACTCGAGTTGCTGAGCAAGACGGGTGCCGACGCAGCGTTCGTGCTGGTGTTCGACACGGTCATGTCGGAGCTGACCGCGGAGGAGTTCGTTCGTCGTTACCTCGTCGACACCCTGCAGGTGCGCAGCGTGCTGGTGGGGCGGGACTTCCGATTCGGCCGCGGCGGCGCCGGAAACGTCGCGACGCTTCGAGAGCTGGGGGAGCGGTTCGGATTCAGTGTGCACGTAATCGAGGACGTGGCGCCGGAGGGCGCACGCGTATCGTCGACGAACATCCGCCGGCTCCTGGCCGAGGGCGAGGTCGCCCATGCGGCCCGCCTGCTCGGGCGCGCGCCATCGGTGCGCGGAACGGTGGTGCACGGCGCGAAGCGCGGCAGGCAACTCGGTTTTCCCACGGCAAATCTGGCGCCGGACGCACAGGGCTTCATCCCCGCCGACGGCGTCTACGCCGGCTGGCTGGTTGATGCCGGCGCGACCCATCCGGCGGCGATCTCGGTCGGCAACAATCCGACGTTCGAAGGCGTGCCGCAGAAGCAGGTCGAGGCGTACGTGCTCGACGCGGAGTTGGACCTTTACGACCACGTCGTCGACATCGTCTTCGAACACCGCATCCGCGGCATGGTCGCGTTCCAAGGCGTGCCCGCGCTCATCGCACAGATGCACGACGACGTGGTGCGCGCGCGCGAACTGCTCGAACTGGGCGCGGGCGCGCGCGCTCACGCGGCGGACTGAGAGCCGGATCAGTTGCCGCTTCGCGGCTTGCGCCCGAACAGGTAGAGGACGATCGCTTCGGCGCTGCCCTCGATCGCAGGACCCGTGCCGACGCTCCAGCCGGCGTCGATGGCGACGAGACTGCGCCTGGCGACGACGATTCGCGCGCTGAGCGGCAGCAGCGGCAGCCGAGACCTGGCGACCGCTTCGGTCACACGCGGCTCCAACTGCATCCGGATGCCCAAGGGGTTGGCGATGTCATAGCCGTGCACCACCGCCTCGGCGAGTTCGCTCACTCCGGTCCTGCCGTTCCCGCCCAGCTTCAGGGCGGCGATGCGTCGCAGGCGCCGCACCAGTTCTGCGGGATCCGCGCTCGCCGCAGCGACGCTCACGTCGCCGATCGCGCTCATCGGATTTCGGCCGGGGTCGGCGAGCACGGCGCCCGCCGCGCTGCGCAGCAGTTCGGCTGTGCTTGATCCCAGTCGCCACACGAGGTGTCCGGCGACATCGCGCACTCGCCACAGCTCGCACAGGCTCTGCTCGTTCCACCGATCCGGCGGCAACGACTCCAGCACGCCGGAGACCTGTACGAGAGTGTCTGCGATCTCGGAACCCCATCGCATGGCACCAGCCTATGCTTGCGGCCACTACGCTGGAATGGTGCCGGAAACAACAAAATCAGCTCTCTGGCGCGGCCGAACCCTCGCGCTGCTCGGCATCCTTCTCGTCTCGGCGAACCTGCGCACCGCCGTGGCGGCGCTCTCGCCGATCTTCGCCGAGATCCGCACCGACATCCCGCTGACCAGCGTGGGCATCGGCGTGCTCGGCATGCTGCCGCCGATCTGCTTCGCTGTGTTCGGAATCGTCGCCCCGGTCTTCACCCGGCGCGCGAGCCTCGAGACGGTGATGGTCGTGGCGCTGCTCGTGATGCTCGCCGGGCACGTGCTGCGCTCGCTCGCCGGCTCGTTCGCGCTGCTCGCTGCGGGCAGCGCGGTCACCTTCGCAGGCATGGCCGTCGGCAACGTGCTGCTGCCGCCGCTGGTGAAACGCTACTTCCCCGACCGGATCGGCCTGCTGACCTCGTTGTACGCGACGGTGATGTCGGTGAGCACGCTGCTGCCGCCGTTGATCGCCGTTCCCGTCGCCGACGGCCTCGGCTGGCGCTCCTCGGTCGGCATGTGGGGCGTGATCGCCGTGCTCGCCGTTCTGCCGTGGATCGGTGTGCTGCTCGCCCGCATGCCCGGCGAACCGCACCGGGCGGAAGTCGACGAAGCGGATCCCGGCGCGCTCGGCGTTTGGCGCACGTCGATCGGCTGGTCGCTGGCCGTGGTGTTCGGTGTCTCCGCGCTCAACGCCTACGCGATGTTCGCGTGGCTGCCCCAGTTGCTGCGCGAGACGGCGGGCGCCGACCCGGTGCAGTCGGGAGCGCTGTTGTCGCTGTTCGCCGCGATGGGCATCCCGGCCGGCCTGCTGATCCCCGTGCTGGCGAGCCGGATGCGCAACGTGGGGTGGTTGATCTACGCCGGCATCGTGTTCTTCGTGCTCGGGTACGGCGGACTGATCTTCGTTCCGGGCTCCGCGACCTGGCTCTGGGTCACCTTCGCCGGCCTCGGTCCGCTGCTGTTCCCGCTCTGCCTGGTGCTCATCAATCTGCGCACTCGGACGCACGCGGGAGCGGTCGCGCTGAGCGGTTTCGTGCAAGGGGTGGGATACATCATCGGCGCGTTCGGTCCGCTGCTGGTCGGAGTGCTGCATCAGGCGACCGGCGCATGGACTCTGCCGCTCGTCTTCCTGCTGCTGACCGCCCTGGCGGCGGCGCTGGCCGGCGCGGTCGTGGCGCGGCCGGCCAAGCTGGAGGATCACCTGCGCGAACGCTCGGCGGCGCGCTAACGACCGCTCGGTGTGGCGCGGGCGATCACCACCCGGCGCCGTTCAGCGCAGCAGGTGCGAGCGGTGGATCAGGGCCGCTGCTCCGATCAGCGGGCCTTCGCCGGAGAGGGCGGATGGCACGATCCGCACCTTGCGGACGAAGGCGAAATAGTGCTTGTCGGTGGTCTGCCTGATCATGTCGAACAGGTCGGGTGTCACCTGCGAGAAGCCGCCGCCGATCGCGACCAGTTCGAGATCGAGCAGTGCCGTCGCGCTTGCGATCGCCTGGCCGACGGCTTCGCCGGTGCGCGCGACGGCCGCGCGGGCGACCGGGTCGCCGGCCGCGTAGGCCGCGGCCAGGTCCTCTCCGGTGTCCCCGGAGAATCCCTCGCCACGCGCCCAGGCCACGGTGTGCGGTCCGGATGCGATGGCCTCCAGTGACGAGACGTGTCCGAACGTCGCCTCCCCTCGCATTCCGGCCACCTCCACGTGACCGATATGCCCCGCGTTGCCGGTCGGGCCCGTGACGACTCGGCCGCCGACGATCAGGCCGCCGCCGATGCCGGTGGAGACGACCATGCCCATCATGTTGTCGACTCCCTGCGCAGCGCCCACCCAGTGCTCGGCCATCGCGATCGCGATGCCGTCCATCTCAAGACGAACCGGCCGGTCGTCGCTGCCGAGCGTCGCCGCGACGACCGACGCGACGAACGAGCGCATCGGATAGTCGCGCCAGCTCGGCACGTTCAGCGGGGAGACCAAGCCGTCACGCCGGTCCACGGGTCCCGCGCTGCCGATCCCGACGCCCACCAGAGCATGATCCGGCGTGAGCGCGCCGAGCGCCTGCTGCACCACGGTGCGCACCGAACGCTCGAGCTGATCGCTCGTCGCGTCGCGGCCGGTGGGCGCACGGTGCCGCGACGACTCGATCAGATCACCGGCGTCATCGACCAGGGCGGCCTCGACCTTCGTGCCGCCGAAGTCGACGGCCAGTGCAACGGGCGCAGTCATGCACCCAAGACTAGGGGAGCACGACGAGCGGCCACACGCCTTCTCAGGCGGCCGCGCGCGGGTCGTCGCGTACGAGGACGAACCGGGGGAGTCGGCCCGTGCGACGCAGGCGCGGACGCACGCGTGCACGCCGGCAGATCGCGATCCCGGCCACCACGGCGACGATGAGCGGCACACCTCCCGAGACGGCCATTCCGACGTGCGCGCCGAACTGCTCGACGATCCAGCCCATCACCGGGCCGCCGATGGCCTGACCGCCGAGCTGCACCAGGATGTAGAGGGCCATCACACGCCCGCGGATCCGGATGTTCGTGGACGACTGCACAAGCGCGTTCGCCGCGGTCAGGAACAGCAGGCTCACGACACCGGTGGCCGCGATGAGGATCACGAACGCAGGCATCCCCGGCACCAGACCCGCGGTCAGTTGCACCACGCCGAGCACGAGGGCACCCACGATGACGGTGCGCAAGCGTACATCGAGCCTGCGGGTGGAGGCGATGGCGCCCGTCAGGGCGCCCGCGGCGACCAGGGCGTTGAAGGCGCCGTAGCCGCTCGCGCCCACGTCGAACACCTCGGATGCATACGCCGACAGCAGCACGGGCATCGTGTACGCGAACATCGCCGTCGCACCCAGCACGATGAGCGTGAACAGGATCGCCGGCTTGTGTACCGCGTATCGGATGCCTTCGGCCAGTTGCCCCTTGCTGCGGGGCATCACGGGCGCCTTCAGCAGCTTCGCCGGGTTCATCAGGCTCAAAGCCCCGACCACGACCAGGCAGGCCGCCGAGTTGATGGCGAACGACCAGCCGCTGCCGATCGCGCTGATCGCGATGCCGCCGACCGCCGGCCCGATCAGGCTGCCCAGCTGGAACGTCGATGAGTTGACGCTGATGGCGTTGCGCAGGTTGCGCGGTCCCACGACCTCGTTCACGAAGACCTGGCGCGCAGGGTTGTCGATGACGGTCACGAAGCCGCCCAGGCAGGCGAGCGCCCAGATGTGCCAGACCTGCACGGTGCCGGTCAGGATCAGCGCCGCGAGGCTCGCGGCTATCACGGCGGCGGTGCTCTGGGTGGCGATCAACAGCATCCGCTTGGAGTAGCGGTCCGCCACGACCCCGCCGAGCAGGCCGAAGACCAGCATCGGCGCGAACTGCAATGCAACCGTGACGCCGACCGCGGCCACGCTGCCGGAAAGCTGCAGAACAAGCCAATCCTGTGCGACGCGCTGCATGCCCATCGCCGTGGTGGCCACGATCTGGCCGCCGACATACAGTCGGAAGTTCGGCACGCGCAATGAGGAGAACGTCTCGCGCCACGGGGGACGCGTCGTCATGACCGGTAGTGGGGCGGTTGCAAGGGAGGGCGGGGAGGCGGTTGCTGTCACGGTTCTCGCGCGTTTCGTATCGAAGGCCTGCTGGTTTCGTATGGCGTGGTTCAACGCTATCGACGGAGCGATCATTTCCTGCAAGAATCACACCTATAACTACTATTGGGTTTTTGAATGGAGCGAGATGTTCGACCCCGTGCTGCTGACGACGTTCCTGGCGGTCGCCGAGACGCACAGTTTCACGAGGGCGGGCGAGCGGTTGGGCCTCAGCCAGCCGACCGTGAGCCAGCATGTGCGCAGACTCGAACAGGCCGCCGGCCGCGTGCTGATCGACCGGGACACCAGGCAGGTGCGCCTGACCGACAACGGCGATGCCATGGCCGGCTTCGCCCGCAGCATCCTCGCCGCGCACGCCGCCGCCGAGAGCTACTTCAGTGGCAGCGCGATGCGCGGCAGGCTGAGGTTCGGCGCCGCCGACGACCTCGCGATCACCCAGCTGCCGCGCATCCTGCGCGACTTCCGGCGCTCGCATCCGCAGATCAATCTGGAGCTGACGGTCGGCCAGAGCGGTCCGTTGTACCGACGGCTGAAGGCCGGGCAACTCGACCTCATCTTCATCAAGCAGACGCCGGGGTCGACCGATGGCAGCAAGGTCAGCACCGACACGATGGTGTGGATCGGACTGGAGGAGACGGAACTGAACCAGGATGAGCCGGTGCCGCTGATCGCCTACCAGGACCCGAGCATCAGCCGCCAGATGGCCATCGACGCGCTCGAGGCGGCCGGTCGTACGTGGCGTATCACGTGCAACACCCGCGAGGTGAACGGCGTGCTGGCCGCGGTGCGGGCCGGGCTCGGCGTCGCGGCGTTCCCACGCACCCTGATTCCGGAGGATCTGCGCAAGGTGACCAACCGTCTCGGTCTTCCCGAGGTCGGCGAGGTGGACTTCACGCTGCTCTCGAACCCGCTCGCCGCGCGCGAGCCGGTCGACGCGCTGACCGCCGCGATCATGGGTCGCACGCTCATCCGCTGACCCGACCGCGTCGAGGCTCCCTGATGCTCATCCGAGCAATAGACGCAACTAATGTTGCTGCGGGCCGTTGGGTTTCCTATCCTGGTCGGAGCGGGGAGGAGAGCCATGTCGTTGAGCGATTCTGATGAGTTGTTGTCGGTGCGAGCCGCGGAACTCTACTACGACGAGAACCTGACGCAGGACGAGATCGGCAGCAAACTGCACCTGACCCGGTGGAAGGTGGGCCGGCTCCTGGCGCAGGCCAGGCAGCAGGGCATCGTGCGCATCGAGATCGTGCACCCCCGAGCACGCCGCGTGCTCGCGGAGCGCGCACTGCAGCAGCGCTACGGGTTGAAGGATGCCGTGGTGGTCTCATCGGCCGGGGTCGCCGACGATTCCGAGTTGCAGCGCCGCGTCGCCCAGGCCGCGGCCGACTTCCTGACCGCGATGCGTCCAGCGCCCCCGACCCTCGGGGTGAGCTGGGGCCGAACGATGCACGATGTGGCAGCGAGCCTCCCGATCGGTTGGGCGCGCGGGGTCGGTGTGGTGCAGATCAACGGCGGACTGAGCCTCACACCCGGCGGCGGCAACGCGGCGGCCACGGCGATCTCCATCGCGCAGAAGGCGTTCGGTTCGGCGCACGTGTTACCGATCCCGGCGATCTTGGAGCACGCCGAGACGAAGCGGTCGATCGAACGTGACCGCGCGGTGGGCAGTGTGCTCGACCGCGCATCCAAGGCCTCCGCCTACCTGTTCAGCGCCGGCGTCGCCAGTGACGACTCCGCCCTCGTGCACAGCGGATACCTGACGCCTGACGAGGTGGCGGTGCTGGTGGGCAAAGGCGCCGTCGGCGACGTCGTCGGCCGGTTCATCGGTGCCGACGGGCACCCCGTGGACGCGGAGCTCGACGCACGAACGGTCGGACTCGGTCTCGCCGCGCTGCGTGCCGCCGAGACCGCGATAGCAGTCGTCTCGGGCACTGGAAAGCACGAAGTGGCGCGAGCTCTGGTCGTGAACGGTCTGTGCACGATCATGATCACCGACGACCACACGGCGGATGCGCTGCTCCAGCAGCAGGCCGAGGCGGGCGCGACACGCCCGGCGGCCGGCGCGAAGAAGGGCTCGAACGCGCTGATCGAAGAGGCGATGGCATGACCACGGAACTGTCCAGAACCGCCCGCACCCCGAGCGGGCCCGCGGACCCGCATGCGCTCGCCAGGCGGATCGTCGGCGGAGAGCTGACGGATGCGACACTGCACGGCTTTCTGCACGGCATCGCGGGGGTGGATGCGGTCGGACTGGAGCAACGGGCCGCAGCGCTCAGTACGCGTTCGATCAAGACCTCCTCGAAGAGGCGCGCGCTCGACAAGATCATCTCGCTCATCGATCTGACGACGCTGGAGGGCGCTGACACGCCCGGCAAGGTGCGTTCGCTGGCGGCCAAGGCCGTAACGCCCGACCCGAGCGACCCGAGCTGTCCTTCGGTCGCCGCGGTCTGCGTGTACGGCGACATGGTGGCCGACGCCGTCGGCGCGCTCGGCGCCGCGCACACCGGGCAGGGCGGAACCGTCAATGTGGCCGCGGTGGCCACCGCGTTCCCGAGCGGCCGCGCCTCGCTGCGGGTGAAGCTGGCAGACACCGAAGACGCCGTCGCGGCGGGTGCGGATGAGATCGACATGGTGATCGATCGCGGCGCCTTCCTTTCGGGCCGCTACGGTCAGGTCTACGACGAGATCGTCGCGGTCAAAGAGGCGTGCCGTCGCAACGACGGCACGAGCGCGCACCTGAAGGTGATCCTGGAGACCGGTGAGCTGCGCACGTACGACAACGTGCGGCGGGCATCGTGGCTCGGCGTCCTCGCCGGCGGGGATTTCATCAAGACCTCGACGGGCAAGGTCCAACCGGCCGCCACATTGCCCGTGACGCTCAGCATGCTCGAGGTGGTGCGCGACTGGCACCGGCTGACCGGCGAGCAGATCGGCGTGAAGCCGGCCGGCGGCATCCGCAGTTCCAAGGACGCGATCCGCTACCTGGTCACGGTCGCCGAGACCACGGGGGAGGCCTGGCTGCGGCCGGAGCTGTTCCGGTTCGGCGCATCCAGCCTGCTCAACGACGTGCTGCTGCAGCGGCAGAAGATGACGACCGGCTCCTACTCCGGTCCCGACTACGTGACGGTGGACTGACATGGGCTTCCTCGACTACGCACCGGCGCCCGAATCGCGCGCCATCCTCGATCTGCGCGACTCCTACGGACTGTTCATCGACGGCGAGTTCGTGGACGGGCATGGGGAGGGCTTCCAGACCATCTCGCCGGGCACGGAGGAGACGATCGCGACGGTCTCGTCGGCCGACGAGCAGGATGTCCAGCGCGCCGTCGCCGCGGCACGCCGCGCGTACGACACGGTCTGGTCGCGGATGAGCGGCTCGGATCGCGGCAAGTACCTGTTCCGCATAGCGCGCCTGGTGCAGGAGCGCTCGCGTGAGCTCGCCGTCGCAGAGAGCCTGGACAACGGCAAACCGATCAAGGAGAGCAGGGACGTCGACCTTCCTCTCGTCGCCGCCTGGTTCTTCTACTACGCAGGCTGGGCCGACAAGCTCGATCACGCCGGTCTGGGTCCCTCGCCACGGGCGCTGGGCGTGGCGGCACAGGTGATTCCGTGGAACTTTCCCTTGCTGATGCTGGCCTGGAAGATCGCGCCGGCACTGGCCGCAGGCAACACCGTCGTGCTGAAGCCCGCCGAGACCACGCCGCTGAGCGCGCTGCTGTTCGCGGAGATCCTGCAGCAGGCCGATCTGCCGCCCGGCGTGGTGAACATCATCACCGGTGCCGGCGACACCGGCAGGCTGCTGGTGAACCACCCGGATGTCGACAAAGTCGCCTTCACCGGATCGACGGCCGTGGGCCGGGAGATCGCCCGGTCGGTCGCGGGAACGGGCAAGAAGGTCACCCTCGAGCTCGGCGGCAAGGCGGCGAACATCGTCTTCGACGACGCGCCGATCGACCAGGCGATCGAGGGCATCGTGAACGGCATCTTCTTCAACCAGGGTCACGTGTGCTGCGCAGGCAGCAGGCTGCTCGTGCAGGAGAACGTGCACGACGAGGTCCTCGACCGGCTGAAGTCCCGCTTGGGCACGCTGCGGCTGGGCGACCCATTGGACAAGAACACCGACATCGGAGCGATCAACTCCGCAGAGCAGCTCGAACGCATCCGCGAGCTTTCCGCGATCGGTGAACAGGAGGGAGCCGATCGATGGACCGCCGAATGCGCGATCCCGGAACGCGGCTTCTGGTTCGCTCCGACGATCTTCGACAACGTCTCCACCAGCCACCGCATCGCGCGCGAGGAGATCTTCGGTCCGGTGCTGTCGGTGCTGACGTTCCGCACCCCGGACGAGGCGATCGCGAAGGCGAACAACACTCCGTACGGGCTCTCCGCAGGGATCTGGACCGACAAGGGCAGTCGCATCCTGGCCGTCGCCGACAAGTTGCGTGCCGGCGTGATCTGGGCCAACACCTTCAACCGGTTCGACCCCGCCAGTCCCTTCGGCGGCTACAAGGAATCGGGCTACGGCCGCGAGGGCGGCCGGCACGGCCTTGCCGCCTACCTCGCCTCGGCGCCGGGCAGATCTCGCCCGGACGAGAGCATCCACACCCAAGGAGCGGGCAAATGAACCGTCTGGCGGTTCCCAAGACCTACAAGCTGGCGATCGGCGGCGCGTTCCCACGTAGCGAGTCAGGGCGCACCTACCCGGTGCACTCCTTCGACGGCGCCTTCCTCGCGAATGCGGCGAAGGCGTCGCGCAAAGACGCCCGCGACGCGGTCGTCGCGGCCCGCAAAGCGTTCGGCGGCTGGTCGGGAGCCACGGGGTACAACCGTGGCCAGGTGCTGTACCGCATAGCCGAATTACTGGAGGGCAGGCGGGCGCAGTTCGTCGACGAGGTCTCGGTCGCTCAGGGCTTCTCGGCAGAGGATGCCGCGGCACAGGTCGATGAGGCGATCGATCTCTGGGTCTGGTACGCGGGCTGGGCGGACAAGTTCGCGCAGGTCGCGGGCAACGCGAATCCGGTGTCCGGGCCGTTCTTCAACATCTCGGTGCCCGAACCGACCGGGGTGGTCGCCATCGTGGCTCCGCAGCAGCCGGCATTGCTGGGATTCGTCGCCGCCGTCGCGCCTGCGCTCGTGGCCGGCAACACCGTCGTCGTGATCGCAAGCGAGCGGCATCCATTGCCGGCGATCAGTCTTGCCGAGGTGCTTGCGACCAGTGACGTGCCCGGCGGCGTGGTCAACGTGCTGACCGGCTCCGCGGCCGAACTGGCACCGTGGCTCGCCTCGCACGCCGACGTCAACGCACTCGACCTCGTCGGTGCCGGTGACCTCGACGGCGACCTCACCTGGGTCGATCTTCAGATCTCCGCTGCCGAGACCCTGAAGCGGGTGCTGCCGCCGGAGGGCGGCGCGGACGCGGTCGCCCCGTCATTGCAGCGCATCGTGGCATTCACCGAGACCAAGACCGTCTGGCACACCAAGAGCATGCTGTAGGCGCTGCTCGTGCTGCTGGTGCGCCGACTGTGGATGCTCCCTGCATGAGAGGTCAAGGGGTGGCGCGCCGGAATCAGGCAGGCGATGATAGGAGCAGGCGGAACCGGGAGGCTCACATGTCAGAGACAGCGCCGCGGCCCGATGGAGCGCCGTTCGACGCGCCTACGGTGTTCGTGGGAGACAGCCTGACCGAGGGTGGCGACTGGCAGGATTGGCTCACCGACGAGCGGGTGGTGAACCTCGGAGTCAGCGGCGACACCACCGATGACCTGATCGCCCGGCTCGACGACGTGATCGGACACCGCCCGGGCACGGTCGTGCTGTTGATCGGCACCAACGACCTCGCCTGGCGCCGCGGCGCCGAACACATCGTTCGGAACATCGAGACGATCCTCGTCACGTTGCGGCGCGAGCTGCCAGACACTCAGATTCTCGTGCAGTCGATCCTGCCGCGCGAGCACATCTACGCGAAGACGATCAAAGACGCCAACCGGCATCTCTGGCAGTTCGCCTCGACGGTGCGCGCGCAATACCTCGACCTCTGGCCCGTGCTCGCCGAGAACGACGCCATCGATCCCAGGTTTTCGCCGGATGGTCTGCACCTGAACGACGCGGGCTACGAGGCCTGGCGATCTGAACTGGTGCCGGCTCTGGAGACGCTGCGGGGGCTCGCGCCGAGCAGTCGCGCGATCGTGTTGCCCGGAGGCCTGCAGGGCTTCGGGCGCGCCGCCGGCTGATCGCGGCCGGAACGAGTCAGTCCGACTGCCGCAGCGCCTCCTGGAACGCCTGCAGTGCCTCGTCTGAGAACAGGACGAAGCGCACGAGTTCGATCGGCGCCGAGGCGCGTTCGCGTACCGTGGCGACCGCGATGCCTGCGGCGTCGTGCATGGGCCAGCCGTATACGCCGGCCGAGATCGCCGGGAAGGCGAGCGACGACGCGCCGAGTTCGTGCGCGACCCGCAACGCGTTGCGGTACGCAGATCGCAGCAGAGCGCTCCGATCCTCTCGGGGCGAATACACCGGACCGACCGCATGGATGACCAGGCGGGCCGGCAACTCGCCCGCTGTGGTGGCGACGGCTTCGCCCGTCGGCAGCCCGTCCCGATAGGCGCCCTGCCGTAGCGCGCGGCATTCCTCGAGGATCGCCGGGCCACCGGCCCGATGGATGGCTCCGTCGACGCCGCCGCCGCCGAGCAGCGACGAGTTCGCCGCGTTGACGATCGCGTCGACGTGCTGGTCGGTGATGTCGCCGTGAACCGCTTCGATGTGCACGCTCATCCCCTCCGATCCCCGCACCAGCGTCGCCGCCGCCGGCTCTCGAGCAGAGCGAAAGCATAACGGTCCGATAACGCCTCGGCGCGCCCCCGTCTGGGGGCTAGCGTGCCGCGTTCGCGTTGACCTACGCTCGCGGCCAAGGGTTGAGAATTGTTCACATTACAGGAAAGGCCCGACTTTGCTGAAGAACCTTAGCCCTCTGTTGTCCGGTGCCCTGCTTACCACACTGGACGCGATGAAACCGGGAGATGAACTGACCCTCGTGGGCAGCGGATTCCCGCCGGAGCGCATCGTGTCACCGGTGGTCGATCTCGGTAGCGCCACCACGGAGGAGGTCGCCGCGGCGATCTTGAGTGTCATGCCACTCGATCACGCCGAAGAATCGCCGATCGCATTCTATGCGGGCGGCGAGACCATCGAAGAACTACCCGACGTCGCCTTCGCGGTGCGCGGCCTGGCATCAGACGCCGAAATGCGCGCAGTGCCACTCGCACAGGTGAGCGACGAAGAGTTCTTCGGCCACGCCGCTCGCTCGGTCGCCACAGTGCGCGTCACCACGGGTGACCCGCCGTTCGCTTTCACGCTGCGGAGAGGAGCCTGCTAGCCTGCCGAAATGTCGGTCGTCGTCGTGGGGAGTGCGAACCTCGATCTCGTGTATCGAGTGGCGAGGATTCCTCACGGCGGCGAAACCGTTCTCGCGCAAGGACGTGCCCAGCACCCGGGCGGCAAGGGTGAGAACCAGGCCATCGCGGCCGCACGCGCCGGCGCCGAGACGGTGTTCGTCGTGGCGCTGGGAGCCGATGGTGCCGGGGACCGCATCGCTGCGACATTGCGCGCCGATCGAGTCGGCGGCGTCTTCCGTCGCGTCGATGAGCCAACCGGAACCGCCTTGATCACGGTCGACGAAGGCGGCGAGAACGCGATAGTGGTCGACCCGGGCGCGAATGCGACGCTCACCGAACTCGAACCCGCGGAACTGGATGTGGTGAGCGGTGCGGACATCGTTCTGCTGCAGCTGGAGATTCCGATGTCCGCCGTCACGCAGACGGCCCGGCTGGCGCACGCCTCGGGGGCGCGGGTCGTGCTGAACGCCGCTCCCACCAGACGCCTGCCCACCGAACTGCTGGCAGACCTCGACGTGCTGATCGTCAACGAGCACGAGGCGGCAGAGCTCGCCGCTCAGCTCGGAGTGGGAGCGCCGTCGAACACGGCATCCGGTGCGGCGCAACTCGCCTCAGCGCTGCTGGGTCTCGTGCCCGCCGTGGTGATCACGCTCGGCTCCGACGGCTGCGTGGTGGCGCAGCGCGTCGAGAACGGAACGTCGGTCGAACACATCTCAGCGCCGGCCGTCACTGCCGTCGACACCACCGGCGCAGGCGACACGTTCTGCGGTGCGCTGGCCGCAGCACTGGATGCGGGGGAGTCGTTGTCGGCGGCCGCACGGTTCGCCGCTGCCGCCGGAGCGCTCGCGGTGCAACGGGAAGGCGCCGTTCCGGCCATACCGTCGCGACCGGCGATCGTCGCCGAGCTGCAACGCGCGGGCGAGCCCTGATCCGCGCTGCGTACACTGGCAGAGCCATGTCACGTACCCCCAGTCAGCCGCAGTTCGCGCGCCTTGCCTTGCTCCCCGGACTGCTCGGAGCGATCATCCTGCTCGCCGCCCTCGCGCTGGTCGGCAACGACTGGTATCTGTGGGTGCAATACGGGGTGGCGATCTTGGCCCTCATCATGTGCGTCTTCGCCGCGCAGGGACGCCAGTTCTGGTGGTTCGTCGCGCTGATCCCGATCGCAGTGGTCTGGAACCCGGTCTGGCCGATCGGCCTGCCCGATCTCGCGCTGCGCCTGTTGCACATCCTCGGCGCCGCGGCGTTCGTCGCCGCCGGGATCGGCATCCGGGTGCCGTCCTCGGAACCGCAGCGCCGATAGTCGCCACTTCCGCGTCGAAGACAGGAGTGCCAGAGTGGAGACATGGCATTCCGTATCAAGCGGGTGTACGAAGATCCGGCGGCGGACGACGGCTACCGCGTGCTCGTCGATCGGCTCTGGCCACGTGGACTGAGCAAAGAGCGCGCCGAGCTCGACGAATGGAACAAGGACGTCGCACCTTCGACCGCACTGCGCACCTGGTTCCACCACGATCCGTCGCGGTTCACCGAGTTCGCCGAACGTTATCGTGCCGAACTCGATGAGAACCCCGCGGTGGATGCTTTGCAGCAGCGGGGTGCGGGCGAGGCCGTCGTGTCATTGCTCTTCTCCGCCACCGACCCTGAGTTCAATCAGGCAGTCGTGTTGCGCGATTATCTCGCCGAGCGCGCGCGCTGAACCCCCGCACGGCGTTCGGTCGCGTAGACTGCTGCTGAGGGGCTGCTTCGCATCGCAGTACATGATGCATGTGCAGACCCGATCGCGACGCCCACCAGGCCTGACGGCCGTGCCGAACGCGAGCCACGTCTTCGCATCCGTACCCGGGACCGACAGAGGCTCAGCGGACGACGCACACGGTCGCCCGCCCATCTCAGGAGGAACATGCCTCGCTCCGGCGAACGCACTGCCACGCAGCAACGCCGTTCCGGCAACAACCGGCACGCCAACAACGACGGGCTCATCCCGGTGCTCGCGCGCCGCGTGCGGGAGGTCGAGGCGAAGGCCGCCGACGGCAAGAAACTCGGCCCCACCAATCGCACGAAGTTCCAGGTGATCGCCCTGCTGATGCGCGAAGAGCGCGCCAGGGCCAAGACCGATCCGGAACTCACCGATGCGGCGCGCTCCGAGCAGCTGAAGAGGCTCGACGGCATTGCGACCATCCTGGCCAAGACCGCTGCGCGCGACACGTCGCTCATCTCGTTGCTGGAGTCGGATGCAGCGCCGAGCGCGACCGCGCAGAAGATGCGCCGCGACTGGCTGCTGGAATCAGGAACCGAACTCAGCCCTGACGACCTCATCATCACCATCGACCAGCCCAAGCCTGTGCAGGAGAAGATGCTGCCGCCGGAACTCGCCGAACGGCAGGTCATCCCGCCGTCGGTGCGTGCGCGCCAACTGTCGAACCCGTTCCTGCCCCCGGACTTCTCCAGGCCCGACCCGAAGGCGCCGCAACCGCGTCGGCGGCTCGACTCGTGGGAGCTTCTCTCGCCCCTGTTCAAGTCCTTCGAGTACGGTTCGGGCGGCCAGGCGGCGAGTATGGACCTGCCGGAGGCTCCGCCCATCGACAGGTATTCCCCTCGCGGCATGGAATTGATGAAGCACCAGGCCCGGTTCGTGGAATCCGTTCGGCTGGGTCACCGCAGCTTCCTGCTCGCCGACGAGCCGGGGCTGGGCAAGACGGCGCAGTCGCTGCTCGCGGCATCCGTCGCCGGTGCCTACCCCCTGTTGGCCGTCGTGCCGAACGTGGTGAAGATGAACTGGGCGCGCGAAGTGGAGTTGTGGACGCCGCACCGGCGCGCCACTGTCATCCACGGCGACGGTCAGGGTCTCGATGCCTTCGCCGACGTGGTGATCGTCAACTACGAGGTGCTCGACCGCCACCTCGCCTGGCTGAGCGATCTCGGCTTCAAGGGAATGGTGGTCGACGAGGCTCACTTCATCAAGAATCTGCACTCGCAGCGGTCGAAGTACGTGCTCTCCCTGGCCGACGTGATTCGCGGCGCCGCTCCGGGTGGAGACCCGCTGATGCTCGCGTTGACGGGAACCCCGTTGATCAACGACATCGACGACTTCCGGGCGATCTGGCAGTTCCTGGGTTGGATCGACGGGGCCAAGCCCGCCCCGAAACTGATGGAGAAACTCGAAGAGACCGGTCTGACCCCTGCCGACTTCGGCTTCTACAGTGCAGCGCGGCAAGCCGTGATCGATATGGGCATCGTGCGGCGCAAGAAGATCGATGTGGCGGCCGACCTGCCCTCCCGTCGGGTCGTCGACCTGCCCGTCGAACTCGATGACGACCTCGGACGTTCCATCCGTGATGCCGAGCGCGAACTCGCGGCCCGACTCGTCGCGCGCTACCGCCGCGCCTCCGAGGTGGGAGTCGGCGCTTCGTTCGACGGCGATGCCGACGAGCGGCGCGAGCACCTCATCCGCATGGTGGCGCACGCCGAACTGGAGGAGTCGAAGGGGCAGAAGACGGGGGAGAACGTCTTCACCATGGTGCGCAAGATCGGCCAGGCGAAGGCATCCCTCGCGGCCGACTACACCGCGCAACTTGCGCGCTCGGTCGGCAAGGTGGTCTTCTTCGCGAAGCACATCGACGTGATGGATCAAGCCGAGAACGCGTTCGCCGCTCGCGATCTGCGCAGCATCTCGATCCGCGGCGATCAGACTGCGCTTGCCCGGCAGAAGCAGATCGACGCGTTCAACGACGATCCGACCGTCGCCGTCGCGGTCTGTTCGCTCACCGCGGCCGGTGTCGGGCTGAACCTGCAGGCGGCATCGAACGTCGTGCTCGCCGAACTCAGCTGGACGGCCGCCGAGCAGACCCAGGCGATCGACCGAGTGCACCGAATCGGTCAGGAAGAGCCGGTCACCGCGTGGCGCATCATCGCGGCGCAGACGATCGACGCGAAGATCGCCGAGCTGATCGACTCCAAGCAGTCGCTGGCTCTGCGCGCGCTGGACGGCTCGGATGTCGAGCCGGGCTCGGCCGATTCCGTTCAACTCGACGCGCTGGTCGCGATTCTGCGCGACGCGCTCGACTGATACGGCTATGCGTTCGCGTCGGGCTCTTCATCGAGCACCACGACGCGTTCGTCGTCCGGGAACGTGTCGTCCGGCTCGTCGTCGATCGGGCGTTCGTCGTCGTCCGTCGGCTCGTCGGCCGGCTCGTAGTCGCCGTCTTGGGCCACGGTGAACTCCGGATCGCTCAACTGCTCGTCACTGGCGCTCATGTCTCCAGGGTACGCCGCGGGGCAGAGC
Source organism: Humibacter sp. (assembly GCA_035564555.1). Lineage (GTDB taxonomy): Bacteria > Actinomycetota > Actinomycetes > Actinomycetales > Microbacteriaceae > DATMTS01. Next base: position 28,785 of record DATMTS010000076.1, read on the forward strand.
CGGTCGAGGTCGCGGGCGTACGTGGCAACGGCATCCGGTCGGTTCGAGTTCGGGGGCGCCGACGGCGCGCTCAGCCCAGGGTGAACACCATCACGGCGCCGTCATCGTCGTGCACGATGCGAGCGGTGCCGGCGAATCCGGCGAAGTCGCCGGTGCCGGTGCCGGGCACGATGTGGCCGAAAGCCGAAGGGTCGTCCGGGCTCTGCAGCGCGCCGTGGTGCACGGTGAACGAGCCGGTACGGCCGTCCGCCAGAGTTCCGGTCACGCGTTCCGCTGCGAGATAGCCACGCCCGTTCTCCTCGTCGCCGGACGAGATGAAGTGCCCGACCGAATCGCCGACCAGCCCGTCGTTGTACACCTTGCGCATCACGACCGCCCCCAGCCACCCGTCGAAGGGGTCGGGCAGCGTCGTCTCGTCCCATCCGGTCACCGTGAATCGCGCCGTGATGGTCTCCTGTTGGCTCATCGCACCGACATTAGCGAGGTTTAGCAGGCACTGCCAGGATTCGCACAGCGGGCACGGCTGCGCTAGACAAGAAGCATGAGCGGCGACAAGCAGGTCGAGATCGAGCGCAAGTACGATGTCGACGACACGTCCCCCGTGCCGAATCCGGTGGGGATCGGCACGATCGCCGTCGTCGAGGCGCCCGAGACCATCGAACTCGACGCCACCTATTTCGACACGGACGACCTTGCGCTGGCCCGCCACGCGACAGCATTGCGTCGTCGCGAAGGCGGCAAGGACGCCGGCTGGCACATCAAGCGCGCCGTTTCGGAGGGTCGCACCGAACAGCACTGGCCGTTACGCCGCGGCGATCGATCCAGCGTGCCCGTCGAGGTGCGCGCGCAGGTCGCCGATGTCGTCGGCGATGGCGGACTGCGCGCCGTGGCACGGGTGCGGAACCGACGCGTGGTGAGCCGACTGCTGGACGCGGCCGGTTATCCGGTCGCCGAATTGTGCGACGACCACGTCGTCGCCGACGACCTGCTCACCGGCGTCACCCGCACCTGGCGGGAATGGGAGATCGAGTTGCTGGCCGCTGCTCCCGACACCCGATCCGGGCGCACCGCGCTGTTGGATGCCTTGGAGGCGGAGGTGCTCCGGGCCGGCGCCGAGCTCTCGCCGAGCTCCTCGAAGTTGGCACGGGCCCTCGGCCTCGTCGGATGACCGGGGACCGGCCCGTTTTGGAACGTGAGCCGCGCTCGTGCAAGATCGATTCGTACCCGAACGAAAGAGGCGCGTATCCATGAAGATCGGAATCCTGACCAGCGGCGGAGACTGCCCCGGGCTCAACGCGGTGATCAGGGGCGCGGTGCTGAAGGGCGACCGCGTCTACGGCGACGAATTCGTCGGGTTCCGATACGGATGGCGCGGCGTCGTGAACGCCGACATGATGCCGCTGGACAGGCACAGCGTTCGCGGGCTCTCCCGCCAGGGCGGGACCATCCTGGGCTCGAGTCGCACGAACCCGTTCGACGGCGACGGCGCCGGGCCGGAGAACATCCAGCGGATGCTCGATGAGAACGGCATCGACGCGGTCATCGCGATCGGCGGCGAGGGTACCCTGACCGCTGCTCGACGGCTGACCGACGCCGGGCTGAAGATCGTCGGCGTGCCCAAGACCATCGACAACGACCTGGCCGCGACGGACTACTCGTTCGGGTTCGACACCGCCGTGGAGATCGCGACCGAGGCGATCGACCGCCTGCGAACCACCGCCGAATCGCACCAGCGCTGCATGATCGTGGAGGTCATGGGACGCTATGTGGGTTGGATCGCCCTGCACTCCGGCATGGCCGGGGGAGCGCACGCCATCCTGATCCCCGAGCAGCCGCAGTCGATCGAGCAGATCTGCGAGTGGGTGGAACACGTACGCGACCGCGGTCGCGCGCCCGTCGTGGTCGTCTCCGAGGGCTTCGTGCTGAACACGATGGAGGAGGCGCACTCGCACAAGGGGCTCGACGCCTTCAACCGGCCGAGGTTGGGCGGCATCGGTGAACTGCTGGCACCGATGATCGAGGAACGCACCGGCATCGAGTCGCGCGCGACGGTGATCGGTCACATCCAGCGAGGCGGCGTGCCCAGCGCCTACGACCGCGTACTGGCCACCCGGCTCGGCCTGGCGGCGATCGACGCGGTGCAGCAGCAGCAGTGGGGTTCGATGGTGTCGCTGCGCGGCACCGAGGTCGAGATCGTCTCGATCGCGGATGCCACCGGCGGGCTGAACACGGTTCCGCAGCATCGCTACGACGAGGCCGCGCTGCTCTTCGGCTGATCGCGCCCCCCGTCCTCCACCCGTCCGTCCCCTCCACCCGTCCCCTCCACCCGCTCGTTCCCTCCACCCCCGTATCGAAATCAGGTGGGAGCGGCATCCGTCTGGATAATCCAGTCGGACAGCCGCGTCACCTGATTTCGATACGGTGGACGGGACGGTCTAGGAGGCGGCGCCCAGCACATCGAGCATCCACGCGAGTTCCCACGCACGTTCGCGCCAGGCGTTGTAGCGGCCGCTGACGCCGCCGTGCCCTGCCGACATCTCGATCTTGAGCAGGGCGGGGGCTCCGGCTTCGCGCAGTCTGGCCACCCACTTCGCCGGCTCGACATACAGCACGCGGGTGTCGTTCAGGCTCGTGACCGCCAGGATCGGCGGATACAGCACGTCGTCGCGCACGTTCTCGTACGGCGTGTACGACTTCATGTACGCATAGACCTCGGCGTCGTGCAGCGGGTCGCCCCATTCGTCCCACTCGATCACGGTGAGGGGAAGCGAAGGATCGAGGATGCTGGTGAGCGCATCGACGAACGGCACCCCCGCGAGGATGCCTGCGAAGGCATCCGGCGCGAGGTTGGCGACGGCACCCATCAGCAGTCCGCCCGCACTGCCGCCCTCGGCGACCAGCCGTGCGGCATCCGTCCACCCCGCCTCGCTCAGGTGGCGGGCGCAGGCGACGAAGTCGGTGAATGTGTTCTTCTTGGTGAGCGTCTTTCCGCTCTCGTACCAGTGCCGTCCGAGCTCGCCGCCGCCGCGAACATGAGCGATGGCGAAGATGACTCCGCGATCGAGCAGGGAGAGCCGGGCGATCGAGAAGGAGGGATCCATGCTCGCCTCATAGGATCCGTACCCGTACAGGAGCATCGGGGCGGGTGTTCCGGGCGAGACCAGGTCGCTGCGGAACACCAGTGAGATGGGAACGCGCGTGCCGTCGTCGGCGATCGCCCATTCCCGGCGCTGCTCGTATCGTGCCGGGTCGTAGTCGCCGAGCACGGGTTGACGTTTCAAAAGCCGCAGCTGGCCGGTCTGCGGCGTCCAGTCGTACACCGTCGACGGCGTGACCAACGAACCGTAGCCCAACCGGATCGTGGGCTGATTCCACTCCGAGTTGCCGGCCGTGCCGACCGTGAAGAGCGGCTCGTCGAAGGCGAGTTCGTCGAGGGCCCCGTAGCCGGCGGTCAGCGGAACCACCGCGACGCGGGACAGCGCATCACGACGGTACTCCAGCACCAGGCGTGCTGCGAACGCGTCGACCGATTCGAGGCGCACGTCGTCGTCGTGCGGCACAACGACGCGCCGGTCGCCCTCCGGCGCCTGCACCGCGACATCCACGAGCTCGAAGTTCGGGGCGCCGTCGTTGTGCAGGATGAGCAGGCGGTCTTCGCCGGCGACGACGGCATGTTCGACGTCGTACTCGACGCCCTCCTGGCGGGGCCAGACGACGCGCGGCTGGCCGGTGGGATCGCCCGCGTCGATGAGGTACACCTCGCTGGTGATCTTGGAACCGAGCTCGATCACCAGAAATCGCTTGCTTCGGGTGAGGCCGACGCCGACCCAATACCGCTCGTCGGGTTCGTGGAACACGCGCACATCGTCGGCGGCAGGCCTGCCGACCTCGTGCCGCCACACGGTGTCGGGGCGCCACGCCTCATCGACCGTCGTGTAGAAGACGTAACGCCCATCGGGGGAGAAGAGGGCGCCGGGCGACGTGTTCGGCACCTCGTCGGCGAGGTCGGCGCCTGAATGCAGGTCGCGGATGCGCAGCAGGTAGCGTTCGTCGCCGACGGTATCGATCGCGTACACCAGCAGTCCGCCGTCCGCGCTGACGTCGAAGCCGCCGAGCGAGAAGAATTCCTGGCCCTGCGCGAGCAGATTCCCGTCGAGCATCACCTGCTCGCCGGGGAGCGCCGGCTGCCCCGCCGCGACCTCGGGCAGCGTGGGCGGCATCCAGTCGTCCGGTCCGGTGATGGGCGCTCGACAATGCGCGGCGTACTGTTTGCCCTCGAACGACCTGGAGTAGTACCACCAGTCGCTCTCCCGAACCGGCACCGAGAGATCGGTCTCTTTCGTACGCGACTTGATCTCCTCGAAGATGCGCTCGCGCAGTGGTTCCAGGTGCTGCGTCCGGGTCTGGGCATACGCGTTCTCCGCGGTCAGATGCGCGATGACCTGCGGGTCCTCCTTATCGCGCAGCCACTCGTACTCGTCGATCACCGTGTCGCCGTGGTGCACGCGGCTGGTGGGCACGCGGCGGGCGACGGGCGGGGTGGCTGCGGCATCGGAGGCGGGCATCCCCCAACGCTAGCGCGCCGGCGGTGGCCTCCGGCCGTCGTGGACGGTCATCGAACTGGCGCGGAATGCGCAGTCACGCTGAAATGGGGGTCGGACGATCAGAAACGAGGATGCAATGCGCGCAGTGCGGTACGAGAAGTTCGGATCCCCCGAGGTGCTCGAACTGAAGGAGCTTCCGGAACCGGAACCGGGGCCGGGCGAGGTGCGGGTGCGAGTGCTGGCAGCGGGCTTGAACCCGGTGGACTACAAGATCTTCCACGGCCCGGCCGCGCACGCTTACGGAGCGACCCTGCCGAGCGGAGTCGGGCACGATCTGGCCGGGATCGTGGATCGCGTCGGTGAATCGGTGACGGACTTCGCGCCCGGCGACGCGGTGTTCGGCGGCAAACGCAACGAGGCGCTCGCCGACTTCGTGGTGCTGGGCGTCGAGGGGCTGATCCTCCCGACGCCGGCCGGACTGCCGGTCGAGATCGCCGGATCGCTCGCGATAGCCGCACGCACCGCATGGGCGTCGGTCGCCGCAGTCGGTCTCACCGATGCGGACACGGTTCTGGTGAGCGCCGCAGCCGGAGGAGTCGGGGTCCTTGCGGCGCAACTCGCGCGACGCACCGGGGCCACCGTGATCGGCACCGCCGGTGAGCACAATCACGAATTCCTGCGCGAACTCGGGGTTATCCCGATCGCATACGGACCCGGCCAGATCGAACGCGTCCGTGCGGCCGCCCCCGGAGGAGTCACTGCGTGCCTGGACAATCACGGGGCCGACACCATCGACGTCGCGCTCGAACTGGGTGTCTCGCTGCAGCGCATCAACACGATCGCGGCGCGAGGGCACCGTGGCGCGGTCGGCGCAGGGGCCGCGGATGCCTCGAAGGAGGATCTCGCTGAGGTCGCCCGCCTGATCGCCGCCGGGGAACTGGTGCTGCCGATCGAAGCGATCTACCCGCTGGAACGTGCTCAGGAGGCATATCAGCGACTGGAGCAAGGCCACCTGCGAGGCAAGATCGTCGTCGTGACGCAATAGAGCGCGCCCGGCGTCCGTCGCGAGGAACTCCAGGTCATCTCCGGGCCCGACAGGCCGGACGGACCACTGTTCGGCGCTGACCCGACCGCGCACGAAGACAGGTGAGACGCGAGCGGGCCCCGGCGGATCCG
>DATMTS010000077.1:0-32294 GCA_035564555.1 Humibacter sp.
AGCTTCCGGCCCGGCCGCATCCACACACACCCCCGAACCACACGCGCCGACAGCAGGGAAGAACCATGTCAGAAAACGGGTCGACGCTGACCTCGATCGCATCGCCTCGCGCGATCGCGCGCAGCGTGAACGGCGGCAACAGGGCCTCCGGCAGTGAACGGATGCTGGCGCGGCGCGGCAGGACGGGCTGGGTATTCATCACTCCGTTCGCCGTCGTCTTCGTACTCTTCCTCGTCGCTCCTCTGGCGTATGCCTTCTACCTCAGCCTGTTCACCAAAGGGCTGGCGACCGGCACGGTCTTCAGCGGCATCGACAACTACGTCAAGGCTTTCACCGACCCGTCGTTCTTGAACGGCGTCTGGTTCGTCGTGCGATTCTCGATCGTGCTCATCCCCGTGCAGATGATCGTGTCGCTGGTCGCTGCGCTCCTGCTCGATGCACTGACGACCAGGCTGGCGAAGTTCTCCCGGCTGATGATCTTCCTGCCGTACGCCATCCCGGCGGTGATCGGGGCGCTGATGTGGGGATTCCTGTACAGCCCCACCTTCGGGCCGCTCCAACAACTCTTCTCGCTGTTCCACGCCCAGGCGCCCTTCCTGCTCAGCCAGGGCAATATCTTCTACGGACTGCTGAACGTCGTGACCTGGCAGTGGGCCGGCTACTACATGATCATCATCTTCGCCGCGTTGCAGGGCATCGATCCCTCGATCTACGAAGCGGCGAAGATCGACGGCGCGAACTCCTGGCAGGTCGCTCTGCGCATCAAGGTGCCGCTGGTCTCGTCGGCGCTCGTGCTCATCCTGGTGTTCGCGCTGATCGGAACGCTGCAGTTCTTCACCGAACCCGAAGTGCTGGGCCCGGTTGCCAACGGCACGATCACGCCCGACTTCACCCCGAACATCTACGCGTTCAACCTGGCCTTCTCATACGCCCAGTTCAACTACGCGTCGGCGATCTCGTTCGCCCTCGGCATCGTGGTGTTCATCGCGGTCTACATCTTCATGTACTTCACCCGCAAGCGAGGGAGCCTGCTGAAATGACCACCTCTACTATCGAGGCGACGCGCGGCGCTCGCCGCGGGAGCGGATCGCGCGAACGTGCGGCGCACGGCCGCCCGCGCCGCAACGTGATCGCGCACCTGTTCCTCGCGATCATGGTCGTCTACTTCCTGGTGCCGATCTGGTGGCTGTTCGTCGCCAGCACGAAGAATGCGCAAGGCCTGTTCTCGGGCTCGGGCGCGCTCTGGTTCGGCAAGGACTTCGACCTCTTGGCCAACCTGCACGACCTCTTCACCTACAACGGCGGAGAGTATCTGCAGTGGCTCGGCAACTCGGTGCTCTACGCCGTCAGCGGCGGCGTCGGCGCGACGGTGATCGCCGTGCTGGCCGGCTACGGCTTCGCCAAGTACCAGTTCCGCGGGCGGAACTTCACCTTCGCGTTGCTGCTCGGCTCGGTGATGGTGCCGCTCACGGCGCTGGTCATCCCGACGTTCGTGCTGTTGTCGAACCTGCACCTCACCGACACCATCTGGGCGATCATCCTGCCGTCGCTGCTCAGCCCGTTCGGCGTCTATCTGATGCGCGTCTACACCGCGGATGCCGTGCCGGACGAACTGCTGGATGCGGCACGGGTGGACGGCGCCGGGGAATATCGCACGTTCTTCACGGTGGCCCTGCCGTTGATGCGTCCCGCCCTCATCACGGTGCTGCTGCTGTCGGTCGTCGGCACCTGGAACAATTACTTCCTGCCGCTCGCGATGCTCTCCACCTCCAAGCTCTACCCGATCACCGTCGGCCTGGGGCTGTGGTCGCAGCTGGCATCCTCGAACAACGGGGGCGGTCACTCGCTGTGGAGCCTGATCATCGTGGGAGCGCTCGTGTCGATCATCCCGCTGATCATCGCGTTCCTCACGCTCCAGAAGTACTGGCAGGGCGGCCTCTCGCTCGGCAGCCTCAAGTAGCACTCAAACGTCGATCTGGCCCCCTCCAGAGCAACATCGAAAGAAGAAGATGGTCACCGCACGTCTCACCCTCGACCCGTATTTCACGGTCGGTCCCGTCAACCCCCGTCTGTTCGGGTCGTTCGTCGAACACCTCGGCCGGTGCGTCTACGACGGCCTCTACGAACCCGGACATCCGAGCGCCGACGCCGAGGGATTCCGCACCGACGTGATCGACCTGGTCAAAGAGCTCGGGGTGTCGACCATCCGCTATCCCGGTGGCAATTTCGTCTCCGGTTTCCGTTGGGAAGACAGCGTCGGCCCACGCGAAGACCGGCCGCGCAGGCTCGATCTCGCCTGGCACTCCACCGAGACCAACGAGATCGGTCTGCACGAGTTCTCGTCGTGGCTGGAGAAGATCGAAAGCGAGTTGATGCTCGCCGTCAACCTCGGCACACGCTCGACGCTCGAAGCGCTCGATCTGCTCGACTACACCAACATCGCCTCGGGCAGCACGCTCAGCGACCGGCGCATCTCCAACGGCCGAACCGACGCGTTCGGAGTGAAGATGTGGTGCCTCGGAAACGAGATGGACGGACCGTGGCAGTTGGGCCATCGCTCGGCCGATGACTACGGCAAGCTCGCGGCGCAGACCGCGAAGGCGATGCGGCAACTCGACCCGTCGGTCGAACTCGTGGTGTGCGGCTCATCCAGCGCGCACATGCCGACCTTCGGCGAGTGGGAGCGCGTCGTGCTCACCCACACCTACGACGACGTCGACTACATCTCCTGCCACGCGTACTACGAGGAGAAGAACGGCGATCTCGCGAGCTTCCTGGCCTCGGCGGTCGACATGGACCACTTCATCGAGTCGGTGGTGGCCACCGCCGATCATGTGAAGGCGGTCAAGGGCAGCGACAAGACCATCAACATCTCGTTCGACGAGTGGAATGTCTGGTACATCGAGCGCTTCCACGGCGTCGACAAGATCGAAGGCATCGACAACTGGCCGGTGGCCCCCCGACTGCTCGAAGACGCCTACTCGGTGGCCGACGCCGTGGTGTTCGGCAACCTGCTGATCTCCCTGCTGAAGCATGCCGACCGCGTGACAAGCGCATCCCTCGCGCAGCTCGTCAATGTGATCGCCCCGATCATGACCGAGCCGGGCGGGGCGGCCTGGCGTCAGACGACGTTCTTTCCGTTCGCTCTGACCTCGCGTCTCGCGAAGGGCTCGGCGCTCGATGTGAGGCTCACCGGCGACACCCATCAGACCGAGGTCTACGGCGAGGTGAACACCGTCGACGCCGTCGCGACCCACGACGAGACGACGGGGCGCACCTCGGTGTTCCTGGTCAACCGCAGCCAGACCGAGGATGCCGCGATCACGATCGACCTCGCGGCTCTGGGAGGGGTCTCGGTCATCGAGGCGCAGACGCTCACCGACTCCGACGTGAACGCCAAGAACACGCTCGAGGACACCGAGCGAGTCGGACTCGCGGCAAACACCACGGCCGTCGCCTCGAACGGTTCGGTGACGATCACACTGCCGCCGGTCTCCTGGACCGCCCTCGAACTCGGCTGAGCCGGCCGGCGGGTGAGCGGCTGTCGCGCACCCGGCCGGCAGGCTACGAGACGGCGGTGAGTGCGGCCAGCGCCGAGGTGAAGAATGTGAGGCCGTCGACGCCGGATCGCATCGCGGCATCCGTGTCGGGACCGAAGCCCGGCTCCGTCGCGTGCTCGGGGTGCGGCATCAGACCGACGACGTTGCCACGCTCGTTCGTCACGCCGGCGATATCGTTCAGTGACCCGTTCGGATTCACACCGACGTACCGGAACGCGACGCGGCCCTCGCCTTCCAGCCGCTCCAGCTCGTCGGCGGAGGCCACGAACGCGCCCTCGCCGTTCTTCAACGGGATCGTGATCTGCTGACCGGGTGCGAAACCGTTCGTCCAGGCCGTCGACGCATTCTCGACGCGCAGCGCCTGGTCGCGGCGGATGAACTGTCCGTGGTCGTTGCGGATCAGCCCGCCGGGCAGCAGATGGGCCTCGGTGAGCATCTGGAAGCCGTTGCAGATGCCCAGCACCGGCATCCCTCTGTTCGCCGCGTCGACGACCTCGGCCATGATCGGGGAGAGGCTCGCTATGGCGCCGCAGCGCAGATAGTCTCCGTAGCTGAACCCGCCGGGCAGCACGAGGGCGTCCACGCCCTTCAGGTCGTGTTCGCCGTGCCAGAGCGCGACGGGCTCAGCGCCGGCGCCGCGCACGGCGCGCTGCGCGTCCCGGTCGTCGAGCGAACCGGGAAAGGTGATGACGCCGATCCTCACCGCTGCGCCTCGGCCTGTTCCGCCACGGTGTCCAGGACATCCGACCCGACCACGGCGACGTTCACGACGTCTTCGATCACCGAGTTCGAGAGCACGTCCTGCGCGATCTGCCGAACGTTCGCCAGCAGGTCGTCATCGACCGTGGCATCCGTCGTGAGCTCGAAGCGCTTGCCGACGCGCACATCGAACGTGCCTTTGCCGGTGCGGGCGAGTGCCCCCGCGACGGCTTTGCCCTGCGGGTCGAGCAGTTCGGCCTTCGGCATGACTTCTACAAGGATCGTGGGCACGGGTCTCTCCGCTCGACCGACTGGTGGGATGCCCCGATTCTACCGTGCGCGCGTCACACCGGCTGCAGAGGTCGGTGCGGCTCATCAGGAAGCTCGACGCGGATGCGGTCACCGCTGCGCACCACACCGGAGCGCAGGACGACGCTCATCACGCCGGCCTTGCGCGTCACCTGGCCGTGCTCGTCTCGCGTCACCAACTCACGCATCAGCCCGTGCTGCAGTTCGTCGATCTGGCTGCAGGGATTACGCAAGCCCGTGATCTCGACGACGGCCCGGTCGCCCAGGTGCAGGACGGTGCCCGTGGGCAGGCTCAGCAGATCGACTCCGATCGTCGTGACGTTCTCGCCGAGCTGCCCCGGTTGCACAGCGAAACCCTTGGCCTCCACCTCGTCGAAAAGCTCCGAATGGATCAGATGCACCTGTCGAAGGTTCGGCGCTGACGGGTCCCTGGCCACGCGCGAACGGTGCTGAACCGTCCGGCCGGAGTGCGCATCGCCTTCGACGCCGATTCCGGCGATCAAGGTGATGCTGTCGCACTGCTGTTTTGAGAAGCGGTGGGCAGGATCACTGCTCACCGACACCACCACCGCATGATCCGACCTACCCACGAACATCATCCTGACAGGTCCCGCCCCATCCATCGATTGCGGCGAATCTGCCGGAATAGGGCGTGAGAACGTGGATCCGACGTGAGTCGACGCCGGGAGCTGGGCCGGTCAACCCAGCCCGGAGCGTCGCAGCAGTTCGCCGCGCAGCGTGTCGCGCACGGCGGCCATGCCGAGATAGGTCTCCTCGAAGCCGGTCGAGAGCGGGGAGAGGCCGATGCGCAGGCCGCCCGGGTCGCGATAGTCCGGGATGACGTCCTGCTCCCAGAGGCGCGCGGTCACCTTCCGCATGGCGGGATGCCAGAATGTGACGTGGCCCCCGCGCTCACCCGGATTGCGCGGGCTGGCGAGCTCGACGCCGAGTGGCGCCAGCCACTGATCGAAGAGCCGGATCGCGAACTCGGTCAACTCCGTCGATTTGGCGCGCACCGCATCGATGCCGCGGTCCTCGATCATTGCGACGGTGTCCTCGATGGCGAGCATCCCGACGATCGGCGGTGTGCCGCTGAGGAACCGGCGCAACCCGGCTGCCGGAACGTATGAGGGGCCCATCGCAAAGACGTCCGCTGTGCCCATCCACCCCTGGATCGGCTGGCGCAGCACCTGCTGCAGATCCTCGCGCACATAGCCGAAAGCGGGAGAACCCGGACCGCCGTTCAGGTACTTGTACGTGCAGCCGACAGCGAGGTCGACGCCCCAGGCATCCAATTCCACCGGAACGCAGCCGGCGGAATGGCACAGGTCCCAGAGCACGAGCGCACCCGCATCGTGCACGATGCGGGTGATGGCCTGCGCATCTGCGAGGTGGCCGGAGCGGTACGCGACGTGGCTGAGCACGACGAGCGCCGTCTGCGGTCCGAGCACCGCCCGTACCTGCGAGGCCGTAACGCCGGCCCGCCGGTCGGACTCGATCCAGCGCAGCGTGAGACCGCGCTCGGCGGCGATGCCGTCGAGCACGTAGCGGTCGGTGGGGAAGTTGTCGGTGTCGAGCACGATCTCGGTGCGCGGCGGTGCGCCGGGCGCGCGTGGAGCATCGACCGCGGCGCGCGCGAGCTTGTAGAGCAGCACCGTCGTCGAGTCGCCGATGAAGGTCTGACCGGCACTCGCCCCGAGCGCGGCGGCGCCGAGCCGGTCGCCGAGAGTGAAGGGCAACTCCATCCAACGTTCGTCCCAACCCCGGATCAGGCGGCCGCCCCACTCCTCGATCAGGAACCTCTGGATGCGCTTCACGCCGGCGATGGTGGGCCTGCCCAGCGAATTGCCGTCGAAGTACGCCCGGATGCCGCCGGCCGGCTCGGTGATCGAGCCCGAGCGCGTTCCTTCTGCGCTTGCGCCGACGAACTGTTTGCGGAAGTGCGCGAGACCATCGCTGCGGTCGCGGCGTCGCGCGTAGGCGAGCAGCGGGTCGGGGCTGTCGGTCATGCTGGCGTCTCCTGGATCGTCTCTACGAGTGTGTCGATGGTCGCGCCGCGGGCACGTGCCAGCCAGCGGGCGGTGTCTTCGGCGCCGGCCGGCGCACGGCCGGGAACCCAGGTCAGGCGCGGACCGAGTGCGAACGTGCCGCGGCCATCGGGCAGCCGAAGGGGCAGCGGCTCGACCACGATGGTCCTCATCAGCGCATCCGCATCCAGTCCCGCCCCGGCGAGCGCGAGCAATTCCCGTTCGTTCACGCCGACCGGCAGCGGACCGTTGCCGAGGTCGGTACCGTAGAGCACCCTTCCGCCGTCGCGAACGAACCGCCGCACGTTGTCGACGGCCGTGCGGTGCTCGACCGTGGTCTCGCCCCACCCGTGCATGTCGAGGGTGGAGACCCAGAGCATCCGGCCGGAGCACATCCGGCGTAGCAGTTCGTCGTCGATCCGTTCGCTGAAGGGTGCGTGCGCCAAGGCATCGGCTCCCGCTTCGAAGGCGCGTTCGGCCTGTCCGCCGCCCTGCACGTGCGCGAAGACGGGTAGATCGCGCAGGTGCGCCTCGTCGACGAGGCACGTCAACAGCTCGTCGTCGAGTACCGGCCCCGCGTCGCTGTTCAGCATCACCTTGACGTACGCGGCGCCGCGCTTCGCCTGCGCCTCGACCGCCTCGACCGCTTGGGCGCGCGTCGCCACCTCGACCGCCGCCGCACGTGGCGCCCAGGTGGAGGTCGACGGGTATCCGGCGATGCACGTGATGAAGGCTCCGGCCACCAGCACGTCGGGCAGCGACGGGTCCTGCGCGCTCTGCTCGTTCCACAGCTCGGCCACCTCGCCGATCCATCCCATGTCGTGCGCCTGGCTGATGCCGTTGCGGAACAGCTCGCGCGGGTCGGCGAGGCCGAGATGAACGTGATGGTCGACGAGCCCGGCCACCAGGGTGCCCGGAACGTGGATGCGGCGCGGTCGGTCGAACTCCCCGGCATCGCTGACCGGAACCAGCACGCCCTCGATCTCCACGAATTCGCCGGCCCCCCGCCAGCCGTCTCGCCACCACTGGTCGCAGCTGACGACCGTCATGTTCTCATCGCTCACGCCGGGGCGCCGATCTCGGTGCGCACGGCGAACAACTCGGGAAAGAACGTCAGCTCGAGCGCCTTCTGCAGGAACGTCACCCCGCTGGACCCGCCGGTGCCGGTCTTCATGCCGATCGTGCGTTGCACCGTCTTCAGATGCCGGAACCGCCACAGCTGAAAGTTGTCCTCCAGATCGACCAGCTCTTCGCACGCCTCATACGCATCCCAGTGCTCCCGCGAGTTCTCGTACACCCGACGGAACGTCGCGACGAGTTCGCCGTTCGCGCGATGCGGTTTCGTCACGTCCCGGTCGAGCACGGATGCCGGGATCCGGTAGCCGTGCCGATGCAGGTAGCGCAGGAACTCGTCGTACAGGCTCGGCTGCTCCAGCAGTGCGGCGAGCGACGCGCGCGCTGCCGGATCGCTCTCGAAGACCCGCAGCATCCTGGCATCCTTGTTGCCGAGCACGAACTCCACCGCCCGGTACTGCCAGGACTGAAAGCCGGAGGAGTTGCCCAACTCGCCCCGGAACTCGGCGTATTCCGCCGGAGTCAGCGTCGCGAGCACCGACCACTGCTCGGTCACCACCCGCTGGATGTGCTTCACGCGCGCGACCCGCTTGAGCGTCATCCGCAGGTCGTCGGCTCGCAGCAGTTCGCACGCGGATGCCAGCTCGTGCAGCATGAGCTTGAACCACAGCTCGGTCGTCTGGTGCTGGATGATGAACAGCAACTCGTCGTGATGCTCGGGCCTGCTGACCGGATGCTGCGCGTCGAGCAGCGTGCCGAGGTCGAGGTAGGAGCCGTAGCTCATCCGGTCGCGGAAGTCGGTGACGATCGAGGCATCGAACTCGCGCGTCGGTGGCTCGCCGGGCGAACCGTGGTCGGTCGCGTTGTTCGGTGTGGCGCTGGTGTCGGGCACGCCGTCTGCGGCGTTGTCGTCGGGCACGGGCGGCTCCTTCATCGGTGTACTGCCATTCTGCGTCGTGAGTTGCGGATCGCCGGCAGACCGGCGCTTGACCGCGAGAACCGCATCAGCTATATTCCGTACGGAATAATCGGCGAGGGACAGCTTAGGTCGCTACCGAGCAAGCAGGAGAGGAACCATGGCCCCGAACGTCACTCCGCTCGGCATCGCCGCCCTCGCCTTGCTGATCGAACGCCCCATGCATCCCTATGAGATGTACCAATTGCTCGTCCAGCGCGCCGAGGATCACATCGTCAAGGTGCGCCCGGGCTCGCTCTATCACACGATCGACCGGCTGCAGGATGCCGGGCTCGTGCAGGTGGTCGGAACGGAGCGAGAAGGCAATCGACCAGAGCGCACGACCTATCAGATCACCGAAGTGGGACGCCAGGCGCTCATCGAACGGGTGGCGGACATGCTGGGCACCCCGGCCAAGGAGTACCCCCAGTTCCCGCTCGCGATCGGCGAGGCGCACAACCTGCCGCACGCCACGGTGATCGAACTGTTGCGGCGACGCATGGTGCAGTTGAAGGCCGATCGCGAGTTCCTGACGGCCGGCATCGCCGATGTGCAGGCGAAGGGGCTCGAGCGCAAGTTCTGGCTCGACATCCCGTACCTGCTCGCCCTGCGCGAGGCCGAGATCAGCTGGCTCGGCGCACTTCTCGACGACTTCGAGTCAGGGGCCGTGACATGGTAGCCCGCCGGGGCCCGGCAGGATGTCGGCGGTCGCTCGTAGAATCCAACTCTCTTCAGTGAGGACGTACCGATGAACCGACCGATCCGACCGTGGCCCGCGCTCTGGGCGCTCGTCATCGGCTTCTTCATGATCCTGATCGACACGACCATAGTGTCGGTCGCGAACCCGAAGATCATGGCGGGGCTGAAGACCGACATCAATTCGGTGATCTGGGTCACCAGCGCGTACCTGCTCGCCTACGCCGTCCCGTTGCTGATCACCGGGCGGCTCGGCGACCGGTTCGGTCCGAAGAACATCTACCTGATCGGCCTCGTGGTCTTCACACTGTCGTCGGCGTGGTGCGGCTTCGCCGGCTCGATCGAACTCCTCATCATCGCCCGGGTCTTCCAGGGGCTGGGTGCGGCGATGATGACGCCACAGACGATGGCGGTCATCACGCGCATCTTCCCGCCGCAGCACCGCGGTCAGGCGATGGGGATGTGGGGTGCCACGGCCGGCGTCGCCACGCTGGTCGGGCCGATCCTCGGGGGCGTGCTGGTCGACGCATTCGGCTGGGAGTGGATCTTCTTCATCAACGTGCCCGTCGGCATCGCGGCGTTCGTGCTCGCCTGGCGGCTGGTGCCCCACCTCGAGACGCACAGTCATCGTTTCGACATTCTGGGCGTGGTGCTGAGCGCAATCGGGATGTTCCTGCTGGTGTTCGGCATCCAAGAGGGCCAGACGTACGACTGGGGCGAGATCGTCGGGCCGATCAGCGTGTGGAGCTTGATCATCGCGGGCATCGTGGTGCTGGGCCTGTTCGTGGCGTGGCAGGCGCTCAACAAGAAGGAGCCGCTGCTGCCGCTCGGCCTGTTCACCGACCGAAACTTCGCGATCGCGAACCTGGGCATCACCACCGTGGGCTTCGCCATCACGAGCATGTCCGTCCCGCTGATCTACTTCATCCAGTTGGTCTACGGGTTCACACCGACCCAGTCGGCTCTGATGCTGGTGCCCATGGCGGTGCTCTCGGGTGTGCTCGCGCCGTTCGTCGGCCGACTCGTCGACCGGATCAACCCGCGCTACATCGCCTTCACGGGCATGCTGCTGCTCGCGGGCGGCCTGTTCTGGTACTCCGCGTGGCTCGACGCCGACGTGAGTACCTGGCCGCGGCTGCTGCTGCCCAGCGCCGTGCTCGGCCTCGCGAACTCCTGCATCTGGTCGCCGCTGTCGACCACGGCCACGCACAACCTGCCGCCGTCCCAGGCGGGAGCGGGAGCAGGCGTGTACAACACGACGCGTCAGATCGGCGCTGTGCTGGGCAGTGCATCGATCGCGGCGCTCATGACGGCACGCATCGCCGCCGACCTGCCCAAGGTGCCGGGCAACGGCGCGACCTCCGGGCAGGCGAAATTCGGTGGATCGCTTCCGGCCTTCCTGCACGCCGACTTCACGAACGCGATGTCTCAGGCGATGCTTCTGCCGGCCTTCGTCGCGCTGCTGGGCGCCGTCGTCGTGCTCTTCATCGCCAAACCGCAGCACAACGCGGCATGGCAGCAGAGCGCGCGCGCCGGCACGACGTCCGTTCCCGAAGCGGGAGGCCGGCCGTCGGCGGCGCAGTCGGGCTCCGATCCCGCGCACGCGGCTCCGGTCGCCGGTGATCAGGTCGCGCGGGCCGACGGGCTGGGGTCGCGGATCGACTGAGGTCGGCGAGCCCTAGTGGCGCGCCGGCAAGGCGGGTGTGACCTGGATGCTGTTCGCCCACGGGTCCTCGAATCCGAGTGAGCGCCCGTCGTGCCGGGTGGCGACGCCGTGGTCGTGCATCCGCTCGGCCAACGCCCCGAGATCATCGTGCGAGGGAACCACGATGTCGACACGTCCCAGTCCGAGCGCGGGGGCGCGTCGGCCGGCACCCGCGCTGTTCCAGGTGTTCATCGCCATGTGGTGGTGATATCCGCCCGCGCTCACGAAGAGCGCCGAATTGCCCAGGCCGGCTGTCGCGTCGAAGCCGAGCGTGTCGACGTAGAACTCGCGCGCCGTGGCCACGTCGCCCACCGAGAGGTGCACGTGGCCGACCTTCGCGCCGCCGATCACGGGATCGGCGGCGGAACGCTCGGTGAGGTGTTCGGCCATGAAGGCGTTGGGGTCGAGGTAGAGCGTGTCCATCTCGACCTGCCCGTGCGTCCAGCTCCACGCCGTGCGGTCGCGGTCCCAGTACAGCTCGACGCCGTTTCCCTCCGGATCTGTGAAGTAGAAGGCCTGACTGACCTTGTGATCGGCACTGCCGGTGAAGGTGCCCGGGGCGTTTCGAGCCACGGAGTAGACGGCGGCGGCCAGCGCCTCCTGCGTCTCGAACAGGATGGCGGTGTGGAACAGCCCTGCCGAGCGCGGGGCGGCGGCGCGCAACTCGGGTGCGAGCTCGAGGGTGACTACCGGGCTCGTTCCACGGCCCAGCACTGCGGATGCGCCATCCTGCGCGATGACCTGCAACGTCACGGCGTCCCGGTAGTACGCGATCAGGCGATCGAGGTCGCCGACCTTCAGTGTGACAGGTCCCATCGCGGTGTCAGCGGCGAGCTTGTCGTAAGGGGCGAACGAAGTCATATCTCACGCAACAAGCATGCGTGTGCATATATTCCGTGCTCGCGGCTTGGTCGAGACCGTCCGCTTCTGGCGAACCCGGCCGCGACCGGTGCCGGCCGCGACCGGTGCCGTCAGCGGCCGGTGCCGTCGACCGCGAGCGGCTCGATGGCCGCGATCTCGTCCGCGGTCAGTGCGGGCGCCCGCAGCGCCGCAACGTTCTGCTCCAGCTGGGCGACACTGGAGGCCCCGATCAGCGCGCTCGTCACCTGAGGCCGACGCAGCACCCAGCTCAGTGCGAGTTGCGCCAGTGTCTGCTGCCGGCTCGCGGCGATGTCGGCCAAGGCTCGCGCACGCGTCAGATAGACGTCATCGACGCTCGACGGCTTCAGGAAGTGGCTCTGGGCTGCGCGCGAATCGGCCGGAATCGAGCCGGAGAGGTACCGATCGGTGAGCAGCCCCTGCGCCAGTGGCGAGAACACGATGCAGCCGACGCCGAGGTCGTCCAGGGTGTCGAGCAGTCCTGCTTCCACGTGCCGGTTGAACATCGAGTAGCTCGCCTGGTGGATCAGCAGCGGAACGCCTTCGTCGGCCAGCGCGGCCGCCGCCGCCCGCGTCTGCTCCGGGGAGTAGTTCGAGATCCCGGCATACAAGGCCTTGCCCTGCCGCACGGCGGTGGCCAGTGCACCCATCGTCTCTTCGATGGGTGTGCGGGGATCGGGCCGGTGCGAGTAGAAGATGTCGACGTAGTCCATTCGCAGCCGGCCCAGACTCTGATCCAGCGAAGCGAGCAGGTTCTTGCGGGAGCCCCATTCTCCGTACGGACCCTCCCACATGTGGTAACCGGCTTTGCTGGATACCACGATCTCGTCACGGTACGGCCGCAAGTCTTCGGTGAAGATGCGGCCGAAGTTCGTCTCGGCGGAGCCGGCGGGAGGACCGTAGTTGTTCGCGAGGTCGAAGTGCGTCACACCCAGGTCGAAGGCGCGGCGCAGGATCTCCCGCTGAGTTTGAATCGGCCGCTCGTGTCCGAAATTGTGCCAGAGCCCGAGGGACAGTTGCGGCAGATTCAGGCCGCTGCGTCCGGATCGCAGGTAGGGCATCCGGTCGTAACGGTTGGATGCGGCGACGTAGGTCATTCCGCGATCGTATCGCCCGTCGGCGCTCAGTCGCCGGTGAGACGTTCGACCAGCTCGCGGTATCGCGCCGCGGTGCGCGCGACGACGTCGTCGGGCAACTCGGGCGGCGTCGCGGCGGAGGCGCCCGACTCAGCCGAAGGGTTCCAATTGGCGCTCAACCAATCGCGCACGATCTGCTTGTCGAAGCTCGCCATGCGCTCGGCGGGAGTCGTGCCGTTCGCCCAGGCCGAGGCATCCCAGTACCGGCTTGAGTCGCTGGTGAGAACCTCGTCGGCGAGCGTGAGCTCGTCCGTCGCCCGATCGAGGCCGAACTCGAACTTGGTGTCCGCGAGAATCAGCCCGCGCTCTTCGGCGATCGCAGCAGCCCTGCGGTAGACCTCGAGAGATGTCGTGCGAAGCCGGGCGGCGGCATCCTCGCCGATCAGCTCGACCGTGCGGTCGAACGAGATGTTCTCGTCGTGCGCGCCGAGCGGCGCCTTCCAGGCGGGAGTATAGATCGGCTGGGGCAGCCGGTCGCCGTTCGAGAGGCCCTCGGGCAGCGGCACGCCGCACACGCTTCGGCTCGACTGGTATTCGGCCCAACCGCTGCCGGTCAGATAGCCGCGCACAACACATTCGATCGGGTACATCTCCAGCGGCTTGACGAGCATCGCGCGCCCGGCGACGGCCGCCGGAATCTGCTCGAGAGCACCGCCCGCGCCCAGCACGTGATCGGGAACGAGATGATTCGGGATGCCGGTGAGCCGATCGAACCACCAGAGCGACAGCGTCGTGAGCAGTTCTCCCTTGCCGGGGATGCCTGGTTCGAGCACGTGGTCGAACGCGCTGACCCGATCGCTGGCGACCACGAGCAGCAGGGGTGCATCGTCGAACCCGGTCGCCGAGGCCGGAACGTAAAGGTCGCGGACCTTGCCAGAATAGGCATGGGTCCAGCCGGGGAGCGTCGTGGAAGTCACCTGATCATGCTAGGCCACGGGCCCAGGCTCCGACCGGCGCCCGAGCGACGCGCAGGTCGCGGCAGAAGGCCGTGGAGGCGGACTGCCCGCGGCCTGCTAAATTGTCGAGTTCAACATTTGAGAGGCGCGCGATGAACGGGTCAGCACACGCCGGCGGACCGGCGGAGACGAACTGGTCGGGCAACTACCGCTATGGTGCGCAGGCCATCGTGCGACCGGAGTCCGTCGAGGAGATCCAGGAGGCCGTCGTGGCGGCCGATCACCTGCGCGCGCTCGGCACCCGGCACACCTTCAACGACATCGCCGACAGCGTCGGCGAGCTGCTGGTGCTCGCCGATCTCCCTGACCGTTTCGACCTGGACGCCGCGTCCGGCACCGTGACCGTCGGGGCGGCGATGCGCTACGGCGATATCGCCGCTCGGCTGCAGGCATCCGGTTGGGCGCTCGGCAACCTCGCCTCGCTTCCGCACATCTCAGTCGCCGGAGCCGTTGCGACCGGTACCCACGGTTCAGGTGACCGAAACGGCACCCTCGCCGCCGCCGTCGCCGGGCTGGAAATCGTGGACGGATCGGGGAACCTGATCGCCTTGCGCCGCGGAGACCCGGACTTCGACGGTGCCGTCGTCTCGCTCGGCGCCCTCGGAATCGCGACGGCCGTCACTCTCGACATCGTGCCGACGTTCTACGTGCGGCAGAACGTCTACCTCGAACTGCCGTGGCAACGCGTGCTCGAAGATTTCGATGCGATCACTTCGGCCGCGTACAGCGTGAGCCTGTTCACCGACTGGAGTGGGCATGCGGTCGAACAGGTGTGGCTGAAGCGCCGCGTGGGTGCGTCGGGTGCGCCGGAAGCAGCCGATGCGCCGGGTGCCTACCCGGTTGCTTCCGCGAGCCGGGCAGAGGACTTCTTCGGCGCCCGCGCGGCAACGGAGCCCGTGCACATGCTGCCCGGCATCTCGGCTGTCAATTGCACGCAGCAGCTGGGCGTCGCCGGGCCGTGGCACGAGCGGCTGCCGCATTTCAGACTGGCGTTCACGCCGAGCAACGGCGAGGAGATCCAGTCGGAGTACCTCATGTCGCGCAAGCATGCCGCGGCGGCGATCGAGGCAGTACGTCCGCTCGCAGCGCTACTCGCTCCGGTCCTGCAGATCACGGAGATCCGGACCATGGCCGGCGACAACCTGTGGCTGAGCGAGGCCAACGGGCATGACACGGTGGCCTTCCACTTCACCTGGCGACGCGATCAAGCCGGAGTCGAGGCAGTGTTGCCCGCGCTGGAGAGCGCTCTGGCCCCGTTCGGCGCACGCCCGCACTGGGGCAAGGTCTTTCTGGACGAGGCAGGAGTGGTTCCATCGCTGTACCCGCGGATGTCCGACTTCCGGGGCCTGGTCGGGCGCTACGATCCGCGTGGAGTGTTCGGCAACGCGTACCTGGAGCGGCTGCTCAGCTGAGAAGGTGCTTTCGGCCGACCTGGCGCTCCCGGTCGCGCCGACGACGGGCGACCGTCCGCGCCGACGACGGGCGACCGTCACGATGCCGGTCACGATCGAGGGGCGTCGTACTCCTCGTCGGTGAGGTGCTCGCGCCAGCGCACAAGGACCCCCTCGCGCCCGTCGCACGGCGTGACCGGCGGTTCGCCGCAACGGAACCAGGTTTGTGCAACCGAACCAGGAACATCACCGGTTCGGTTGCACAGATGTGGTTCGGTCGGGTGCGGTGGCGTTGCTCGCGGCCCACGAAGCGAGCAGCAGCATCCGTTCGCCCGACGGCGATCCGGGTTCCGCGGCGTAGATCGTGAGGGTCAGGCCCGGCTCCGCCGCCATCTCCAGGCCCTCATAGGCGAGCGTCAGCTCGCCGACGATCGGATGCCGGAAGGTCTTGAATCCGGTGCCGTGGTGGCGCACGTTGTGCGCGCTCCACCTGCTGCGGAACTCTTCGCTACGGGTGCAGAGTTCCCCGATCAGGTCGTGCAGCTCCTTGTTGTGCGGGTCTCGGGCGGCTTCGGTGCGCAGGATCGCGACCGTGACCTCGGCGAACATGTCCCAGTCCGGATAGAACTGATAGGCGCGTTCATCGAGGAACGTGAAACGGGCGATGTTCGGCGGCTCGCCCGGCATGTCGTAGACATCCTTGTAGAACGCACGCGCCAGAGCGTTGGCCGCGAGCAGATCCATCCGGCCGTTCCGCACGAACGCGGGGCCGGCGGTGACGGCATCCAATGACCACTGCAGACTCGGGTGCGGCACCCAGCCCTTCGAGTTGCGCCGTCTCGGCGGTCGCGCGACCGGACTCGCGGCGTGCGCCAGATCGAACAGGTGCGCCCGCTCCGCGTCGTCGAGGAGCAGAGCCCGGGCGAGGCTGTCGAGCACCTCGGGGGATGCCCCGCTGATCACGCCGCGCTCGAGCCGGGTGTAGTACTCGACGCTGACCCCCGCGAGGGTGGCGACTTCGCTGCGGCGCAGCCCGTCCACTCGCCGGTTCGATCCCGCTGGCAGCCCGACCTCGCTCGGGGTGACCCGGGCCCGTCGTGAGGTGAGGAACTCGCGCACCTCAGCTCGATTGTCCATCTCTCCACGGTAAGTCAACCGGTGCGCACCAGCGAGTCCCTCCGGGTACCTCTATCAAGCGAGTCTCCCGCGCGGGCGATGAACGTGGTGAGGTTGATGTCGACAGCTGATGTCGACAGCTGAGGTCGACAGCTGATGTCGACAGTTTGAGAATCCAGGTGAGGAGAACCCATGCGCGCCGTCGTCATGCACGCCCCCGGAGACGTCCGGGTCGAGCACATCCAGGATCCGGCGATCGTCGAACCGACGGATGCCATCATCCGCGTCACCTCCGCCTGTATCTGCGGCTCCGACCTGTGGCCGTACCGCGGCATAGAGACGTTGGCGGGTCCCACGCCGATGGGCCACGAATACGTCGGCGTGGTCGAGCAGGTCGGGTCGGAGGTGCGCGAGATACAGGTGGGCGACTTCGTCGTCGGCTCGTTCGTCGCCTCGGACAACACCTGTGAGATCTGCCAAGCGGGTTTCCAGTCGCGGTGCATCCACCAGGTCATGATGGGCTCGATCGGCACACAGTCCGAGTACGCCCGCATCCCGCTCGCCGATGGCACACTCGTCAAGGTGCCGGGTGAGCCCACCGAACGGCAGGCACGCAGCCTGCTGGCGGCATCCGACGTGCTGGGCACGGGATGGTTCGCGGCGGTCGCCGCGGAGGCCGGGCCCGGTAAGACGGTCGCCGTCGTAGGCGATGGTGCGGTGGGCCTTCTGGCGATCCTCGCGGCGGAACGACTCGGCGCAGACCGGATCATCGCGATGTCCCGTCACGCGGAGAGGCAGGCGCTCGCGAAGCAGTTCGGCGCCACCGACATCGTGGAAGAGCGCGGCGAGGCCGGAGTCGCGAAGATCAAGGAGCTCACCGGCGGCTACGGTGCGCACTCGACCGTGGAAGCGGTCGGCACCCAGGAATCGATGATGCAGGCCATCCATTCCACACGTCCCGGGGGACACGTCGGTTTCGTCGGTGTCGCCCACGGTGTGGAACTCGACGGACTCGACCTGTTCTTCTCCACCGTGAGCCTGCTCGGCGGTCCCGCGCCCGTGCGACGCTTCCTGCCCGAACTGATCGACCTGATCATGACCGACCGCATCGACCCGGGCAGGGTCTTCGATCTGACCCTTCCGCTGGACGCCGCCGCCGAGGGCTACAAGGCCATGGACGAGCGTCGGGCCACCAAGGTGCTGCTGACCCCGTGACTCCTCGCAACCCCTCGCGGCACGTCGGCGCGGCCCTGGCGACCCTCATGATGATGCTCACCGTCTTCGGGCCGATCTCCATGGACCTCTACCTTCCGGTGCTCCCGGCGCTCACCTCCGAGCTCGGCGCGGTCACGTCGATGGCTCAGCTCACCGTGACCGCGTGCCTGATCGGGCTTGCCGTCGGCCAGGTGATCGCAGGACCGCTTTCCGACCGATTCGGCAGGCGGACGCCGCTGCTCATAGGCATCGCGGCGTACATCGCGACCTCGGCCCTGTGCGCGGCATGCCCGACGATCGAGACGCTGATCCTCGCCCGACTCACCCAGGGCCTGGCCGGCGCCGTCGGCATCGTGATCGCGCAGGCCGCCGGACGGGATGTCTACCGAGGCGGCGCCCTGATCCGCTACTACGGCAGGCTGACCGTGCTCGGCGGGCTCGCCGCCGTCATCGGCCCGTTGATCGGCGGACAGCTGGCACGCGTCACCGATTGGCGCGGCCTGTTCCTCTTCCTCGCGGCGATCGGGGTGGCGCTGTTGGTCGCCGCCGCAGCGATCTTCCGCGAGACGCTTCCCGTGGAGCAGCGCACCGTCGGCGGTTTGCGCCAGACGGCCCGTGACTTCCGCCGGCTGCTCTCCGACCGGCTGTTCCTGGGCGCCGTGTTGATCACCGGCTTCGTCAGCGCCGCCCTGTTCGCCTATCTCGCCGGTGCCACCTACATCCTCCAGGGCATCTATGGTCTGAGCCCGCAGGGTTACTCGCTGGCTTTCGGACTCAACTCCGCGGGCTTCATGGTCTTCGGCTATCTTGCGGGTCGTTCCGCTGACCGCTGGTCTGAACGCGGCACCCTGCTGACGGGCGTCGGCATGTGTGCCGCGGGTGCATCGGGGCTCCTCGTGACGGGCCTGTTCGGGTTGCCGTTGCCGGTGGTCATCGTCTCGCTGCTCGTCATGGTCTCCGGCGTCGCCGTCACCTCGCCGCCGACCACTTCGCTGGCGCTGGCCGACTACCCGGAGCTCGCCGGCACCGCCTCGTCGGTGCTCGGGCTCACCCGGTTCGCGTTCGGCGGCATCGCAGCGCCCCTCGTCGGCCTGGGGGGAGCACAGACCGTGTTGCCGCTTGGAGTCGTGACGGTGACGAGCGTGGCCTTGGCCGTCATCGTCCACGTCGCCTTCGTCGGGCGTGAGCGTGTGCCGCGGATCGTCGACCCGGTCGCGCGCGCTGCAACGGGAGCCATCCGATCGGTCACCAGCGAATGAGCCGCGCCGGCCAGGCGCCGGGCACGGTGAGTAGTGGTCAGGCCACGCGTTCGGCGATGTCGGTGCGGAACTGGCCGCCTTCGAGCTCGATCAGCCTGGTCGCGCGGTAGGCACGCTCGCGTGCCTGCGCGAAGGTGGTGCCGAGCGCGGAGACCGTGAGCACGCGCCCCCCGGTCGCGACCAGTTGCTCGTTCACCTCACTCGATGCGGCCTCCGGCGTTTCGGCTGCCCGAGCCGTGGCCGCATGGAAGATCTGCACCTCGTCGACCGCGGCGGCGGCATCCAGCCCGCGGATCGGGCGGCCGGTGGCCGGCGCGACCGGGTAGCCCTCGCTGGCGAGCACGACGGCGACCGCCACGTCCAACGCGAACTCGGGATGCGGCATCCCGGACAAGGCGCCGGTGGCTGCCGCGTACATCAGCGCCGAAAGCGGAGTCACCAGGCGCGGCAGCACGACCTGGGTCTCCGGGTCTCCGAACCGCGCATTGAACTCGATGACGCGGATGCCCGCATCCGTCACGATCAGGCCGCAGTAGAGCAGCCCGATGAACGGCGTCTGCTCGGCGGCCAACTGACGCACGGTCGGCAGGGCGACGGTGGCGATGACCTCGTCGACGAACGAGTCAGGCAGCCACGGAAGCGGCGAATATGCCCCCATGCCGCCCGTGTTCGGGCCCTCGTCGCCGTCGAGCAGGCGCTTGTAATCCTGAGCGGGTGAGAGGGGAAGCACGTTGTGTCCGTCGCTGAGCAGGAAAAGCGACACCTCCTGGCCTTCGAGGAACTCCTCGATCAGCACGCCGCCGTGCTCCAGATACGTCGTCGCATGTTCGCGAGCGGCGTCCCGGTCGTCGGTGACCAGAACGCCCTTGCCGGCCGCGAGCCCGTCGGCCTTGACCACGTACGGCGCGCCGAACTCGTCGAGCGCCCGCTCGGCCTCGGCGAGGGTGCCGGCCCTTTTCGCGCGCCCCGTCGGGACGCCCGCGGCCTCCATGACGCGCTTGGCGAAGGTCTTGGAACCCTCCAGCTGCGCCGCAGCCTGACCGGGACCGAAGACGGCGATGCCGCGGGTGCGCACGGCGTCGGCGACGCCGGCCACGAGCGGCGCCTCCGGCCCGATGACCACGAGATCGACGGCGTTCGAGATGGCGAAATCGGCCACGGCATCCGGGTTGTTCGCGTTGAGATCGATGGTGCGTGCATCGGCCGCGATGCCTGCGTTGCCGGGAGCGGCGATGACCTCGTGCCCCGCCTCCTCGGAGAGCAGAGCCAGGATGATGGCGTGCTCACGCGCGCCGGAACCGAGTACCAGGATCTTCACGCGATCAATCGTAGCGATGGGTCGCGGGTGCGGATGCGGGGTGGACCGCCGGGAGCGGGGGAAGGCAGTGGCGAGGGTGGAGGGGCGGTCGGACGGCCGGGCGGCCGGGGGAACAGGGGCGGCAGCGCCGTGGATGCATTATGGATGCATGGCACGGGTGCGGATCGCGGATGAGCAGGGCGAGGCATCCGTTCGTGAGGCTCTCGCCGCCAGCGATCGGGACGGAACCGGGACGGGAGCCGCGGACCGCAACACGACCGCGACGGCTGTGCGCTATCTTCTGCAGTTGCTGGCCGAACGCGCTCCGGGGAACACTGTCGAGGTGCGGGTGCCGCCATTCGGCGCCGTGCAGTGCATCGAGGGTCCGCGGCACACGCGCGGCACGCCGCCCAACGTGGTCGAGACGGATGCTGCCACCTGGCTGGATCTGGCGAGCGGTCGTGCGTCGTGGACCGATGCCGTGTCATCCGGGCGCGTGCACGCGTCAGGCTCTCGAGCCGATCTGAGCGCACAGCTGCCACTGGTCTGAGCCGTTTCCGGCCGGCCGCGATGGCAAGCGGTCGGCGGTCAGGAGCGCTTCGAAATCAGGTGAGACGGTGCTTCGGCTGGATAATCCAGTCGGCACCCGGTCTGACCTGATTTCGATACGGGTGGGGGGAGTGACGCGGTGCGGCGAACGGCCCAGCGCGTGGGCGACCGGTCCAGGCGGATGACGTGCTCAGCGACGGTGCGAGACAATGGAAGCATGCCCGAACGCGATTCTGAGACCGTGACCGAAGAGACGGTGCGGGTACGGCGTTCGCCGCGCTACGCCCGGTTCATGATCGTCGGCGCGGTGTTCTTCGTGATCGTCGCTTTCGTGCTCACCTACTCGCTGCCGCAGGGCCAGGGGTATGACCGTAATGCCGTGTTCGGCTATCTGGCGTTGGTCGCGATCGCGGTCGGTCTGGGCCTGGGCGCGGTCGTCGCGTTGGCATTCGACAGGCGTTCCTCCCGTCGCGCAGCCACGGTCGCCGCCGACCGGGTGGGTGTGCATTCCCCCGAGGCCGAGGCCGACGGCGGCCCCGGCGAAGCGGTCACCGCGTCAGACAGTGCCGGAGACGTGCCGACGGATCCGCCTCAGGATGCTTCGCCGCACGACGACGACCCCCGTTGAGTCGCACGAGCGCCGCCTCCCTCAGCTGAGTTGCGTGCGCTCGACCCACTCCAGGTATTCGGGTGTCACGGTGCCGGTCACGTACTCGCCGGTGAAACAGCTCATCTCGAGATCGGTGATCAGCGACTGGCCCTCGAGGATGGCATCCTGCATGTCGGCGACCTCCTGATAGATCAGGTTGTCCGCGCCGAGTTCGATCGCGATCTCCGGGATCTTGCGCCCCGCTGCGATCAACTCGCCCCGGGAGGGCATGTTGATGCCGTAGACATGCGGGAAGCGCACCGGCGGGGCCGCCGACGTGAAGGTGACCTTGTTCGCTCCGGCGGCACGGGCCATGTCGACGATCTCCTTCGAGGTCGTGCCGCGCACGATCGAGTCGTCGACGATGAGGATGTTCTTGCCCTTGAACTCCGAGCTCATCGCGTTCAGCTTCTGCCGAACGCTCTTCTTGCGCTGCGCCTGACCGGGCATGATGAAGGTTCGGCCGACGTACCGGTTCTTGTAGAAGCCCTCGCGGTACTCGACGCCGAGCTTCTGGGCCACCTGGGATGCCGCCGGTCGGGACGAATCAGGAATGGGCATCACGACGTCGATGTCGCCCATGGGCGTGTACTGGGCGACGGTGTCGGCGAGCCGGTTGCCGAGTCGCAGTCGGGCCTCGTACACCGAGATGCCGTTCATCACCGAGTCGGGGCGAGCCAGATACACATACTCGAAGGAGCATGGAACAAGTCGCGGGTTCGCCGCGCACTGACGGGAGAACAGTTCACCCTGCGTCGTGATGAAGACCGCCTCGCCAGGCGCGACGTCCCGAACCACCTCATAGCCGGATGCTTCGAGCACTACCGACTCGGAGCTCACGATCCACTCGTCGCCCAGCAGGCCGGCGGTGCGACGTCCCAGAACGAGCGGCCGGATGCCGTACGGGTCGCGGAACGCGAGAAGACCGTGTCCGGCGATCATGGCGATGGCGGCATATGAGCCTTCGACGCGCTCGTGCACGTTGGCGACCGCTTGGAACACCTGGTCGGGGTCGAGGTCGAGGCCGGAGACCTTCGCCTGCAGTTCGGTGGCGAGCACGTTGAGCAGCATCTCGGTGTCGCTCGTGGAGTTGACATGCCTGCGGTCGATGTGGAACAGGTCGTCGGCCAGTTCACGCGTATTCGTCAGATTGCCGTTGTGCACCAGGATGATGCCGTACGGCGCGTTGACATAGAACGGCTGAGCCTCCTGCTCGTTGCCGGCATCGCCCTTGGTCGCGTAACGCACATGACCCAGACCCATCGAGCCGAGAAGCGAGCGCATGTCGCGTGTGCGGAACGCCTCGCGAACCTGGCCCTTGGCCTTGTGGATGTGGAAGGTGTTGCCCTCGGCGGTCGCGATGCCGGTGGAGTCCTGCCCACGATGCTGCAGAAGGAGGAGGCTGTCGTAGACCTGCTGATTGACCGGCTCTGCGGAGACGATGCCGACGATGCCGCACATGCTGGCGAGATGCTCCTGGAATGAAGGGATGCGCGCCCGGATTCGGACCCGGTTAAGTCTCGCACACGCGCGGCTGGACGGAGGCTGGAGCTTGCCGAGGTCGCGGGCCGCTCGCATGCCGCCTCCGCGAGGCGTTCCGAGCGCCGCCCGGTACCCTTGGAGGCATGAGTCAGAACTCCTCCACCTCGTACCGCGAGGCCGGTGTCGACACCGCTGCGGGCGACCTGGCCGTCGAGCTGATGAAGTCCGCGGTCGTGAAGACGCACGGCCCCGAGGTGCAGGGCGGGGTCGGCGGGTTCGCCGGCCTGTTCGATGCGTCGGCGTTCAGGAGTTACGAACGGCCGCTGCTGGCGACATCGACGGACGGCGTCGGAACGAAGGTCGCGATCGCTCAGGCGCTCGACAAACACGACACCGTCGGCCAGGACCTGGTCGGAATGGTCGTAGACGACATCGTGGTGGTGGGCGCGAAGCCCCTGTTCATGACCGACTACATCGCGTGCGGCAAAGTGGTGCCCGAGCGCATCGCCGAGATCGTCGCCGGCATCGCCCGCGCCTGCGCCGAGACCGGCACCGCGCTCGTAGGCGGCGAGACCGCGGAGCATCCGGGACTGCTCGGGCCCGACGACTACGACGTCGCGGGCGCCGCGACAGGCGTGGTCGAGGCGGCCGATGTGCTGGGATCCGACCGCGTGCGCGACGGTGACGCGGTGATCGCGCTCGGCTCGTCGGGTCTGCACTCCAACGGGTTCTCACTGGTCAGAAGCATCATCCGTCGAGCCGAAATCGATTATGCCGATCGACTCGATGACTTCGGCGGCAGCGTCGGCGAGGCGCTGCTCGAGCCCACGCGTCTGTACACCGCACCGCTGCTGCGGCTGATCGGAGACCCGGCGCTGAAGGCATCCGTGCACTCGCTCTCGCACGTCACGGGAGGTGGGATCGCCGCCAACCTCGCCCGCGTGCTGCCACGCGGTTCGTGGGTCGAGGTCGACCGGTCGACCTGGTCGCCGCTTCCGGTGTTCCGGGTGCTCAGCGATCTTGCCGGCTCCACGCTGCAGAGCGCCGAGGGCACGTGGAACCTCGGCATCGGATTCTTCGCGGTCCTCGCCCCCGAGGCAGTGGATGCCGTGATCGGCAGGCTCGCCACAGACGGCATCCCGGCTTGGCAGGTGGGCACCGTGGCGACGACCCAGCGCGACTTCTCCGGATTCGAGCAGGGTGCCAAGGGCGTCGACGGCGGCGCCGTGCGCCTGGTGGGCGAGTATCGCCGGTAGGTGGCGATGGATGCGTCCTTCGAACGTTTGATCGCGGAAGGCGAAGCCGCCCCGGCTCAGGGATGGGACTTCTCCTGGTTCGATGGACGGGCCACCGAAGAGCGCCCGAGCTGGGGCTACGCGCGGTTGGCCGCGGCGCGGATCGGTGCGGCTCGTGCTGTGCTGGACGTCCAGACCGGGGGAGCCGAGGTGTTCGCCGAGGCGCTCACCGCCGCGGCGCGAGCACCCGTGCTCATCGCGGCAACGGAATCGTGGCCGCCGAACCTCGCGATCGCGCGCAGACGTCTCGAACCGTTCGGCGGAGCCGTCGCGGCCTCCGGCGACGACGATGCGCTGCCGTTCGACGCTGAGTCGTTCGACCTCGTGCTCAGCAGGCATCCGGTGCCCGGCCACGAGCCCTTCGGAGAGATCGGGCGCGTCCTCACCCGAGGAGGCGCGTTTCTGGGGCAACTGATCGGTGAGCGTTCCAACGCGGAGCTTTACGAGTTCATGCTGGGCGCGCAGCCCAAGAGCGTCGAGCCGCGGATCGAGCAGGTCGCGCGTCTCGCCGAGGCGGCGGGTCTCGAACCGGTCGATCTGCGAGAGGAGCGCACCAGGGTGGAGTTCCTCGATGTCGGCGCCATCGTGCACTTTCTGCGCAAGGTCATCTGGACCGTGCCCGGATTCACCGTGGAGCGCTACCGGGACCGTCTGCGCGACGCCCACGAGATCATCCAGCACGACGGCGTCTTCGTCGCGCACAGCGCCCGGATCCTGCTCGAGGCGCGCAGGGCCTGAGGCAGCGGCTCGATCATCGGCGAGTCGGTGACCTCGCGGCCTCGAGGATCAGCCGGCGAAGAATTCCGCGAGCGTGTCGGCCATCACGTCCGGCTGCCAGGAATGGTTCTCACCCTCGATCGTGATCGTGCGCCCGTTCGGCACGGCCGCCACGATGGCATCCGCGGCGGAGCTCATCAGGGGCAAGGTCGAGGATCCGACGATGACCAGCACGGGTTGGGTCACCGACGCCAGCAGTTGTGCGTGCGGGCCGGACTGGGCCCAAGCGAGCGATTCCGCATCGGCCGACAGGCTCGGCGCGAGCCCGACCATGATCGGCCAACCCGGGCTCGCCTTCGCGCCCGCCAGCCACTGCGGGGGCATGTCCTTCATGTAGTACTCCACTGCCGCTTCGTTCTGACCTGCGTCGAGCCTCTCGCGCAATCCGGCGAAGAACTCCGCCCCGCCGGTGCCGTTCTCCGGGCCCAGGGGCACCTCCCACAGCGCGAGCTTGGTGACCGACAGGCCCGCCGATGCGGCTGCCAGGCAGATCGCGCCGCCCGAAGAGCTGCCGAAGAGCGCGGCGTCCCCGCCCACCTCGTCGATCAACGCGGCGAGGTCGTCGAGTTCATCGGCGAGTGCGAACGAGGTCGCGCCGGCGCTCTCGCCGCGACCGCGCCGGTCGTAGTTCACGACGGTGAAGCCGCGATCCGCGAGCATCCCGGCCATGGCTGCCGTCGTGGGGTCGAATCCCCGGAACTGCATGGCCCCGCCGACCAGGATCACCGCCGGGCCGGTGCCTTCGCGATCATAGGCGACGCGGGTTCCGTCTTTCGATTTCGCGAATTCCGACATGGATCCTCCCTGATCGAGTCGACGCGCCCGACACTACCCCAGCGGACGGATGTTGAACAGCGGGCTTGCGCTGCCAGAATCGGCTGATGGAGACAGCTGAGGCAGCCGCGCGCTGGGACGGCGCGTTCAACCTTCGCGACCTGGGCGGGATGCCGCTTTTGGCCGGAGGGAGCACCGCACGACACCGGGTCTTCCGATCCGGTGCGCCGGAATACCTCACGACACGCGGATGGCAGGAGGCCGTTGCCGACGGACTGCGCACCGTGGTCGATCTGCGCAACGCGCCGGCAGAGACCGAGCGCGAAGGTCACCATCCGCAGGTCGACGAGGCGGCGTTCGCCGCCATCGACATCCTGAACCGGCCGACCGAGGACCCGCTCGACCCCGAATTCATGCGAGTGTGCGGACCGTGGCTGGATCACCCACGTTCCTACGCCGACAACGTCGCCTTCTATCCCGAGAGGTTCGCGGCCCTTTTCGAAGCGATGGCGATGGCGTCGGCGCGCGGAGCCGTGCTCGTGCATTGTGCGGGCGGGCGCGACCGCACCGGAATGGTCGTCGCCATGCTGCTGAGCCTCGTGGGCGTCGAGACGGCGGCGATCGTCGACGACTACTCCGTGGCGTTCCGCGCGGTGAACGCGTTCATCGCCGAACATCCCGAAGCAAGTCGGGAGCGCGCTCGCCCGCTCGAGGAGCTGGACGCCCGGGTCGCCGAGCGCGCCGTCGCGCTCGAGGAGTGGCTGCGATCGTTCGACGTGGAGGGCTACCTGATGGATGCCGGCCTCAGCCGCGCGACGATCGCCCGGTTGCGCGGGCTGCTGGTGGGGCGAGCACCCACTGACACGAGCAGCCCTGACAAATGTCATGGGCGAAACCTGACGCGCGGCCGGGGCGGCGGCATCCGCGGCCCGGCATGCTGAGAGCGTGAATCAGAAACCTGCGATCGAGCTCTCGGGCCTTCGGAAAACCTTCGGACGAATCACCGCTGTCGACGGCATCGACCTGACCGTCGGAGCCGGAGAGGTCGTTGCGCTGCTCGGCCCGAACGGTGCCGGCAAGTCGACCACGATCGATCTGGCGCTCGGCCTCGCGCACCCGACCGCCGGAACGGCACTGCTGTTCGGCGTCGACCCGCGCACGGCCATCCGCCACGGACGTGTCGGCGCGATGCTGCAGGGCGGTGCGTTGCTGCCCACCATGACGGTGGCGCAGTCGGTCGGTCTCATCGCCGCCGCACACAAGCATCCGCTGTCGGTCACCGAGGCGCTGCACCGAGCGCGCTGCACCGAGATCGCGGGCCAGCGGGTCAGCAGGCTGTCGGGAGGCCAGATGCAGCGCGCCCGGTTCGCTGTCGCCATCGTCTCGAATCCCGACCTGCTCATCCTCGACGAGCCGACCGCGGCGATGGACGTGGAGGCTCGCCGCACGTTCTGGCAGTCGATGCGCGAGTTCACCGACGCCGGTCGCACCGTGGTCTTCGCGACGCATTATCTCGATGAGGCCGACGCGTACGCCGACCGCATCGTCATGCTGAGCGCCGGGCGGATCGTCGCCGACGGCACGCCGAACGAGGTGAAGGCCGTCGTCTCGGGCCGGCGCATCCGGGCGAACCTGCCCGTGGCATGGACCCCGGCTCTCGAAGCCGAAGTAGCTGCGCTTCCCGGCGTCCGCTCCCTCGAGCGCCGCGGCGAACGGGTCACGATCGTCAGTGGCGACTCGGATGCCGCGCTCCGCGCCTTCCTCGGCCGATTCGCCGATGCTCACGACATCGAGGTGACCGCCCACAACATGGACGACGCGTTCCTGGCGCTCACGGAAGCATTCCGCCCCGGAGCATCCGACCCCGAGGCATCCGAACGATCGGGCGCGACGCGCGCACCGGAAGGAGCACGAGCATGAGCATCGCCTACATCGGTCTGGAGTCCTGGCGTCAATTGAAGAATCTGCGCACGTTCATCTTCACGTTCGCGATCCCGCTCCTGATGCTGCTGATCTTCGGCAGCGCCTACGGCTCGGCCGGCGCGATCGACAAGGTCACCGGACTGCCCTGGATCGTCGTGACGACGGTGCAGATGGCCGGTTACGGCGGCATGATGGCCGCACTCGGCCAGGCGTTCAACATCGTCACCGAACGCTCGCTGGGCTGGAACCGCCAACTGCGGATCACGCCGCTGAGTGGAACCGCTTATCTGTTCTCGAAGGTCGTGGCCGCGTTGGCCACGGCCGCCGTCACGATCGTCGCGCTGATCGTGATCTCCGTGCTCAGCTTCCACGTCGATCTCTCGTTCGCCGGCTGGGCGATGGCGGCCATCGGCCTCTGGGCCGGCGTCATCCCGTTCGCGCTGATCGCCGTGCTCATCGGGCAGTTCGCCAAGCCCACCTTCGCTCAGCCGCTGTTCATGGTCGTGTTCTTCGGCATGGCGATCGTCGGCGGGCTGTGGGTTCCGCTGCAGATCCTGCCCGACTGGGTGTCGAACGTCGCCCAGGTCGTGCCGTCGTATTGGCTCAACCGGCTGGGCCAGATGGGCGCTCACCTGAGCGGGGACATCGTGCAGCCGCTGCTCGTGCTGCTCGGGTGGACCGTTGCGCTTGCGACGTTCATCGTGTGGCGGTATCGCCGTGATGCCGCGCGAAGCTGACATCCAAAGCCCCTAGCCTGAGGAGCGTGACCGAGCGGATGACATGGCAGCTGGACGCCCGTGCCCGGCTGGCGCGACCCGGCGCCCGCAAATGGTACTTCGGCTCGCTCTGGGGCCTGGTCTATCTCGCGATCCCGGTGATCATCGCCTGGTCGTCGTCGCCGGTCGCGGATGCCGTGCTCATCACGCTGCTGGTCGTGGTCATCGCGGCGGCCTACCTCGTGACCCCGCCGCTGATCTGGGGTCGCCCGTGGCAGATCGTCGCGGCGGTGTTGCTGTGCTTCCTCGGACTCACCTGCCTCGCGTTCCCCCTGACCGGCGTGTACGCGATCTGGTTCTGGATCTACGTGCCCATCATGGCCGCCTTCAGCTGGCAGAGCCGGGCGTTCACGCTCACCTCGCTCGGCGTCGTCGCGCTCGGACAACTCGTCGTCATCTCCGCCGTCGGCGTCTTCGAGTCCTACTGGTACGCCGTGGCGTTGACGGTCTCGCTCGGGGCGATGATGTTCACCTTCTCGCAGCAGATCCAGACCATCGGCCGATTGCGCGACGCTCAGGCGGAGATCGCCCGACTCGCGGTCGTCGATGAACGCGAACGGTTCGCACGCGATATGCACGACGTACTCGGACACTCCTTGACCGTGGTCACGGTGAAGTCGGAGCTGGCCCGCAAGCTCGTTCCGCTCGACCCCGACCGGGCGCGGGCCGAGATCGCCGACATCGAGCGGATGTCGCGATCGGCGCTGGTCGATCTTCGCGCCGCGGTGGCCGGGTACCGGGAGATGAGCCTGCCCACCGAACTGGCCGCGGCGAACGCGGCTCTGGTCGCCGCCGACATCGCGCCGCACCTGCCGATCAACGTCGAGAGCGTCGACCCGGCGCAGCGCGAGCTGTTCGCGTGGGTGCTGCGCGAGAGCGTGACGAACATCATCCGACACTCGAGGGCTCGCAACTGCTGGATCTCGGTTGAGCCGAGCGCGATCGTGATCTGCGACGACGGCCGCGGAGGCGCGGGCATCCGCACGGCCATGAACGGATCCGATGGCAGCGGTCTGGCCGGGCTCGCAGTTCGAGCCAAGAAGGCGGGCGCCACCCTCTCCGTCGAGCCGCGCGACGACGGCGGCACGATCGTGACGGCGCGCGCCGATCGGGCCAGGGCGGTGGGATCGTGACGGAGCCCATCCGGCTGCTGCTCGCCGACGATCAGGCACTCGTGCGTGGCGCGCTCGCCGCGCTGCTCGACCTCGAACCCGACTTCACCGTCGTCGCTCAAGTGGGCCGTGGCGACGAGGTGCTGGATGCCGTGATCGCCGGCAACGCGCAGGTCGCGCTTCTCGACGTGGAGATGCCGGGACTGGATGGCCTTGCGGTCGCAGCGCAACTGCGCGAGAAGGCGCCGTCCTGCCGTTCGCTGATCGTGACGACCTTCGGCCGTCCGGGCTATCTGCGCCGCGCCATGGAGGCCGGCGCGAGCGGCTTCGTCGTCAAGGACACGCCCGCCGATCGACTCGCCGACGCGG
The DNA here is from genome assembly GCA_035564555.1 of Humibacter sp. Taxonomy (GTDB): domain Bacteria; phylum Actinomycetota; class Actinomycetes; order Actinomycetales; family Microbacteriaceae; genus DATMTS01. Next base: position 29,981 of record DATMTS010000077.1, read on the forward strand.
TGCGGCGCGTGGCGGCCGGCCTTCGCGTCGTCGACCCGGCACTTGCCGCGGAATCGCTGGCATCCGGAGCGTCACCGCTGACGCAGCGCGAGACCGAGGTGCTGCGCGTGGCAGCCCGCGGCGGGACCGTGACGGACATCGCCCGGGAGCTGCACCTTTCCGCGGGAACGGTGCGCAACCACCTCTCCGCTGCGATCGGCAAGACCGGTGCTCGCAACCGATCGGATGCTGCCGCCACGGCGGCCGCGCAAGGCTGGCTCTGATCAGGCCGGGTTCACAACTCACCGCGGTCGGCGTCGCCGACCGGAATGGGCTGCATGGTCGTGACCACGGTCGGGGAAGCGAGCAACGAACGGACCGCGGAGTCGAGGTCTTTCACGGCAGATCCGGCGGCATGTGCTCGGAGTGCGTCGCGTGACGTCCACTTCTCGATCATCGTGATCGTGCCGTCGTCCGCGTCATGGATCGCGTAGAGCAGGCATCCGTCTTCGCTGTGCACGGCCGGCATCGTGGCGCGCAACGCTGCGACGAGTTCGTCACGACGACCATCGAGCGGGTGGAACACGGCGGTGACGACGACGGGCATCGGGACTCCTCGGGTCGGTGAGTGCGGCATCCTCGCCGACACGGCGCGGATCCTCTACCGCAAGCCTCAAACTCACGGCACGATTCAGCGCACTGAACGCCTACGCGCGCTTCTGCTGATTCTCGGTCTCGAACTCGCCGGCCACAGAGGCTTCGGGCTCGTAGTCGGCCCACTTCGAGTAGTCCTCGTCGTGGTGGGAGTGACCGGTGAGCTCGCGCTCGAGCTGGTCGTAGTCGACGTCAGGGCTGTAGGACTTCAGCTCACGGGCGATCTTCGTGTGCTTTGCCTTTTGACGGCCGCGCCCCATGCGAGACCCCCTCACGATTACCGGGCCGGGCGAGCGATGAGTCGCCGGCGGATTCCAAACAGGGAACGAAAGAAAACTAAGGGCCAGTTTAGCATGCGGCACCTGTGCGCCCGCGGTATACGCTCACAGTTGCACATGATGGGATGGCACGTGTCTTTCGCTCGAAACCACACTCAGGTGGCGATCGTCGGGGCAGGTCAAGCGGGCCTGTCGGTCGCGTATTACCTGCGCAAATTCGAATTGACCCCGGGCGCGGATTTCATCGTCTTCGATCGTGGTCCCGCGACCGGCGGAGCGTGGCAATTCCGCTGGGACGCCCTGAAACTGGGCAGTGCGCACCGGGTCAACGACCTGCCGGGCATGCGCGCGCTGGGCATCAGTTTCGAGACGGCCGACCGCTCATTGCCCGCGAAAGACATCGTCGCCGGGTACTACCGTCGCTACGAAGAGCACTACGGACTCGAGGTGCGCCGGCCCGTCGCCGTGCACCGTGTGTTCAACACCGGAGCCGACCTCGTCGTCGCGCACGACGAGGGTGAAACGGTGGCGCAAGTGGTAGTGAACGCGACCGGAACCTGGGGTGCGCCGTTCATCCCGTTCTACCCGGGCGGCGATACATTCACCGGGCGGCATGTGCACACGAGTCACTACCGCGCTGCCGAAGACTTCGCGGGCCAGAACGTCGTGGTCGTCGGAGGAGGCACGAGCGCGATCGGCTTTCTGCTCGAGCTCGAGAACGTCGCCGCGTCGCTGGCCTGGGCGACCCGTCGTCCTGTCGAGTATCGCGACGAGTCGGAATTGACGGTCGAAGGCGGGGTGGCAGCAGTCAGCTCACAGGATGCCGCCGCCCGTTCCGGACTCCCGTTGCCGAGCATCGTCAGCGGCACCGGCGTTCCACGGTCGCGGCGCATCGTTTCCGGCATCGAGCGCGGGGTACTGCGCGAGCGGCCCATGTTCACCCGCATCGAACACAACGGGGTCCGCTGGCCGGACGGTGCCTTCACCGAGGCGGATGCCATCATCTGGGCCACCGGATTCAGACCGGAGCTGCGGCACCTCGGACCGCTCAGATTGCGCGAGGCGACCGGCGGAGTCACGGTGGAATCCGGAGCGGCCTGGCAGGATCCGCGCGTGTTCATGGCCGGATACGGACCATACGCATCCACGATCGGCGCGAATCGCTCCGGTCGGGTCATCGCGCGACAGATCATGGCCCGCCTGTAGGTTCTCCCGCTGTCCCCCGCGTCTCCCGCTGCCCCCGCGTCTCCCGCATCAAAATCAGGTGAGACTGGCACCCGAGTGGATAATCCAGCCGAGCCCTTGTGTCACCTGATTTTGAACCGGGGAGGGGGCGGGCGGGCAGGAGGTCAGTGGCTGCGGCGGGCGTTCTTGCGCGACGATGTCGTCTTGCGCAGATCGGA
>DATMTS010000078.1:0-9820 GCA_035564555.1 Humibacter sp.
GCGCCGGTCGCGCCAGCGCGGATCCGGCGGGGGAGCAGCGCCGAGGAGCTTCGCGATCGAGGCGGCCGTGACGCGGCCGTCGTTGACGATGAGGTAGTCGGAGCCGCCGCCGTACTGGCCGCGTTGGTGCCGGGTCTTCCAGGTGATCTCGCCGGCGTCGCGGACCGTGACCGCAGTACGAGTGAAGGCCATGGCCCGGGCAAGCTCCCGCAAGTGGCGTTCGACTTTGACGACCTCGGAGGCCGGCGCCACGACGTCGCACTGTTGCCGTGCGTACGCCCGCAGCACGGAGGCGTCGGTGGCCCACGCGCAGGCTTCCTCGGCCTGCCACCCGGCGGGTGTGCGGTCGGCTGGTGAAGAGCGGCGGTCGTATCCTCCTCTGTTGACATAATGTGCATTATCGGCGCAATGAGTTCAGCGGTAGGGCTCCGGTTGCGCCTGATCGCTCAGAAGGCGAGTGAACGCCGCCAGAAGGTCGCCTCGGTGCGATTGCGCGTCATCGCCTGGTCGGTTCGGACATGTTCGAGGATGCTTCGGTCATCGCCGGCGGGATTCGCGAATTCCGCCGAAGAAACTTGCTTGCTCGGTCCATTCAGGTTCCTCACAGGTTGGCGGCCGCCGCCGTAGCGGCCGGCGACCATCCACCGACGCAGTCACGCCGGCGGGCTCGCGCTAGGCGCCGACGTAGGTTGCCAGGTGTTCGCCGGTAAGGGTGGAACGATCCTCGATCAGTTCGGCCGGAGTGCCTTCGAAGACGACCAGCCCGCCGTCGTGGCCGGCCCCCGGTCCGAGGTCGATGATCCAATCCGCGTGGGCCATCACGGCCTGATGGTGTTCGATCACGATGAGCGACTTGCCCGAGTCGACCAGTCGGTCGAGCAGCCCGAGCAATTGCTGAACGTCGGCCAGGTGCAGGCCCGTGGTCGGTTCGTCGAGTACATACACGCTGCCCTTCTCTGCCATCCGAGTGGCGAGTTTGAGGCGCTGTCGTTCGCCGCCGGAGAGCGTCGTGAGCGGCTGACCGAGGTTCAGGTAACCGAGTCCGACTTCGGCGAGGCGGTGCAGAATTGCATGAGCGGCGGGGATCCGGGCCTCCCCCGAGCCGAAGAAGTCCTCTGCGACGGTGACCGGCATTCCTAGCACTTCGCTGATGTCCCGTCCACCGAGCCGATACTCCAACACGGATGCTTGGAACCGCTTGCCCTCGCACTCCTCGCAGGTGATCGCGACCGCGGCCATCATGCCCAAATCGGTGTATGTGACACCTGCGCCGTTGCACGTGGGGCAGGCGCCTTCCGAGTTAGCGCTGAACAGCGCGGGCTTGACCCCGTTGGCCTTTGCGAACGCTTTGCGGATCGGGTCGAGCAATCCGGTGTAGGTGGCAGGGTTGCTGCGCCTCGAGCCACGGATCGCGCCCTGGTCGATCACGACGACACCGTCGCGCCCGGCGACCGAGCCGTTGATCAGGGAACTCTTGCCGGAGCCGGCAACTCCTGTCATCACGCAGAGAACGCCGAGCGGGATGTCCACATCGACGTTCTTGAGGTTGTGGGTCATGGCGCCGCGCACCTCGAGCGCTCCGGTTGACCCGCGTACCGAGTCCTTCAGACTCGCCCGGTCGTCGAGATGGCGACCCGTGACGGTCCCGCTCTCCCGCAGATCCTGCACGCTGCCCTCGAAGCACACCGCGCCTCCGCCGGAACCGGCGCCGGGGCCGAGATCGACGACGTGGTCGGCGATCGCGATGGTCTCGGGCTTGTGCTCGACCACCAGCACCGTGTTGCCCTTGTCTCGCAACTGCAGCAGCAGCCTGTTCATCCGCTGGATGTCGTGCGGATGCAGACCGATCGTCGGCTCGTCGAAGACATAGGTGACATCGGTGAGCGAGGAGCCGAGGTGCCGGATCATCTTGGTGCGCTGCGCCTCACCGCCGGAAAGCGTGCCCGACGGACGATCGAGCGAAAGATAACCCAACCCGATCTCGACGAAGGAGTCGAGCGTCTCCCCCAAGGCTCGCAGCAACGGGGCCACCGAGGGCTCGTTCAGGCTGCGCACCCAATCGGCCAGGTCACTGATCTGCATAGCGCACGCATCGGCGATGCTGATGCCCTCGATCTTCGACGATCTTGCCTCCGCGCTGAGTCGGGAGCCTTCGCACTCCGGGCAGGTCGTGAAGGTCACCGCGCGCTCCACGAAGGCCCGGATGTGAGGTTGCAGGGCGTCGACGTCTTTGGAGAGGAACGATTTCTGGATCTTTGGAATCAGCCCCTCGTACGTCAGGTTGATGCCTTCGACCTTGACCTTCGTCGGCTCCTTGCGCAGCAGGTCGTGCAATTCCTTCTTGGTGTACTCCCGGATCGGCTTGTCCGGGTCGAAGAACCCGCTGCCGCGGAAGATGCGTCCGAACCACCCGTCCATGCTGTGACCGGGAATCGTGAGCGCACCCTGGTTCAACGAGAGCGTGTCGTCATAAAGCGCCGAAAGGTCGAAATCGGTGACCGTGCCCATGCCCTCGCACCGCGGGCACATGCCGCCGGTGATGCTGAAACTGCGCCGCTCCTTCACCTTCTCTCCGCCGCGTTCCAACGTGACCGCTCCTGCACCGCTGATCGAGGCGACATTGAATGAGAACGCCTGCGGAGAACCGATGTGCGGCTGACCGAGCCTGCTGAACACGATTCGCAGCATCGCATTGGCATCGGTCGCCGTCCCCACCGTGGAACGCGGATTGGAACCCATCCGCTCCTGATCGACGATGATGGCCGTCGTCAGACCGTCGAGAATGTCGACATCCGGTCGCGCGAGGGTCGGCATGAAACCCTGCACGAACGAGCTGTAGGTCTCATTGATCATGCGCTGAGACTCGGCGGCGATCGTGCTGAACACCAGCGAACTCTTACCCGAACCAGAAACGCCCGTGAACACCGTGAGCCGGCGCTTGGGAAGCTCGACGCTGACGTCTTTGAGATTGTTCTCGCGCGCACCCTGCACGCGGATCAGGTCGTGCCCGTCAGCGGGGTGCGCCGGCTCCGCCCGCGCGGCGCTCGTCATGAGCGTGCTCATCGTGACTCCAACCATCCATCGAGCGGGTAGATCGCCTCAGCATAATCGTGGCTCGCATGCCGCCGCTTCTTCGATCCTGATCGCTTCTGCGCCGGCTCGGGAGCACTCTTGTTCGCTACGGCTCGTTCGTGCGAAGGGGGCAGACACGCGGCTCATGGCGGCGCTACCCTGACGCCATGACGGAACGCATCACACCACGACAGTTCCACGATGCCGTCGGCGTCGAGGATTGGAGAGTTCTCTTCACGGGCGCGTGCGCGCATTTCCGCACCGGCTCGTTCGCGAAGGGTGTCGAACTGGTCGGGGTGATCGGCAGGCTCGCCGACGCGGCGAATCATCATCCCGACGTCGACCTGCGCTACGGCGGCGTCACGGTGCGGCTTCTCACCCATGAGGTAGACGGTCTCAGCGAACGCGATGCCGAACTCGCCCGGCAGATCTCGGATGCCGCGGGTGCGATGAGGTTCACGGCCGATCCGAGCGCGGTGCAGGATGTTCAGATCACCATCGACGCGATGGACATCAGCCGCGTGCGGCCGTTCTGGCGAGCCGTGCTCGGATATCGGGAAGTCGGCGACGAGGACGTGGTCGATCCGAACTCCCGCGGTCCGTCGTTCTGGTTCCAGCAGATGGATGCTCCGCGTCAGCACCGCAATCGCATCCATGTCGATGTCGCCGTTGCGCAAGACCAGGCGGAGGCCAGAGTCGCTGCTGCGATCGCCGCAGGTGGCCGTCTCGTCACCGACCGATTCGCCCCGCACTGGTGGACGCTGGCCGATCCGGAAGGGAACGAGGTCGACATAGCCACGCTCATCGGTCGCGACTGACCGGCTGCGAGTTCGGTGACACCGCGCGCACCGCGTCGGCACACCACAACCGAGCGTGCACGTTCCCCGGCCCGATTCAGGTCAACCCGGCGGGTTCGCCGCCGAGGGAAGGTGGCGGGCCCACCAGTCGAGGATGATCTCGAATCGCTGCACGCGATGCCGGGGGCGGCCGCTGCGCGTCAGTTCGTGATTCTCTCCTGGGAAGATCACCAGCTCCGCGTCCACTCCCCTGCGCTTCAGCGCCGCGTAGTAGCGCTCGGCCTGTGAAAGCGGACAGCGCAGGTCGTCTTCGGAATGCAGCACCAGCGTGGGAGTGGTCACCGCATCGACGTGCGCCTGCGGGCTCTGGGCGCGGATGTCGGCCGGTTCTGTGCCGTTGTATTCGTCGCCGAAGAAGTCGCCGATGTCGCTGGTGCCGACGAAGGCGTCCGGGTCGAGGTAGCCGCGCTCCACGATGGCGGCCGCGAAGCGGTGATCGTGAGCGATCGTCCAGGCGGTGAGGTAACCGCCGTACGAACCGCCCATGATGCCCACCCGAGCGGCATCCAATAGAGGCAGTTCGGCGATCGCACCTTCCAGGTAGTCCAGCACGTCGCCGAGGTCTACGGTGCCCATCGCGTGGCGGATCACGCGTCCATGCGCCTGGCCGTAACCGGCGGAACCACGAGGATTGCAGAGCAGAACCGCATAGCCGGCGGCTGCGTACACCTGGGCCTCGTCGAAGACCCGCACGCCGTACTGTGCGAACGGTCCCCCGTGGATGTCGAGCAGCACCGGGTGCGGACCTTCGCCGGCCGGCAGCACCACCCAGCCGTGTACCGGGTACCCGTCTCGGGCGGTCACGGTCAGTTCCTGCACGGCAGTGAGTCCGGCCGATCGGAGCGCGGCCGAGAAATTCGTGACCGTGCGAAGGCGGCCGTCTTCGAGCACGGCGACGTCGCCCATCGTGTGCGCGTCTGCGTAGCTGAGCACGGTGGTCGTTCCGGCCGTCGCGACGCCGGTCACCTCGATGGGCGCTTCACACGTCAGCGTCACGCTGCTGCCGTCCTGCGCGACGGAGATCAGCTGCACCGTGCCCCGAGTGCGGTTCTGCACGAGCACCGTGCGCTCGTCACGCGGGATGATGCCGCTGCCGACCTCGCCCAGATCCACGGTCTCTGGATCGGTGAGGCGGTTCGGAGCATCACCGAGCCGTTCGATCACGAACAGGCCCGTGTTCTTCGCCACGAAGTCCCTGCCACTACCGCCGACATCCTGGGCGAGGAAGTACAGCGCTCCGGTCAGACCATAGGCGACGCAACCCGGCCCGCTCAACACCGAGAAGTCCCCGTGCGCCCCGGTCAGGTCGATCGGCTCGTCTCCGCAGCCGAGCCTCATCAGGTAGACGTTCGAACGCAGATCGGTGTCGCGGGAGGCGTGCCTGGCCGAGACGAAGACGAGCGAGCCGCCATCCGGTGAGAACTCGATCGAGCCGTGGTCGAAGTCACCCTCGGTCAGTTGCCGGGGCTCGGCCACGATCGGCCGCTTCTCCGCCGGGCCTTCAGGGCTCGGTGCCGGCTGTACCACGGGCTCCGCCGTGACATCCGGCACACCGACCAGAAAGACGTGCGCGCGCCGATCGACGGTGTAGCCGACGCCGTTCGAGCGATACCTCTGCACCGTGAGGTGACGGGCCGGCTCGGCCGATGCAGCAAGTCCTTCGACCGTGCCGTAACGGCCCTGCTCCGGCACCCGGCTGACGAAGGCCAGGTTCGATCCGTCGGGGCTCCACCGGAACTCGGAGACGCCCAGGGTCCGGTCCGTGACCTGAACGGGCTCCCCGCCGACGGCATCCACCACATACACCTGACCGGGTTCGCCGGCACCGGCGCGGATGAAACCGATCAGCCGCCCGTCGGGCGAATACTGCGGTGCCGTGTCGCGAAAACCCCTGGTCAAGCGCCGCGGGGTCGAATGACCGGTCAGCGGCACTGTCCACAACTGACCCACCGCGGCGTCGGCCGCCAGATCGGGATGCGTGACGGACACCACTGCGCGTGCGCCGCCCGGGTGCACCGTCGGCGCGGATACCGAGTTGAGCAGCGGCAGATCGGATGCTTTCACGCGTGTCTCCTACTCGGTCGCGAAGTCGCTCGTCTCCCCGACGTACCGGGTGTGATCCGCCGGAACGGGCTCGACGGCGGCCAGAGCGACCTCGGCCGCGAACTCGCCCACGTTGTACAGCTTGCCGGCGGCCTCCTTGCGGGCCGTCATCGCGCCTGGGTTGGCGCGCTCCAGCAGGGTTGCGGTGATCGTGCCCTCGATCATGTCGCCGGAGACGACGACGAACTCGATTCCGAGTTCGTCGAGTTGCGGGATCATGCTACGCAGAGCGTCCTCCCCCGCGCGTTTGCTGAGCGCGACCGGCTCGTACTCCGGCATCGTGGGGGTGGTGCGGATGAAGTGCGCCTGATGGCTGGTCACGAACACGACCCTGGAGCCGGGCGAGAGCAGAGACAGCGCAGAAGTGAGCACGTCGACCTGCGCATCCCGGTTGAGTCGCAGGGCATAATCGGCCGCCATCCCGGATTCCATGCCGCCGGAGGCATTGAGCACGAGGATGTCGAGACCGCCGAACTGCTCCTGAACCTCGGCCATCATCGCCGCCACGGACTGCGGATCGGTGAGATCGGCGGCCACGGTGATGGCCGTGCCGCCCCCCGCCTCGATCGACGCCGCCAGTTTGGCCGCGCGGGCCTCTTTGTTGCGGTAATTGATGACGACCCGGGCCCCGGCCTGTGCGAGGTAGGCGACGGTGTCTGCGCCGATGCCGCGGGAGGAACCGGTGACGAGGGCGCGCTTGCCGGTGAGGCTGTCTGGCCGCAACGGGTTGCCGGAGGAGATGCTCACGATGGGGGTCCTTCTCTGACGGTGCCGGAGCCGCGAACACGCGGCATCCCGACACTATCAAGCGCAGTCACCGCCGTGGCGTGTGGACTGGTAGCGTCTGAACAGGGGCTGCGCGCCCGCCGAAGGGAGCGTCTCACGTGGACCTGGTCTCCTCATTCGCCTGGATCGGCTGGCTCGTGCTGATCCTGGTCTTCATCACGGTCGAGATGCTCACACTCGATTTCGTCTTTCTGATGATCGCCGTCGGAAGCGTCGGAGGCTTGCTCTCGGGCCTGTTCGGGCTGCCGTGGTGGTGGCAATTGGTGATCGCCGCTGCGCTCTCGCTCCTGCTGCTGTTCACCATCCGGCCGCCGCTGCTGCGAGCCTTGCGACGCGGTGAGGATCCGACGGCGAGCAACGTCGCGGCACTGCTGGGCAGCCAGGGACGCGTGGTCGAGACCGTATCGGTGCACGGCGGCTTGGTGAAGCTCGCCAACGGCGAGACCTGGACGGCGCGCCTGTCCCCCGGACTCGACCCGCGTCGACTCGAAACCGGCGAACCCGTGCTCGTGACCTCCATCGACGGTGCCACCGCCGTCGTCATCCCGTCAGAAAGGTCGGACTCGAATGGCTGACATCGTGGTGCAGATCATCGTCGTGGTGATCATCGTCATCATCGCGATCTTCGTGCTGGTGACCCTGTTCCGCGCGATCCGGATCGTGCCGCAGGCGACGGCCGGGGTGGTGGAGCGACTGGGCCGGTACCACAAGACCCTCAACCCGGGGTTGAACCTGCTGGTTCCGTTCGTCGACCGGATGCGACCGCTCATCGACATGCGCGAACAGGTCGTCTCCTTTCCCCCGCAGCCGGTGATCACCGAGGACAATCTGGTCGTCTCGATCGACACGGTCGTGTACTTCCAGGTGACGGATGCCCGTGCCGCCACCTACGAGATCGCGAACTATCTGGGAGCGGTGGAGCAACTCACCACGACCACGTTGCGCAACGTCGTCGGCGGTCTGAACCTCGAGGAGGCGTTGACCAGCCGCGACAACATCAACAGCCAGCTGCGCGTCGTGCTCGACGAGGCCACCGGCAAATGGGGCATCCGAGTGGGCCGCGTCGAACTCAAGTCGATCGACCCGCCGGTGTCCATCCAGGATTCGATGGAGAAGCAGATGCGCGCGGAACGCGACCGGCGCGCCCTGATCCTGACCGCTGAGGGCACCAAACAATCGGCGATCCTCACCGCGGAGGGGTCCCGCCAGGCGGCCATTCTCGAGGCGGAAGGCGCTGCCAAGGCGGCAGTGCTGCGCGCCGATGGCGAGGCGAAAGCCATTGCAACCGTGTTCGGCGCCATCCACGACGGCAACCCCGACAGTCCCCTGTTGGCGTATCAATACCTTCAGATGCTTCCGAAGATCGCCGATGGGCAGGCGAACAAGGTGTGGCTGATCCCGAGCGAGTTCACCGAGGCGCTCTCCGGCATCGCGAAAGGCTTTTTGCCCGGCGCCGGCCCGGCCGGTCGTGTGCCGCAGGCGCACGGCGACAGCGCCGCAGACAGGGCATCCGAAGCCGAGGACGCGGTACAGGAGGCAGCCCGGGCGGCATCGGATGCTGCGCGCGCAGCGACCGAAGCCGCGAGCACCGCGTTCGGTGCCGGCGGCGCGCACGCAGCGGTGACCGGCGCAGCGGGCGCGGCGCCCGACGAAGGCGTCGCGGATGCGGTGGCGCGCGGTGGCCGTGACGGAACGAGCTGATCGGGCGCGGGGCACAGCCTTCTTTGCTTCGCCGCTTCCCCGGGTGATCGCACACCGGGGGCTCGCGCGAGAGGCCCCGGAGAACACGATCGACGCCTTTCGTGCCGCCGTCGCCGCCGGTGCAACGCATCTGGAGACCGACGTCCAGCTGTCGATCGACGGCGTGCCCGTGCTCTCCCACGATCCGGACCTGTCGCGGCTGACGGGAGCTGACGGACGCATCGATGCGATCGAGGCGGCTTCGCTCACCGCGCTCGATCTGGGCGGTGGAACCGGATTCGCAACGCTAGCCGAGGCGCTTGCCGCGTTCCCCGATACGCCGTTCAACGTCGACGTCAAGGCGGACGGTGCGGAGGACGCGACCGCGAGGGTGATCGACGCTGCGGGGGCCGCCGACCGCGTTCTGATCGCTTCCTTCTCCGCCCGACGTCGCCGCCGCACCCTGGCCGGGGTTCCGTCCGCGGCCACCTCGGCATCGCGTGGCGCCGTGCTGGGAGCCGTGCTCGGTGCCGCGCTCGGCATCCGGGCGCTGGTGCGGCTGGCGCTTCGCAATGTCGACGCCGTGCAGGTTCCGTTGCGTTACGGTCGCGTGCCCATCGTGACCCGTCGATTCGTCTACGCGATGCACGCGGCAGGTGTCGAGGTACACGTATGGACGATCAACGACGTGCCCGCGATGCGGGCGCTGCTGGCCAACGGAATCGACGGGATCATCACCGATCGGTGCGACCTCGCACGTTCGCTCATCGACGATAAATTGTGAGGATTCTGTAAGGAATGCGAATTCGGAAAGAGAATGCCCAGCTTGACGGTTTATAACTGAGGATGCATCGCGAGAAGGAGACCACACAATGGCAGATCGCAGCCTGCGCGGTATGAGACTCGGCGCACAAAGCCTGCAGAGTGAAGAGGGCGTCAGCTTCTCGCCGCGCGCGTATTACAGCTACCTGTGCCCGTCGTGCAATCGGGAGACGCAGGTCGTCTTCGCGGCCGACGCCGAAGCACCCGAGACCTGGGAGTGCAAGTACTGCGGCCACGACGCGACGCTGCTCGTCGACGACGAGCCCGTCGCCCTGGACCGCTCCGACGCGAAGACGGCGCGTACCCACTGGGACATGCTGCTCGAGCGTCGCACCCGAGCCGAACTGGAAGAGCTGCTCGAAGAGCGACTCGCCTATCTTCGTGCGCGCCGAGGAGAGCACAAGATCGGCGCCTGAGCGCTAATCCCGAGGTTTGCGCTTTCGGCTTTTCGAGTCCGGAATCGCTTCTGAACCTGTAACGACTCACGCCGCGCGAGAGCG
>DATMTS010000079.1:0-24902 GCA_035564555.1 Humibacter sp.
ACCGCATGGTGGCGCCCCTCCGTTCGGTTCAGCGGGTCAGGCGTCTTCGAGGGCGTAACCCTCTTCGCCGTGCACGATCGTGTCGACGCCGGCGATCTCGTCTTCGTTGGTGACGCGGAAGCCGATCGTCTTCTGGATGGCCATGCCGATCAGCCAGGCGAGGCCGAAGGAGTAGATCATCACGGCGAAAGCACCGATCGCTTGAGCACCGAGTTGTTGGAAGCTGCCGCCGTACAGCAGGCTGGTGAACTTGCCGTCGACCTTGGTGAAGCCGAAGATGCCGATGTAGAGCGTTCCGACGAGGCCGCCGATGAGGTGGATGCCCACCACGTCGAGAGAGTCGTCGAAGCCGAGCTTGAACTTCAGGTCGATCGCGATCGCGCAGATCGCACCAACGAGCAGGCCCAGCACGATCGCCCAGAACGGCGTCAGGATGTTACACGCCGGGGTGATTGCGACCAGACCCGCGACGGCACCCGACGCGGCGCCGATCGAGGTCGGCTTTCCGTCCTTGATCTTCTCGACGACCAACCAGCCGATCGTTGCGGCAGCCGGCGCCGCGACGGTGTTGATCCAGGCCAGGCCGGCGATGCCGTCGACCGCAGCCTCCGAGCCCGCATTGAACCCGAACCAGCCGAACCAGAGCAGCGCGGCGCCGAGCAGCGTGAGGGGAACGTTGTGCGGCTTCGACATGCCCTTCTGAAAGCCGACGCGCTTGCCGAGAACGAGTGCCAGTGCCAGGCCGGCCGCTCCGGCGTTGATGTGCACCGCGGTGCCGCCCGCGAAGTCGTTGACGTGCAGCAACGCGACCGACCAGCCGTCGGCGAGATTGAACACCCAGTACGCGACGGGGAAATAGACGACCGTGACCCAGATGCCGGCGAACAGCATCCAGGGGCCGAAGCGGGCGCGGTCGGCTATCGCTCCGGAGATCAGGGCCACGGTGATGATCGCGAACGTGGCCTGGAAGCCCGCGAAAGCGAGTCCGCTCAGGTCGGGCGTCATCCCGTCCTTGCCCATCAGGCTCGCCAGCCCCAGGTCGGGCGTGCCGAGCAGATGCGGGATGAGCGGCTTGCCGAACGCAAGCCCGTACCCGAAGAGCACCCAGAGCACCGCGACGATCGCCATGGCTCCGAAACTCATCATCATCATGCTGATGACGCTCTTCGCCTTGACCATGCCGCCGTAGAAGAAGGCGACGCCCGGCGTCATCAATAGAACGAGTGCCGCGGCGACGAGAAGCCAGAGCGAGTCGACACTCGTCTTCGCGTCGTAGGCGGCGGCTGCGTGGAACAACATGGGGGCTCTCCCTCGGTGGTGGCTGCGCGAGTCACTCTCACCGGCCGCACCGCTGCTGCGGTGGAATTTGGTGAGGTGTCGTCAGTCTTCAGCGGAGAGGTTTCGAGCGGGCGCTGTGGATGTTTCGGGAGTGTTACACGATGTCGCCGGGTGTAAACGTCGTGTTTCGTGGGGTGCCGGTTCAGTCGTGCGGAGGAAGCTCGCCCGTCGTCAACGCGATGAGGCGGGAAACCGCGCGCAGGTATTTCTTGCGGTACCCGCCTTGCAGCATCTCGTTGTCGAAGACGTCGCTGAACGCAACGCCGGTGGCGATGATCGGGATCTCGGCGTCGTAGACCCGGTCGATGAAAGCGACGAGCCGTAACGCCTCCATCTGATCGTGCAGCACGGCCACGTCACGCAACGCGACGACGTCGATCCCGGCGATGAGCTTCACGTACTTCGACGGGTGCACGGTTGCGAGGTGTTCCACCAGCTCGCCGAAGCCGTCGGATGAGACGCGCTCCCCGTTGTTCCGCAACGCCGCCACGACGCGATCCAACTGCTCGCCCGTCAGAGCCCGTGCTGCGCCGGCCGTGTCGCGCCTGCGGTAGTCCAGGCCGTCGATGCGGATCGTCTCGAAATGATCGGAGAGGGCTTGGATCTCCCGCAGGAAGTCGGACGCCGCGAACCGCCCCTCGCCCAGTGCGTTGGGCGGCGTGTTCGAGGTCGCCGCGATTCGCGTGCCGCCGGCGACGAGTTCGCCGAGCATCCGTGTCATCATCATCGTGTCGCCCGGGTCGTCGAGCTCGAACTCATCGATGCAGATCAGCCGGGATCCGCGGAGCAGCTTCACGGTGGGCGCATATCCGAGTGCGCCGACGAGAGCCGTGTACTCGATGAACGTTCCGTAGTACTTGGGACCGGGCGCGGAATGCCAGAGCGCCGCGAGCAGGTGCGTCTTTCCGACACCGAACCCGCCGTCGAGGTACACGCCCGGCTTCGGCTCGCGAGCCCGCTTCCTTCCCCACCCGAACAGGCCGGAGGGCCGGGCCGGTTCCCATCCCGCCGCGAACTCGCGCAACCTGCGCACGGCATCGGCTTGGGATGGATAGTCGGGGTCGGGACGGTACGACTCGAAGCGCGCGTGCGCGAACTGCGGCGGCGGAACGAGCTCCGCGACCATCTCGGAACCGGTGATCGTCGGGGTGACATCGACGAGCCTGGTGGATGTCGTCAGCGCGTCCGAAGTCATGCGGTCCTTTGTGTCGAAGTCTTACGGGGACCCGTGCGTGACGCGTAGCGTAGTGCGTAAGTTCGCTCGTGGGATCCAGGCGTTCCAGCCTAACCCGGCCCCACTGCAGTTTCCCGCGCATCCGCGCGCCACCAGGAGGTAACCATGACCGTCGGCGTCGATCCGTCCGCGAAGTTCAATGAGTATGCGCACCCGGAGCGGCTGGTGAGCACCGAATGGCTGCAGGAACATCTCGGAGACCAAGGCCTGGCGGTCGTGGAGTCCGACGAAGACGTGCTGCTCTACGAGACCGGCCACATCCCCGGCGCGGTCAAGATCGACTGGCACACCGACTTGAACGACCCCGTGCTGCGCGACTATGTCACCGGTGAGCGGTTCGCGCAGCTGCTCGGCGAGAAGGGCATCACCCGCGACACGACCGTCGTGCTGTACGGCGACAAGAACAACTGGTGGGCGGCCTACGCACTGTGGGTGTTCACCCTGTTCGGACACCAGGATGTCCGCCTGCTGGACGGTGGCCGCGACAAGTGGGTCGCCGAAGGCCGCGACTTCACGACGGATGTGCCGAAGCCTCAGCCGGTGGACTACCCGGTGATCGAGCGCGACGACTCCGTGATCCGTGCGTTCAAAGACGATGTCCTCGCCCACCTCGGCAATGGCCCGCTGATCGACGTGCGCTCTCCGGAGGAATACAGCGGTGAGCGCACCGAGATCCCCGGCTACCCGACCGAGAGCGCGTTGCGCCCCGGTCACATCCCCTCTGCCGCGTCGGTTCCGTGGGCGCGGGCCGCGGCGCCGGATGCCACGTTCAAGTCGCGCGAGGAGCTCGAGGCGATCTACAAGGGCGAGGCGGGGCTCAACGACGGCGACGACGTGATCGCGTACTGCCGCATCGGCGAACGTTCCAGCCACACCTGGTTCGTGCTCACGCACCTCCTCGGCTTCCAGAACGTGAAGAACTACGACGGATCCTGGACGGAGTGGGGCAGTGCCGTGCGGGTGCCGATCGTGAAGGGCACCGAGCGCGGCGAGGTACCCGCGCTCTGAGCCGGAATCGGGCCCCGGGCGCCTCATGCCCGGGGCCTTTTCCGTCGCTGGAATGCGGCTGATGGGACAATGGAGACAATGACTGAAACACCGCTCCCCGCTTCGCTGCGGGAGATCCGAGACGAGTTCCTCGCGCTCGACCAGCCGGAACGCCTGCAGTTGTTGCTGGAGTTCTCGAACGAGCTGCCGGAGCTTCCGGAGCGCTACCGCGAGCATCCCGATCTGTTCGAGCGTGTCGAGGAATGCCAGTCACCCGTCTTCATCTTCGTGGAGGTCGACGACGCCGATCACGTGCAGCTCTACGCGACGGCGCCACGCGAGTCTCCCACCACCCGGGGTTTCGCATCGATCCTCGCCCAGGGCCTGAGCGGCCTGACCTCGGTGCAGGTGCTCGCCGTTCCCGACGACTACCCGCAGTCGCTGGGTCTCACCGAGGCGGTGTCACCGTTGCGCATCCGCGGCATGACCGCTCTGCTGGGTCGCACCAAGCACCAGGTCTCGCTCAAGCGGGCCGCTGCATAGTTTCGTTCCCGGAACCGGCGACGTCGGCGCCGCGTCTTCCCCGCCTACTCCCCCAACCGCTCGAGCCAGTCGGTGATCGCGTTCGTCCAGCGCGGCTCGTCGTAGTTCCAGAGCTTGGTATGCCGCGCAACCTTGAACGGCACGAACGTGACGATGTCGGGGCGCCGTTCGGCCAGTTCGCGCGACGCGTCCGGCGGTACATAACCGTCGTCGTCGCTGTGCATCAACAACAAGGGACGAGACAGTTCGTCGGCCCTGGCGACGAAGTCGAGGCCGGCGAGACCCACCGGCGCGCTCTGTCCGGTGATGCGTCCGCCCCACGGAGCGTCGATCAGGTGCAGAGCTCCTCGAGTCACGGCATCGGGCAGGCGCATCGCCCCTGCCTGATAGATCAAGGTGGGGATCCAGTCGACGACGGGCGAATCGAGCACGATCCCGGCGATCGCGCCGGCGTGCTCGCTTCGCGATGCCGCCTGCAGCACGATCGCGCCGCCCATCGACCAACCCATCAGCACGATGGATGCCGCGCCGTGCTCGATCGCGTATTCGATCGCGGCTTCCACGTCGTGCCATTCCGTCGAGCCGAGGCCGTATCGGCCGTCCGGGCTCTCCGGCGCGTCACCGTCGTTGCGGTACGACACGACCAGGCTGTGATAGCCGGCCCGGTGGAAGACCGGGATCGCGCGAAGGCACTCCTGACGGCGCACTCCGCGCCCGTGCACGTGGATGGCCCAGCACGCGTTCGCCTCCGCGGCGGGGAAGAGCCACGCCGGAGCGTCGCCGCCCTCGGCGGGGATGCTCACGGACTCGACCGGGACTCCGACTTCCTCCGGAGACAGGAAGTACCAGCCGCTGAGCCGGCCGCGGACCGCAGTGCGAAGGTCTCCGTACGCGACGCGGTCGACGGCGCGGACGACGTGATCGGCGCCTTCGCTCAGCACGGCTCCGAGCCGTGCATAACCGCTCTCGTCGGAGAAGAACATCCCGTAGCGGCCTGGTACGGAGGCGTCGAGCGATCGCGCGAGAGTGACGCTCGAGCAGTCGTGCGCGACCTGAAGGATGCGCAGGTCTTGGCGTTTGCGCCGATCAGGGGTCACGACCTTGCGCGCGATCGCCGCCGACGCGACGGCCGCGCTGATCAGAGTCGCGCCTGCGGCAGCGAGTGACGTTGCGCCGATCGCGAGCATCACGGCGGCGCCTCGTCTGCTCACTCCGCGCAACCCCCTCCGACCGACCGGCCGCTCCGCCGACGGCGTGCCTCACC
This sequence comes from Humibacter sp., assembly GCA_035564555.1. Classification (GTDB taxonomy): domain Bacteria; phylum Actinomycetota; class Actinomycetes; order Actinomycetales; family Microbacteriaceae; genus DATMTS01. The sequence continues at coordinate 5,367 of DATMTS010000079.1, forward strand.
TGCTGGTCCGTCTGGAAACTCTAGTCTTCGAACGTGTCGCCTACACCAACCGCGCCGAGCGTTCCGACGCCGTTCACCGCGGCGCTCGAATCGATCCGCAAAGCCAGCACCCGGCGCGAGCTGGTGATCAACGAGATTCCTGCTCCGACGGGGCTGGCTCCGTATGCCGTCGCCCTCGCCGCCGACGTCACGCCGGCCAGGCACGGATCCGATTCGGAGCTCGGTACAGGCCGGTTCATTCTGCTCTACGACGACGACGAGCCCGAAGCGTGGGGCGGCCCGTTCCGGGTGGTGTGTTTCGCACAGGCACCGCTGGAAACGGAGATCGGTCTCGACCCGTTCCTGGCCGACGTGGCGTGGTCCTGGCTGGTCGACGCGTTGGAGAGCAGAGGCGCCAAGTACACGGCGGCATCGGGCACGGCGACCAAGATCATCTCGACCGGCTTCGGCGAACTCGCCCGCTCGGGAGACGGCGCCCAGATCGAATTGCGCGCGTCATGGAGTCCCTTGGAGAGTGACGTCGCACGCCATGTCGAAGGGTGGGGCGAATTGCTGTGCATGCTGGCCGGAATCCCTCCGACGCCGGACGGCGTCAGCGTTCTCGGAACGCATCGGAGGCCCCGTGGCTGACTACCACGTCATCGCCAACGAGAGCGAGTACCGCGCGGCGGTCGATCAGCTCGCCGCCGGCACCGGTCCCATCGCGGTAGACGCGGAACGCGCCTCCGGATTCAAGTACTCGCAGCGCGCGTACCTGATCCAGTTGTTCCGCCGCGACGCCGGCGTCTTCCTCTTCGATCCGCCGGCGATCGGCCGCTTCGACGACCTGCAGGTGCAGATCGCCGACGAGGAGTGGGTGCTGCACGCAGCGAGCCAGGACCTGGCTTGCCTGAGAGAGGTGGGACTGGACCCGACGCGGTTGTTCGACACGGAGCTGGCTGCACGGCTGCTGGGGATTCCGCGGGTCGGGCTCGGCACTGTGGTGGAGGAACTCCTCGGGGTGCATCTGGCGAAGGAGCACTCGGCAGCCGACTGGTCGACCCGCCCGCTGCCGCAGTCCTGGCTCACGTACGCGGCACTCGATGTGGAACTGCTCGTCGACCTGCGCGACGCGATCGACGCCCTTCTGCGCGAACGTGGCAAATCCGAGATCGCACGACAGGAGTTCCAGGCTGAACTCGACACCGAGACGAAGCCGACGCGTGCCGACCCGTGGCGGCGGCTCTCGGGCATCCATTCGGTTCGAGGACTCCGCAACCTCGCAGTCGCCCGCGAACTGTGGCTGGCACGTGATGCCCTCGCCCGCGAACGCGATGTCGCTCCCGGTCGGCTCATTCCCGACGCATCCCTGACTGCGGTGGCGCGCGCCATGCCGACGAACAAGACGGCACTGCGCATGATGAAGGACTTCACCGGGCGCGCAAGCCGTACCGAACTCGACCGATGGTGGGCGGCGATCGAGGCAGGCCGTACCACGAACGACCTCCCCGTCCCGCGCGGTCCCGGCGAGGCGCTGCCACCGCCGCGCGCGTGGTCCGACCGTAATCCGCCGGCCGATCTGCGGCTGAAGGCCGCCCGCGCTGCACTTGCGGAACTGGCCGAGCACCGTGATTTGCCGGTCGAGAACCTGCTCACGCCGGAATTGCTGAGGCGCCTCGCGTGGCGCCCTCCCGAGCCCGCGGACGCCGCTGCGATCGCCGCGGAGTTGAGCGGCGCCGGCGCTCGCCCGTGGCAGGTGGAGGCCACCGCTGAAGCGATCGCCGCGGCCTTTGTGGAGGCTGGCCAAACGCCCGCCGACGGGTCTGATTCGCCTTCGTAGGAACGCGCAACCGATTCTTCGGCTGCACCGCGGCTCCTTAAGATCGTGACAGATCCGAAAGAGGAGGCATCGTGGCCGAAAAGGCTGAAGTGCTGTTCGTCGACGGGGTTCGAACCCCGTTCGGCCGAGCAGGCGAAAAGGGCATGTACTGGAACACGCGGGCAGACGACCTCGTGGTCAAGGCCATGGTCGGGCTGATGGAACGCAATCCCGGCGTACCGAAAGACCGCATCGATGATGTCGCGATCGCCGCGACGACGCAACAGGGCGATCAGGGCCTGACACTCGGTCGCACCGCGGCCCTGCTGGCCGGACTGCCGAAATCGGTGCCCGGCTTCGCTATCGACCGGATGTGTGCGGGCGCCATGACGAGCGTGACCACGATGGGGTCGGGCATCGCGTTCGGAGCCTATGACCTTGCTCTGGCCGGCGGTGTCGAGCACATGGGCAGGCATCCGATGGGATTCGGTGCCGACCCGAACCCGCGCTTCCTCGCCGAACGACTCGTCAGTGAAGACGCCCTGAACATGGGAAGGACCGCCGAGCGCATCCACGACCGCTTTCCGGCACTCACCAAGGAGCGCAGCGACCGGTTCGGAATGCGCAGCCAGCAGAAAGTCGCGGCCGCATACGCGGCCGGCAAGATTCAGCCCGATCTGATCCCCGTCGCCCTGCGCAGCGCATCCGGCTGGGGCCTGGCCACCGAAGACGAAGGCATGCGACCGGAGACCACGATGGAGGGTCTTGGCGGGTTGAAGACGCCGTTCCGTCCGCATGGCAGGGTCACGGCCGGCAACGCTTCGCCGTTGACCGACGGCGCGACGGTCAGCCTGCTCGCCGGCCGGGACGCGGTGCGCGAGTTCGGGCTGAAGCCGAGGATGCGCATGGTGGCCTTCGCATTCGCCGGCGTGGATCCGGAGATCATGGGTCTCGGCCCGGTGCCGTCAACCGAGAAGGCGCTGCGCAAGGCGGGTCTGAAGATCGACGACATCGGTCTGTTCGAGCTGAACGAGGCGTTCGCCATCCAGGTGCTCTCGTTCCTCGACCACTTCGGCATCGACGACGAGGACCCGCGGGTGAATCAGTGGGGCGGCGCCATCGCGATCGGGCACCCGCTCGCGGCATCCGGCGTTCGTCTGATGATCCAGCTCGCGGCGCAATTCGCTGAACGCCCCGATGTGCGCTACGGGCTCACGGCGATGTGCGTCGGGCTCGGTCAGGGCGGCAGCGTCATCTGGGAGAACCCGAACTGGAACCGAAAGGCGTAGACCGACGTGACCGACTACAGCACCATCGACTTCTCTCCCCTGCTCGCACTGTCCTCCGATGAAGTCGTCACGCATTCGCTCGTGCGCGATGTCTCGTTGGCCAGCGGCAAGACGCTGGCACTGATCACCCTGGACAACGGCCGCGACCACACGAGACCCAACACGTTGGGGCCCGCCACGCTCCTCGAGTTGCGCGAGGTGCTCGATGCTCAGCGCGACCGGGCCGGCCGTGGCGAGATCCACGCCCTCGGCATCACCGGAAAGCCGTTCATCCTGGCCGCCGGCGCGGATCTGAGCAAGGTCGAGGAACTGCCTGACAGGGCGGTCGCCGAACTGCTCCCGCAACTCGGTCATGACACCTTCGGCAGGCTCGAGGATCTCGGCGTTCCGACGTTCGTGTTCATCAACGGCCTGGCCCTGGGCGGCGGGCTGGAGATCGGCCTCAATGCGAACTACCGCACCATCGACGCCTCGGCGCCCGCGATCGCCCTCCCCGAGGTCTTCCTCGGCCTCATCCCGGGATGGGGCGGAGCCTACCTGCTGCCGAACCTGATCGGCATCGAGAACGCTCTCAAGGTCGTCATCGAGAATCCGCTCAAGCAGAACCGCATGCTCAAGGCGCCGGAGGCGGCCGAGCTCGGCATCGCGGACGCGGTCTTCCCGTCCGTGAAGTTCCTCGAAGACTCGCTGGCCTGGGCCGACGGTGTGCTGAACGGGCGAATCGAGGTGAAAAGACCCAACCGGCCGGGCAAGATCGAACGTGCCGTGAAATGGGATGCCGCCGTCGCGATCGCCCGCAAGGCGCTCGAGTCGCGCATCGGCACCGTGGCGAAGTCCCCCTACGTCGCTCTCGACCTGCTGAAGGCCGCCAAGTCCGGTACGAAGGCCGAAGGGTTCGCGCGTGAGGATGCCGCACTGGCCGAGCTTGTCACCGGGGACCAGTTCCACGCGAGCGTGTACGCGTTCAACCTCGTGCAGAAGCGCGCCAAGCGTCCCGCGGGCGCTCCGGACAAGGCGCTCGCGAAGCCCGTCACGAAGGTCGGCGTGATCGGCGCCGGCCTGATGGCGAGCCAGTTCGCGCTGTTGTTCGTGCGCCGGCTGCAGGTGCCGGTCGTGATCACCGACCTGGATCAGGCGCGCGTCGACAAAGGGGTCGCGCACATCCATCAGGAGATCGCCGAACTCGAGCGGAAGGGCCGCATCTCGCCCGACGAATCGAACCGGCTGCGTGCCCTCGTCACCGGCACCACCGACAAGAGCCTGTTCGCCGACGCCGACTGGGTGATCGAGGCGGTCTTCGAGGAACTCGCTGTCAAACAGGACGTGTTCGCCGAGATCGAGACGTTCGTGTCGGCCGAGGCCGTGCTCGCCACCAACACGTCGTCGTTGTCCGTCGAGCAGATCGGCGCGAAGCTGCAGCACCCGGAGCGGCTGGTGGGCTTCCACTTCTTCAACCCGGTCGCGGTGATGCCCCTGATCGAGGTTGTGAAGGCGCCGGCGACCGACGAGGCCACGCTCTCGACGGCTATGGTGACGGCGAAGAACCTGCGCAAGAACGCAGTGATCACGCGAGACACGCCCGGGTTCGTGGTGAACAGGGTGCTTGCCAAACTGCTCGGCGAGGCGATGCGCGCCGTCGATGCGGGAACGCCGTTCGAGACGGTCGACGAGGCTCTCGCGCCGCTGGGGCTGCCGATGCCTCCGTCGGCGCTGCTCGACCTGGTCGGCCTGAAGGTCGGCGCGCATGTGCTCGACACCCACCATGCGGCCTTCCCCGACCGGTTCTACAATTCCGAGAACCTGCACAGGCTCGCCGACTACGGCACGTTGCTCGAGAAGGACGCCAAGGGCAAGGTCAAGGGCTTCGACAAGAGGGCGCTGAAGTTGCTCACGGTGGGAACGTCACCGGTCGCGCGGGAGGAGATCCTCCGCCGGGTCGAAGACGGCCTGGCCGATGAGATCCACCGGATGCTCGAGGACGACGTGGTGCATGCGGCGGAGGACGTCGACCTTTGCATGGTGCTCGGCGCGGGCTGGCCGTTCCAGTTGGGCGGTGTGACGCCCTACCTCGATCGCGTCGGTGCCAGCGAGCGCGTCTTCGGCGACACCTTCCACCACCCGCCGATCCGCGGTATCGCCTGATCCTCGGGTGATCGAGTAGCGAGCACGCGTATCGAGGCAAGACGAGGTCTCGATATGCGTCGCTCGTTCCTCGCGCCGCTACTCGACCAGCGGAGGCCAGGCGAAGCGCATTACCTGTTCACGCTGCTCATGTCGGCGTAGCGGTCGCCGATCGCCGGCTGGATGGCCGAGAGGGAGGCGAGCTGCTCGGCCGACAAGGTGAGGGCATCGGCGGCCACGTTCTCCTCGAGGCGTGACACATGCTTGGTGCCCGGGATCGGGGCCAGGTCGTCACCCTGAGCCAGCAGCCACGCGAGCGCGACCTGTGCAGGCGTGGCGCCGGCCTCGCCGGCGATCTGCTCGACGCGTTCGACGATGCGCAGGTTGGCGGCGAGGTTCTCGCGGGTGAAGCGCGGGTTGGATGCCCGGAAGTCGGCGTCGTCGAGTTGGTCGACCGATCGGATGGCGCCCGTGAGGAAGCCACGTCCGAGCGGCGAGTACGGCACGAAACCGATGCCCAGTTCGCGCACCGTCGGCAGTACCTCCGCCTCCGGATCCCGGGTCCACAACGAGTACTCGGTCTGCACGGCGGTGACGGGATGCACGGCATGCGCACGGCGGATCGTCGCCGGTGCCGCCTCGGAGAGCCCGTAGTGCAGGATCTTTCCGGCCCGGACGAGTTCGGCGAGAGCCCCGACCGTCTCCTCGATCGGCACGCCAGGATCCATCCGGTGCTGGTAGTAGAGATCGATCCGGTCCGTCGCGAGCCGAGCCAGCGAGCCTTCGACCGCCAGTCGCACGTTCTCGGCACTGCCGTCCAGGCCACGGCTTCCGTCGCCCCGATGCAGGATCGTGCCGAACTTGGTTGCGATCACCACCTCGTCGCGGCGCCCCGCCAGGGCCTTGCCGAGCAGTTCCTCGTTGCGGTACGGCCCGTACATCTCGGCGGTGTCGAACAGCGTCACTCCGAGTTCGATCGCACGGTGGATGGTGCGCACGGATTCCGTCTCATCCTCGCCGGCGCCGGCGTAGAACGCCGACATGCCCATGCACCCCAGTCCGATACGACCGACCTCGAGCGTTCCCAATACGGATTTCTTCATGCGTTTTCGACCTTCTCCTCGTACATTGCGATTTTGACGTCGACCGCGGCCAGCGATCGCTGCATCTCCTCCAACTGCTCGACGACACGCATCCGATGCAGGAGCAGAAGTTCCCGTCGAGCGCCGGATGTGGCGTCGCCCTTGCGGGCGAGTGTCACATACTCCCGGATCCGGGCGATCGGCATGGCCGTCGAACGCAACCTGCTCAGGAACACCACCCAGGTGACATCCTGATCGCTGTAGCGCCGGTGGCTGGACGAGGCCCGACCGACCTCGCGGAGCATCAGTCCCTCGCGTTCGTAGTAGCGCAGCGTGTGAGCCGACAATCCGGTTCGATCGGCGACCTCGGAGATCGTCAACAGGCCGGCCGTGTTCGTCGTCATGGCTCAACGGTATGACTTCGAGTGCACTCGAAGTCAAGCGGGCCGCTCAGGCGTGTTGCGCACCCTGACGACGATGCGCATTCGGCGGTGTGAGCGTCAGGCGCGGCGGCGCGATTCCGCGTCGATCGACGCTTCGCTCGCCAGCGGGACGCCGTCGGGCGGCAACGGCCGTGCGACGGGTACCTTGCTGCCGAGCACCTGTGCGACGACATCCCGTGCGATCTTCTGCGGTGTGAGTCCGGCGTCCTCGAGGATCTGGTCGCGCGATGCGTGGCCGAGGAACTCGTCGGGAAGGCCGAGTTCATCCACGGCGGTGTCGATGCCGGCGGCGCGCAGATCCTGACGCACGCGTGTGCCGATTCCGCCGACGCGCACGCCGTCCTCGAGAGTGACCACCAATCGATGGTCGGCGGCCAGATCCAGGATGCTGCGCGGCACCGGAACGACCCAGCGCGGATCCACCACGGTAGCGCCGATTCCCTGGGCCGTGAGCAACTCGGCGACCTTCAGCCCCATCGTCGCGAACGGGCCGACCGTGACGATCAGCACGTCGGAACGATCGGACGCGCTGAGCACGTCGACCCCGTCGTCGAACCGGTGCACCGCGTCGATGTCGGTGCCAACGCTGCCCTTCGGAAAGCGCAGCACGGTGGGCGCGTCGTGCACGGCCACCGCCTCGGCGAGTTCCTCCCGCAGCCGGGCGCCGTCGCGCGGCGCGGCGAGCCTGATGTGCGGCACCACCTGCAAGATGGCCAGGTCCCAGATGCCATGGTGGCTCGGTCCGTCAGGTCCGGTGACCCCGGCACGGTCCAAGACGAAGGTGACGCCGGCCTGGTGCAGCGCGACATCCATCAGCACTTGGTCGAACGCGCGGTTCATGAACGTCGAATAGATCGCGACCACCGGATGCAGGCCGCCGAACGCAAGCCCGGCGGCACTGGCGACGGCGTGCTGCTCGGCGATACCCACGTCGTGCACCCGGCTCGGGAACCGCTCGGCCAGCTTGTACAGCCCGGTCGGGCGCAGCATGGCGGCCGTGATACCGACGATCGAGGCGTCCTGTTCGGCGAGCCGAACGATCTCGTCGGCGAAGACGTTCGTCCAGCCGACGCCGGCCGATTTGCCCAGCGGCTCCCCCGTCTCCGGGTCGATCGGATTCACACTGTGGAACTGGTCGGCTTCGTCGTCACGAGCCGGCTGGTACCCGCGGCCCTTCTCTGTTATCGCGTGCACGATCACCGGCGCGCCGTAGCCCTTGGCCTGGTTCAGCGCCTCCTCCATCGCGGCGACGTCATGTCCGTTGACCGGGCCGATGTACTTGATGTCCAGGTTGGAGTACAACTGCGCGTTGTTCGCGAACCGACTCAGAAAACCGTGCAGGCCACCGCGCACGCCGCGATAGATCGCGCGGCCGGGTGAGCCGAGGTGGTCGAAGGTGCGCTTGCTCGAGAGATACAGGCTGCGATAGCCGCGTCTGGTGCGAACGGTGTTGAGGAAGCGGGCCATTCCGCCGATCGTCGGCGCGTAGGAGCGGCCGTTGTCGTTGACGACGATGACCAGGTTGCGGTCGTTGTCGTCGGTGATGTTGTTCAGCGCCTCCCAGGTCATGCCACCGGTGAGCGCTCCATCGCCGACGACCGCGACGACGAATCGATCCGTCTGGCCGGTTACCGCGAATGCCCGCGAGATGCCGTCCGCCCAGGACAACGAGCTCGACGCGTGCGAGCTCTCCACGATGTCGTGCTCCGACTCGCTGCGCTGCGGGTAGCCGGCGAGTCCGCCGCGCTGGCGCAGGCCGCTGAAATCCTGCCTTCCGGTCAGCAGCTTGTGCACGTACGACTGGTGCCCGGTATCGAAGACGATCGCATCGCGCGGCGAGTCGAATACGCGATGGATCGCCAGCGTCGTCTCGACCACGCCGAGATTCGGGCCCAGATGGCCGCCCGTCTTTGCGACATTGGCGACCAGGAAGGCCCGGATCTCGGCTGCGAGCTGTTCGAGTTCCCGCCTCGAGAGCCGATCGAGGTCACGAGGACCACTGATCGAGCCGAGGATTCCCATACGTCCGAGTCTAAGCACGTGCCCGCAGCGACGCGCGGATCACGCGACCAGGGAACGCAGCACGTACTGCAGGATGCCGCCGTTGCGGTAGTAGTCCGCCTCTCCCGGCGTGTCGATGCGCACGACCGCGTCGAACTCGATCGGCTGAGCGCCGGGGGCCGAGTGCTCGGTCGGTTCGGCGACCACATGCACCGTCGTCGGCGTCGAACCGTCGTTCAGCGCGGTCAATCCGGTGATCGAGACCTCTTCCGTGCCGTCGAGACCGAGGCTCTCCGTAGTCTCGCCCGCCGGATACTGCAGCGGGACCACGCCCATTCCGATCAAGTTGGAGCGGTGGATGCGCTCGAAGCTCTCGGCGATCACGGCACGCACCCCGAGCAGCGAGGTGCCCTTGGCCGCCCAGTCCCGCGACGATCCCGAACCGTATTCCTTGCCGGCGAGAATCACCAGCGGAACACCGTTCTGCTGGTAGTTCTGCGATGCGTCGTAGATGAACGACTGCGGGCCGTCCGGCTGGGTGAAGTCACGAGTGTAACCGCCCTCGACGCCGCTGCCGTTGTTGAACTGCGCGAGCAACTGGTTCTTCAGCCGGATGTTCGCGAACGTGCCGCGGATCATCACCTCGTGGTTGCCGCGGCGCGAGCCGTATGAGTTGAAGTCTTTGCGCTCGACACCGTGCTCGGTCAGGTAGTGACCGGCCGGGCTGTCGGCCTTGATCGAACCCGCCGGGCTGATGTGGTCGGTGGTCACCGAGTCGCCCAGTTTGGCCAGCACTCGAGCGCCGGCGATATCCGCGACAGGGCTGGTCTCCAAAGTCATGCCGTCGAAATACGGCGGCTTGCGCACGTAGGTCGACTCGGCATCCCACTCGAACGTCGACCCCGTCGGGGTCGGCAAGGAACGCCACCGCTCGTCGCCGTCGAAGACGCTCGCATACTCACGAGTGAACATCTCCTGGTTGATCGACTCGTCGATCGTGCGCTGAACCTCCGCCGCATCGGGCCAGATGTCGGTCAGGAAGACGTCGTTTCCATCGGAGTCGGTGCCCAGCGGGTCGTTCTCGAAGTCGAAGTTCATCGAGCCGGCGAGCGCGTACGCGATGACGAGCGGAGGACTCGCGAGGTAGTTCATCTTCACGTCAGGGTTGATCCTGCCTTCGAAGTTCCGGTTGCCGCTCAGCACGGCGGTGACTGCGAGGTCGCTGTCGTTCACGGCCGCGGAGACCTCGTCGGGCAGCGGACCTGAATTGCCGATGCATGTCGTGCAGCCGTAGCCGACCAGATAGAACCCGAGCGCCTCGAGGTAACCGGTCAGACCCGCCTTCTCGTAATACTCGGTGACGACCTTCGAGCCCGGAGCGAGTGTGGTCTTCACCCACGGCTTCGCCTTCAGGCCCTTCTGCGCCGCGTTCCGCGCGAGCAGACCCGCGGCGAGCATCACCTCGGGGTTCGAGGTGTTCGTGCAGGAGGTGATGGCTGCGATCGCGACGGCGCCATGGTCGATCGTGAACGATTCGTCGTTGTATTTCACCGGCGTCGGGTGCGATGCCGTGTGAGGCGCGTGGCTCTTGTGGTGATGGGCGTGCGTGCTGTGTGCATCGGCCGGAGACAGCTCGCCGGGGTCGGATGCCGGGAACGACTCCGAGATGGTGAGGTCGACGAGGTCGTGGTCGATGTTCGTGTAGTCGTGCAGATCGAGATTGAACTGCTCTTTGGCACGGCTGAGCTCGATGCGGTCCTGCGGACGCCGCGGACCGGCGATCGAGGGCACGACGGTGCCGAGATCCAGCTCCAGGTACTCGCTGTAGACCGGCTCGACGCTCGGGTCGTGCCACAGGCTCTGCACCTTGGAGTACGCCTCGACCAGCTGAACCTGCTCCTCGGGGCGACCGGTGAGGCGCAGGTAGTCGAGGGTGACATCGTCGATCGGGAAGATCGCCGCTGTCGAGCCGAACTCCGGGCTCATGTTGCCGATCGTCGCCCGGTTGGCCAGCGGCACCTGCGCGACGCCTTGGCCGTAGAACTCGACGAACTTGCCCACGACGCCGTGCTTGCGCAGCATCTGCGTGATGGTGAGCACGACGTCGGTGGCCGTAACGGCCGCGGGAATGGATCCGGACAGTTTGAAGCCCACGACCTTGGGGATGAGCATCGAAACCGGTTGGCCGAGCATCGCTGCCTCCGCCTCGATGCCTCCGACGCCCCAGCCGAGCACGCCCAGGCCGTTGACCATGGTGGTGTGCGAATCGGTGCCGACGAGCGTGTCGGGGTAGGCGAGGAGCTCGTCCGCCGTGCCTGCGGAACGACGGGTGAAGGTGACCCGCGCGAGGTGCTCGATGTTGACCTGGTGCACGATCCCGGTTCCGGGCGGCACCACCTTGAAGTCGTCGAACGCGGTCTGGCCCCATCGCAGGAACTGGTACCGCTCGCCGTTGCGCTCGTATTCCAATTCGACGTTGCGCCCGAAGGAGTCGAGGCTGCCGTAGACGTCGGCGATCACCGAGTGGTCGATGACGAGCTCGGCCGGAGCCAGCGGATTGATCTTCTCCGGGTCACCGCCGAGAGCGGCGACGGCCTCACGCATCGTCGCGAGATCGACGATGCAGGGAACACCGGTGAAGTCCTGCATCACGACGCGTGCCGGAGTGAACTGGATCTCGGTGTTCGGCTCGGCGGTCGGCTCCCAGTTGCCGATCGCTTCGATCTGATCGCGCGTCACGTTGGCGCCGTCCTCGGTGCGCAACAGGTTCTCGAGCAGCACCTTCAGGCTGAACGGAAGCTTCTCGTAGCCGGGAACCGCCGAGATCTTGAAGATCCGGTAGTCGGTTCCGCCCACGCTCAGGGTGTCGGATGATCCAAAGCTGTTTACCGCAGACACGCTGCCCTCTCCTTCATTGGCGCGGGGTGAGACCCCGTCCGCACCGTCCATCTTCGTGTCGCTTCAGGCGCGGAATCCAGCAAGGCTCACCTTACCCGCGCGCGACTCGGAGCTCTCGGCCGGCCGGTCGTCCCGACGGCCGATTTATCTCGATATCAAGATAACTCTAGCATCGCTCGTCATGCCCGCTGCGCCCCGCGATCGGTCAGCTTCGGGTGAAGGAGGCGCGAACCATCAACCATGACAGCAGCAGGAGCGGCGCATACAACGGCACGCCCATGATGAGCTTGGTGATGGCCAGAGCAGCGACGTCGCCAGCGAAGTAAAGCGGCAATTGAACCAGGAGCCGCGCGGCGAACAGGGCGAACCAGCACAGCGTGAGCACCTGCATCGCTCGGAATCGACCCCGGTCGCGTCGCCACGCGAGACCGTCGCCCATCAGGTAGCCGGCGGCGAGCCCCAGCAACGGCCATGCGACCAGCACCGAGATCAGCATTGCCGCACCGTAGACCCCGTCCAAGACGAGACCCAGAACGAAGTTGTCGGTTCCCTTTCCCGTGATCAACGCGAGGATCGCCGATGCTCCCACCCCGATCAGGCCGGCGACCGCCTGGGTCACCTGCGATCGGGTCGCCACCCGGATCATCGTGAAGATCACGGCGACGCCGACGGAGGCGCCGAGCGAGATCGGCACGTTCTGCCCGAACGTGTACACGATCAAGAAGACGAGCCCAGGAAGGATCGTCTCGGCCAGTCCGCGGATGCCGCCCATGGCACCCAGCAGCGCTCGGCCGTCGAGTTGCTGTTGCTCGGCGACCGGGGCGAGACCGGACCGCTTCGCTGCGGCGGCGATCGACGCGCCGATCGTGTCAGGAGCCCGGCCGTCATCGCCGGCCGGGCGAGGTGCGCCGTCAGCCGGCCGTGGTTCGTCGGGGCGCGAATCGTCGGGGCGCGATTCGTCATTCGCGCTCTCGGAGGGCTGCGAGGGGTTGCTCACGGCGCCGGCGGTGCCCCGTCGGGCGCGTCCGGCATCTTGAGCGGGATCAGGTCGCGGGGCGGCATGGGCGATTTGCCGCGCACCACCACGATGCTCCTGAAGAGATCTTCGACCAGGGCGGCGGCATCCGGCTTCACCGCCGCATCGCCGGCGATCACCCCGCGCAGGAACCAGCGCGGCCCGTCGACTCCGATGAACCGAGCGAGTCGGGTCTCCCCCGTGGTGCCGGGCTGCGCGATGGGAATCTCGGCGAGCAGCTCGGGTCCGAACACGCCGTCCCGCTGCGATGTGCGGCCACCCTGTCTGGCGACCTGGTCGGCGATCTGCTCACGGATCTCGTGCCACAGCCCGCTGGAGCGCGGCGCGGCGAAGGGCTGTACCTGGAGCGTCGAATTCGCGTAGTCGAGACCTACGGCGACGACACGCTGGGTCTCCTCCTCGACCTCGAGCCTAAGATGCAGGCCCTCCCGCGGCAGGATCTTGACCCCGCCGAGATCGATGTACGGGCGAACCGGATTCGCCTCGCTGTCATCCAGCGGGCCGGCGGAATCCCGGTCGTCGGGAGCGGACTTCTCCCACTCCTCCGGTTCTGGTGCGTCCGAATCGCTCACGCGTGTTCTCCTGAGGTTGAAACCGAATAGCCTGTCGAGCCGAATCCGCCGTCGCCTCTCGAACTCTGTTCGAGCGTGGCGACCGGCACGAAGCGTGCGCGTGCGACCGGCATCACGATGAGTTGCGCGATCCGGTCTCCCACCCCGATCGAATACGGTTCGGCCGCGTCGGTGTTGAGCAGCGTGACCTTGAGTTCACCGCGGTAGCCGGCGTCCACGGTGCCTGGCGCGTTCACGACGGTGATGCCGTGCCGTGCCGCCAGCCCGCTACGTGGCACGACGAACGCGACGTGTCCTTCCGGCAAGGCGATGCGCACTCCCGTGGCCACGGTCGCACGCTGGCCGGGCGCAAGTCGCACCGCCTCGGCGGCGCACAGATCGGCACCGGCGTCACCGGGGTGCGCGTAAGCGGGGGTGAACTCGGCGATGATCGGCACGTCGACGGATTCGGTCACGTGTCGAGGGTAGTGCAGAACTCTGATCGAATAGAGCCATGGTTCTGTTCCACGAGCGGCTCTGGGCCGCCCCCTGGCTCTACATCTCGACCGCCCTCGTGATGCCCGCCAGCATCCTCGTCTTCGCCCCCATCAACATGAGGGTCGGCATCATCGTCGCTCTGGTGCTGTACGCGGGATGCGTGTGGATGCTGATCGCCGGCTCGCCCGTCATCGAGGTCACGGAACAGGAGCTACGCGCCGGACGTGCGCGTATCGATCGCCGCTTTCTCGGTCAGGCCTCGGCCTACGACGACTCGGAGGCGACCTTGCAGCGCGGGCAGAAGCTGGACGCGCGCGCCTGGCTGCTGATCCGGGGCTGGGTCAAGCCTGTGGTGCGCGTCAACGTCGTCGATCCACAGGATCCGGCGCCCTATTGGCTGCTCTCAACGCGTCGGCCCACCGAACTCAGCCGCGTACTCAACGATTACCCCGGCGAGCAGCACGAGCCGCAGTGAGCATGCGCGAGCGCCCTCGCCGGGCGCTCGCGTTCTCGACTCCGGATCCGACGCTCAGAGGATTCCGACGCTCAGAGGATGCCGACGCTCAGGCCGCGCACTCCGCACAGATCGGGCCGAGCTTCGACTCGTGGTCGATCTGCGAACGGTGCTTCACGAGGAAGCAGCTGACGCAGGTGAACTCGTCGGCCTGCGGCGGCAGCACGACGACGTCGAGGTCCAGGTCGGAGAGATCCGCACCAGGCAGCTCGAATCCGCCCGGGTTGTCTGAGTCGTCGACGTCCACCACACCGGACATCTTGTCCGGTACCCGCTCCTTGAGCGCCTCGATCGACTCGGAGTCGTCGTCGGTTTTGCGGGGTGCGTCGTAGTCGGTTGCCATGCCCATCCACTTCTAAGTCTTCATGATGCCGTACGAATCGGCGGCCACAGTTTGCATCAATCCATGCCGAATAGCAAACCGTTGCGCTGCGCCGCTTCGCCGCTCGAATCATCAACTTTCGGCACGCCCCGGATATTCCCACGAAATGCAGCCGTCGCATGGCATTCTTGCCACGAACGAGACAGCTGGAGAGGCGTTTCATCATGCAGGATTTGAAGGTCATCGGAATCGAGAACGGTGCGCTGCTCGCGGCGAGCGAGACGGGCGAACGGTATCGGATCGCGATCGACGAGGTGCTGCAGTCCCGGCTTCGCCAGGCGAAGACCGAGCCGGCGACCGGGCCGAAGATCTCGCCCCGGGAGGTGCAGGCGCACATCCGTTCCGGCATGTCGGCAGAGGATGTCGCGCGGCTCACCGGGGCGCCGCTGGAGTACGTGCAGCGCTTCGAGGGACCGATCATCGCCGAGCGCGAGCACATCGTCGCGTCGGCGCTCGGCGTCCCCGTGCGTACCGCGGCCGACGTCGATCCCCTCGGCGAGCCGGACACCTTCGGCGTGGTCATCAGGGAGAGGCTCGGATCGCTCGGGGCCTCCTCGGAGCGATGGGCGAGTTGGAAGGAACAGGAAGGCGGCTGGATCGTGAAGTTGTCGTTCACGGCCGACGAGATCGATCATGATGCGCGTTGGACCTATGACGCTCGCAAGCACGCGTTGTCTCCATTGAACGCCGAAGCCACCGCTCTCTCGCAACAGGGCGAACTGCAAGGCGGTCTGATCCCGCGGTTGCGTGCCGTCGCGCCCGCCGCCAACCCGGACGAATCCCGCTTCGACAGCGGAGCCTTCATGTTCACCGAAGACGAGTCCGGACCCGGCGGGATGCCCCGACTGGAACCGGTCACAATCAGCCGCACGATCACATCGGCGAACAACTCGATCGCGGTATCGGCGATCAAGCGCGCGGACGACGACGCCTCGGCGGGCCCCAACCAGACGGCTGACCTGCTCGAGGCGCTGCGCAAACGACGTGGTGAGCGTGAGAGTGCCGACGACTTCGCGCCGGTCGCGCTCGAGGTGCCACTCGCCGACTTCGACGAATCGCCGCGCAGCGACTCCCAGCACCACCAACAGGCTTCGACCCAATCAGGCTCATCGAGCCGCTCGGCGAAGAAGGGCCGCGCGTCGATGCCGAGCTGGGACGAGATCGTCTTCGGCGCACGAACCGACGACGACCTGGCCTGATCCGCCTCGACCGACGGTCGCGGGGACCGCTCAGGCGAACGCCCCGAGGCCGATCAACGGCACCTTGACCTCCTCGGGGCTGAACGAACCGTGCTGTCCGACCATCGAGCGCGCCGCTATGCCTGCCGCGGACGAGTCGTAGTAAGCCACTTTGGCGCGGGCTGCCACCAGCACGTCGCCGATCCTCGGTCGTACCGCGTCTTCGACGACCGCGCCGAACCACGCTGCGGCGATCGCCTCATCCCTGGTCGCGACCCAGGCGCGGTGTCCTTCCGCAGCGCGCCATGCCTCGGCAAGCGCGGTGGCGTCAACGCCGGCTTCCAGATGCAACTGCACGCAGCGCGGGTCGCCGGCCACGTGGCGCACCCCGTCGACGAGTTCGCGGACGTCGCCGTAACCGATGTGGGCGCTCGCCGGCACGTCGAGGATGCCGTGGTCCGCCGTGAGGAACGCGCCCTCCCGTGGGCGCAATGCGCGCCCCAGGCCGCCCATGGCCGCATCCAGTTCCTCGAGTCGCGAGACCCAGGCATCCGAGTGCATGCCGGAGGAGTGCGCCGCGATGTCGAGTTCGGGAACGTAGAGATAGATCAGGCTGCGGCCGCCATTGCGCAGCAGTTGTTCGGCAGCTTCCACCCGTTGCGCCGTGGTCTTCGCCGCGACGTAGTCGGCGCCGCGAAGGATCGCCCGGGTCAGCGGGCTTGCGCGGTAGCGTTCGGGCCCGATGACGTAAGGATGAACGTCGTGCGCGCGAGCGTGCTCGAACACCGTGTCGTGGCGCTGCCAACGGCTCGGGTCGGGCACCGCGTTCCACCCACCGAGATGATCGAACACGCGATCGCGCTCGGGATCGAGGGTGCGATAGCCGACCATCCCGTGCAGACCGGGAGGTATTCCCGTGCAGAGGGTGGCCAGCGCGGCAGCCGTCGTGGTCGGAAAACCCGAATCGATCGTCGTCGCCCGCGTCAGTCGCTGCGCGAGATACCGAGCGTGGCCGGCGTGTTCGCGCAGGGCGTGGGCTCCGAGCCCGTCTGCGAGCACGACGACGGCGCGGTCGATGCCGTGTAGGCCCAGCCTGTTGGGCTCCCCTCGGATGCCGGCGAGGCAACTCGTCAGAACGTCGGCAAGGCTCACCGCTGATGTGAAGCCGGCCGGTAGCATGGTGCCCACCGGGCCAGTGTGACACACGACGGCCGGGTGCAGCCCGATCCCCACACGTACCACGGCGGCCGCGCCGACGCCTGACCAGAATGCACGAATGAGCCCGACAGACGACCAGCACACGACGACGGAGCGCATCGAAGACGTCGACGTCTCCACCGAGATGCAGGGGTCGTTTCTCGAATACGCGTATTCGGTCATCTACGCACGGGCGCTGCCCGACGCGCGCGACGGTCTCAAGCCGGTGCAACGGCGCATCCTGTATCAGATGAGCGAGATGGGCCTGAGGCCGGACCGCGGTCACGTGAAGTCGGCTCGCGTGACCGGTGAGGTCATGGGCAAGCTGCATCCACACGGTGACAGCGCCATCTACGACGCGCTGGTGCGTATGGCGCAGGACTTCACGCTGCGGGTGCCGCTGATCGACGGGCACGGCAACTTCGGCTCGCTCGACGATGGACCGGCTGCGGCGCGCTACACCGAAGCCCGCCTCGCGCCGGCCGCGCTGGCGATGACTGAAGACCTCGACGAAGACGTCGTCGACTTCGTGCCGAACTACGACAACCAGCTCACTCAGCCGGAGGTGCTGCCGAGCGCCTTCCCGAATCTGCTGGTGAACGGCGCAAGCGGCATCGCCGTCGGCATGGCCACCAACATGGCGCCGCACAACCTGATCGAGGTCATCGGCGCGGCCCGGCATCTCATCGCGCACCCCGATGCGACCCTCGACGACCTGATGGAGTACGTGCCTGGCCCGGACCTGCCCGGCGGCGGCACCATCGTCGGGCTCGACGGCATCCGCGACGCCTACTCGACCGGCCGGGGCAGCTTCAAAACCCGGGCGAAGGTGAACGTCGAGGCGATCACCGCTCGCAAGAGCGGTCTGGTCGTGACCGAGTTGCCGTACCTGGTCGGCCCGGAGAAGGTGATCGAGAAGATCAAAGACGGCGTCACCTCCAAGAAGCTGAACGGCATCTCCGATGTGACCGATCTCAGCGATCGCAGCCGCGGACTGCGCCTGGTGATCGGGATCAAGACCGGCTTCAGCCCGGAGGCGGTACTGGAGCAGCTCTACCGCTACACACCGCTGGAAGACAGTTTCGCGATCAACAACGTGGCGCTGGTCGACGGCGGACCGCAGACCCTCGGCCTGCGCGACCTGCTGCAGGTGTACATCGACCACCGAATCTCGGTCGTGACGCGACGCTCCCGTTACCGGCTCGCCCGCAAGCAGGAGCGGTTGCACCTGGTCGAGGGACTGCTCATCGCGATCGTCGACATCGACGAGGTCATCCAGGTCATCCGCACCTCCGACGACACCGATCAGGCCCGCAGCCGTCTGATGGATGTCTTCGATCTCAGCCAGGTGCAGGCGGAGTACATCCTCGAGCTCCGGCTGCGCCGACTGACCAGGTTCTCCCGCATCGAGCTGGAGGCCGAGCGCGACACGCTGCAGCAGGAGATCGCCGCGCTGCAGGAGTTGCTCTCCAGCGAAGAACGAATCCGTTCGCTGGTCTCCGACGAGCTCGACGAGGTGGCGGAGCGGTTCGGCACTCCGCGTCGCACGCTGCTCACCGCGGCCAGGCCCTCGATCGCGTCGGCCGGGTCGCGCAAGAACCAGGCGACGCTCGAGGTCGCGGATGCCCCGTGCCGGGTCTACCTGTCGGTCACCGGCCGAATTGCGCGAGTCGACGCGGCGCCGGGGGAAGACGGTCTGCTCGACGCAGCATCGCTCGACCGCATCCCGATGCCGGCCAGACGCAGCAAACACGACGCGGTGATCTCCACGATCCGCACCACGAGCCGCAGCGAGATCGGCGCCGTGACGAGCACGGGGCGCCTGATCCGCTTCTCCCCCGTCGATCTGCCTTCCGTGCCGGCGAACTCGGTGCAACTCGGCGCCGGCGTCAAGGTGGCCGACTATCTCGCGCTCGCCGATCGCACAGAACGCGTTCTCGCTCTCGTCGAGCTCGAGTCGCTCATCCCGATCGCGCTCGGCACCGCGCAGGGCGTCGTGAAACGCGTCACGCCCGGCGATTGGGCCAACAAGCCCGTCTTCGACATCATCGCCCTCAAGCCCGGTGATCGAGTCATCGGCGCGTCGCCGGCCTGCGATGACGACGAACTCGTGTTCGTGGCGAGTGACGGGCAGCTGCTGCGTTTCGCGGCATCCGGTGTGCGTCCGCAGGGCCGCGGCGCTGGGGGTATGGCCGGGCTGAGTCTGGGATCGGGGGCGAGCGCCGTGTTCTTCGGGGTCGTCCCCGCATCCGTACGCGACGGCGCGGTCGTGGTCACGGTGGCGACCAATTCGACGACGCTGGCCGGAACCGATGCCGGCAGCGGCAAGGTGAGCGCGTTCGCCGAGTTCCCAGCGAAGGGCAGGGCGACAGGCGGAGTGCGCGCCCAGCGGTTCCTGAAAGGCGAGGATCAGCTCACCGTGGCATGGGTGGGGCCCGCGCCGGCACGCGCGGTCGGCCCGGACGGGGCGACGCGTCAGCTGCCGGAGAACGGTGCCAAGCGCGACGCGTCCGGTACTCCGCTGGAGGCGGTCGTCGGCGCCGTGGGC
>DATMTS010000080.1:0-12206 GCA_035564555.1 Humibacter sp.
AGCCTGCGCAGAAGCCGGTCGCACCCGCGACCACCAACCCATGGAATGGAGCAAATGAAATGGCTGGATTCGTCCGCAAGACAAGCAACGGTGAGGTCGCGATCGTCGACTCCGCGACCGGTGAGAAGCGTCCGCTGCACAAGCCGGAATGGCTCGGCTATCAGGCCAACGGGGCGCAGTTCGCGGAACTGTCCGACGCCGACTACGACAGCATCCCCACCGCCGAATGACCGAGGGCGAGGCGATCGCGCTGATCAGCATGCTTGGCACGGTCCTCGCCGCTCTCATCACCACGGCGGGACTGCTGCTACGCAGCATCCGTCGGCGCACCGACGCGATCAGATACGAGATCACCAACGATCACACCGCGCCGTTGCGTGACGACATGGATAGCAAGCACGCGACCCAGATGAGCATGCTACGCGGCGTCGTCCGCGACGTGGGAGGGATGCGCGACGACATCCGGCAGCTACGCCGCGACCTCTCTCACACCGCAGACCGCGTTGACGAGATCGAGCGCACCAGACCACCACTGACGAAAGGCACAACATGATCCAGAAGATCCAGGAGACCGCGAAGGGTATCGCGGCGCTCGTCGGCGCGCTGCTCACCGCCGGCTCGACACTCATCCCTGCGACATGGGCGATCCCAAACAAGCCTCAGTCCGCAGCCAGTCCGCAGCAGGTCCAATCCGGCACTGATTCGCCCACCACTGCACAACCATGAAACCCGCGTGATTCCGCGGAAAACAGCGTCTAGCAACACCTGCCAATCACCCTCGGAATGTTCGAGCTGTACTACGGCGTGTAGCCAACGCCTTCTGAGACGCTCACGAGAGTGCCCGTTTCGCCCGACAGTGTCCGGTATTTGCGGGCACTCCCCCGGCGAGGCGGGCACTCTCGCGTAGAGCGCATTCAGCCGTAGAACTCCCGCTCGAAGACGGCGCGGGCTCGACGGGTCACGCCGAGATAGTCCTCTTCGAGCCGGGTCGCCGAACCGGGAGGATATTCCAGCAATCGTGCGACGCCCTCCAGCTGTCGCCGGTCGGCCGGCAGCACGTCCGTCGTCTTGTTGGTCCACAGTGTCAGCGCGCTGCGTGCGCGGGATGCGAAGATCCAGGCGGCACGCAGCCGTTCGGCGTCTGCGGCCTCGACGAGCCCGTTCTGCACTCCGGCCTCCAGGGCATCCAATGTCGACGTCGTGCGCAGCGCGGGAACCGTGGAGGCGTGCTCGAGCTGTGTGAGCTGCACGAACCATTCCACGTCGCTGAGCGAACCGCGACCCAGTTTCAGGTGGCGTGACGGCTCCGCTCCTTGCGGGAGACGCTCGTTCTCCACCCGGGCCTTGATGCGCTTCACCTCTCGAACGGCCTGCTCATCGATGCGGACCGGGTATCGCACCTCGTCTGCGAGGGCGGTGAAGTCCTCGAGCAGACCTTGATCGCCGGCTACCCCGCGGGCGCGGAGCAGCGCCTGCGCCTCCCAGGTCAGCGACCAGCGCCGGTAGTACGCCCGATACGACTCCAACGAGCGCACCGGGGTGCCGTTCTTGCCCTCCGGCCTCAGCCCCAGGTCCAGATCGAGGGGCAGCGCCTGGTCTTCGGTCAGCCGATTCAGTTCGGAGACGATGCGCAGAGCCGTGGTGTGCGCGCTGCCGTCGTCGTCGGCGGGCGCGCGGAACACGTACATCACGTCGGCGTCGGAGCCGAAGCCCAACTCCCGGCCGCCGAAACGACCCATTCCGATGATCGCGAACTCGATATCGTCGGGCGCCTGACGTCGGATCGCCGTCAGGGTGCCGCGCAGCATCGTCTCGGTGATGTCCGTGAGCCCGCGCGCCAACTCCTGCACGGTGCAGAGCCCGAGAATGGCCGAGAAGGCCAGCCGCAGAATCTCGCGCCTTCGCTGCGCGCGCAGGGCGGCGGCGGCAGCATCCGGGCGGTCGTGCCTGCGCAACACGGCGGCCGCCTCGTCTGCCAGCGACGCGATGCCGCGCGGTCGCAGGTCGTCGTCGTCGTCGAGCCACGCGACCGATTCAGGGATACGTCCCACGAGCTCACCGACGAAGCGCGACCCGGAAAGCACTCTCGTGAGTCGCTCGGCCGCTCCGGACGAGTCGCGCAGCATCCGCAAGAACCAGTGCGTCGAGCCGAGATCCTCACTGAGCCGCCGGAACGTGACGAGCCCGTAGTCCGGATCGGCGCCGTCCGCGAACCACTGCAGCAGTACGGGCAACAGGTGCCGCTGGATCGTGGCGCGTCGCGATACCCCGGCGGTGAGCGCGGCGATGTGAGCCAGCGCACCGCGTGGATCGAGAAATCCGATCGCCGCCAACCGCGCCTCGGCCTGCTCACTGGTGAGGGCGCCCGCGTCGTCGGCGATGGCCAGTTCGTCTTTCGGCAATGCCGCGACCGCGGCCAGCAGCGGCCGGTAGAACAGCCTCTCGTGCAGGCCGCGCACGCGGCGCTTCACGCCGTTCCACCGCTCCAGGAGCTCCGGAGCGCTGCCGGCCAGCCTGCTCGAGCGCGCGAGCACGCGCACCGCGGCTTCATCGCGCGGCATCAAATGGGTTCGTCGCAGCTCAGCGAGCTGCAACCGGTGCTCGAGTAGCCGCAGCACCCGGTAGTCGGTGGCGAACTCAGCGGATTCCTCGCGCCCGATGTATCCGCGTGCCGCGAGCGCTTCGAGCGCCGGCAGCGTACCGGGCGCCCGAACCCCGGCGTCGTCCTTGCCATGCACGAGCTGGAGCAGTTGCACGGTGAACTCGATGTCGCGCAGTCCGCCCGGCCCGAGTTTGAGCTGGTAATCGACCTCGCCGTCCGGGATGTTGCCGGTCACCCTTTCGCGCATCTTCTGCACCGACTCGACGAAGTTCTCCCGGCCGGAACTCGCCCAGACCAGCGGCGCGACCGCCGCGACATACCGGTTGCCGAGGCCGGGATCGCCCGCGATGGGCCGCGCCTTGAGCAGCGCCTGGAACTCCCATCCCTTCGCCCAGCGCTCGTAGTACGCCAGATGCGACTCCAGGGTGCGCACGAGCGCGCCGTCCTTGCCCTCCGGCCGCAGATTGGCGTCGACTTCCCAGAGCGGCGGCTCGAGCGCGGGAGCGTCGATTCCGCGTGCGGTCAGGATGGCCAGCCGGGTCGCGATGTCGATCGCGCGTCCATTGGTGACCCCGGCCGCCTCGTCGCCCTCGCCGACATAGATGACGTCGACGTCGCTCACGTAGTTGAGTTCTTCGGCACCGGTCTTGCCCATGCCGATCACTGCGAGCCGGGTTGCGGCCACCTGGTCGGCGGGGAACCGGCCGGGGCCCGAGCCGGTGGTCAGCGTCCGGGCGATCACGAGTGACGCGTCGAGCGCCGCGCCGGCAAGCGCAGCGAGGGTGCGCGCGACCTCGGGCATCGCCTGTACCGGGTCGCGGCTCTCCAGATCGAAGCTGGCGATCGCCGTCAGGCGGCGCCGGTAACGGATGCGCAGCGCCGACCATGCCTGTTCTTCAGACCTGATGGTGCCGGCGTCGAGTGCCCGAACCTGCTGCTCCGCCACACCGATCAGATCTGCTCGGAGTTCCTGCTCGGTCGGCAGCACCGGGCCCGGGCGGGCCAGCACCTCGAGCGCTTCCGGTGCCCGGCCGAGGAATTCCGCCAATCCGCCGGATGCGCCGAGCACGCGCACCAGCCGGCCCAGCGCATCGGGTTCGGCTATCAGCGGGAGCACCGCGTGCGGGGCCGAGCGGACCAGGGTCAGGATGCGGCGCAACGCCGCGTCGGGATCGCCTGCGGTGGAGAGCACCGGCAGCACGTCCTGCTGAGCAAGACCGCTCGCGGTCACGAACTCGTCGAGCCGCTCGCGAACGCTTCCCAGTTCGGTGAAGCCGGCCCGGGCCAGCTCCGTCAGGGTCATGGCGACCTCAGCCATGAGCGCCCGTCAGAGGATCTCGAGGTTGGTGTGCAGTTCGTACGGCGTGACCTGGTCGCGGTACGCCTTCCACTCGCGCTGCTTGTTCAGCAGCACGTAGTTGAAGACCTGTTCTCCCAGGGTCTCCGCAACCAGTTCGGATTCCTCCATCTTCTGGATCGCGTGATCCAGGCTTCCGGGCAACTGGCTGTAGCCCAGCGCGCGGCGTTCCCCGTCGCTGAGTGCCCACACGTTGTCCTCGGCCTCGGGCGGCAGCTCGTAGCCCTCCTCGATGCCCTTCAGACCGGCGGCGAGCATCAGTGAGAACGCGAGGTAGGGGTTGGCTGCGGAGTCGATGGCGCGATACTCGACGCGCGAACTCTGGCCCTTGCTCGGCTTGTAGAGCGGCACGCGCACCAGAGCGGAGCGGTTGTTGTGCCCCCAGCAGACGAAGCTGGGCGCCTCGTCGCCGCCCCAGAGACGCTTGTACGAGTTGACGAACTGGTTGGTGACGGCCGTGATCTCCGGCGCGTGGCGCAGCAGCCCGGCGATGAACTGCCGTCCGATCTTCGACAGCTGGTACTGCGCGCCGGCCTCGAAGAATGCGTTGGAATCGCCCTCGAACAGTGACATGTGCGTGTGCATGCCGCTACCGGGATGCCCGGAGAGCGGCTTGGGCATGAACGTCGCGTACACGCCCTGCTCGATCGCCACCTCCTTGACCACCGTGCGGAAGGTCATGATGTTGTCCGCCGTGGTGAGCGCATCCGCGTAGCGGAGGTCGATCTCGTTCTGCCCCGGACCGGCCTCGTGATGGCTGAACTCCACGGAGATCCCCAGGTCCTCCAGCATCCGCACCGAGCGCCGCCGGAAGTCGTGCGCGGTACCGCCGGGCACGTTGTCGAAGTAACCCGCCGAGTCGACGGCCTCGGGGCCCTCGGGACCGAATCGCGACGACTTGAGCAGGTAGAACTCGATCTCGGGATGCGTGTAGAAGGTGAAGCCGCGGTCGGCTGCCTTCTCCAGGGTGCGCTTTAGCACGTTGCGCGGGTCGGCGACGGCGGGCTCACCGTCCGGTGTCGTGATATCGCAGAACATGCGTGCCGTGGGGTCGATCTCACCGCGCCAGGGCAGAATCTGAAAGGTGGTGGGGTCGGGGTGAGCCAATAGGTCCGACTCGAACGTGCGAGTCAGCCCCTCGATCGCCGAGCCGTCGAATCCGAGGCCCTCCGCGAAGGCTCCCTCGACCTCGGCGGGCGCGATGGCCACCGATTTCAGAGTGCCGACGACGTCGGTGAACCACAGCCGGATGAACTTGACTCCGCGCTCCTCGATCGTGCGCAGAACGAAGTCACGCTGCTTGTCCATCTGCCGCCTTTCGTCGTGTTCTCAGGTTACCGGTTGCGCGGCTCGATTCGCCGCCACCCGACCGGCTCGTAACGTGCTCGTCATTAGACTGAGCGCATGGCTGAACAGCAGGGCGAATCACCCCAGGCCGAGGAGCGTCCGTACGGCGGCGGCTCGAGCGAACTGAGGCGAGTGCGCACCAGGCATTTTCAGAATGCGAAGAACAACGGGATCAAGATCACCGGGTTGACCAGCTACGACATGCTGAGCGCTCAGATCTTCGATTCGGCCGGCATCGACTTCCTGCTGGTGGGCGATTCGGCTGGCAACAACGTCTTCGGGTATGACACCACGCTGCCGGTCAGCGTCGACGACCTGATCCCGCTGACCCGCGCCGTGGCTCACGCCGTCAAGCGCGCCTTCGTCATCGCCGATATGCCGTTCGGTTCATACGAAACCGACGTGCAAGACGCTTTGCACACGGCCGTGCGCTTCATGAAGGAGACCGGCGCTCACGCCGTGAAGCTCGA
This sequence comes from Humibacter sp., assembly GCA_035564555.1. GTDB lineage: Bacteria > Actinomycetota > Actinomycetes > Actinomycetales > Microbacteriaceae > DATMTS01. The sequence goes on from DATMTS010000080.1 coordinate 5,777, forward strand.
GGGCGGCGTTCGCAGCGCGAAGCAGATCAGGCGGATCGTCGACGCGGGCATCCCGGTGATGGCGCACGTCGGCTACACACCGCAGAGCGAGCATCAGCTTGGAGGCCACATCATCCAGGGACGCGGCTCGGGAGCGGATCAGCTGCTCGCCGATGCGCACGCGGTCGAGGATGCCGGAGCCTTCGCCGTGGTGCTCGAGATGGTGCCGGCCGAAGCGGCCGAACGGGTCACCGCCGAACTGCGCATCCCGACGATCGGCGTGGGTGCCGGCCCGCATGTCGACGGTCAGCTGCTGGTCTGGACGGACTGGGCGGGATTCACGACCGGACGCATTCCGAAGTTCGTGAAACAGTACGCCGACCTCAAGGGCGTGCTCACCGAGGCGGCCGTGCGCTACCGCGCGGATGTCGAGGGAGGCGTATACCCGGGCCCCGAGAACAGCTATTGACCTCAGCGGTCTTCTGCTGCCTCTTCTTCGGCCCATTTGGCGCTGTTCTCGCGCAGCTTCTCCAGCGCGTGCTCGGCTTCGATTCTCGTCTCGAACGGCCCCAGCCGATTCGGGGCGGGCGAGCGAAAACCCTGCTCGACCTCACCGGTCTTCACGTTGTACCAGTACTTGTGTTCGATGTCGTCCAGGTAGTACTCGGCCATAGGGTTAATCCTATGCCCAAGGACTTCGCCGGACACCTGATCCCCGGCCGCATCTCGGCGCCGCGCTCGGTGCCCACCTCGATCCCCCGGCCCGAGTACGTCGGCAAGGACGGGCCCGCTCCGTTCACCGGCTCGGACGTGTATTCGCCGGATCAGATCGAGTTGATCCGCGAATCCGGGCGCATCGCCGCGCAGGCCATCGAACTCGTCGGCGCAGCCGCACGCGCCGGCGTGACGACCGACGAATTGGATGCGCTCGGGCACGATTTCATGGTGGCGAACGGTGCGTACCCCTCGACGCTCGGTTATCGCGGTTTCCCGAAGTCCATCTGCACCTCCGTGAACGAAGTGATCTGCCACGGCATCCCCGACGACACCGTGCTGGAAGACGGCGACATCATCAACATCGACGTGACGGCGTTCAAGAACGGCATGCACGGCGACAGCAACAAGACATTCGTCGTCGGCGACGCGAACGACACCGTGCGAGACCTGGTCGAACGCACCCGTGAGGCACTGAACCGCGGCATCAAGGCCGTGGCGCCCGGTCGTCAGGTCAATGTGATCGGACGCGCCATCGAGTCGTACGCACGCCGCTTCGGCTACGGCGTGGTGCGCGACTTCACCGGCCACGGCGTCGGCGAGGCGTTCCATTCCGGCCTGATCATTCCGCACTACGACTCGGCACCGAATTACGACACGCAGATGCAGGTCGGCATGGTCTTCACGATCGAGCCGATGCTCACACTCGGCACGCACACCTGGGAGATCTGGCCCGACGATTGGACGGTCACGACCAAGGACAAGAGCCTGACGGCGCAGTTCGAGCACACCCTCGTCGTCACCGAGCGGGGGGCCGAGATTCTCACTCTTCCTTGAGCCGAGCACGACTGCGGCCGCAGTCAACCGATAGATTTGCCGTCATGAGCTCAAGCACGGCAATCGGAATCGACATCGGCGGCACGGGCATCAAAGGCGGAATCGTCGACCTCTCAACCGGTGAACTGGTCAGCGAACGCGTCAAGCTCGCCACCCCGCACGGCGGTGAACCGGACGACATCGTGAAGGTTGCGCGCGAGGTGCTCGACGCCCTCGCCGGCGACGACCCCACCGCTCCGATCGGGGTGTGCTTTCCCGCGATCGTGAAGAACGGACGCACCATGTCGGCGGCCAACGTGTCGAAGAAGTGGGTCGGCCTCGAAGCGGAGAAGCTCTTCGAGAAGAACCTCGACCGCGACATCCTGTTCGTCAACGACGCGGACGCGGCGGGATATGCCGAGACCGAGTTCGGCGCAGCGAAAGGCGTGCCGGGTCTCGTGATCCTGACCACGCTGGGCACCGGCATCGGGTCGGCCCTGATCTACGACGGAGTGCTGGTGCCCAACGCCGAACTCGGGCACCTGGAGATCGACGGACATGACGCGGAGTCCAAAGCGGCGTACTCGGCCATGGAGCGCGAGGATCTCAGCTGGGAGAAGTGGACGAAACGTCTCACGAAGTACTACAAGACCGTCGAGTTCCTGTTCTCTCCCGACCTCTTCGTGGTCGGAGGTGGTGTGTCGAAGAAGTGGAGCGAGTTCGGCGACCTGCTCGACATCGACACGAAGATCGTGCCGGCGGTCTACCGGAACAACGCCGGAATCCTCGGTGCCGCCGCCCTGGCCGCCAAGGGGCATCACAAGCGCACGGTCGTCAAGGCCTAGAACGCCGGAACCGGAAAGCGGAATGGGCCGGCTGATACGCCGGGTTCTGTTCGATCGCGCCATGCGGCGCGACCTGGACGGCCATCTATCTCGAAGCCGCGTTGCCGCGGCTCTCTAGCGGTCTACCCGGAAACGAGACGAGCAGCCTCATTGTTTCCTGTCTGACCTTGCTCCGGGCGAGGTTTACCCAGCCGGCCGGGTCGCCCCGGCCGCTGGTGGTCTCTTACACCACCGTTTCACCCTTACCGCCGCTTACGCGACGGCGGTCTGCTTTCTGTTGCACTTTCTCGCGGGTTGCCCCGGGTGGGTGTTACCCACCGCCCTGCTCTGCGGAGCCCGGACGTTCCTCGGCATCCATCCGTCGCGTTACCGCGTCAGGTGGATGACGCGACCGTCTTGCCGACCCATTCCGCCACCCAGCGTAGCGTGCGTATCCGAGCCTAGGAGTTCTCGTCACGCACCAGGATCGCGCCGCTGTCTGGGCACAGGACCACCTCATCAGGCGCAGCGCGGCGCACCGCCTCGAGGTCGACCGGCGCCAACTTCACGTTGCTGCCCAGCGATACGCCGTGCACCAGCGCTGCCGCTCCGATGCCGTAACGGCTTCGCTGTTTCTCGTAGAGCGCGAGCAACTCGTCGTCGACGGCTGAGGCGATGGCGGCTCGGTCCGCCTCCGCCGCCACGCGGTCACGATCGATAACCGCCTGCTCGACCTCGATCGCCTCTTCCAGCGCCGCTGCCCTGGCGGCGAGCTCATCGCGTTCGGCATCGATTCCGGCCAGTTCGTCCTCGAGGGCATCGATGTGTTCCATCACCGCCAGCTCGATGTCTTCAAGATCGCTGCGCCGTTTGGCGAGGGCTGCGAGCTCGGACTCCAGCGCCGTGACATCCTTCACCGAAGCCGTGTGCTGCAGGCGGTCGGTGTCCCTGGAGATGCGGGCCTCGACGACGGCGACATCGGATTCGGCACGCTTCAACTCGGCACGTGCATCCTCGAGCCGACCGGTCGCATCCAGGTGCCGGGCTCGTGCGCCATCGATCTGCGGGGACAGTGCGGTCAATTGTGCGCGTTGCGGCAGGTTCGCACTGACATGCGCCAATTGCTGCAGACGGGTGTCGAGCGCCTGCACGCGCAAGAGCTGCTTCTGGGCTTCCGGGCTGGCCTTCACGGGCATCTCGTCTCGCTTCCGGGCTGAGGGACGTCTCCACCGTAGTGCAGCGTGCGGCTACTGCATGATGGCGAAGTCCCACGGATCGGTGCGCAGTTCGCTCACGGTGACCTCGACCCCCGGCAGCGCGTCGCGCAGCTGTTCGGCCGCCTTCTCGAGCCACAGCCATTCACTCGCCCAATGTGACACGTCGATCAGCGCGGGCCCACCGCCCAGTACCGCCTGTTCGCGCGCCTCTGACGCGGGATGGTGGCGCAGATCCGAGGTGATGTACACGTCGGATGCCCGCACGGCAGGCTCGCTCAGGTACGCGTCGCCTGCGCCCCCGCACAGCGCCACGGTGGCGACGGGCGCCGCGAAGTCTCCGGAGACGCGCACTCCTGAGGCGGTGGGCGGCAGGATGCCGGCAAGCTCGCGCGCGAGGCTGCCGAGCGTCGTCGGTGCGCTCAGCGTTCCGACGCGGCCGATGCCGCTTCCGGCTGCCAGCCCCGCGACGATCGGTCGCACACCGAGCAGGCCGAGTCGCTGGGCGATGACGTCTGAGACCCCGTCGGGGACCACGTCCGCGTTGGTGTGCGCGGTGACCAACGCGCAACCGGCCCTGATCAGCCGGGCGATCAGTGCGCCCTTGTACCGGTCCTCCGCGACCGATGTCGCACCGCGCAACAACAACGGATGATGTGCGACGATCAGGTCGATGTGATCATCGATCGCCTCGTCGACCGTGGCGGCCACTGCATCCACGACGAGCCGCAGCCGCGTCACCGGAGCGCGCGGGTCGCCGGAAACGGGACCGGGCGCATCCCATGCCTCCGCGCCGGTGCTGGGCCAGAGTGCGTCGATCACATCAAGGGTTTCGGCGAGGGAGGGCGACATGGCACGAGCCTACTTCGCCTTAAGCAGCGCGCAGCAGGCCGATGCCAGCACCGCACGCGGCACGCGCTGGCTTGCGTGCGCGAGGCGCTCGGCCGACGTACGATCATGGCGATGGACTCTGCGATCGTGACCCCGTATGAAGACCTGCTGCGCGACGTGCTCGCGAACGGCTCCGCCAAGTCCGACCGCACCGGAACCGGTACGCGCAGCGTGTTCGGCCGGCAGTTGCGTTACGACCTGGCGCAGGGCTTCCCGCTGATCACGACCAAGCGCGTTCATTTCCGCTCGGTCGCCTACGAGCTGCTCTGGTTTCTGCGCGGCGACGGAAACGTGCGCTGGCTGCAGCAGAACGGCGTGACGATCTGGGATGAATGGGCCGATGCGAACGGGGACCTCGGGCCGGTCTACGGCGTTCAATGGCGATCCTGGCCGACCCCGTCCGGGGAGCACGTCGACCAGATCGCGCAGGTCATCGACACGCTTCGCACGAATCCCGACTCGCGTCGAATGCTCGTCTCGGCGTGGAACGTGGCAGACATTCCGAACATGGCTCTCGCACCGTGCCACGCCCTGTTCCAGTTCTATGTCGCAGACGGCCGACTCTCCTGTCAGCTGTACCAGCGCAGTGCCGACCTGTTCCTCGGTGTGCCGTTCAACATCGCCAGCTATGCACTCCTGACCATGATGGTGGCCGACCAGGTCGGCCTGCAGCCGGGCGAGTTCATCTGGACCGGCGGTGACTGCCACATCTACGACAACCACCTGCAACAGGTCGAGGAGCAGTTGACGCGCACCCCCTACCCGTATCCCACGTTGCAGTTCGCCCGAACGCCGCAGTCGATCTTCGACTACTCGTTCGATGACATCCGATTGGTCGACTACACGCACCACCCCGCGATCCGTGCGGCCGTGGCCGTATGACCCTCGGGCTGATCTGGGCGCAGACGCGCAGCGGAGTGATCGGGGCCGGCGGCACCATGCCGTGGCACCTGCCGGAGGATGCGGGTCATTTCCGTCGCGTGACGACCGGTTCGACCGTCGTGATGGGTCGGAAGACCTGGGATTCGCTGCCGCCACGGTTCCGGCCGCTGCCTGATCGGCGCAACCTCGTCGTCACCCGTCAGACCGGCTGGACGGCTGCGGGGGCCGAGGTCTTCGGGTCGATCGAGGCTGCTCTCGCAGCGGCCGAGGGCTCGACGTGGGTCATCGGTGGCGGGGAACTGTATCGCGCCACGATCGGTTCCGCCGATGTGCTCGAAGTGACCGAGATCGACCTCGATGTGGCAGGAGACACCAGAGCGCCGGACATCGACTCGAGCCGCTGGCATGCCCAGGACACTGATCGCGCCCAGGCACACGACCGCGGACCGGAGGGCGACTGGGCGGTATCGGCCGGCGGCGTGCGTTACCGATTCGTGCGCTACGTGCGCTGACGGTTCTCTCAGCTCTGACCCTGTCGGCGGTTCGCTCGAACCGACCGTGCGCTCTCGAGTCTCGCCCGGCCGACGAGCCGGTTACTTGTCGCGGTACGGAGACCGGGCCATCTGAATCGCGCCTGCGACGCCGAGGATCGCGCCGATGGCGCCGATCACGATAAGGATGCTCCACAGAACCGATTCCATACCTTCGATTATGGCAGGAGTCATCCGAATGGGGCACGCGGGCACTCTTGTGGGCGTCATATGCGAGTGCGAGACTCGAACCACGTCGGCACCTGCTGGTGTCGGCGTGCCGCTTCGGCTGGCGAGAAACCATGATTTCGAATCGACGAACATCCAAGGCAGCATCACGGCGAGAGGGCTCTCGCCGTCGGACGAGGTCGTGTCTGATCGCCTCCGCTCTCCTGCTCGTCGCAGCGCTTGCCCCGGCATTGGTTCTGGCTCCCACCACCGCCTACGCCGACACACCCGCTCCGGTTCCCCCGCCGACGCCGAGCAGCATCCCCACTCCGATACCGGCGCCGACCGTCACGCCGATACCGGCGCCGACCGTCACGAAGCCCACCCCGACTACCACGCCCACCCCGATCCC
>DATMTS010000081.1:0-9671 GCA_035564555.1 Humibacter sp.
ATCGTGTCCGACATCTTGAGGTAGGCCGCATAAGCATCGGTCGCCGCTTTCAATGCTTCCTCGTCGGATGCGAACATCGGCGTGCGCGACGCTGTCGGCGAATGCGTCGGCTTCGGTGCGCTCGGCGTGCATCCGGCAAGAACGCCGCCGAGGAGAAGCGCTCCAAGCACACCCGACGCGACCGAGAGCACCCGTGCCGACGCTGCCATTCGCATCCCCCCACGCTAGAGCAGAGAGCCCGCGACGTGCCGCCGTTCTCCACAGGCTCATCGGCACGCTACCGCGACCCCGTCGGCACCCACGCGGCAACGGCGCCCCGACCGGCACAACTCGACACTATGGCTCCTGTTGAGGCGTAGTCTGCAGATCGAAACGCGAAGGAGCAGCATGCAGAGCACCGGACGGGCCGCTGGACAGATCGCCGGCCCTTGGCAGCGGGCTGCGAAAGGCGCGGGCCTGCTCGCTCAGAATGGCGCGGTAGCCGCAACGATCTTCGCCGAGATGAGTGCGCTGGCCGCACGCACGGGCGCCGTGAATCTGGGTCAGGGCTTCCCCGATGAGGACGGCCCGCGTGAGGTGCTCGACGCGGCGATCCGCGCGATCAACGACGGCGTCAATCAGTACCCGCCGGGCATCGGGATGCCCGTGCTGCGCGAGGCGATCGCCGAGCATCAACAGCGGTTCTACGACCTCCGCGTCGACCCCGATTCCGAAGTGCTCGTCACTGCGGGTGCGACTGAAGCCATCGCGGCCACCCTGCTCGCTCTCGTCGACCGGGGCGATGAGGTCGTCACTTTCGAACCGTATTACGACGCATACGGTGCCCTGATCGCTCTCGCGGGCGGAGTTCATCGCACGGTGCCGCTGCGCGCCCCGCACTTCGCCCCCGACCTCGACGAACTGCGTGCCGCGGTCACCGACCGCACCCGGGTCATCCTGATCAACAACCCCCACAATCCGACGGGCGCCGTGTTCGCTCGCGAGACGCTCGAAGCGATCGTCGAACTGGCTCACGAGCACGACGCCATCATCGTCACCGACGAGGTGTACGAACACCTCACTTTCGACGTTCGGCACCTGCCCGTCGCGTCGCTGCCCGGAGCACGCGATCGCACCGTGACGATCTCCTCGGGAGGCAAGACCTTCTCCACCACGGGGTGGAAAATCGGCTGGCTCACGGCCCCGGCAGCGCTGGTCACGGCGATCCTGGCGGTCAAGCAGTTTCTGACCTACGTGAACGGAGCACCGTTCCAGCCGGCGATCGCCGTCGGCCTGCGGCTGCCCGACGAGGCGTTCCACGAGTTTGCGGCGACGCTGCAGGCCAAGCGGGATCTGCTGTGCTCGGGGCTGGAGGCTGCCGGCTTCGACGTCTTCGTGCCGAGCGCAACCTACTTCGTCGTCGCCGACGCCGCACCGCTCGGGTACCTGGATGCCGTGGCCTTCTGTCGCGAGCTGCCTCGGCTCGCCGGGGTCGTCGCCGTTCCCGTCTCTGCCTTCTGCTCCCCAGGACACCGCCCGGATGCCGATTCGCTCGTTCGGTTCGCGTTCTGCAAGCGCACCGATGTGCTCGGGCGCGCCGCCGCGCAACTCGCCGACCTCAGCCGCTGAAGAGCCGATGGGTCAGCGCGGCACGACTCGATAACGCCGCAGAGTGAGCGCCGGGTTCACCTCGCGAACCTGACGCAGACGCTCCCTCTCGACCACTGCGACCGCGATGCCCGGCCGCTCGCCGGCATCCGCGCTGACCACGCCCATCGGATCCACGACGATGCTGCAGCCGACCCCGACCGGCGCAGTGTGATCGGCAGCGGCCAGGTAAACCGTGTTCTCGATGGCGCGCGCAGTCACCAGCGTGCGCCAGTGCTGTTCCTTCAGCGAGCCGCGCACCCACTCGCTGGGCACGAGCACCAGGTGCGCACCGGCATCCACGATCGTGCGGGTCACCTCGGGAAAGCGCAGGTCGTAGCATGTCTGCAACCCGATGCGGATGCCGTCGATCTCGAACGTCTGCGGCTCGCCGAGTTCGCCTGCCTGCACCCAATCGGATTCCCGCGCTCCGAATGCGTCGTAGAGATGCTGCTTGCGGTAGCTCGCCACGACCTCACCGGCGGCTGAGACGGCGACGACGGTGTTGGCGAACCGCGCGGGCGCATCGACGCGTTCCGCCATACCGGCGACGATATGGGCGTCGAGTTCGCGTGCCATCATCGCGAGACCACGGATGAACGGGCCTTCGCGCGTCTCCGCCGCTTCGACGAACGCGCTGCCGACGGGATCCACGAAGAACGACGAGTACTCGGGAAAGACGACCAGCCGTGCCCCGCGCGCTACGGCATCCGCTGCGAGTTCCCGCATTGCGGCGAGATTCTCCGCGCGGTCCTCCCCTGGGGCGAACTGGGCGACGGCGATCGTGAGCGAATCGGTCATGTCGTCAGCCTAGATCGGCTCGAGCCGGTCGTTGTTGGCGACCCGGCCCACTTCGATCACGGCAGGGAGACCGTCGCGAGAATCGGGCGGTGCAGAGCACCGCTGCCGGTCCCCGTCGGTGAGCACCGCGAAACTGATCGCCGATGAACGCCGCCCGCCGATGAGCACGTGGTCGATCGGCATTGCGAGTTGCGGGACCAATGAAGTCGGTCACATGCCGACCTGTGCCATGCCGGATGCTACTGCGGCGTCGGCGCAACGTGTCACCCGCGTTCCCGCAACGGGAGAAGATCGCTGCTTCGGATCCGGCCGAACGACGGGGCTGTAGCCGCTGCCGCCAAGCAATTGCTTCAGCCGCAGATACACTCCTGGATCGACCGCAGGCAGTACGAGCACGTCCGCTTTGTGGTCGGTCTGCTGCGGCGCCGGCTGAACAGGACGAGCGCGATGCCCGCGGCGAGAACCCACGGCCCCCGGCGGTGAGCAGATCGCGCCATGCCACGATGCCGGCAACCAGCGGAAGACGGCCCGTTCCGAGTGTTTCTAGCAGCCACGGCGACGCAAGTACGGCCGCCACGGCGAATCCCACAAGAAGAGGCGTCGCCCGCCTACGGTTCGACGATCGTTCTTGCGTCCTGCCAGGAGTCATCGGGCCTCAGTATGGGCCGCCGGCAGGTTGCCGTCGAACCGGGTCGCGCATGGCGACTGAATGCCGCTCGCAGGCGATTCGTGACCCGCTCGAACGCATGCTAAGGTTGATTCTTGTGCCGCGGGGTGGAGCAGTTCGGTAGCTCGCTGGGCTCATAACCCAGAGGTCGTAGGTTCAAATCCTGCCCCCGCAACCACCTGCTTGTTGAAAGCACCATCAGTTCCGGTCTCTTCGGAGGCCGGAACTTTTGTTTAACCAGCTGATCCTGCGGATCGATCTCCGGAAGCCAGAAGAATTCGGCGACCCTAGCGAACGCGGATTACCGTCATCCCGCGCAGTCCATCGTGGTTCGATGCGCATCCGCTGGCGGCATCTTCAAGGCCGAGCACATCAGCGATAACAGGCCGCACGGAGCCGGTTGCCAGCGAATTGGCCAGATAGTCGAGCCGGGCGGGCTTCTCGTCAAGCATGTAGTTCGTTGCCACAACGCGGTTCTGCGAAGCGACCGATTCCGGAACGACACGGGCCGTCGAGACGATCGCGCCGCCGTTTCGCACGCTTCTTGCGGCGACCGCCACACTCTCAGTCGCGCCGGCAAAGTCGAGAATGCCACCGCACTCAACCGCGCCCAGGTTCGCCGGAACATCGGCCAAGGTCGTGTCGGGCGGAAGGAATCATCGACTCCTAGTGCACGTAGTGCGTCGGTCGCTTCACGCCGGGCGGGAGCAAGCACCCGGATGCCTCGTGCCTTCGCCTCTCGAACGGCGAACGTGCCGACGCCCCTGCACTACGTAAGTGGCACAGCGTGTGCTCGATTGGCTCGATGACACGTTGTCAGCGGGCTGACACGGCGGGTGCCCGGTCTACAGCTCACGGATTTCGTACGGTGTCGCAATGTTGCACGGGCCGGCCGACCGAATGATCAGCATTTCGACCCCGCCAGAGTGCAACAAAGGCACCAGTCCCGTTTCGCCGCTGTCGATGATGCGCTGCGCTCTGGCCCGGAAGCGAGCAGCAACCTCCTCCGTGACCACGAATTCTCGGCCAGCGCACGTGATCACAAACTTGGCTGCAGCTGTCGCCATAAGATCTCTCCCGTCCTTGTTGCGCGGTGGCCGCGCGATGAGCGTCGGGACGTTCCGGCTCTCGGATGCGATCGGGTCCGGGTGTCGATTGGCGGGGTCGACGCGTGCTCATCCTGCTTCAGGTTTAACGCTACGCGCGCGAACCGATCCTGACAGGTGATTGCCAATCGATCTTCCGGCGCCGAGCCATCGCGCTCGCGCAATGGCAGGCAGCATGAACCGGTCACGCATGTGGGATGCTCGAACACGTGCGCACGGCGATCATCGGTGGAGTGCTGGTATTGGCCGGCGTCATAGCGGTCGCCACGGGTATTGAACCGCCTTCAACGGTCGGTGTGCTGTGGATAAGAGTCTGGCCGATCCTGCTGTTCGTCACAGCCATCACAGTGGTGACCGAGTTCGTGGCGCAAGCCGGGGTATTCAGCGTGGTGGCAACACGTGTCGCAGGCTGGGGTCGCGGCCGGGCCTGGATGCTATGGCTTCTGATCTGCGCGCTGTGTGTGATTGCAACGGTGTTCTTTTCACTCGATACGACAGCGGTCCTGCTCACCCCTGTCGTGATCACCATCGTTCGGCATACCGGGCTGCGCACAATTCCGTTCGCACTCACGACCGTGTGGCTCGCCAACACAGCGTCGCTGCTACTGCCGGTCTCGAATCTCACGAACCTGCTGGCTCAAGAAGTCAGCAAACAATCCCCGGCGCAATTCGTTGCCATCAGTTGGCTTCCGGCACTCGTGGCGGTCCTGATCCCGCTCGCCGTGGTTGCGATCGCATTCCGGCGCGACCTCGGTTCACGGTTCATCGTGCCGGCGGCCGATCCCCCTCCAGACCGCACTCTGTTCACCGTGGCGCTCGTGGTTCTTGTCGCTTTGCTGCCCGCGCTGGTAGTGGGTATTCCCGTCTGGATTCCAGCATGCATCGCCGCCCTGATCCTCGCCGTCGCATTCCTCGTACGGCGAAGGGACGCCATCCGTCCTCAGCTCATCCCATGGTCGCTGCTGGTTTTCGCTGCCGGACTGTTCCTGGTCGTTGACTCTGCGCACCAGCTCGGCCTTGGCCGTCTGCTCGCGCTCACCACCGGGGGTGGGGCCGGATTCCCGCAACTGCTCCGGTTGGCGGGATCCGGAGCCGTCGGCGCGAATCTCGTGAACAACCTGCCTGCGTACCTGGCGCTTGAGCCGACGGCTGCCGGTCATCCCGTGCGCATCATGGCGTTGCTGATCGGTGTGAACTGCGGTCCACTGATAACCCCGTGGGCCTCACTGGCAACCTTGCTGTGGCACGACAGGCTCAGGGCTCTCGGCGTGCAGGTTCCGTGGACGAGATTCATCGTGCTCGGGCTCGTTGTCGCACCGCTCACGGTCGTTGGGTCGGTCGCGGCGCTCGCGCTGCTCGGCTCGTGAGCAAGCGAAATCGCGCCTCAGCCGTTCTGTGCGAGAACGCGGTCAAGTTTTGCAAAAGTGCGCCGCCAGCCCTGCGCATAATCATGCTGCGATGCGCCGCGCAACTCACCATGCACGAATCGCATGCGGGTGCCGGATGCCTGCGCGGCGAAGAACACTGTGACCCGCGACGGATTGTTCGGCTCGTTGGTCCAAGACCACGTGAAATCGAGTTCGATCCTCGGATCGACACGAAGATACTCGCCAGTGCTGGTGTGCTGATCGCCGCTTGAATCCCTAAAGGTGATTGCGAACCGGCCGCCAGGACGTACATCCAGGGCCGCCGACGTCACCTCACCATTCGGGTCGGAACCCCACCACAGACGAACAACCTCGGGGTCAGTCCACGCGTTCCAGACCACCGGGGGCGCCGCGTTGAAATCGTGCGTGATCGTGACAGAGGTTGCGTCACTCATCAGTTGGAATGACTCCTTCAGATGTGACGGCTTCAGCTGTGACGGCTTCGGCTCTGCCGCGACGCAGCAGCAGCGGCGCGGCCACGCCGTGCAGCAGCACGCTCCCGACAACCGTAACCACGGTCAGCAGCAACACGAGGTTGCCCTCATCGTCTGGCAGGGCGTTGTATGCGAGCAGGCCGAACACGATCGTGGCCGTGCCACGTGGGCCGAGGGATCCGATCAGCAGGCGGTCCCGCCTGCCAACCGACTTGCCCAACAGCGACAGGTAAACGGGGACGATCCTCAGCACCGTCAGGGCCAGGATTGCAACCACCAGCACACGCCAATCGAACCCGATGGTGAACGCGAGCAGTGCAGCACCACCAAGCATGAACCAGACAATGCTCGTGGTCAGCACGCCCATCTCTTCTACGAGCTGAAGTTCTGAATGCGGAATCGTCCGCTCCTGCATGCCCCGGGTGCGGGCGATTCGGTACATGAGTCCTGCCACGAAGGCCGCAACGAACCCGTTTGCATTGAGAACCGGGATGGTTGCGACACCATAACTGGTGAGCGGAAGCAGAAGCATCACGAACCGGGCGCCTGCGTCACCGGTAAAGCCGCGACGGTGCAGGATGCGCACGGCCATCCCCACCAGGCCGCCGAGCACAACTCCGACAATGATCGCGATAACGGATGCCGGTATCGCGTTCAGAAACGCGTCCGTCGTTTCGTGCAGATGCTCCGTGACAATCGCATCTTCGTTATCGTTCGGTTTGGCATGCAGCACCGTCGTGAGCGCGACCGCCATCGGCAGTGCCATGCCGAAAAGCGGTGAGATCAACCCGTCGTTATATCCGCTCTCGACGTTGAGGATCTGTCTCACCCTGGACGGGATGTGGTCGAGTCGCAGGATCCGCGCGGCAGGGGCGAAATCCGTCGGCATGATCACACACGCGATCACCACGATCAGCAAGAATGCATCGGGGATAAGCACGGCAGTTGCCACCGCGGCCAGAATCAACGACAACGGCAGCGCGATGAGCACCAGACGCAATGTCACCTTCGGGTCGCGGCCCAGAATTCCGCCCTGCACGTCCGTCGCATCGACAAACAAGACGATGGCCAAAATGACCTCGACGACCTTCTCGCTCGACGGCGAGTCGATCACGGCAGCGTAAGCGGGAATGTTCCACACGGTCGTCGCTGCACCGAGCACGACGAGAATGGCCGGGCCAGCGACTCCCCAGCGTTCGAACCGATGAGAGACCAGCGACCACAGCAGCACCGCCGCCAACCCGATCAGCATCAACGCGGGCATGCGCCACTCCCCCTTCGGTACCGAGACAAACACTACCGGCGCCAGGGGCCGGCCGCGCGTCACGGTGCCTTTCGGAATTCAGTCGTGGCTGCGCGCCAGGGAGGACAGCGAATTGCTGTCCTCCCCAGCGCGACACACGCACCCGGAGCCGAATACGCGGGCGGATCTAGTGATCCGTGAATGCGTCCTTGATCTTCTCGCCGGCCTGCTTCACATCGGCCTTGGTCTGGTCGCCCTTGCCTTCGGCCTCGAGGCGCTCGTCGCCGGTGGCCTTGCCTGCGGCCTCCTTCGCGTCGCCTCCGAGCTTCTCGCCCGCGTTCTCGATCTTGTCGTCGAGTCCCATTGAGGTCCCCTTTCCTTGCTCCGGTTCGACAACGACGGTCCCACCCGTCCGGTCGAACGTCTACCCCCGACGGATCGCCTGAGAAATCAAGCCGGGATACGCGGAATCGAGACACGGATCGGCGACCTGGAGTATCCGTGACGAATTTCAAGCCCTACACGAGCACTGCATTCCTCCCGCAGAATGAACCGGTGAGCACCTACCGTCTGCAGATCAGCCCGTCCTTCACCCTGCGAGACGCGACGCAGGTGCTCGATCACATTCAGCGACTCGGTGCGGACTGGGTCTATCTGTCACCGCTGCTCGAGGCCGAACCCGGTTCGATGCACGGGTACGACGTGGTCGACCACAGCCGCGTCGACGCCTCCCGGGGCGGCCCGGAAGCCCTGCACGACTTCTCCGAGGCGGCCCATCGCCGGGGACTGAAGGTGCTGGTCGACATCGTCCCCAACCACATGGGCGTGGCAACCCCCGCCGTGAACGCCTGGTGGTGGGATGTGCTCACGCACGGAGAGGACTCCCGCTACGCGTCCCACTTCGACATCGACTGGGAGTTCGGGCGCGGGCGCCTGCGCCTGCCGATCCTGGGCGACGGACTGGACGAGGAGGACGCCCTGCGCATCGAGGCCGGCGAGCTCCGCTATTACGATCACCGCTTCCCGATCGCCCCCGGCACCGACGGCGGCACCCCGCGCGAGGTGCACGCCCGGCAGCACTACGAGCTCATGTCGTGGCGCCGCGCGGACGCCGAGCTGAACTACCGCCGCTTCTTCGCCGTCACCACCCTCGCCGGACTCCGCGTCGAGGACCAGCAGGTCTTCGACGAAACCCACCGCGAGATCGGGCGGTGGCTGCGCGAGGGCCTGGTGGATGGGCTCCGCGTCGACCATCCGGACGGCTTGCGGGATCCCGGCGGTTACCTCGACCGCCTCCGGGCTCTCGCCGGGCGCGCGCCGATCTGGGTGGAGAAGATCCTCGAGGGCGACGAGCGGATGCCGGCCTGGCCGGTGCAGGGCACGACCGGGTACGACGCCCTGGGGATCGTCGACCGCGTCTTCGTCGACCCGTCCGGCGAGGGACCGCTGACGGAGCTGGCCGCCGAGGTGGATGTGCGCGCCGAGAACCAGGACTGGGCCGAGCTGGTGCACCGCCGCAAGCGCGTCGTGGCCGACGGCATCCTGCGCTCGGAGGTGCTCCGCGTGGTGCGGGAGCTGGGTGACGCGGACGCCGACGACGACGCGGACGGCAGCGATCCCGGGCGCACGGCCGACGCCGTCGCCGAGCTGGCCGCCTGGTTCCCCGTCTACCGCAGCTACCTCCCCTTCGGCGCCGGTCACCTGGACGAGGCACTGGAGGCCGCCCGTGACTCCCGTCCGGACCTCGCCGCAGAGTTCGACGACATCGCCGGCCGCCTCGGCCCCCGGTTCGAGCAGACCACCGGCGCGATCATGGCGAAGGGGGTCGAGGACAACGCCTTCTACCGCTTCACCCGCCTGGTCTCGCTGACCGAGGTGGGCGGCGATCCCTCCGAGTTCGCCGTCTCTCCGGAGGAGTTCCACCGCCGGCAGGCCGACCGCCAGCGACGTCTTCCCGAGTCGATGACCGTCCTCTCCACCCACGACACCAAGCGCGGCGAGGACACGCGGGCGCGCATCCAGGTGCTCGCCGAGCTGCCGGGACGCTGGGAGCGGTTCCTGCGGATCGTGCGCGACCGTGTCGGCTTCGGCGACGGGTCGCTCGAGAGCCTGCTGTGGCAGTCGGTCCTCGGCGCATGGCCGGCGTCTCGCGAGCGCCTCCAGGCCTACGCGCTCAAGGCCGCGCGCGAGGCCGGCGCCTCGACGAGCTGGACCGATCCCGACGAAGAGTTCGAGGCGGCCATGGCCGCGGCGATCGATGCGGCTTTCGACGATGTGCGCGTCCGCGCGGAGGTGGAGGCGCTGGCGGCCGTGATCGAGGCGCCGGGCGCGAGCAACGGCCTCGGCGCCAAGCTGCTGCAGCTCATG
>DATMTS010000082.1:0-2024 GCA_035564555.1 Humibacter sp.
GCGCCGAGGCTGACGCCGAGCAGCACCATCCAGGGATGGCCGCCGAGGTCTCGCAGGTCCAGCGACGCTCCCAGCCAGACGAAGAAGAGGGGACCGAAGAAGCCCTCCGTCATCCCGAACAGCTGCCGGGCGAGCCGGTGAGGCTCCCCGATGGCGGAGAGCACGAGGCCCAGCGCGAACCCGGCCAGCATGATCGAGAGCTGCGCAGTCTGCGCGATCGCGGCGAAGACGAAGAGCACGAGCATGCTCAGCCGGAGCTCGAGGGCAAAACGCCGCCGCTCCGAGAAGGCGTGCACGCGTCGGCGCAGGCCGTTCCGGTCGAGCCGTGGCAGCACGACCACCAGTGCGATCGAGACCGCCGCGATCACGACGGCACCGATCGCCGCGGGGCCCGCGTCCTGGGGAGCGACGGCGAACGGAAGGGCGACGATGCAGACGAGGTCGGCGACCGCGATCTGGGCGATCAACTGGCCGAGCCCCGCCGACGTGAGCCCCACGGATCCCAGCATCGGCAAGACGACGGCAGCCGACGACGACGCCAGCACCACGGCGTACATCGCCGCATGCCCGGTCCCGAAGGCCGTCGCCAGGACGACGCCGAGGATCGCGGCCGCCGCACCCGCGATGGCCGCTCCCGCGAGGCCCCGGAGCCCGACCGTGGAGCGGAGGCGCGGGTCGCGCAGCGGGATCTGCGACCCGACCACCACCATCGTCAGGCCGAACCCGATGTTCGCGAGCAGCCGGAACGCGTCGGTGTGCGGATCCACCAGGCGCAGCCCGGTGTCGCCGATGAGCAGACCTCCGGCGAGCTCGCCGACGACGACCGGGACGCGCCACGCCGCCCTCGCCGAGAGCACGGGCCCGAGCAGCCCGATCGCCACGATGAGGGCGAGGGAGGCGGCGGTCACCCGGCGTGCTCGACGTGCGCGTCCGGGCCGGGGACGACGACGGCCGTGTGGTCGGCGTCCTCCCAGCGGACGACGTAGGGAGGCTCCCCTTCGTTCCCGTGCACCTCGACGATGACCCCGATGCGTTGTTTCCCGGCGACACTCCTCGACATGACGATCAGGCGGTCTCCGACTGAGGCCTGCATGCGCCCACCTCCTCGATGCGGATGACCCCAGAATGCTCGCTCCTCACCCCGCCCGCAAGCGTCCCGTCCCTGCTCCCTCACGGCGGGGCTTGGGATGGTGGGGCTTTCTGCGAAGTCGCTCACAGTGGTGGCGGGGGAGAGGCCTCGCGTGCTTGCCTGGCGGCATGGCAGCGGTGAAGCGCGTGATCGTCTTTCTGCAGGAGAACAAGACAACCGACTTCTACTTCCCCACCCTCGCCGAGTGGGGCGCCCAGGTGGCGAACAACGGCGGATTGCGCACGACGGCCCCGGATTTCGACCAGCCGCACGACCGCAACGCCTGGGTGCACTACCGGATGGGGGACTATCCGGCCGAGCCCATGCAGCTCGACAACGACCAGCTCATCCCGTACTACAGCTGGCTCGCCAAGAACTTCGTCTTCAGCGACCACCACTTCGGCTCCGGCTCCAACTCGACCCCCGGCCACATGCTGGCGATCGGCGGCCAGATGCCCACCCTCAAGAACCCGCCGTTCGTCGGACCGCATCCGGTGTGGAACCTGCCCTCCATCTTCAGCGTCGCCGAGAAGGCCGGCGTCAGCTGGGCGGCCTTCCCCGACCAGGACGGGTACCCGACGAAGTTCTACACCACCCTCACCGAAGCGCCCGGAAACGCCAACCTGCACCCGCCGTCGCAGTTCATCCCGATGGCGAAGGGAGGGACGCTGCCCGACATCTGCTACGTCTGGTCGCCCGCGGGCTACGACGAGCATCCGCCGTTCACGAGCGCGCCCGACTACCTGACCAAGGGGCAGGGACTCGTCTGGCAGCGGGTGCAGGCCGTGATCGACGGCGGAGGCTGGGACGAGACCGTCTTCATCCTCACCTGGGACGACTGGGGTGGATACACGGACTCCGTCCCGACGCCCACCATCGAGACCGTGCCGGACGC
>DATMTS010000083.1:0-18833 GCA_035564555.1 Humibacter sp.
CAGGTCCAGGCCCGCCACGGCGACGCGCACCTCATCCGGTGTCGCGACATCGTGAATGGACCGCAGCGCTACCTCGGCGAAGCGGTGGCCGACGTCGAGGCGCACGTGCTCCGGAGCATCCGCGAGCAGCGCGTGCAGGTAGCCAGCGGCGAACGCATCTCCTGCGCCCACCGCCTCGACCACCTCCGTGGGACGCGCAGGAACGAAGGCGTCCGCGTCCGCGCGATCGGTCGCATACGAGGTGGCGCCCACGGCACCGTCCTTGACGACGACCCGCGTCGACGGCATCAGTTCGTGTACATCACTCGGCGATGCGCAACCCCACAGCGTGTTCGCCTCATCGAGACCGACGAAGACCACGTCGGATGCACGTGCTTGTGCCAGCAGCTCGGGACCTGCCTGCTCCACGGGCCAGAGCGCCGGACGGTAGTTCACATCGAACGAGAAGAGCGCGTCGGCCGCCTTCGCGCGCGTGCGCACCTCTCGCACGAGGTCCGCGCAGTCGCGCGAGAGCGCCATGGTGATGCCGCTCATGTGCACGACGCGCACCGTGGACAGCTCGGGAAGATCGATGGAGCCGGCGGAGAGGCAGGATGCGGCCGACGCCCGTCGGTAGTAGTAGACCGCGGTCGCGCCACTCCCGTCCGGATCTTTGAAGTAGATGCCGGTCGGGGCATACCTGTCGACCCGAACGCCTGAGACGTCGACACCGTATGAGGCGATGTCCTCCAGCATGCGGCGCCCCAATGGGTCATCTCCCACGGCGCTGACCCAGCTTACGGCGCGCCCCGCTGCGGCGAGATAGCTCGCCAGGTTGGATTCCGCGCCGCCGATGCCGACATGCAGAGAGGCGGCATCCTGCAGCCGCTCGCCCTTCGGCACGAGTTGCACCATTGTCTCGCCGATGGTGACGACCTCGATGGGATCGACGCGATCTACGCGAGCCGAACCGGCGTCTGCATGGCTCATGCGAACTGCAGCAGCGGTGCGATGCGCGGCAGCTGAGCCGGGTCGCCCAGCGCGGAGCCCAGGGCGACGACCTTCGCGCCTGCGGCGAGGAAGTCGCGGGCGTTCGACGCGTCCACCCCGCCGGTCGCCACGAACTTCACCTGTGGGAACGGGCCGGCCATGTCCTTGAACCACCGCGGCGTGAGCCGGGCGGCAGGGAACGCCTTCAGCCAGCGCAACCCCATGCTGACCGCGGCCTGGATCTCACTGCCCGTTGCGACTCCCGGCACGCTGGGCATGCCGGCATCCACGGACGCCCGTACCATCTCCGCCATGAAGCCGGGACTCACGGTGAACGACGCTCCGGCTGCCGCAGCGTCGCGCACGGTCACATCGTCGATCACCGTGCCCGCGCCGACGGGAAGTCCGCGGCGACGGCCGGCCTCGACGACAGCCTCGAGGGATGCGATGTCGACATCAGACTGGATCGGAACCTCCACGACGCGAACGCCGAGGTTCCACGCGACCTCGGCGAGTTCGATGGAGCGTGCAGGGCCGAAGCCCCGCAGGATCGCCATAACCGGGCACCGCCCCAATATGTCGTCGAGCCAGGCGTTCTCGGTGTCCATCGGTTCTTTCCCATCGTCCTCGGCAGGCGATCTGCCTGTTCCTGCTGCCCCGCCACGGGGTTGCCGATTACATCGCGGCTCACACGTCTGGATGTGTGGCGGCGAAGTCCTTGTAAGCCGAGTAGGGCGGGTCGATGTGCGATCCGTCGAGGTTGGCGATGCCGTAGTCGGTGTCCTGCAGGGTGTAGAACATCTGCGACTGGAAGCCTTCGGTCGACCGGCGGTCGAAGTACTCGCCCAGCTGCTGGGTCATGTATGGGCCTCGCACGCTGGCTGGGTTGTTCCCGTTCCACTCGGTCATCATGAAGGGTTTGCCGTAGCGGGCCTTCGCGTACACGGGGACGTTGAGCGACGGGCCGGCTCCATCGGAGCCGATGTGGAAGATGTCGCCGTCGCCTTCGTAGTTGTGCCACGTGGTGAGGTCCCAGCGCAACGGCTGATGTCCGCCGGAACCGTCCGGCTGCGCGCCGTCCCACAGGGCATCGGCCGCGCCGATGTCCGTGCGACAGAAGTTGATGCCGCACAGAGCATCCGGCTGAACGGATTTGACGCCGTCCATCATGCCGCGCATGACGCCGCGCATGAGGGGCCAGTTCGTGTTGTTCCAGCCGCTTACTTTCGTACCCGCGTCATTGGCGGCGACCAGCATGTATCCGCGACGAGTCAGTTCGTTTCCGCACTCGTACATGGTCACGCCGTACGGCCGCAGGGCGGTCGCGACCTGGGCGGCGCCGTCGAACCCGTAGTGGTACGCCGCGGACTCGTTCGCGAAGAGCACGCCGCCCTGGTCAGGGCTCAAGTCGATGACGGGAAACAGCTTGATGCCCTTGGACTGCAGTTCCTGCGCGATCGGCTCGGATTCGCCCAGCGACCCTCCGACCACGTTCATACGGTAGATCGAGCATCCCAGGTCGTGGAGGAGGCTTGCGACGGTCGCGGCGCCGAGGCCGCTGTCGGGATGGCCGTTCATTCCGTAGAAGGTGCCAGGCGGGGCGGGCAGCGGGATTCGCGGATCGGTGCAGATGCGCCAGGAACCCGCGTTGTACACGTAGAACTGGCCGCCGGTGCCGCGCTGATAGACCATTCCGCCGTACCAGAGCAGCAAGCTGACGTTGTACGTATTGCCCACCGTCGAT
This sequence comes from Humibacter sp., assembly GCA_035564555.1. Taxonomy (GTDB): domain Bacteria; phylum Actinomycetota; class Actinomycetes; order Actinomycetales; family Microbacteriaceae; genus DATMTS01. The sequence continues at coordinate 2,714 of DATMTS010000083.1, forward strand.
CCGTTGCGGTAGATCACGCCGCCGCTGACGGTCCACGTGTTGCCGCCGTTGTCGACGATCGAGGTGGCTGACGGGATCGTGGTCCCCTCAGGCGAGGCGTACGGCGAGTCTCCGAAGGGGCGAAAACCTGAGGTCCCCGTTGCGGACGCGCCGCCCGCCGCCGTCTGGGAGAGAAGGGCCCCACCGGAGACGGCGGCGAGTGCGCCGATGAACTGCCGACGTGCCATGGGTACGTTCTTCATGCTGTGGTCTCCTAGCTTCCGCTGATCGCCATTGAACAAGCGCTTGCTCTACACAGTGTCCTATTGACGTCGCGCTCGTCAAGCCCCCGATACCTCGGTCTCGGATGAGGCGGCCGTCATCTGCACGGCAGACGACGAAGGCTTGGTTGCGAGAGGAGCGCGAACGTAACCATGAGCCGCCGACAAGGCGCCCATCTCGGCGGATATGCTCAAACCAGATTCGCAAGCATCCGGGACGGACGAGGGTACGAGTAGGGAGTGCGCGTGGTGAAGCCGGTCACCCTCAGCGACGTGGCGGCCGCTGCCAAGGTGGATCTGTCGACGGCATCGCGCGTGCTTCGAGGCGGTGGACGGGTCTCCGCCGACACTCGGAAGCGCATCCTGGAAACAGCTCAGAGCCTGGACTTCCGTCCGAACGCGCAGGCGCAATTTCTGGCCCGTGGGATCAGCAAGACGGTCGGAGTGCTCACCATGAACGCGCCCGCGGTCTTCGCGATGCCGGTTCTCACCGGTGTCGCCAGCACCCTCGGCCGGGTCGATGTCGCGACCCTTCTGTACGACGCGCGAGCTGAGGAGTCCGTCGTCAAAGAGAGTGTGCGCAAGCTCCACGCCCGCCGCATCGACGGCCTGCTCGTGCTCGGCGACGGTCAGCTCGGCTCGCCCCTTCGTTCGATCAGCGAGGGCTTCGACGTACCGGTCGCGTACGCCTACGCGCTCTCGGACAACCCTTCCGACGCCTGGTTCATGCCCGACAACGAGATGGCGGGTCGGATCGCCACCGAGCACCTGCTCGGGATGGGACGCACGAGGATCGCGCATATCAGCTCGAAGCACGACATCGGTGCGCGGGATCGCGCTCGCGGCTACCGGAAGGCGCTGGATGCCGCTGGTCTGCCCATCGCCCTGAACGACCCGATCGTAGGGAACTGGACGAGGCGCTGGGGGGCGGAGGCCGCGACCTGGATGCTTGAACGCGGCGCCGAGTTCGACGCGATCTTTTGCGGAAACGATCAGATCGCGCTGGGCGCATACGGGGTGCTGCGGGCCGCCGGTCTGCGGATCCCGGACGACGTCGCCCTTGTCGGTGTCGACAACTGGGAGGGCCTGGTGGGCAATCACGACAACCTGCTCACGACCGTCGACCTGAATCTCAACGCCGTGGGCAGCAGAGCGGCGGAGTTCCTGCTGAGCGCCGCCGATGGCTCTTATGAGCCAGGAGGACACTACGAGCCGGTCTCGCTCGTGCTCGGCGAGACCACAGTGGCGCCAGGTGAGCGTACAACGACAGATCCCGAGGGTCGTATCTGACGCAGACGGGGAGACGTCGCGCTCCATGGAGAAGCGGCCCCCGCAGTCTTCTGCGAGGGCCGCTTTCCACCCGGTGTCGTCTCAGCCCTGGTTGACGGAGAGGTAGAAGACGTCTTCGTTCTCGGTCTGGTTCAGCGCGTGCACTGTGGGGTCCGCGTCGATGATCGGGACCTGAACCTGGATCGCGTCGTGCCCGACCGTCTTCCACGTCAAGGGTGTGCGGTTGCCGAGCAGGTCGACTCGATCCAGCGACTTCACGTTGTGCACGTTGCGCAGCGTGACCGACATCGTTGGGGTGCCGAAGTCGAGGTGGATGGTGTCACCAGTCGTCTGGTCCTCGAAGATGTCTGCCTGGTTCTGGCGCTTGAGATCGATGGCGAGCACGATGCGCTTGCCGTCGAGCAGGAAGCCGTTGGCTGTCGACAGTGCCTCGTTCAGCTCCGGCTTGAGGCCGGGGTCGGTGGAGAAGCTGTTATACGTCGCAGCCTTGGAGCCGCGCAGCAGGCCGGCCAGTGTCACCAGTGTCTTGCCCTTCGTGCTCAGGGTGTTCCCACTCCTGATGGTGCGGTTGTATCCGAATGCCGCTGGGTCGTTGGGTGCCCAGTCGGCGAAGTAGAGCAGCTTGAACTGATTGATGTTCTGCCCGCCCTTGGAAAGTGCCCAGTGGAACACGCGTGGGTAGATGTCCGCGATGAACTTGTCCTCGGTCGTGAACCCGAGTTCGGTCTGCCAGATGGAGGGATTCTTGATCCCGCGCTTCTGCGCCGCCGCGTACAGCGTCTGCATGGTGCCGATCGGCATGTAGTGCATGTCATAAACGTCGATCGATTTCCACGCGTGCCACTTGTCGAGGAGTGCGATGTATTCGCTCAGCGGCGCGCCGCAGATCCATCCGCCGTAGACGAGCTTCACGCCCGCGTCGTGGAGCACCTTCGAGGCCGGAAGCTGGATGTCCTGCATGTACTGGTCCATGCCGCCCACCCAGAAGCCGGATCCCGGGTATGCCTCGTTCCACACCTGGTAGTAGGTGATGCCGAGCGGTTTGAGCGTGTCGACCGCGAGCTTCACGAAGTCGGCGAAGTCCTGCGGGTTCTGCGGCGGGGTGCGGCCGATGCTCGTCTGCACCGTCTTGTCGGAGAGCACGTTGCCTGAGGAGTCCTTCGTGACGAGCTCACGAGTGAAGTTGCCGCCTTGGGTTCCCGTGACCGGCCCGTATTCGTACGTCTTGCCGTGGAACTCGTAGCTGTACCCGGTGCGATTCGCGGCCCAGCCCGCCGTGTAGTCGAGAACCGGGAGGATCGTCTCGCCGTGGGCCTTGGCCTCGGTGAACTGCTGCACGTACTTGGCGAGAGCCGTCTGATCGATCTGCCCCTTAGCGGGCTCCACCTTGCCCCAGTCGAAGTCCTGTCTGTCCCACTGCATGCCTGCGGTCAGCCCGGTCGTCGGCCCCTGGTTCTCGCCGGCGAAGGCGCGGAACGGCTCATTGAGCACGAACGGGAGGTCGCTGACCGCACTGGGCGCTCCGCCCTTGCCGATCGCCACGGCCTTGATGTCCGTGTCGGCAGTGATGATGAGTGGTTCACTGTAGACGGCAGCCGTCGACGAGGTCAGAGGATCGCTGCCGTCGGTCGTGTACCGAATGCATGCGTCCGATGTCGTGCTCGAAAGCGCGACCGACTTTCCCGCGTCGATGCTTCCGGGTGAAGGCGAAGAGGTGACGTCGGCCGCTGGCTGGTTCACCTCCGCCGTCACCGTCGCCTTGAGTTTGCCGGCGACCCACCAGGTCTGCACGGAGTCGCTCACGAAGAGGATGTCGTCCCCTTTGGCGGCCGTGAAGGTCTTGTCGAAGGTGGTGGACGTCCCGGTGTACGTGAAGAGTTCTTGATACGGACCGGAGATCGAGCCCGAGTCGCCGTCGTGTGCCAGGAGTACGCGGAACCGCCCACCTGGCGATGTGAACGAACCGGTCACGTGCACCGGTTTTCCGTCCGCCTCGTCCGGAACCGTGTACGCCTCGGAGATCGGACGCCAGTCCGTACCGATCGACCCATCGGCCTTCACGTACCACGCGTGCTCCGGCTTGTTCAGATCGAGGGCCCACTCGTCCGCTGCGAAGACGCCAGAGCCGCCCTTCTGGAGCATGCTCACACCGTTGTCGCTGTTGATCGCCTCATACGACCACCGGCCCGCCCCGACCACATTGGAGCCGAGCTGGTAATCGGTCACGTTGTCCGTCGTGGGGTTGGGTGTCGCAGCTGGACAGTCGGCTGGCAACGCCTCGGCCGACGTGGTCGAGAGGGACGCCCTCGTGATTGCGGCCCTCCCTTGCGAAACCGCTTGGGCGGTGGTCGGCACCATAAGAGTGCCGATCGCGAGCATCGAGGTCATGAGATATATCGAGCGCCTCTTCATGGGCGAACTCCATCGTTCGAATCGGGGGTGATTTTCTGGGTGTGCTGGGGCAAGAGAAAGCTCGAGGACGAGTGCTCTTCTTCAGCCCCGGCCTCGTAGGTTCAGTGCCTGTTGCAGGTTCATTCTTGCCCATGGACAAGCGGTTGCGCAAGAGTGATTACGCGGATGCGTGAGTCAGGCGGCGGGCCGGAGCGCGACCCGTATCCGACGACCGGCACCCCCGAGAACTGCCGGTCGCGATGATTCCCGCCAGCGGCGCCGGTCACCATTCGGCGAAGCCTCCGTCTGCACCAGTCAGGACGGGCGAGTTCTCTTCAGAGAGGTCGCGCATGTCCTCCGCCGCCGAGCGAACCATGTCTTCGTCCACCTCGACCCCGATCCCTGGCGAGGTCGGCGCGCGGACGTAGCCGTCGTCGAACCGGAAAGGGGCCGAGGCTATGAAACGCCACCAGGGATGTCGTCCTGGAGCGTGCAGCTCGAGGGGTGATTCCTGGATGAGGAAGTTGGGGATGATCAGCGCGACCTGCAGGCACGCGGCGAAGGCGACCGGGCCGGTGGCGCAGTGCGGCGCGAGGTGTACGCCGTGCACGTCGGCGAGTGCCGCGATCCGCACGACTTCGCTGATGCCATGAGCGTGTGCAAGGTCGGGCTGGAGGATGGCGATGCCGGAATCGATCACGTCGCCCACCTCCCAGCGGTCGTAAAGACGTTCCCCGGTCGCGATAGGGATGGTCGTGGAGGCGCACACGCGCCCGATCTCCCGCTGAAGCTCAGGCGGCTGAGGTTCCTCGACGAACAGCGGCTCGATCGCCGCCATTCTGTTCAGCAGTTGTCTCGCGCCTGCGATCGAGAAGCGTCCGTGCAGGTCGACCGCCAGATCCACAGCCGTGCCGACGGCTGCGCCGACCGTCGACCATTTGTCCACGATCTCATCGATGACGGCGGGCGACTCGAGGTAACGAAGGGGCGCCGGCGGCGCGGTCTTCATGGCTGTATACCCCTCGGCCACCAGTTCTCGCGCCCGATCGACCATGACGTCGACCGGGCCGTCCGGCACCGACGTGTACACGCGCACCCGGTCTCGTGTCGGCCCGCCGAGGAGCTCGTGTACCGGCGCACCGAGTGCCTTGCCCTTCAGGTCCCAGAGGGCTTGGTCGATGCCGGCCACGGCCGATCCGAGAACCGGACCGCCGCGATAGAAGCCGCCCCGATACATGCGCTGCCAGAGGAGCTCGATGCGCCTCGGATCGGCACCGAGCAGTATGCCGGAGAGCTCACCGATCGCGGTGGCGACGGTCGCCGCTCTGCTCTCCAGCGTTGCCTCGCCCCACCCGATGAGTCCGTTGTCGGCCTCGATCCTCACCAGGAGGAATCGCTGGGAGATGCGGAAGGACTCCACGGATGCGATGCGCATCTCAGCCCTTCACGGCCCCGCTGTTGCCCGCTGCCCGGAGGATGTTGCGCTGGAAGATCATGAAAAGCGCGACGGGAACCAGCACCGAGACGAACAGCACGGCCATGAACTGAGCGAGCGGCATGCTGTGCGAGAACGAGGGCAGCACGACCGAGATCGGCTGGGTGGCAGGGTCAGGGAGCGCCAGCAGCGGCCACAGAAAGTCCTTGTAGCTGCCGATCGCGCTCAGAAGCGCGACCACGCCGATGACGGGGCGCGACAGCGGAAGCACAAGCGAGAAGAAGATGCGGAACGGCCCGGCGCCATCGATGCGTGCCGCTTCGAAGATCTCGCCGGGGATGCTCGCGAAGAACCGCTGCACCAGCAGTATGTTGAACGCGCTCGCCGCGGCCGGGAACCACACTGCCGAGTAGGTGCCCAGCAGGCCGAGGTCGTTCACCGTCAGATAGAGCGAGACGAGCGAGATCACGCCGGGGATGAAGAGCGTGGCGAGCACGGCGACGAAGACCGCCTTCGCGTACTTGGGCTTCAGCACGGCCAGACCGTAGCCCCCCGTCGTCGCGACGACGAGGGCCAGGATCGTGGAGCCGCCCACGGTCCACAGTGTGTTCAGGAAGTACCTGCCGAAGTTGACCTTGGCCCAGGCCTGGGTGAAGTTCTCCCAGTGCAGACCGCTCGGCCAGAGCGAGAACGGGTCCGCGATGATCTCGTTCGATGTGGACGTGGCCGCCTTCAACAGCCACACGAGCGGGCCGACGCACACCAGTGTGACGACCACCAGCAGGACGACCGTTCCGAGCCAGATCAGGATGCGTGGCGCACTCCGCTTCTTGTCGAGCGGCGACACGATGCTGCGCTCGCCGGGCTCGAACGCCTGGCGGCGGCGGATCCTGGGTTGTTCGAGTGCGCGGCTCATGAGTTGCTCCAGCGTCGCGTGACGCGCAGGTAGACGAATGACAGGATGCCCAGGCCGATGGCCAGCAGCACACTGAGGGCGGTCGCCGTGCCGTAGTTCCCCGAGACGAAGGCATAGCGGAAGATGAGCATCAGGATGGTGAGGGTGTGGTTCTCGGGACCGCCGCCGGTCATCACGTACGGCTCGGTGAAGATCTGGAACGTGCCGATCAGCTGGAGCAGCAGCAGCACGAGGATGACGCCCCGCAGTTGAGGGAGCGTGATGTGCCAGATTCGTTTCCAGATTCCGGATCCGTCGACCTCGGCCGCGTCGTACAGCTCGGTCTGCACGCCCATGATGGTGGCCAGGTACACGATCGTGGCAGTGCCGAATGACGCCCAGGTCGCCTGGAACACGATCGAGGGCATCGCGAGGGCTGCGCTGTTCAGCCAGGGCAGCGCGCCGATCCCGAACCATCCGAGAACCGTGTTGAAGACGCCGTGGGAGCTGGGGTCGTAGAACGTCTGCCACAGGAGCACGGCGGCGACGGGCGGAAGGATGACCGGCAGGTAGACGAAGACCGCAGCGATCTGCCGGGAGCGCCGCAACTCTCCGATGGCGATGCCGAGGACCAGTGGAACGGGGAAGCCGATCGCGAGCGCCAGCACCGTGAACCAGGTTGTGTTCAACACGGCGGTCGGCAGAAGGGGGTCGCCGAGCACCTTGGTGAAGTTGTCGAACCACACCCACTGAGTGGAGATGAAGTTCGTCTGCTCCATGCTCAGCGGCAGTGACCGCACGATCGGCCACCAGCTGAACAGTGCGAACACGATGAGCGTCGGCAGGAAGAAGACGAGCGTGGCGGGGCCGCCGGCGCGCACCCAACGGCGCAGCCTGCCTCCGGCCCTCCCGCCCACGGCGGCGCGTCCATCGCCGGCGCGAGGCGATCCGATGCCGGTTCGCGTTCCGGTGGCATCCGCCTGGCGACGCTTGTCGGGTGGGCGCCGAGCGGGTGTGGTGATTCGTGTCATCGCGTGAAGCTCCCTGACGTGGTCGTGGGCCCGCCCCCGAGAATGCGAGGGCGGGCCATGAGGGATCAGCCTGCGGCGATCGCCGACTGCACCTGGGTTTGCGTGTTCTGCAGCAACGAGTCGATGTCAGTGCCCTTGTTGGTGAGCACGGCCTGCACAACATTGTCGAGGATGCCGTACACCTGCTGCGCCTGCGTCATCGGCTCCGGAACGAGAGGCAGCGTCGTCGTGGAGGCGAGGTACGCCTTGTAGTTGTCCCGCGGCACGTTGATCTCGTCCTTGACCCACCCGAGGTATCGGTCGTTGGTGGCGTTGTCGAACAACTGGAGGCCCGGCGCTCCCACGGCGCTGCCGTCGGCTGCTGCGGCCTTCGCGGTCGTGATCGCGGTGGCCTCGTTGAAGTACTGCCGGTAGTAGATCCAGTCGACGTACTTCAGGCCGGCGCTGATCTGCGCCTGAGTCGCCTTCGGCTTGAAGATGGCGATCGATCCACCGCCGAGGGTGCCGAGGCCGGCATTCTCCTGGGGCAGTGGCGCCAGGCCGAAGTCGTCCTTCTTCATCCCGTCGTTGGTGACGGCGAAGTTGTAGCCGTCCGAGCCGTTGACCATCATGCCCACGGTGCCCGCCGCCATCTGCTTGAAGACGTCGTCCTGGTTCAGCAGGAAGTTCGAGCCGAACGAGTTGTCGTCCCAGCGCATCTGCTGGTAGAGCTTGAGCGCGTTCTTCGTCGCGGAGTTGTCGATCGTGGCCTTCTTGCCGTCCTGCGACTCGATGGTGTGGCCGAAGGCGTAGCTGAGCGCGGTGAGCGACCAGCCGCCGGTGTTGTTGGTGGTCATGGCCGCGTAGCCCTGAGCGCCCGTCTTCTGCGTGATGGTCTTGGCGTCGGCGCGCACCTCCTCCCACGAGGTCGGCGGCTTGTCAGGATCGAGTCCCGCCTTCGTGAACAGGGCGCGGTTGTAGATCAGCGCCATCGTGTACGCGCCGATCGCGGCACCGTAGGTCTTGCCGCCCGCCTGGGCGACCTTCGCGACCGTCGGGTTGACCTTGGATGCCTGAGGGTCGGCCTTGATCTCGCTCGTGATGTCGGCGACCTGCCCACGCGCGATCAGCGACTGGATGTCGGTGAACGGCACCGAGATGACGTCGGGCATCTTGCCCGAGGCGACGAGCGCCTGGAACGTCTGCGCGTCGTAACTCGTGGTGGTGGTGTTCACCTTGATGTTCGGGTTTGCTTTCTCGAAGTCCGCAACCCGCTTCTTGTAGACCTTCAGCGCGGCCGTCTGGTCGCTGGTCGGCTCGTTGCCGACGGTGATCGTGACCTTGCCACCGCTGCCGCCGTTGTCCGAGCCGCTGCAGCCGGCCAGGCCGGCACCTGCCAGGGCCACGAGTGCGAGCGGCGCAATGGTGCGCCAGAGCTTCTTCTTCATGGATTCCTCACTTCGTTGTGGTGATTGCGTTGTTGGTGCGTTGTGGTGAGTGCGTTGGTGATGCGTCCGCGCCGGGAGGGCGTCGGGTTTCAGGGGGCGATCAGGCCGCCGTCCAGACCCCGGACCTTTGCTGCCCAGGCATCATGCCCGGACAGGCCAGGTGCAAAACGGGATGCCTCTGACTCGTCGAGGTCGATCCCCCACCCCGGGGCGTCATTGGGTCGAAGCCAGCCGTCTTCGATGCGCAGCGTTCCGGGGAAGACCGAGTGAACGGCATCCCGGTATTCGTGGCCCTCCTGGATGCCGAAGGCAGGGCTCGTCACATCGAGCGCGACGTTCGCCGCCGCGCCGATCGGGGAGGTGTCCCCTGGCGCGTGCCAGGCTGTGCGAACGCCGACGAGTTCGGCTGCCGCCGCGATCTTGCGCGCCGGCGTCAGACCGCCGAGGTCGGAGACATGGGAGCGGATGTAGTCGACGCCGCCGTTCAGCACCAGCCGCGCCGCGTCGGTGACCGAGGTCGTGAGCTCGCCGACAGCGATGGGAACGGGTGAGTTGTCTCGCACTTCGGGAAGCCGGTCCCAGTGCTCCGGCGGCAACACGTCCTCGAGGAAGAACAGTCGATACGGCTCGAGCGATCGGGCCAGCACCACGGCTTGCTTGGGGCTCAGCCGCGAATGCACGTCGTGCAGCAACTCGACGTCGTCCCCCAGCCTGCTGCGCGCGGCCTCGAAGAGGCGCGGCACCGTGTAGAGGTATTCGGATGCACTCCACCCGCCCGGGTACGGTGCCCGAGGGTCGTTGATTTCTCGCGTCGGGCGCGCGCCGTAGTGCCCGGCCCCTGGCTGCCCGACCTGGATGCGCACATGCCGGAGTCCACCCTCGAGCAGCTGTTCCGCGTTGTCGATGGCCTCGTCGATCGATCCACCGCCGGCGTGCAGATAGGTGTCGGCCGCGCCGCGAACGCGGCCGCCGAGCAGCTCGTAGACGGGGAGGCCGGCGCGCTTGCCTGCGATGTCCCAGAGTGCTTGATCGAGTCCGGAGATGGCGTTGTTGCCGACGGGCCCCTCGCGCCAGTACGAGGAGAACCGAGCCAGACGTACCAGATCCTCGATGTCGGCCGGATGCCGGCCGATGACCAGTCGCGCGAGGTGGTCTTCTACGTAGCTGACGACCGCGTGCCACCGCTGCGTGAAGGTGGCGCAGCCGAGGCCGTACAGGCCGTCGTCGTTGGTCGTCACCTTGACCACGACGAGCGGGATCCCTTCCGGCGCTGTCGCGATCGCCGTGACTCCCGTGATGCGTAGTTCGTCCCGCGCGGGCCACGGTGCGCCGAACGGCGATGCCCCTGTCTCGCTCATCTGGCGGCTCCGGAAACGTTCGCCGATGCATCCAGTTCGGTTTTCGGCGTCCACCCCAGGAGTTCGCCGGCCACGGACGTGTCGACCAGGCTCTCGCGACCCGCGAAGCGTCGCCGGCGTTCGACCTGCGGTGCGTACCGGTCGAGCAGGACGTCGGTGTCGTAGGGAAGGCGCGTGTTGGCGGCTGCGAGCAGCATCGTGTGGGCGCCGCGAACGGGCGTCGTGAGCCCGAGCACGATGGCGTCGACGGCGTCCTCGAGCACGAGGTACGACCAGCCCTCTCTACCGAGCCGTTCGATCTCCCTTTCGTTGTCGAGGAGTTCTCGATTGAGCTCGATGAGCGCCTCGCGGTCTTTGACCAGCGGAAATCGGAAGGCGACCACGTCGATGCCCCACCTGCTGTTCGCCCAGCGAGCGGTGTGCTCATCGACCCATTTCGACAACGAGTAGGCGTCGTCGTGGGCGATGGGTGAGTTCTCGTCGAGGGGGAAGTACGCGGGGAGGATCGGGTGCCTGTTCATCGGCACCCCGAACGCGTTGATCGACCCCGCGATCACGGCGCGCGTGACACCGGCCGCACCAGCTCGGTCGAGGATCGTGAAAGTCGCTGAGGTGTTACGCACGAACACCTCCCTGGCCGGAGCAAGACTCGGGTGTGCGATGGCGGCAAGGTGAGCCACCCCATCGACTCCGTACATCGCCGCTTCAGCGACGGCATCGTCGGCGGCATCAGCGACGATGACGTGCTGGGCCGGGCTCGTCGAATCGAAGTCGAGCCCGAGAGCGGTGACTTCCACGCCGTGCGACAGGAGACGTTCGACGAGGGCCCCGCCGATCATGCCGTCAGCGCCCGTCACGAGAACGTGACGTGGCAGCGCTCGGCGGGGGGCGGTGCTCTCGGGTGCCAACAGGTCTCCAATGATCCATGTGCGAAACTGCTTTCGCATGCGGTTTCGGACACATAATCACAACGGCAAGCGGTCTGTCAACCGGAATCCGAGAAATGCCAAGACGACCGCGGTCACCGACGACTGGATGGCCCCACCACGAGCGTCGGCACCGAGTAATGCTCGCCGGGAGCCCGCTCGTTCATGAGGAGGCTCGCGGCACCCAGTCGGCCGAGCTCCATGAGCTCGAGGTCGACCGAGGTCAGCTGACGCGACCCGGGCTGATCGACCACCGTGCCTTCCCAGTTGTCGACGCCGACGAGAGCCACGTCATCGGGCACCCGGATGCCTGCAGCGGCACAGGCGTCGATGAGGCCGAGAGCGATGTGGTCGTTGCCGCAGAAGATCGCGTCGAACTTCGCACCGGATTCGATGAGTTCGGTCAGCGAACGAGCACCCCGCTGCCGAGTCCAGTCCCCGTAGATCACCGGACCCACCGGTTCGAGTCCGGCATCCACGAGCGCATCGCGCATGCCTTCCTTGCGCCGCCCCGCCGCGATGCTGGAGCGCGGTCCCGTGATGTGGGCGATGCGAGTGCTTCCGCCGCTGATCAGGTGTTCTGTTGCCAACCGTCCCGCCAGCCGGTTGTCAGGCAGATACATCACGTCGCTCTCATCGCTCGATGCGGTGAACACGTAGGTCACGGGAACTTCGAAGTGGTGGGTGAGCGACGGAGAGACGTGCTCATGACCGTCGCCGATGACCAGCAGGCCGTCGATGCGCCGTGCCTGCAGCTCCCGGAGGCTGTGCGCCATGGCTTTGCTCTCGTTGACGTCCCCGTCGTAGACGAGCGCTGCCTGATTCTGGTCGCCCAGTTGCAGAACGGCCCCAATTGTCACCGGCCTGGCGAACGTGTTCTTCGCGCGATGAGTGAGCACGCCTATGATTCCGCTCCGCCCGGACGCGAACGAACGCGCCAGCGCATCCGGTCGGAAGTCCAACCGGTCCGCAGCCGCTTGCACCCGGTCGCGGGTGGCCTGGGAGATACGGGTGCTGCCGTTGAGCGCCTTGGAAGCGGTCGCCAGCGATACGCCGGCCACCGCCGCCACGTCACTGAGACGCACAGTTCTCCCGCTCGCCACGCTGACGAGCATATCGCCGAGGAAGAGAGTTTCGGCGCCGTACTCGCAGAAGTGGCACTAGCGTCAGATGCGAAACCGCTTTACCATTGCGGTAGTGGCGATGCTGGTGGCGATGCGCCAAATGGATTGAACCGGATCAACCCATGGTGATTCCGGCGACGAGTTGAACAAGGGGGTTCCATGCCTGACGCCGCGGCCGCCCCGATCGAGCTCGACGCCGCGTGCGCTTGCGCCCGGCACGACGCGCTCGTCCCGACCGATCGGTTTGCCGACGAGGTGGCGCAGCGGCGAGAGCGGGCGCAACGTGGATGACGTCATACTCGGCGACTCGTTGCTGCCCCGCGAGGCGTGGCCACAACGCCGGGCGACACTTCTGCGAACATTCACCGATACCGTCTACGGTCACACGCCGCCCGGAGGCCGCGTCCATTCGCTCGAACGTGTCAGCGAGGAGCGCCACGTGCTCGGCGGCCGTGCCGATCGATTGCGCTTCCGATTCGTTGTCGCGTGCCCGCAGGGCGACCTTCCCGTTGATCTGCTCGTTCACACGCCTGCCGATACAGCCCGAACTCGGCCGGCGCCGGTGTTCCTCGGTCTGAACTTCGACGGCAATGACGGCACTATCGCGGGCGAGCAGTCGCGCCGGTGGCCATACGCACGCGCTGCGGAACGCGGATACGCCGTCGCCACGGCGTGCTACCAGCAGCTCGAACCGGACGCGGCCGGTGCCACATCGGGAGCCCGCTCGCTCTTCCCGGACGACTCCTGGGGAGCCGTCGCCGCCTGGTCTTGGGGTCTGTCCCGCTGCCTGGACGCGGTCGATGCAATCGATGTGCTCGACGCCGACCGCACCATCGTGCTCGGTCACTCCCGCCTCGGCAAAGCCGCGCTCTGGGCCGCTGCCCAGGACGATCGCTTCGCCGGTGCCATCAGCAATAACTCGGGATGCGCGGGAGCGTCGCTCTTCCGCCACCCGGGCGGAGAGGACATCGCGGCGATTACGCAACACTTCCCCCACTGGTTCGCGCCCCGCTTCGAGTCCTATGCGAACGCCGAGCAGCGCCTCCCCATCGATCAGCACCAGCTTCTGGCCATCATCGCACCACGACCGCTGCATGTAGCCAGCGCAAGCCGAGACCATTGGGCCGACCCCGAGGGCGAGCGCCTTGCCGTAGAGGCGGCGGCTCCCGTGTTCCGTCTCCTCGGAGGTGAAGAAGCGCTCTCCTACCACCTTCGCGACGGCGACCACGACATGCTCCGTGAGGACTGGGAGCACTTCTTGGCATTCGCAGACCGCTCGCTGCGCTAGCTGCCACGCAGTGCACACCGGTCGGCGCAAGCGGCCAGCTTTGAGTTCCTGATCCTGCTGCGCGGCACGGTACGCCACCAACAGCTCGTAAGGCTCCGGCTCGGGCGGCGGCGGCCGCTTCGCAGTCCAATTGTGATTCCACGAGTCGATCGCGCGACTGTGATCCCACGCGGCAGAGCAGGCACCCTCAGCCGAACCCGGGTCCTGCAGCCGATCTCGGTCGCGCTGCCCAAACTCGCGCAGCACAGCGAGGTGAACATCCAACTCACCGGGCTGTCCCTGCCCTGCTGACCCACGTGGTGCTATTCATCGTCTTCCAGCGGTCATTCCTGCGCGGAGTCGGAAATGTCGGGAGGAGTCAAAGGAACGACGGTATGCACGACCGCATCGGGTCGCTTCCGCGGCGGGTACTGGTGACGGTCGCGGACGGCGCGATCGGCCGGGCAGCGACGGAGCGGCTGGTCGGCCTGGCCGGGTGATCGCCGGCGACGCACGCGACAAAGCCGTCCCCGCTCGGGCACTTGAGGGCGTCGACGCCGTCGTGCAACTTGGCGGCCGTCCCGCATCCCTCGCTCGGGACGCCGCCGACCGGTCTTCGGGACGAACGTGCTCGCGACGATTCGGCGTCGCCGTCTCCAACGACTCCGGCTGCGCGGGAGCGGCTGTTCCGGCACCCTGGCGGCGAGGACGTCGCGTGATCACAACGGCCTTCCCGCACTGGTTTCGCGCCCTCGTTCGCGACGCACGCGTACCGGGCGGATGAGATGCCTGTCGACCAGCATCAGCTCCTGGCGGCCATCGCCCCGCGTGGCCGACGGGATCGGTCACCACGTGCGTGAGGGCGGTCACGATCTCACCGTGGAGGACTTGATGCGCGCCCTCGACTTCGCAAGCGGCTACGCGGCGGGGTGCCGTGTGGTTCGGGCGTTGAGTTCGGCGAGCACCTCATGTTCGGCGTCGTCCAGATAGTCGGCCATGGCTTTCGCCGCCGATGAGTCTCCGGCCTGCAGGGCATCGAGCAGTTCGCGGTTGCGTTCGAGGTACCCCAGGTGGAATGCCGCCGGGTCGCTGATCATGTGGAAGACCAAACGCATCTCGTTCCAGATCGGCGTCAGAAGCGTGTCCAACCGGGTGCTCCCGTTGAGCGCGACGATGGCGATGTGGAAGCTGATGTTGTGCGAGCCGAGGGCGACCCAGTCCTGTGCAGCAGCCGCGGCATCCGCATCGCGCATCACACTGACCACTCGGTTCAGCCCGTCATGCGTGTGCGGTCGGCTCACAGCAGCACATTCGACAACGCGCCGACATGCATACAGTTCGACCACTGCCGACTCGCTCGGTGTACGTACGAAAACGCCGCGATTGAGTTCGTGGACGAGGAGTCCCTCTTCGACAAGGGTGCGGAACGCTTCGCGCAGCGTGTTTCGTGACACGGCGAGCGCTTCGCAGATCTCAAGCTCGCTCATGCGGGAACCGGGAAGGAACGCGCCTGCGAGGATCCCTTCCCGTAAGACGTTTGCGACCTGCACGCTCCGGCTTGACTGTTCCAGTTTCGAGCGAGCCGAGACGAGCTCCTGATACACCGTGTTTGCACTCACTGATCCCCCTCTGCCCTCGACACCTGACAGTGTACAGCGGAGGTGTGAATTTAACTATCGAATGATTGCAGGATTGTTGAACAACCTGTATCGTGCCCATCGTGGTCAGTATCGACATCAACGGTGATCTTGGTGAGTCCTTCGGGCAATGGCAGCTCGGAGACGATCAAGCGATGCTCCGCGCGGTTTCGAGCGCGAATATCGCGTGCGGCTTCCATGCCGGCGACCCATCGACGGTGCGCGCCGTTGCGCGCACCGCCATCAGGGGCGACGTGACGATCGGCGCGCACGTCGGGTACCGGGATCTCATCGGCTTCGGGCGGCGGTTCATCGATGTCGACCCGCTGGAGCTGGCCGACGATGTGCTCTACCAGATCGCCGCCCTGGACGGAATCGCCCGGGCCGAGGGCGGCCGCGTACGGTATGTGAAACCCCACGGGGCCCTCTACAACGCGATCGGGAGACACGTGCGGCAAGCGCAGGCCGTGGTCGATGGGATCTCGGCATATTCACCCGATCTGGTCGTGCTCGGGCTGCCCGGGGCCGTCGTCTTGGAACGCGCGACAGCGCGCGGCCTTCGCGTCGCGATCGAGGCGTTCGCCGATCGCGCATACCTGCCCAGCTGTGAGCTCGTCCCCCGGGGCACACCGAACTCCGTTCTCCACGACCCGGACGAAATTGCCGCCCGCGTCGTGCGGCTTGCGACGACCAGCCGGCTGGAGGCGGTGGACGGCCGGGTCCTGAAGATCGAGGCCGACTCCATCTGCGTGCACGGGGACACTCCCGGCGCGGTCGGAATCGCGAACCGTGTCCGTTCCGCCCTCGCCGAAGCCGGCGTGTCACTCGTCCCGTTCGCCGGAGATGCTCCGGCCCGAACGGTGGGCGTGACCTCGAACGACTCTCTCTCGCACCCACTGCAAGAAGGAAGAAGCCAATGAACGGTACGCCTCTGTCCACACGAACCAAGCCGGCTGCCGGGGCGGTCCGGGCCTTTATCGCGAGCCTGACCGGAACGTCGCTGGAGTACTACGACTTCGCCGTGTACTCGGTCGCGTCGGCCCTCGTCTTCCCTGCCGTGTTCTTCCCGGCCGAAGACC
>DATMTS010000084.1:0-2526 GCA_035564555.1 Humibacter sp.
GATGCCGATGCCGCCGATGATGTAGCAGGCGAGCGCCGCTGCGCTGCCCCAGCCCCAGTCGCGGCCCTGCTCGGCCACGAGGAGGAGCGGGACGAGAGCCACGATGACGCCGGCGGCGCCCCACCAGTCGATGCGGGCGGACCCGCGCTCGCGCTTGGGGAGGTGCAGGAATCGCAGCACCATCGCCAGCGCGATGACGCCGATCGGCACGTTGATCAGGAACACCCACCGCCAGCCGGCGATCCAGAGGATCTGGCTCGCACCGGCGAAGAGGCCGCCGATCAGCGGGCCGATGAGGCTCGAGATGCCGAACACGGCGAGGAAGTACCCCTGGTACTTCGCGCGCTCACGCGGCGCGAGCATGTCGCCCATGATCGCCAGCGGCATGGACATGAGGCCACCGGCGCCGAGCCCCTGGATCGCACGGAATGCGGCCAGCTCGATCATCGAGGTCGAGAACGAAGCGAAGATCGACCCTGCGATGAAGATGAAGATGGCGATCACGAACAGCGGACGACGCCCGAAGATATCGGAGAGCTTGCCGTAGATCGGTGTCGCGATGGTCGAGACGATCAGATAGCCCGTGGTGACCCAGGCCTGCTCGCTGAGGCCGTGGAGGTCGTCGCCGATCGTCCGGATGGCCGTGCCGACGACGGTCTGGTCGAGAGCGGAGAGGAACATGCCGGCCATGAGGCCGAAGATCACGAACAGGATCTGCCGATGCGACATGATCGGTTGTGGGCCGGCGGGCGGCGCGCTGGTCTGTGTAGACATTTGTCTCCGGAGGTCGAGAGTCGGGTGGGGACGCCCGGCACGCGGATCGTCACACCGGTGTGGGGCAAAAGAATTTTGCGGAGACTGCAAAGTTACACCCTCTGCCGGGTTTCTGACAACGCGACGCCGGTCGATTCGGCCCTGTGGTTCGCCAGCGGCGAACGACATCGCGGACGCGGTGGCCCC
The DNA here is from genome assembly GCA_035564555.1 of Humibacter sp. Taxonomy (GTDB): domain Bacteria; phylum Actinomycetota; class Actinomycetes; order Actinomycetales; family Microbacteriaceae; genus DATMTS01. The sequence goes on from DATMTS010000084.1 coordinate 961, forward strand.
CATCCAGGTCACGCATAACTTCCTGGCGTAGCGTGGGAAGCGGCCGACCGGTCCCTCTCCGAACCTGCTTCGAAAGTCGTATGAGCCCCTTCAGTCGCACTCGCCGCATCCTCGCCGTCACCGCGGTGGCCGCGTCGGCGACCCTCGCGTTCACCGCGTGCGCCGGTGAGCCGTCGCCCATCACGAAAGCCGTCGCGCAGGCGGCCGCTCCGTCACCCGCCGCATCGGTCGTGTCCTCCATCCAGCCTGCAGCGGGAAGCGTCTCCGGGGGTACCGTCACCCTCACCGGCGACAACCTCGACAAGGTCGGGACGGTGCAGATCGGTGGGCAGCCTGCGACCGTGACGAAGGCGACGGACGACACGGTGGTGGTCAGCGTCCCCGCAGCCGCGGACTTCCAGGCCGGCAGCGTTCCCATCACCGTCACCGACAAGAACGGCAAGCCCGTGAGCACCACGGGCAAGACGTACGACTACCAGGTGCAGACCCCGGTCGACAAGCAGCTCGCCTACGCGCTGACGTACTGGAAGAACTACAACACCGCCCAGTACGGCGACCTCAACCCGGTCGGGGGAGACTGCGCCAACTTCGTCAGTCAGACGCTGATCGCTCGCGGCTGGCAGATGAACGCCGACTGGTACAACCGCGACGCAGCGGCCGAATGGAGTCCCGCCTGGGGATACGTGCCGTCCATGGACGAGTACTTCCGCGAGAACGCGGCGAAGCTCGGTCTGACCGAGTACTCCTTCGACCAGCGCGACAAGATCAAGGTCGGTGACATCGTCATGTTCGACTGGAACGACAACGACTCCCTCGACCACGTGCAGATCGTGTCCGCCGTGCAGAACGTGAACGGCCAGATCAAGATCAAGATGGTGGGCCACAACGAGGACAGCGACTATCGCGACCTCGACCAGGCCATCACCGTCGACCACCCCGGCGCCGTCGGTCACTTCTGGAGCCTGTCGAAGTAGGTCCGCCTCCCGCTGGGGCATCACCCTGGTGAGCTATGCTCGGCGCGTGACTCTGGGGGATGCCCGAACGCGTCGGGCCGGTGCGACCCGGGGAGCGCTGCTCGGCGGCGTCCTCGTGGCGCTCCTTGTGCTGACGGGATGCGCCACCGGCTCGATCTCGGCGTCGAGTGGCACGCATCGTCCGACGCCCCACCGCTCGTCGTCGAGCCCGCGCCCGCTGCGGCCCACGCCGACTCCCTCCGTCCCGCCGACGCCGACGAGCATCGGATTCGACAAGTCCGCGCACTCGACGACCGACCCTGCGAGTCCGTGGGTCGTCGTCAACAAGACACGCCCGCTCACCCCGATCGACTACGCACCCGCGGACCTGACGTATCCGGACGTCCCCAACATCAACCACCAGCCCATGCGGCAGGAGACGGCAGCCGCCCTCGTCGCGATGTTCCAGGCAGGGAGATCGGAGGCGGGGCTGACCTTCTCGGTGCAGAGCGCCTACCGCTCGTTCGAGTCGCAGACCCGGGTCTACGACGACGACAAGGCGCAGCACGGCGAGGCCTTCGCCGACACGGACACCGCGCGACCGGGCCACAGC
>DATMTS010000085.1:0-20240 GCA_035564555.1 Humibacter sp.
AGGGATTCGAACCCCCAACCTTCTGATCCGTAGTCAGATGCTCTATCCGTTGAGCTACGGGCGCGATTGGTGTCGGCAGGAGCGAGATGCGCCAGATTCCAACCTGACGACTATATCAGGATCATGAAGGGCGTACCGCACCGAGCGGACGTGCGCCCGGAGCATCGAGCACCGCGAGCATCCGCTTCAGAGCGACCTGGCGGTACGACGTGTCGATCAGCTCTGCGATCAACGCCCAATCCGTGTCAGATGCGTCGACATCGGTCGCCATCCAGCCGGCAGGCCCGAAATACGGCGGCACGAAGAATATGGGATCTTCGAGCTGGGCGAGACGTTCCTCCGACTCGGGTTTGAAGACGATCGCGTGCGGCCGCTCCATGCTCGAACCGAGGGTGACGAAGATCTTCTTGCCGGCCCGGAACGTCGGCCTGCCCCACGCCTCCACTTCGATTGCCTCCGGGTAACGCAGGCAGAGCGCGCGCACGCGGTCGACGATGGGATCGTCCGGTGGGAACAGCTTCGGATGCTCCATGGTGGCAGGGTAACGCCTGCGGCCGACGCATCAACGCCTTGAGGCGTCGACGGCCGCGCGAATGCGAGCGGCGACCTCGGCGGCATCCTCGACGCCGCCGTACTTCGTGCGCGGGCCGAGCCAGAAGCGCAGCCCGTCACCGCGTGAACGCGGAATCACGTGCAGATGCAGATGCGGAACCGACTGGCTCACGACGTTGTTCACGATCATCAGGCTGCCCTCGGCATCCATCGCCGACTCCACCGCGAGTTGCAGGCGTTGGGAGGTGCTCAGCCAGGCGGATGCCAGAGAGGACGGCAACTCGTCGTAGGTCTGCAGGTGCTCCACGGGCGCCATCAGCACGTGCCCGCGGAACACCGGATGCACGTCGAGAAAGGCGACGAACCGGTCGTCTCGGTACACCTCCTCGGCAGGCGCCTCGCCGTGCACGATCGCGCAGAACGCGCAGGGCTTGGTAGCTCCACGACGCGTAGCGGCATGACCCGCATCAGAACCCCGGCCGGAGGACGTCATCCGAGGACTTCGCCGAGGAAGTCGACGAGCCGCCGCCAACTGCGGGCATCCGCGAGCGGCCGGTACCGGTCGGAGCCGGGAACCGTGAAGGCGTGCGGGGCACCGCTGTAGCTGGTGAGCTCCCACTCCACGTCTGGCGCGGCGCGCAACTCGTCTTCGAATGCCACGACCGCGTCGTCGGGTACCGAAGGATCGGATCCCCCCGTGAGGATCAGCAGGGATGCCCTGATCGCCTGCGCATCGGAGGGATCGTGCGCGATGAGGCCGCCGTGGAAGGAAACGACACCGGCAGTCGCGGCGCCCGTGCGGGCGAACTCGAGTGCCGCAGTGCCGCCGAAGCAGTACCCGATCACGGCGAGGCGGGCCGGGTCGACGCGGGGTGTTCGGCCGAGCTGCTCGAACCCGGCAGCGACGCGTGCGCGCAGCAGCGGGAGGTCTTGGTAGAACCGTCGGGCGACCGAGGATGCCGCGTCGCCGGTCGGGCGCACGCCCACGCCGTACACGTCGGCGGCGAGCGCGACGTAGCCGAGCCGTGCGAGCATCTGGGCCCGCATCTGCACGTTCGGGCCCACGCCCGTCCAGTCGTGCACGATCAGCACGCCGGGTCGAGATCCCGTCGCCGCCGCGTCGCGTGCCAGGTATCCCTCGAGCTCGGTGTCACCGTGGCGATAGCGAACCGATGCGGTCTCGATGCGTGCCCCGTGCGGTACAGGCACACCGGCCAGGATGGCGGCGTGCTCGGGCGGCAGCCCGGCTGCCTGGGGCGATTCGGTGACGTCCGCTGACATGTGGGTCTCTCCTGAATGCCGGAGGCGCGGAAGATGGATGCCTGCCGATGGGATCGTCGAACGGGTGGCGTGCTGCTCGACCGGCGAAGGCAGCCGCGCCCGGGACCGCCCTGTCGTCAGGTTACGCCGATGCTCCCGTATCGGCGCGTCACGGCAGCCAGCCGGCGAGCAACGCGATCGTCAGCGGTACGACGGCCAGCACCAGCCCGCACACCGCCAGAATCGGCAGAGCGCAGGCCGGCCTGCTGTGCCGTGGGGGCGCATCCTGACCGCCCTGCACGATCGGCAGGGTGTCCCGGTCCGGATCGTAGAGCCCGGCGCCCGGGTGCGTCGCCCCGCGCAATCGGGAGGGGCCGAGCCAGCTCGATCCGTCCCAGTACAGTTCCTCCGCCGCATTGCGCGGGTTCGGGTACCATCCGGACGGACTCGGGGCCATGCCGACGAGGATGCCACCGTCGAATCCCGTCTGCCATGGGCACCGGTCCCCGTGGCAGACTGGACGCGCAAACATCCGACCAATAGCCGTAGCCTCAGACACAAGGAGCAACATGCACGACCGTTTCGACCGCTCAGAATGGTTTCGTCACGATCGGTTCGGCCTCTTCATCCACTGGGGGGCATACGCGGTCCCGGCGCGCGGCGAATGGGTGCGATCGATCGACCGGATCAGCGTCGAGGACTACCAGCCCGACGTCGATGCGTTCCGCCCCGACTCCTTCGACGCGGATGCCTGGGCGGACGCCGCGGCCGCAGCCGGCATGAAATACGCCGTGCTGACGGCCAAGCATCACGACGGATTCTGCCTCTTCGACTCGGCGCTCACCGACTACACCACCATGCACAACGGATTCGGCCGGGATGTCGTCGCCGAGTTCCTCGCCGCGTTCCGCGCCCGCGGCATCCGGGTCGGCCTGTACTACTCCCTGCTCGACTGGCACCACCCGGACTATCCCGCCTACGGCGACGACTACCATCCCATGCGCGACAATCCTGAATGGCAGGGGAGGGAGCACGACTTCGACCGGTACCTCGACTACCTGCACGGCCAGGTTCGCGAACTATGCACCGATTACGGAGACCTGGATCTGCTCTGGTTCGACTTCTCCTACGGCGACCTGAGGTCGGATGCCTGGCGTGCGGAAGAGCTCGTCGACATGGTCCGAGAACTGCAGCCGAACGTGCTGATCGACAACCGGCTCGAGGCCAGCGGCAGCGAGAAGGGCAGCATCGTCACCGAGCATCCCACCCCGTGGAGCGGCGACTTCGCCTCGCCGGAGCAGATCATCCCCGCTGAGGGCGTGCGCAATGAGGCGGGCGAGCCGGTGCCGTGGGAAGCGTGCATCACCCTCAACAACAACTGGGGTTACAGCGCGTTCGACACGCTTTGGAAACCGCCGGAGCTCGTGGTGCGCAAGCTCGTGGAATGCGTCTCGAAGGGCGGCAACCTGCTGTTGAACGTCGGTCCGGATGCCCGGGGCCGATTCCCGGCGCCGGCCGTCGACATCCTGCGCAGCGTCGGTGGCTGGCTCAGCGAGAACGGCGAGAGCGTTTACGGAGCAGGGCCGAGCGAGCTGCCGAAACCGGAGTGGGGTCGTTACACCGAACGCGACGGAACGGTTTACGCACACGTCTTCGAGGCGCCGGTGGGCCCGCTGGCCCTGACCGAACTCGACCCGGACGAGATCGCGGGTGTGCGTCTCGTGCGCGACGCCTCGAGCCTCCGGCCACCCCATGCTTGGATCGCCGAGGGCTACCCCGGACTCGCTTTCGTGTCGTTCGGGCCGCAGGAGGCGCACAGCTATCCGCTACCCGACCCGGTGGACACGGTGCTTGCGATCACGCGTCGCGACGGTGCCGGCAGCGCGTGAGCACACGGGAGGTGGGCGTCGGTTCGGCCCCGCCGGTGCACGTCGGCATCGTCGGGGCGGGCGGCATCACGCACGCCCACGTTCCCGCGCTCCTGGCGCTCGGCGCCGAGGTCTGCGCATTCTCTCGGCATGGGGTCGCCCTGCTCTTCGAGCGTTACGGCATCCGCTCGTGCGCAAGCTTCGACGAGCTGCTGAGCGGATGCGACGTAGTCGACATCTGCGCTCCGACGCCCACCCACCCGGGCTTCATCGAGCAGGCTCTGCGGGCGGGGAAACACGTGATCTGCGAGAAGCCGCTCGTGCGGCACGGGAGCGAGGGCCCGAGCATCGCGGCACTGGCTCGTGCCACCGGTCGACTCGTACTGCCGGCGCACGTGGTGCGGTACTTTCCGCAGTACTCCTACGCGCGCGACGCGGTGCGAGCCGCGCGACTCGGCCGGGTGGGCGAGGCCCGCTTCAGCAGGAGCGGCGCGCATCCGGCGGCGTCATGGTTCGCCGACGAGGCGCAATCCGGCGGCGTCGTGCTCGACCTGATGATCCATGATCTGGATGCCGCGCGCTGGATCCTCGGCGAGGTCACCGAGGTGCATGGCATCGTCACCGGCAGCCGTGGGGAATCCCGGGCCGAGGCACGGTTGACGCACCGCGGCGGGGCGACCAGTCACGTGACCGCTTGCTGGGGACCGCGGGACACCGTGTTCCGCACCTCGCTGCGGGTCGACGGAGACCTGGACAGCTACGAGGCCGCCTCCGACGAAGACCTCCCGACGTCGCCATACGTCCTCCAACTCCGCGAGTTCCTGGACGCCTTCGCCGGCGGCCCGGCCCCTCGCGTCACACTGGACGACGGCATCCGTGCGGTCGAGCTGGCCGAGGCGGTGTTGGCGTCGAGTGCCGGCGGCACGCCGGTGTCCGTCTAGCCGTCGCGTCCTCGCTCGCGAGTAGCTTTGGCGCATGACGCCCTACGAGTTCGCGAGCATCGTGGTCGCCGCGCTGGGCCTGCTGGGCGGCGTGATCGGGTTCTTCCGCTCGATCGCCGCCGGCCGGCGTTCGGCGGAAGCCGAAGCGAAGGCCGCTGATGCACAGGCCGACGCGGCGGCGGCGTTGCGCAAGAGCGCAGCCGCCGACGAACGCATCGCACGGGCGCTGGAGGCGATCGCCGAGCACGAAGGCGGGCCCGGCGCGCGCACGATGTCGACCGAACCGCACCACGCCGGTGCGGACGCCGGCGAAGACGTACGCGCAAGGCTCGAGGCGTTGATACCCGAGCAGGTCGTCCGGTGGCAGGTGGAGGTCCGGCCCGAGCCGGGCGGTTTCCGGTTGCGCAACCTCGGCACGGTGTCGGCGACGGCGGTCACCATCGAATCGGATCCGAATGGCCCCGCGCCGGGCGGCTCCGGCCCGGGTGGGCAAGCCGGGACAACGCTTCTCCCCGGGCAGGCGCTGATCTTTCGCGCGAGCGGGCAGGCACGTGTGGTGCACGTGCGATGGAGCGATAGGACATCCGATGCCGCGCGACTGGCGGCCGTACCGATCCCCGATTCGGGCGTTCCCGCAGCCAGGTAGAACGCACGGTACGGTAGGCTCGGCGAATGCGATCACCGGGGAGCGCCAGGCTGTCCATTCTTGCTGTGCTGCTCGCCGCGCTCGCCACGACCGGCGTCACCGGTGCGGCTTTCGGCGCCGCGGCCGCGCCTTCGCTGCACACGGACGCAACGCGATACGGCAGCGGTTCCGCTCCGGCAACGGCGCTGGATGTCGCCCCGAGTGCGCCTGCCGTGTCGACGCCGGCCATCAACACGTCGAGCTTCCGCGCCGGGTTCATTCTGAGCGACAACAACCTCTACGCCGGATCGGCGATGAGCGCGGCCGGCGTGCAGACGTTCCTGAACAGCGAATTGTCCACCTGCACAGCAAAGACCGGCGCGCCCGCCTGCCTCAAGTCGTTCAGCGAAGCGACCCCGAACAAGCCGGCCGATGCCATGTGCACGGCATACGCCGGAGCGGCGCAGGAGACGGCAGCGCAGATCATCGCCAAGGTAGGCGCCGCGTGCGGAATCAGCCAGAAGGTGCTGCTCGTGACGATGCAGAAGGAACAAGGGCTCGTCACCGACCCCGACCCCTCACAGGTGGAGTACGACTACGCGATGGGCTATTCCTGCCCTGACAGCGCCGACGGCTGCGACCCGGCCGATGCCGGGTTCTTCCAACAGGTGTACGGCGCGGCCTGGCAGTTCAAGCGGTATGCCAACCCGCCCGGCACCACGGAGTCGTTCACCTGGTATCCGGTCGGCTCCACCTCGTCGATCGCGTACGCTCCCGATTCCTCCTGCGGCAGTGCCGGGGTGAGCATCCACAGTCAGTCGACGGCCGCGTTGTACTATTACACCCCGTATCAGCCGACGCCGAATGCGCTGAAAGGTTCGCTCGTCACGAGTTGCGACTCGGACAGCATCGGCAACCTCAACTTCTGGAGCATCTACACCGACTGGTTCAACGGCTTCCCATCCTCCGGCGCCCCGCCGACCGGAGGCCTGGATGCGCCGATCGTCGCGTCCGGATCGAGCTCGGTCTCGATCAGCGGGTGGGCGATCGATCCGACGTCCCAAGTCTTGCCGACGGGCGTCTCGGTGAGCGTGACCGACCCGATCGGCACGACCCGCACCTACGCCGTGGCGCAAGCGAATGCAGCCCGCACCGGCCTCACGGCCGCGCACCCTCTGGCCGGACCGGATCACGGGTTCACGCTCACTGCGCCCCTGACCGCGCTCGGTTCGTACACGATCTGCGCGACCGCGCTGCCGCTGGCCGGCAACACCGCCGCCAAGGCGGCGATCGGGTGCAGGACGGTCTCCAACGCGCCGGTGCCGGCACGCCTCTCCGGCGTGGACCGCTACGCGACAGCCGTGCAGATCTCCAGGGCAGGTTTCCCCTCGACGGCGCCGGTCGTCTTCATCGCCACCGGTGCCAACTATCCGGATGCGCTGAGCGCAGCGCCGGCGGCGGCCAAGGAAGGCGGTCCGCTGCTGCTGACCCCGACCAACTCGCTGCCGTCGAGCGTGCGAACGGAGATCGAACGCCTGCGACCGCACACGATCGTCGTCGTCGGGGGCGTGGGCGCCATCTCGAAAGCGGTGTACACCTCACTGAGTGCGTTGGCACCGACCACCACCCGGCTCTGGGGCGCCGATCGCTATGCGACGATGCGAGCGATCGTGAGCGCCGTGTTCACCTCACCCGTCTCGCACGCATACATCGCGACGGGGGCGAACTATCCCGATGCTCTCGCCGCCTCGGCCGCCGCCGGCGCACAAGGCGTCCCGGTGGTGCTGGTGCCGGGAACCGCCTCGACCCTGGATTCTGCGAACACCACCCTGCTGAGATCGCTCAAGGCCACGAAGTTCACGATCGCCGGCGGCACGGCGGTCGTATCGCAGGGCATCGCAGACAGCCTGACACGTCTCGGCGCCACGGTCACCCGGGCATCCGGCATCGACCGGTTCGCAACGGCGGAACGCATCAACAAGCTGGCGTTCCTCGCGCCGACCGCAGCGTACCTCGCCACTGGAAGCGAGTTCCCCGACGCGCTCGCCGGCGCCGTGCTGGCCGGTACTCGGCAGGCACCGCTCTACGTCGTGCCCTCGACCTGCGTTCCCTCCGCGGATCTGGTCGACTTGGTGCACGCCACCTCGATCACCCTGCTCGGCGGAGCCGGCGCCCTGGGAACCGGCGTCGTGAGCCTGCGGCACTGCTGAGTCGCAATCCACGGCGCACATTCACCTCGACACGCCTATCGTGAGAGAAACAGGGCGCGCGAACGAGGGAACCACGGATGACGGCATCGGTCGAACCGGACGCGTCCACCCGGCCTGCGTCGCCGCCACCCGCCGACCGACATCCTCGTGACGAACCGGGCGGCGGACGAACCGCCCGGATGGCGCATTGGCTCGCCGCGGCATCCGGGGTTCTCGCCGCGCTTGTGACGCTGGCCGTCGCCGAAATCGTCGCTGCGTTAGTCGGGGCGCCGTCGAGCCCGTTGTTCGCCGTCGGATCCTGGATCGTCGACCTGGCGCCGCCCGGTTTCAAAGAATGGATCATCTCGGTCTTCGGCACCGATGACAAAGCGATGCTCTTCATCTGCCTGGGTGGGGCTCTGCTCGTCGTGGCCGCCCTGATCGGCTTGCTGGAGTTCAGACGGCCGCCGCTCGGACTGATCGGACTCGGTGTCATCGCCGCGATCGCGACGCTGCTCGTGGTCACGCGATCCGGGGCGACGGTGTGGTGGGCCGCCCCGACGCTGATCGGTTCGATCATCGGCATCCTCGCTCTTCAGGCTGCGATCCAACGACTGAACCGGTGGCGGGCCGCCGAGGCGAGGCCACGCCGGGTGCCCGGCGACGAGAGCGTCGTCGCGCGGCGTTCCTTCCTGGTCTTCGTGGGCGTGAGCGCGGGCATCGCGATCGTCGCCGGCGGCATCGCCCGCGCCATCAACGCGGGCAGCGCGGCAGTGACCACTGTTCGCGAGTCGCTTCGGCTGCCGCGACCGGCACGACCCGCCGCCGCAGTGCCCGGCGCCGCCGACCTGCGGCTTCCGGGGCTCTCCCCCTACGTAACGCCCGCTGCCGACTTCTACCGAATCGACACCGCTCTGCAGGTGCCCGCCGTCGACCCGGCGCATTGGAAGCTGACCATCGGCGGCATGGTCGAGCATCCGGTGTCGATCACCTTCGACGAATTGCTCGCGCTGCCGCTCACCGAGCATATGCTCACACTGGCATGCGTTTCGAACGACGTGGGCGGGGATCTCGTCGGCAACGCCGCCTGGCTCGGCTACCCCATCCGGGAACTGCTCGCTCGTGCCCGGCCCACCTCGGGAGCCGACATGGTGCTCTCGCGCAGCGTGGACGGATGGACCGCCGGAACACCTCTGTCGGTGCTCACCGACCCCGGTACACAAGCCCTGCTGGCCGTCGGCATGAACGGCAACCCGCTGCCTCTCGAACACGGTTTTCCGGTTCGGATGGTGGTGCCCGGCCTCTACGGGTATGTTTCGGCCACCAAGTGGGTCACCGAACTCACCGTCACCCGGTTCTCGCAAGCGCAGGGCTATTGGAGCGACAAGGGCTGGTCGGTGCTCGGACCGGTCAAGACCGCCTCGCGCATCGACCGCCCTCGTGGCGGCGCGTCGATCGCTGCCGGACGATACGCGGTCGCCGGCGTCGCCTGGGACCAGCACACCGGCATCCAGCGCGTCGAGGTGCGCGTCGACCACGCCGACTGGGTGCAGGCGCAGCTTGCCGAGACGGTGTCGGCGGACACCTGGCGGCAGTGGGTCTACGAGTGGGACGCCACCCCGGGCCGGCACACCCTGCAGGTTCGCGCCACCAACGCGAAGGGCGAAACGCAGACCGGCATCGAGGCGTCGCCCGCCCCGAACGGAGCAACCGGCTGGCACACGATCGACGTGACGGTGCACTGAGCACGGCACCGATGACGGCGTACCGGATGCCGGACAGCGAGCATGCCGTCGGTCTCTCTCCGCATCGCCGCGGCTAGGCTCGAACCATGCCTCATTTGCAGCTTCCGATCAGCACTCCGTCGCACGAGGGTGTCGACGCGAGCGGCGTGCTCTCGTTCGTTGACGCGCTCGAGTCCTCCCCGACACAAGACCCGCACAGCCTGATGATCCTGCGGAACGGTGCCGTCATCGCGCAGGGATGGTGGGCACCGTACGCCCCCGAACGACGGCACCTGCTGTACTCGCTGAGCAAGAGCTTCACGTCGGCTGCCGCGGGCATCGCCCTCGGTGAGGGCCTGCTCGACCTCGACGCGCCCGTCATCTCCTATTTCCCGGAGTTCGACCGTGACATCACGGATGCCCGCAGCCGCCGCATGCTCGTGCGGCACGTGGCATCCATGTCGAGCGGCCACACCTACGACACGATCGACAAAGCGATCGCACTCGACCAGAGCGAGCCTGTTCGTGGGTTCCTGCTTCTTCCACCGGAGGAGGAGCCGGGCACAGTTTTCGCGTACAACCAACCGGCGACGTACACGCTCGCGGCGATCGTTCAGAAGCTCACGGGCGGTACGCTCATCGATTACCTGCGGCCGCGACTGTTCGACCCACTGGGCATCGGACCGGTCGGCTGGCAGCAGTTCCCCCCTGGGCGCGACATCGGCTTCTCCGGCCTGTACGCCACGACGGATGCCATCGCACGGCTCGGCCAGTTGAACCTGCAACGCGGCTTATGGCAAGGCGAGCGCATCCTGCCCAGCGAGTGGGTCGAGCAGGCGACCGTGGCACAGGTGGCGACCACGGTGCCGTTCCCTGTGGAAGAAGAGGAAGCCCCGAACACTCCGGATTGGCAGCAGGGCTACGGCTTCCAGTTCTGGATGGCGCGACACGGTTATCGCGGAGACGGCGCGTTCGGGCAGTTCATGCTCGTGCTGCCCGAGCAGAACGCCGTCGTTGCCATCACGAGTCAGACCGAGAACATGCAGGAGACGCTCGACCTGGCCTGGGAGCACCTGCTGCCCGCCTTCCGGTCCGGTGGCGGCGCGACGCCGACGACCGCCACGAGCGCCAGCGCAGACGACGATCGCCTCGCCGCCCGGCTCGCCGGCCTCGGCCTTCCCCTCCCGACCGGCGCGGCCGGGGCATCCGACGACGTCGACTGGCCGGATGCCACGTTCGCCCCGGCGGGAGGCAGATGTGCGCAACAGCCGTCGCTGGCCTCCGTGCGGATTCGACCCGAGGGTGCCGGCGCCATGGTCGAACTGGGCGATGCCGGCGGCACGCTGACTGCGCCCATCGGGCATGCGAAGTGGGCCGTGACCGACCGTTCCGATGATCCGGTGCCCATGGCGGTCTGCGGAGGCGTCGATCAGCGGGGCGTGGTGCAGGTCGATATCGCCTTCATCGAGTCGCCGCATCGGATGCACGTGGCGTGCGACCCGGCAACCAGCACCTTCGAGGCGCGCTGGGTGACCCAGCCGCTCCAGGCGGAGAACACTCCGCTGACCGACCTCGCAACGCCACCGCCGATCGGCTAGGCGGCGGCCGCCGCCGGCGTCAGGCGGCCGATCCTGCTGCGTTCACCAACCAGCGCACGCCGAACCGGTCGACGCACATGCCGAAGGTGTCGCCCCAGGGCGCGCGTTCGAACGGCGCTTCGACCTGGGCTCCGTCGCTCAGTTTCTGCCAGAACCCGCGCAGTTCGTCCTCGTCGTCGCCGCTGAGCGAGACGGAGATCGAGCCGCCGGATTGAAAGTCCATCGTCTTCGGCACGTCGGCACCCATCAGCGTCAGCCCGCCAGGTGTGGTGAGCTGGGCGTGCATCAGCCAGTCCTGTTCGTCGGGGTCGTCGGTCATCTGCGACTCCCCGAACGTGCTGACGTTGAGATCTCCGCCGAAGACACTGCGGTAGAACTCCATCGCGTCGCGCGCGTCGCCACGGAAGTTGAGATACGGATTCAGAATCGTGTTCGCCATCGTGCGTCCCTTTCGATCTCGTCATCGTCGACCTGGCCAGTATCCGCCGAGCCGCCGACGCCCACAAGAGACCCGGGCGGCTAGATCTCGACGTCGCTTCCCATCGTCACCGTGCGCAGCGCGGGCAACCCGAATCGTGCGGCGGGATCGACCGCGTTGTGAGCGAGCGTGAGGAAAAGCGTCTTTCGCCAGGGCACCATGCGCTTGACATGCGTGGTGCGGATGGCTCCGCGCGAGATGAAGTACGAGGCGCTCTGCATCTCCTCGGCATCGATAGGGAGAACGTTCGCTCGGCATGCCACCCTGAGCGCCTTCGGGATGTCGGGCCGGTCGGAGAACCCGAATCGGATCGTGAGGTGCTCGATGCCGTCGTCGGCGTATCCGAGATCGTCGTGGCTGAAACACGCCGAGGCGGCGACGTGCGGCACGCGCTCGGTGACCACCGAGACGATGATCACGTGCTCATGGAGCACGTGATTGTGTTTCACGTTGGCTCGCAGGGCAAGCGGTGTGGTGTCTTTGTTGGGATGCGGGAACACCGCGACCCCCGACACGCGGGCGACCGCCCTGGTACGCACGTCTTCGATGAATTCCGAAAGCGGTCCCTCTTTCTTGGTACGGTCTTCGATGACCAGTTGCCGGCCTCGCCGCCAGGTGGTCATGACGGTGATGACCGCGGCCGCGATCAGCAGCGGCACCCATCCGCCGAGCAGCACCTTCGACAGGTTGCCGGCGAGGAAGGTGAGCTCCAGGCCGCCGAACACGACCGCCGCCAGCGTGATCTTCCACGCGCTCCACTGCCAGAGCGGCCGCGCGACCACCAGCAGCAGCAGCGTGTCCACCACCAACGCACCGGTGACGGACACCCCGTACGCGGTCGCCAACCGGGCGGATGACCCGAAGGCGAGCATCACGGCCATGACGCCGATGAACAGCAGGCCGTTGATGGCGGGCACGTAGATCTGACCGCCCTCCCGCTTGGAGGTCTGCCGGATCGTGACCGGCGGCAGAAGGCCGAGTCGAACGGCCTGGGTGGACAGCGAGAACGCGCCCGAGATCACGGCCTGGCTCGCGATGATGGTGGCTGCTGTGGCCAGCACGACCACCGGAAGCCGTGCCCACTCCGGCATCAGCAGAAAGAACGGGTCGATCTTCGCCTCGGGATGGTGAAGCACCAGGGCGGCTTGGCCAAGGTAGTTCAGGGTCAACGCCGGGAACGCGAGAAAGAACCAAGCGCGCCGGATCGGGGAGCGTCCGAAGTGGCCCATATCGGCGTACAGCGCCTCCGCGCCCGTTATCACCAGCACCACGGCGCCCATCGCGACGAATGCGATGAAGGGATGGGCGAACACGAACAGCACGGCATAACTGGGCAGCAGACCGAGCAACACGCCCGGGTCCTGTACCACCATGCCGAGACCGGCGACCGCGAGCACCAGGAACCACACCACCATGACCGGGCCGAACAGCCCGCCCACTCTGCCGGTGCCGAATCGCTGCACGACGAAGAGACCGACCAGGATGGCCGCGGCGATCGGGATCACCAGGTGGGAGATCGCCGGGGCGGCGACATGCAGGCCCTCGACCGCGGACAACACGCTGATGGCCGGGGTGATGATCGAGTCCCCGTAGAACAGTGAGACTCCGACGATCCCGACGACGATGAGGATGCCGGCGCGGCCCGCCCGGTCCGCGTAGAGACGCTGAGCAAGCGCGGCGAGCGCCATCACCCCGCCCTCGCCCTCGTTGTCGGCGCGCATCAAGATGGCGAGGTACTTGATCGACACGATGAGCGTGACACTCCAGAACATCAGGGAGATGACCCCGAACACGTCGTCCGCGCTGGCGTGCACGGCGCCGCCGTCGATGGTGAACACGGTCTTCAAGGCGTAGAGCGGGCTCGTGCCGATATCGCCGAAGACCACGCCGAGCGCGGCGAGCGCAACCCAGACGATGCCTTGTTTACGGCGGCTGGGCCCGGTCAGTACCCGGGCGCGCTCACTACCGTCCGTCGCTGCTCTCGTAATTCTCCAATCCGACCGCTTGACGCAGTTCTTTGGCGTTGTTCGGCAGGTTCTGCTTGTCCATGACGTCGGCCAGCGAATCGGCAATCGCGTTCAGCTTCTGCTGGATGGCCTGATCGGCTCGCTCCTGGCTATTCTGCAGCAAAGCGACGAGCAGGAACGTCACTATCGTCGTCGCGGTGTTGATGATCAGTTGCCAGGTGTCGATGCTCCGAAGGATGAGGATCGACGGCGCCCAGACGACAACGAGCAGAACGCAGAACGCGAAGAACCACGCCCGGCTCGCCACTCGCGACGCCTTTTCGGCGAAACGGTCGAACCGGCCGACATGCTCGCTGACCTCCGTCGGCATCGTCGCCCTCTCATCGTCCTTGTCACGCACGGTTGCCTCCTCGTCGCCGGCCCTTCGCCGGATGGTGAACTTCAGCAACGATTATCGACGAGTCGCGCTACGGGCTCCACGGCTGCCTTTTCGCTGGCATCGGGTGTAAGCAGCTGAATTCCCGCACGCCGCGGGTGCCTCGCCGACCGGCCACCTGCTCCGGCTACGATGCCCGTGATGACCCCACCCGCATCGCAGGACCGAGCGCATCCGACGGTCTGGAACGATCGGCCCGCAGCACGGCTGGCGGGTCTCGACGGCTTGCGGGCGATCGCGGTGGCCATGGTCATCGCCTATCACTTCATGCCCGCCATCCTGCCCGGCGGCTTCGTCGGCGTCGACATCTTCTTCGTGATCAGCGGATTTCTGATCACCGCTCTGTTGCTCTCGCGTCGACCCGGAGGGACGAAAGGCCTGCGTTCGTTCTGGTTGCGGCGCGCCCGGCGCTTGCTGCCGGCCCTGGTCGTGCTGGTGCTGGCGTGCTGCACCGCGGCACTCGTGACCGGCGGCGATCTGCTCGTCGGTCTCGGCTCGCAAGTGCTCGGCGCAATCACCTTCAGCAGCAACTGGGTCTTCATCGCACAAGACCAGAGCTACTTCGCTCAGGATGCCCCGCAGTTGTTCCGCAATCTATGGTCGCTTGCCGTTGAGGAACAGTTCTATCTGCTCTGGCCGTTCGTCGTACTGGCACTGGTGCTGCTTCGCTCTCCCGCGGTTCGAGCCGTGATCGCCTTGGGCATCGCCGCCGCCTCGGCCGTGACGATGGCGGTGCTGTACACCCCCGGCCTCGATCCGAGCCGCGTCTATTACGGATCGGACGCGCACTGCTTCGGCCTCGCACTCGGTGCTGCGCTCGCATTCGCACTGCAGCAGAGACGCCCGCTGGATCTGGATGCCGGCGAATCGGGATTCGCACGGTTCGAGCGTCGCTGGGCGGCGCTGCTCGGCACACTGGCACTGGCCGCACTCGTCGTCTGTTCGGTCTTGATGACCAGCACGACACCGTTCACCTACCGCGGCGGCCTGCCCTTGGTCGCGGTGCTCACCGCCGTGCTGATCTGGTCGGCGACGCGCCCGGGCGCGACTCTCGGTCGTGCGCTGGATGCCGCACCCCTGCGAGCCACCGGCGAGAGGTCGTACGGACTGTACCTGTGGCATTGGCCGGCGCTGCTGCTGGTTCAGGCGGCCCTGCCGGCCGCCGCGCGCACCGGGGTCGATGCGCTGGCGTCTGCGGGCATCGCCCTTGCGATCACGATCGGCGCCGCCCTGCTGTCGCATCGCTTCGTCGAGACGCCGATCCGGCGAGGCGGGTTCGGTGTGCTGTTCATGCCGTTGTGGCCCGCCGGCCGCCGGGGCGGGCGCCTGGTCGCCGCCTCGGCGGCGGTCGCGCTCGTGCTCGCAGGCGGGGTGGCCACGTCGGCCGCCGTGGCGCAGGGGGCCCGGGTGACGGATGCCGAGCATCAGGTCGCGTTAGGCGAACGCACGATCCAGTCGGCGCGGCAGCACCCCGCTCCGCAAGTCGACCCGGATGCCTCGCCGAGCTCGAGTCCGTCCCTTGCGGCGTCGCCCACGCCACGCGTTTCGGCCACGGCCCGCCCGTCCGGTGTGCACCCCGCCGCGACCGCTCCGCCGGTGATGCCGGGTGGCGACATCCTGGCGATCGGAGACTCGGTCATGCTCGCCGCCGCTCCCGCGCTGCAGGCGCAGTTCCCCGGCATCCGCATCGACGCCGTCGTCTCCCGGCAACCGCGCGAGGCCCCGCGCCTGCTCGCCGGCTACGCGGCGCGCGCCGAGCTGCGGCCGATCGTCGTGATCGGCCTCGGCACCAACGGTTACCTGGGCACCGGCACTCTCGACGCCATCCGTTCGGCGGCCGGTCCGTCGACGCGGCTGGTCTTCGTCAACATCTATGCGGACCGGCAGTGGCTCGGCGAGGTCAACGGCGACCTGGCCGGATTCGTGAAGACCGACCCGCGTTCCGCACTCGTCGACTGGCACAGGGCGATCGCCCCACATCTCGACCTGCTCGCATCCGACCACATCCATCCCGGCGGTCGAGGGGCACGCCTCTATGCAGCGTGCCTCGCACGGGTGATCGACGCCCGGTCCCGCTGACGTCGCTCGTCGCACGCGTCCGGTGTCGACGCGGCCGCCTGCATGGGGCAGTTTCAGTGCGGCACGGGGTGCAGTCAACCCCCTGTGACGCACGTTTTCGCCGACCTACGCTGCCATACCAAGACGACGACGAGTTGACCAGCTACGAAGGGCGAAGCAATGACAGACAACGATCCGATCGTTCCACCGGCCCGTACTCCCGGCGCGGTGCGACGCGATTCGACCCCGGATGAAGATTCGACGCCGGCCACCGGATCACCGGCAACGGGAACACCGGCAACGGGAACGCCGGCACCGGGCATGCCCGCCACGGTCGTACCGCCCGCCGGCACGTCGGCCACCGGCGTGCCGCCCGCAGGCTCACCCATCACAGGCGTGCCGCCCGCGGGCACGTCCGCCACAGGGATGCCGCCCGCGAGCGGCCCCGCCACAAGCGTCCCGCCCACGGCCGCACCCGTGCCCGGTTCACCGGCCAGCGGAGGTTCCGACCGGATGGATGCTGCCCGAGCGCAGGCATCCGGCCTGAAGGACCACGCGGTCGACGCGGGAGGGGACGTCGTCGAGACAGCGAAGCAGGCGGTCGGCGACGTCGCCCAGGAGGCCAAGACACAGGCGAAGGACGTCTGGCGCCAGACCCAGGACGAACTCAGGACGCAGGCCGAGGTGCAGCAGCGGCGCGTCGCGGAGGGCCTGCATTCGGTGAGCCGGCAGTTCTCGCAGATGGCGGAGCAGTCGCCCGACGATGGCGTGGCGACCGACCTCGTGCGGCGAGCCGCGACGCGTACCGGAAGCGTCGCATCCTGGCTGGACCGGCGTGACCCAGGCTCCCTGGTGGACGAGGTGCGCCGGTACGCCGGCCGCAAACCGGGCACCTTCATCGCGATCGCCGCCGCGGCCGGCCTGCTGGCCGGGCGCCTGACGCGTTCGGCGGCCAGCAGCACCACCGAGCAGACCGACGGCGGCGGCGCGCGATGATCGATCCGGAGACCCCCGCCGAGCGAAAGGCGGAATCCACGTCGCTGGGCGACCTGCTCGGCGAGGTCAGTCGCGACATCTCGACGCTGATGCGCCAAGAGGTCGAGCTCGCGAAGGCGGAGTTGCGTGAGTCGGCCGCTCGAGCCGGTAAAGGCGCCGGCATGCTCGGCGGCGCAGGCTACGCCGGAATGATGACGGTGCTCTTCCTCTCCATCGCCGCATGGTGGGGCCTGGGCTACCTGATCGGCAACGCCTGGTCTGGCCTGATCATCGCCGTCATCTGGGCGATCATCGGCCTGATCCTGTTCGTCGTGGGACGGTCGGCGGTGAAGTCGGTCAAGGGCGCGCCGCAGACCGTGGAAAGCCTCAAAGAGATCCCTGACACGTTGAAAAGGAACGGTGAGAACAGATGACGAACAATCCTGATGAGATCCGCGCGGAGATCGAGGTGACCCGCACCGAACTCGGCACCGATGTCGACGCGCTCGCCGACAAGGTGACGCCTTCGAAGATCGCGCACCGCCAGGTCGGCAGGATGCGGAGCGCCTTCACTCAGGCGCGCGACCGGGTCATGGGCGGCACCTCCGAGCTGGGCGATCGGGGCGCAGACGCGATGGCCGACGCCGCCCAGACCGTTCGGGCGAAGGCCGAGGGCAACCCCCTCGCCGTCGGGCTGATCGCCTTCGGCATCGGCTGGCTCGCCGCCTCGCTGATCCCCGCCTCGCAGAAGGAGAAGGAGCTCGCTTCGTCGGTGAAGGACGCCGCAGCCCCGTTGGTCGACGAGGCCAAGGATGTCGCGAAAGACGTCGCCGACTCGTTGCAGGAGCCTGCCCGCCACGCGGCGAACGAGGTCAAGCAGGCCGCGGCAGATGCCGCAGACGACGTCAAGGCGCGGGCCGGCTCCGCCGCCCACGACGTCACCGAACACGCTCAGAACGCGGCGGACGAGGTGCGCCGACCGTAGGCGCGCACGACGGCGGGTCGCGGCCGGCGCGGTCGCGACCCGCCGTCGTCGCTTCAGCACAACCGGAACCGGGGAGACTCGAATGAACGACGACATCGGGGCGAGCGCGCGACTGCAGGATGCCCCGGCGCCCGACGACCCGCGCAAGCCGGGCACGCCTCCGAAGGTGCGGAAGCGTTCCTGGCTGTATGCCGTACGGAGGACGATCCGCGAATTCGGTCTCGACCAGTGCATCGACAGCGCTGGTTCGCTGACGTACTTCGGCATCCTCTCCGGCTTCCCGGCGCTTCTGGCGGTGTTCTCGTTGCTCGGCGTCGTCGGCCAGCGCAAGCAGGCCACGGAGGCGGTGATGTCGATCGTGAAAGACGTGGCTCCTGGCTCGGCCGCATCGATCGTGCGCGGACCGATCGAGCAGTTCGCCTCGTCACCCGTGGCCGGCTTCGCTCTGATCTTCGGGATCGTGCTGGCGATCTGGAGCGCGTCGGGCTATGTCGGGGCCTTCGCCCGCGCCATGAACCGAATCTACGAGATCGACGAGGGTCGCCCGTTCTGGAAGCGCAAGCCGCAGCAATTGCTGATCACACTGGTCGTCATCCTGCTGGTTCTGATCATGGTGGTCGTGTTGATCGTCTCCGGTCCGGTCACCGATGCCCTGGGCAATGCGCTGGGGGCGGGCGCCGTCGTGGAGACCGTGTGGAGCATTGCGAAATGGCCGCTGCTCGCCGTCGCCTTCGTGCTGATGATCGCGTTGCTGTACTACGCGACTCCGAACGTGCAGCAGCCCAGGTTCCGCTGGGTGACGATCGGCGGCGTCACGGCCCTGGTGCTGATCGTGCTCGCATCGCTCGGGTTCGGAATCTACGTCGCGAACTTCTCGCACTACAACAAGTCGTACGGCTCACTGGCCGGCATCATCATCTTTCTGATCTGGTTGTGGATCACGAACCTGGCGCTGTTGTTCGGAGCGGAGCTCGATGCCGAACTCGAGCGCGGCCGGGAGCTTCAGGGCGGCATCCAGGCCGAGGATCAGATCAAACTGCCGCCTCGGGATGCGACGGCGAGCAAGAAGAAGGAGGCTCGGGCGCGCAAAGAAGCGGCGGAGGGCCGCGCCCTGTACGACCCGGAGCACGACCCACACCCCGCCGCTTCCCGCGATCGGGAACAGGATCGCGGCCGTGCCCGAGAGCGCGAACAGGACGGCACGCGGAACCGCTGAGGATGCTGCCGGCTGCTACCCGCAGACGTGTGGCCCGGCGTACGATTCGTCGTGCCCGGGCAACGATGCGGGTCGCAACGAACGAACGGAGCACGCATGACCTCTCGAATCCTCGTCACCGGCGGAACCGGAACCGTCGGATCGCTCGTCGTGCCGCGCCTGCGGGCCGCAGGAAACGACGTGACGGTACTCAGTCGCCGCGCCCAGCAGGCCCGTGACGGCATCCGATTCGTCACCGGCGACCTGCTCAAGGGTGAAGGGGTGGCGGCTGCCGTCGAAGGAATGGACACGATCCTGCACCTCGCCGGCGGACCGAAGGGCGACGACATCGCCACCCGCAACCTGGTGCGGGCCGCCCGGGCTGCGGGCGTCAAGCACATCGTGCTGATCTCGGTGGTCGGTGCTGCCACGATGCCGATCGGTTACTTCACCGCGAAACGAGGCGCCGAGCACGCTTTGATGGAGTCGGGCGTGCCATGGACGGTGCTGCGCGCGGCTCAGTTCCACACGCTCGCGTTCACGGTGATCAAAGTGCTCGCCCGGCTCCCGGTCATCCTCGATCCGCGCGGGCTGCGGGCTCAGCCGGTAGACCCCGAAGACGTCGCCGCCCGGCTCGTCGAGCTCACGCTCGGCGAGCCGCTGGGGCTGGCGCCCGACGAGGTGGGCCCGCGCGTCTACACCCTGGCAGAACTCGTGGCCAGCTACCTTCGCGCGCGAGGCAAGCGCCGCCCGGTGCTGCCGCTGCACGTTCCCGGCAGGGTCGCCCGGGCGTACCGCGCCGGCGAGAACCTCGCCCTCGACGGCGTCGAGGTGGGCACACGCTCCTGGGAGGACTTCCTCGCGAAGGCGGTGGCGGAGCAGCGTTTCGAACATTGAGCATGCGCATCGCCCCTGCAGCGACGGCGCGATCGTCACGGAGTCGGCGGCGGGCTCACGGCCGAAGAGGTGTTGGTCGGAACCGGGGTGGATGAGGGTGTCGGCTGAGGCGAGGGCGGGGTCGTCGAGGTGGGCTGCGGGGGCGGCGACCCGGTCGGCGTCGTCTGCGAGGGCGCCGTGCGCTTGGGCGCGGGGTGCCTCGGAGTATGAGGCGTCGAGGTCGTGCCGTGCGTAGGCGTCTCTCGAGATTGCGTGTGGGCGGGCGCGTGCGTGGGACCCGGGGTCGCGACGTCTGAGGTCGGGGGTGGTTGCAACTGCGCAGGTGAGCCCTGCGGTTGCCCCAGCAGAACCGCGGCCAGGATGCCGCCCCCGATCAGAATGAGAGCGGCCGCGGCGCCGAGCAACGCGCGGCGCCGACCGCGACGAGGCGGCGGCGTGTCGGCGGGTGGCGCCGGCGGAGGCGCTGCCACGGGGAGCACCTGCGTCGGCTCG
>DATMTS010000086.1:0-33256 GCA_035564555.1 Humibacter sp.
CGCCAGGGAGCATGGGGCGTGCATGGGGCCGTTGGATGACGGCCGGAGTCAGCCGAGGCAGTGCGGACCGAGTAAACCCTTCAGCTCGCCGTACAGGTCGGCCGTCACCGACACCGGATACGGCACCTCGAAGACGCGGGCGATGTCGCCCTTGACAAGGCGCAGCCGCACTTCGTTGTCCCCGGCGTGCCTGATCAGCACATCGCTCAACGCCTGCACGGTGTCTGTGGTGGCCCGCTGATCGGGCAACGAGATCACCAGCGGACCGGTGCCGATGCTCTGACCGACGTCGGGGGCGAAGATGTTGTACGCGTGGAGGTTCATGCCATCGTCGCGCATGCTGACCCGGCCGCGCACCACCACGATCGAATCGGCGATCAGGGCCGGCGCGAACTCCTGATAGGCCTTGCCCATGAACATCACCGTCATCTCGCCGGAGAAGTCCTCGACGGTGATCATGCCGTACTGATTGCCGGAACTGCGGGCGACCCGGTGCTGCACGCTGGTGAGCAGCCCGGCGATCGTGACGGTGTCGCCGTCCTGCGTGGAGTCGGACCCGATGATATCGGCGATCGTGGCACTGGAATGCTTGGCCAACTGCAACTCGAGCCCGGCCAACGGATGATCCGAGACATACAGGCCGAGCATCTCGCGTTCGAACGCGAGCTTGTCACGCTTGGCCCACTCCGGTCGGTCGGGCACGGTCTCGTGGCCACCGCCGAACTCGAACAGGTCGCCGAACAGGTCGACTTGACCGTTCGCCTCGTTGCGCTTCAGACTCACTGCGGAGTCGATGGCATCCTCGTGCACCTCGACGAGGGCACGCCGGGTATGCCCGAGTGAATCGAAGGCGCCGGCCTTGATCAGCGACTCGACGGCGCGCTTGTTCGCCACGTGCAGCGGCACCTTGCGCAGGAAGTCGTGGAACGACTCGAACCGGCTCTGCTGCTCACGGGCGTTGCGGATGCCGTCGACCACGTTCGTTCCCACGTTGCGCACCGCGCCGAGCCCGAAGCGGATGTCGTCACCGACGGCGGTGAAGAAGCCGATGGACTCGTTCACGTCGGGCGGCAGCACCCGCATGCCCATTCGGCGGCACTCGTTGAGATAGAGCGCCATCTTGTCTTTCGAGTCGCCGACACTGGTCAGCAGCGCCGCCATGTACTCGGCCGGGTAGTGCGCCTTCATGTACGCGGTCCAGTAGGAGATGACCCCGTACGCCGCCGAATGCGCCTTGTTGAAGGCGTAGTCGGAGAACGGCAGCAGGATGTCCCACAGCGTCTTGATTGCGGCATCCGAGTAGCCGTTGGACTTCATGCCGCCCTGGAAACCGGCGTACTGCTTGTCGAGCTCAGACTTCTTCTTCTTGCCCATCGCCCGCCGCAGGATGTCTGCTTGCCCCAGCGAGAACCCGGCGACCTTCTGTGCGATCGCCATCACCTGCTCCTGATAGATGATCAAGCCGTAGGTGGTGTCGAGGATGTCTTTCAGCGGCTCGGCGAGCTCGGGATGGATCGGCGTGATCTCCTGCAGACCGTTCTTGCGCAAGGCGTAGTTGGTGTGCGAATTCGCGCCCATCGGCCCAGGCCGGTAGAGCGCGATGAGCGCCGAGATGTCTTCGAAGTTGTCGGGCTTCATCAACCGCAGCAGCGCGCGCATCGGCCCGCCGTCGAGTTGGAAGACGCCCAGCGTGTCGCCGCGGGAGAGCAGGTCGTACGCCGGTCGATCGTCCAGCGACAGGTCTTCGAGAACCAGATCGAACCCCTGGTTCGCCTTGATGTTGTCGAGCGCGTCGTTGATGATCGTCAGGTTGCGCAGTCCGAGGAAGTCCATCTTGATCAGGCCGAGCGCTTCGCACGCCGGATAGTCGAACTGTGTGACGATCTGACCGTCTTGCTCGCGCTTCATGATCGGGATGATGTCGATCAGCGGGTCGGACGACATGATGACGCCCGCCGCATGCACCCCCCATTGGCGCTTCAGGTTCTCGAGGCCGAGCGCGGTGTCGAAGACCGTCTTCGCCTCCGGATCGGTCTCGACCACGGCGCGCAGGTCGCCCGCCTCCTTGTAACGGGGGTGATCGCGGTCGAAGATGCCGGTGAGCGGGATGTCCTTGCCCATCACGGCAGGCGGCATCGCCTTGGTGAGCTTCTCGCCCATGCTGAACGGGAAGCCGAGCACGCGGCCCGCGTCTTTCAGCGCCTGCTTCGCCTTGATGGTGCCGTACGTGACGATCTGGGCGACCCGCTCGGCGCCGTACTTCTCCGTCACGTATCGAATGACCTCGCCCCGGCGCCGGTCGTCGAAGTCGACGTCGAAGTCGGGCATCGAGACCCGGTCGGGATTCAAGAATCGCTCGAAGATCAGCCCGTGCTGCAGTGGGTCGAGGTCGGTGATGCGCATCGCGTATGCCGCCATCGAGCCGGCGCCGGAGCCACGCCCCGGTCCGACTCGGATGCCGTTGCGCTTGGACCAGTTGATGAAGTCGGCCACGACGAGGAAGTACCCGGGGAATCCCATCTGCGAGATCACGCCGATCTCGTAGTCGGCCTGCCTGCGCACCTCATCGGGAATGCCTGCCGGGTAGCGCTCGTGCAGCCCCGTCTCGACCTCCTTGACGAACCAGGTCTGCTCCGTCTCGCCCTGCGGTACGGGGAAGCGCGGCATGTAGTTGGCGTTCGTGTCGAACTCGACATTGCAGCGCTCCGCGATCTCCAGCGTCGAGTCGCACGCCTCCGGATGCTCGCGGAACAACTGTCGCATCTCCGCTGCGGACTTCAGATAGAAGTCGTCGGCGTCGAACTTGAAGCGGTTCGGATCGTCGAGCGTCGATCCGGACTGCACACACAGCAACGCCGCATGGCTCTTCGCGTCGTGAGAGTGCGTGTAATGCAGGTCATTGGTGCCGACCACCGGCAGCCCCAGATCCTTCGCCAAGCGCAGCAGATCGGGCATGATGCGACGCTCGATGCCCAGACCGTGGTCCATGATCTCGCAGTAGAAGTTGTCTTTGCCGAAGATGTCGCGGAATTCGGCCGCGGCCTTGACCGCCTCGTCGTACTGTCCGAGCCGCAACCGCGTCTGGACCTCGCCGCTCGGGCATCCCGTGGTCGCGATGATGCCCTTGCCGTATTCGTTCAGCAACTCGCGGTCCATCCGGGGCTTGAAGTAATACCCCTCGATGGACGCCTTCGACGACATCCGGAAGAGGTTGTGCATGCCCTGCGTGGTCTCGGCGAGCAGCGTCATATGCGTGTAGGCGCCCGACCCGGAGACGTCGTCCTCTCCCCCGTTTCCCCAGCGCACCCTGGTGCGATCGGTGCGGTGCGTGCGCGGAGTCAGATAGGCCTCGGTACCGATGATCGGCTTCACGCCCACCGCGGTCGCGGCGCGCCAGAACTCGAAAGCCGCGAACATGTTGCCGTGATCGGTGACCGCCAGCGCGGGCATCCCCTGGTCGGCTGCAGCCTGCACCAACTGCCCGATGCGCGCGGCTCCGTCCAGCATCGAGTACTCGCTGTGGACGTGCAGATGCACGAACGAATCACCGCTGGAAGACACTGTCACCGCTCTCGTATCGTTCTGAGACCCCAAGCCTAATTCTGGCCGAGGACATCCAGCGCGTGCTGCAGATCGGCCGGGTAGTCGCTTTCGAACACGGCCCGTTCCCCGGTGCCGGGATGGTCGAATCCCAGCCGCACCGCGTGCAGCCACTGCCTGGCGAGCCCCAGCCGGGCCGAGAGGGTCGGGTCGGCTCCGTACATCGAATCGCCCACGCATGGATGCCGTTGGGCGGCCATGTGCACCCTGATCTGATGAGTGCGCCCGGTCTCCAAACGGATCTCGAGCAGGCTCGCCGCGGGGAACGCCTCGATCGTCTCGTAGTGCGTCACCGACGGTTTGCCGGCAGCGGTGACCGCGAACTTCCAGTCGGCTCTCGGATGCCGCCCGATCGGGGCGTCGACGGTGCCGGCCAGCGGATCGGGGTGCCCCTGCACCACCGCGTGGTAGATCTTCTCCACCTGACGATCGTGGAAGGCGCGTTTCAGAGCGGTGTAGGCATGCTCCGATTTCGCGACCACCATGAGACCGCTGGTGCCCGCGTCGAGGCGGTGCACGATCCCGGCCCGCTCCGCGGCGCCGGAGGTGGAGATGCGGTATCCCGCCGCCGCGAGAGCCCCCAGAACGGTCGGGCCCTCCCACCCCACCGACGGGTGGGCGGCGACGCCGAAGGGTTTGTCGACCACGACGATGTCGTCATCGTCATGCACGATGGTGAGTTCGGGAACAGGGATCGGCACGATCTCGACTGCGCTCTTCGGCTGCCAGCTGACTTCGAGCCACGCTCCGGCATGCAACCGGTCCGCCTTGTCGGCCGGCGAGCCGCCCACCACGACGCCGCCCGTCTCGGCGACTTCGGCGGCGAAGCTGCGGGAGAAGCCCAGTAGCTTCGCGACGCCGGCATCCACCCGCACTCCGTCCAGGCCGTCCGGCACCGGCAGGCTACGAGTCTCCATGGCCGATCCGGCTGGATGCAGCGTCGGACTGCTCGGCCGATTCGCCCGGACCGGTGTCGGCCGGGCCGGATTGCCCGGCATCCCGCCTGCCCGTCATCCCGACACCCAGGAGCGTGAGGATCAGGAACAACACCATGCTCGTCACGATCGCGACGTCGGCCAGGTTGAAGATCGCCGGCAGCAGCGGGATCTGCACGAAGTCCACGACCTCACCGACGCCGAAGCCTGGCGGCCGGAACAGACGATCGCTCAGGTTGCCGAGCAGTCCGCCCAGCAGAAGTCCGAACAACACGGCCCAACCCACCGAGCGGATGCGACGCGCGTACCAGATCACGAAGATCAGTACGCCGGTGGCGATGATCGAGAAGATCCAGGTCGAGTCCGTGCCGATCGAGAAGGCTGCCCCGGGATTACGGACGTAGTGGAACTTCAGCAGCCAGCCGAGGACATCGACCTCACGGTTCTCTTCGAGGCGGGTGACGACGAGGTACTTCGCGATCTGATCGATCGCCAGGATCACGAGCGCTACGCCGATAAGGACGACGAGGGCTCGTGCGCTGACCTTCGCCGGTCGCTCAGCCTCCAAAGCCCTGGAACGTCGGAGGCTGGTCGCCGGAGTCACCTGCGACGGCGCCGACGGCCGGCAGCGGGCCGGAGTTCGGGGCCGAGATCGCGGCTGACGCCTGGTTGCCGCCGAATCCAGACGGCGTGCCGACGTTCGAGGACTCGAGGTCGCGTAGCTGGCCTTCGATGTAGCTCTTCAGCTTGGCGCGGTATTCGCGCTCGAAGGTGCGCAGCTCGTCGATCTGGCGCTCGAGACCGGCGCGCTCCTGATCGAGGGCGTTGATCTGGGCGCGCTGCTTCGACTCCGCTTCGGCGATGACGCGCGCCGCGGTTGCGTGACCCTCGGCGATGAGGGCGTCACGCTTCTCGGCGCCTTCGCGAACGTGCTCTTCGTGCAGCCGGCGAGCCAGCTGCAGCAGATTGTTGGTGCTTTCGGTCTCATCGGGGGCCGCGGCGACCGGTGCTGCGGGCACCGGAACCGGAGCGGGTGCCGGGGCGACCACCGGCTGCGGCTGTTCAACGGCGGCCGGTGCGGACTGCGCCCCGCCTCGCTGCAATTCGGCGATGTGGCCGTCGGATGCGCTCAGCCGTTGCTTGAGCTCATCGTTCTCCTGATTGAGTCGACGCAACTCCACGACGACCTCGTCGAGAAAGTCATCGACCTCGTCTTGGTCGTATCCCTCACGGAATTTCGTCGGCTGGAACCGCTTGTTGACTACATCTTCCGGAGTCAGCGCCATGACTTGCCACCCTTAGATCTGTGATTCGATGAACTGGAAATAACGTTCAGCTAACGCTAGCAAAGACAACTGAGGATTCGCACCAGCGTCACTGTTCAGCGCAACGTCGCAGTGATGTACATCGCGATCACGCAGACGAGCATCGTCAGCGACCATCCGAAGTCGATCGCGACCGGGCCGAGCGAGAGCGGCGGCACCAGCCGCCGGAACATCCTGATCGGCGGGTCGGTGACCACATACATCACCTCGGCGAGCACCAGGCCCGCGCCGCGGGGTCGCCACGACCGGCGGAACGTGCGCACCAGGTCGAGCACGAAACGAGCCCACATCACGAGAAAGAAGATCAGCAGCAGATAGTACGCCACGCTGGCGATGATCGAGACGACAGGCACTGTTCAAGTATCAACGATCACGCGAGCGGTCTTGGCCAAAGGCCGGTCAGACGCGGCGTGCCTCAGCCCTGCGCGAAGAACGATCCCTCGACCTCGGCATCCGCCGAAGACCCGGCATCACCGGAGACGACGACGTGCGACGGCGAAAGCAGGAAGACCTTGCTCGTGACTCGCTCGATCTTGCCGTAGAGGCCCTGAGAGAGCCCGCTGGCGAAATCGATGAGCCGACGTGCGTCGCCTTCACTCATCTGAGACAGGTTGATGATGACGGGAACCCCCTCGCGGAACGACTCGGCGATCGCCTGAGCGTCGCGGTACTGGCGGGGGTGGACTGTGAGAATCTCGTTCATTTCCTTTTCCGTCGCATTCCGTGCCGGGGTGGCTTTGCGCAACGGCGTGACGGGCGCGCGTTGCACGGGTGGGGCCGGTGCGTGTTGCACAGGAGCGACCGGTGCCGGATGTTGCGGCTGCTCGTCGTAGTCGAGCTCCTCGTCTGCCAAGCCGAGATAGACCATGGTCTTCTTCAGCGGGTTGCTCATCGTGTCCTCCGTAGTGCTTGCGCTGGTGCATACGCCCCGCGACGGCTGGTGCCGATCTTCTCTGTGTCAGATTAACCGCGCTTCGGACGATTGCCCGTGATTGCGCTGCCGATCCGTAGGTGTGTCGCTCCTTCGGCGATCGCCGCCGCATAATCGGCGGACATTCCCGCCGAAATGCGGTCGGCATCCGGAGCGAGGGACCGCACCCGGAGCGACTCGCGGTGGAGCCGTGAGAACGCGCGCTGCGGCTCCTCGTTCAGTGGGGCGACCCCCATCACGCCGAGCAGTTTGAGGCCGGGTGCGGTGAGCAGTCGCTCGACCAACGGCTCGAGCTCCGTTGCAGAGACACCGCCCCTGGCCGGGTCGTCGCTCAGATTGACCTGCACGAAGCAGTCGATGACGTGGCCATCCGGCGACGCGATGGCATCCACCAGCGACCCGCGGTCGATCGAGTGCACGACGTGGGCATACCGGCGCACCAGCCTGGCCTTGTTGCTCTGCAATTGACCGATGAAGTGCCAGGTGAGATCGAGATCGGACAGTTCGGCGGCCTTGCCCGCGGCTTCCTGGTGCCGGTTCTCGCCGATGTCCCGCACGCCCAGCGCGGCCAGCTCGCGCACCAGCGACGCCGGGTGGAACTTCGTGACGACGATGGTCGTCAATTCGTCCGGAGCGCGACCGGCGGCCCGAGCGGCGTCCTCGATATCGGCCCGCACCGCCGACAGGCGGTCGGCGAGCGCGGAACCGCTGGAGGCGGGGATGCCGGCGTCGGTCACGATCAGGTCGGCCCTACTTCAGGAAGTCGGGAACGTCCAACTCGAGGTCGTCGTCGGAGAACGCCGGATCGGTCGCCGCATTGACCAGTTTGGAGTCTTCGGCCGTCCACTGCGCGGGCGTGGGCAGGTCTTCCTCGGCAAGCGCCTGCGTGTCGACCAGCGCCGTCTCCGGGCCTGCGGAGACGAACGTGTTGCGTCGCGCTTCGACCTGCTTGTCCTTCGGCTCGCCGCCATCGAAGCCGGCCGCGATCACCGTGACCCGAACCTCGTCACCGAGCGTGTCGTCGATGACGGCACCGAAGATGATGTTGGCCTCCGGGTGCACTGCCTCCTGCACGAGCCGGGCGGCGTCGTTGATCTCGAAGATGCCCAGGTTCGAACCGCCCTGGATCGACAGCAGCACGCCGTGCGCCCCCTCGATGCTCGCCTCCAGCAGCGGAGAGGCCACCGCGAGCTCCGCAGCCTTGATGGCGCGGTCGGCGCCCCTGGAGGAACCGATTCCCATCAGAGCCGATCCAGCGCCCTGCATGACCGATTTGACGTCGGCGAAGTCGAGGTTGATCAGACCGGGAGTCGTGATCAGGTCGGTGATGCCCTGCACACCGGCGAGCAGGACCTGGTCTGCGGTGGAGAACGCCTCGAGCATGCTGATGCCGCGGTCGCTGATCTCCAGGAGGCGGTCGTTCGGCACGACGATGAGCGTGTCGACCTCTTCTTTCAGACGGGCGACGCCCGTCTCGGCCGAGTCGGCGCGACGCTTGCCTTCGAAGCCGAACGGCTTGGTGACCACACCGATGGTGAGGGCACCGATCGACTTCGCGATGCGCGCGACGACGGGAGCGCCGCCGGTGCCGGTTCCGCCGCCCTCCCCCGCTGTCACGAAGACCATGTCGGCGCCGGCGAGGGCCTCTTCGATCTCTTCGGCGTGGTCTTCGGCGGCGCGCCTGCCGACCTCGGGATCGGCTCCGGCTCCGAGGCCGCGGGTGATCTCGCGGCCGACGTCGAGCTTCACGTCGGCGTCGCTCATCAGCAGGGCCTGCGCGTCGGTGTTGATCGCGATGAACTCGACCCCGCGCAAGCCGAGCTCGATCATTCTGTTCACGGCGTTCACGCCGCCGCCGCCGATGCCGACGACCTTGATCACGGCGAGGTAGTTCTGGTTTGTTGTCACGTCCGGCCTCCGCTGGAAAAACTTTCAACTTCAAGTCGAAGTTTAAAGTTATGCTCGGTATGCATTTCCTGTTTCAGACGTTAGGTCGCCGCGTCTGATCGGCGGGCGCGCCACGCCCGCGTGTCGCAAATCACGCCGGCAACTCGCGCCCCAGCGCGCTTTCGACGACCCGGATCTCGCCGCTCCGCTGATCCGTCGGGTCGTGGAGAGCGCTCAGCGGGTGACGGGCGCGTGCGGAGAGGAGACGTCGTAGACGGACGCGCGGGGTGCGGCCTTGAGCAGTGCCGTCAGCACCGTGGCCTTGAGCTCGGCATCCGATGTACTGCCCCAGACGACCTTCTTGCCGCCGAGGGTGAACGAGACATCGTCGGCGGAAGACGCGGAAATCGCCGTGACACGCGGCAGCAGGCTCGACGGCAGCACCGCGAGAACGCTCGCGGACGCGCTGAACGACTGCTTCGCGGAACTCGTTCCCGGGCGTCCGCTGGTGGTGATGACCGGGTATCCGCCTGGCTTCTGCACGGTCGACGAGATGACGACCCCGGCCTGGTCGACGAGGTCGTACGCGTTGCCGGAGCGGATCAGCCCGATGGGTGTGCGCTCGACGATGCGCACCACCAGCGTTCCCGGCGGCACAGCCTCGGTGCTGTAGCTGCGGATCAGGCGATACCGGTCGAGTTCTCGCCGGATGCCGCCGTAGTCGATCAGCGGCAGCGGCTTTCCCAGTTGCGAGGAGAGGGACTCGCGCACGGCTGACGCATCGATCCGTGTCGTACCCATGACATCGATCGTGCGCACCGCCATGAGAGGTGAGAACGCCGCGAGCACCGTCACCCCCAGCACCGCGACCACGGTCGTGACGCTGCTGAGCCAGATCATCCGGCGACGGCGAGAGCGCCGTGTGAACCGCTTGACCTCGTTGCGCTCGTAGCGCCGCCGCTCTCGTGCCGCCCGGGCGACGCTCGGAGCGTTCGGCGACTCGGCGCCGAGCGCGTTCGCAACCGAGGCCGAGGGCGGCGCCGAAGATGGAGGTGACGCCGACGCTTGCCGGTCGGCGCCGAGCAGCGCGCCGGAGATGTGGATCGGCTCGGTGATCTGACCGCCAGCGGGGGCCCGATCTCCGTCGGCATGGGCTTCGTCGCGGCGATCGTCGGCGGAAACCGGCCCGGCGACGCGATCGGCGCGCCCGGCGACGCGATCGACGCGATCGGCGCGCTCGCCGGCCCTTTTCATGCCGGCTGCCGCGCGCGGCGATGGGGCCGGTAGTCGCGCGGTGCGGCGGTCGAATCCTTGCGGCCGTTTCATCCCGTGCTACCCGCGGGTGTCCCGCAGCGCCTCGAGCAGTTGCGGCACGATGCGGTAGACGTCGCCACAACCCAGGGTGATCACGAAGTCCCCGTCCCGGGCGATCGACGCCGTGTAGTCGGCCGCCTGCTGCCAGTCGGCGACGAAGGCGACCTTGCCGGCATCCTCGAACCGTTCGGCGACGAGCGCCCCCGTCACGCCCGGCTCGGGGTCTTCCCGGGCTCCGTACACGTCGAGCACGACCGTCTGATCGGCATTGCTCTCCAGCACCTGCGCGAACTCCCCCGCGAACATCCGCGTTCGGCTGTAGAGGTGCGGCTGATGCACGGCGATGATCCGGCCTCCGCCGACGACGGTACGTGCTGCCGACAGGGCAGCGGCCACCTCGGTCGGATGGTGCGCGTAGTCGTCGTACACGCTGACGCCCCGTTCGACCCCGTGCAGTTCGAAGCGCCGCTGCGTTCCGCCGAATGCACTGATCGCCTGCAGCGCTGCCGCGGGGTCGAGTCCCATGCCGACCAGCACGGCGAACGCGCCGGCGGCGTTGACCGCGTTGTGGCGGCCGGGGATGCGCAGCGTCGCCTCGTACTCCGATCCGTCGTAGGAGAGCCCGAACGACACCGGCCCCTCGGTCGTGATCGAGTGCACCCGCACATCCGCGTGCCGGGCCTCCCCGAACGTCAGCACACGCTTGCCGGTCAGCTGCTCGCCGACCTGAACCGCACCAGGGTCGTCGGAGGAGATCACGACCAGTTCCCGCGCACCCTGGGCGAACCGCACGAAGGCGTCCTCGAAGGCCTCCGCCGAGCCGTAGTGGTCGAGGTGGTCGGGATCGACGTTGGTGACCAGCGCCACCGAGGTGTCGTAGAGCAGGAACGAACCGTCGGACTCGTCGGCTTCGACGACGAACAACTCGCCGGTGCCGGCGGCGCTGCTGACGCCCAGAGACTCGATGACCCCTCCGTTGACGAAGCTCGGGTCGAGCCCGAGCCCGAGCAGGCCTGTGACGATCATGCCCGTCGACGTGGTCTTGCCGTGCGCTCCGGCGACCGAGATCAGACGCCTGCCGTCGATCAGCCACTTCAACGCCTGCGATCGGTGCAGCACCGGGATGCCGTGCTCGAGCGCGTAGGCGTACTCAGGGTTGTCCTGCCAGAGCGCGCCGGTGACCACCAGGGCATCCGCGTCGCCCACGTTCCTCGCGTCATGACCGATCGTGACCGTCGCGCCGAGTTCGCGCAGCGCCTGCGTGTTCGACGACTCCCGCACGTCGGAACCCGTCACGGCATGGCCGGATCCGATGAACAGGCGGGCGATGCCGCTCATGCCCGAGCCTCCGATGCCGACGAAGTGCACGGATCCGAGCTCGTGCGGCAACGGCATGGACAGGTCAGGTTTGATCACGTGTCGGGGTCTTCCTTCGGTCGGTTCCGGTCGCGTTCCAGTATGGCGTGCGTGCCTTGACGTGCGCTGGCCGTTGCTTCGCGCACCAGGGCGACCATGCGATCGGAGCCGTCGCGTACGCCCGCGGATGCCGCGGCATCAGCCATTGCCAGAAGTCTCGGCCGATCGGTGATGAGCGGGATCAGCGTGCGATGCACCCAGGCAGGATCGAAGGCGGCGTCGTCGACGACGATGCCGCCGCCGGCACCCACGACTCCCGCGGCGTTGAAACGCTGCTCGCCGTTTCCGACCGGGTAGGGCACGTAGACGGCCGGGATGCCGAGCGCGGCCAGCTCGCTCACTGTCGCCGCTCCCGCCCGGGAGACTGCCGCATCGGCTATCGCCAGTGCCAGATCCATCCGGTCCGAGTAGTCGATCAGGTGATACCCCGGCACAGCGGGATCGCCGAACTCGGCGGCCCCGCCTTGGATGTGCAGCACCTGGTAGCCGGTGTCGGTGAGCGCTCGGGCGGAGGTGATCATCGTCTCGTTGATCCGCCGCGCGCCGAGCGAGCCGCCCGTGACGAGAAGGGTGGGGCGATCCTCGAGTCCGAAGTGCTGCAGCGCCGCGGCCCGTTCCGCGCTTCGATCGAGCGTCTCGATCTCCCGGCGCAACGGCATCCCGACGAAGCGGCCGTGCCGCAGCGGCGTCGACTCGAAGGCCACGCCCACGAACGATGTGTACCGGCTGCCGAGCCGGTTCGCGAGCCCGGGTCGCGCGTTGGCCTCATGCAGCACGAGCGGAACGCGGGCGCGCTTCGCCGCACTGTAGGCCGGCGCGGCGGCATAACCGCCGAAGCCGACGACAACGTCGACGCTGCGCTCGGCGATCAGTTCCGCCACCTGCCGCACGTTGCGGCGCCACGCCGCCGGGAAGCGCAGTGCGGCGCGGTTCGGCCGACGGGGAAAGGGCAGTTTGTCGATGGTGAGCAACTCGTAGCCGCGGGCGGGGACCAGCCGGGATTCCAGGCCTTCGGCCGTGCCGAGCACGAGCACCGCAGCATCCGGCTCGATCTCGCCCAGCCGGTCGCTCACAGCGAGCAGCGGATTGACGTGACCGGCCGTGCCGCCGCCGGCCATCAGATACGTCGTCATCGGCTGTTGCTCCGCGCGAACGAGAGCACGACCCCGATCGCGAACAGCGAACTGATCAGAGCGGTGCCGCCCGCCGAGATCAACGGCAGTGGAACGCCGAGCACGGGCATCACGCCCAGCACGACGGCGATGTTGACCAGCCCCTGGCCGACCAGCCAGATCATCACGGCGCCTGTCACGACGCGCGCGAACGGGTCGGCCGAGGCGTGCATGATCCTCACGAACACGATCGCCAGCACGACGAACAGCACGAGCACGACGACGGCGCCGATCAGTCCCAGTTCTTCGCCGACGATGGCGAAGATGAAGTCCGTGTCGGCCGCGGGCAGCCAGTTCCACTTCGAGGTCGAGTTGCCGAGCCCCACACCGAAAACCCCTCCGGATGCCAACGCGTAGTTGCCCTGGAGGATCTGCCAACCGCCGCTCATCGGGTCGCTGGCGTTGGGATGCAGGAAATCGGTTATACGGTTCAGCCGGCTGGGGCGCGAGATCGCGAACAGTACGGCGATGCCGCCTGCCAGCAGTGCGGTGGTAGCGAGCTGTCGAATCGGAATCCCGGCGAAGAACAGCGTGCCGAGCACGATCGCACCCATGATCGAGGTGGTGCCCAGGTCGCCGCCGGCGAGCACGAGTCCGACGGTGACCGCGGTGACCAGCACCATCGGCAGCAGTCCGTACTTCCACTGCGTGATCTTCTCCCATTTACGGGAGACGAACATGCCCATCCAGAGGATCATCGCTATCTTGATGACCTCCGACGGCTGGAACACGATGGGACCGAGTTTGAGCCAGTTCTGGTTGTAGCCGTTGTCGGAGCCGAGCGGGGTCGCCACGACCAGCACCTGCAGCAACAGCGCGCCGATCAGGATCGGCCACGCCATGCGCTTCCAGAATCGCGACGGAATGCGGGAGGCGAGCAGCATGATCGGCACGCCCACGACGGCGTACATCCCTTGGCTCAGAAAACGGGAGAAGAAATTGTCGCCAGCCGTGTGGGAGTCGACGGCAGAGGAGGAGAGCACCATGATCAGCCCGAACACGACCATGAACAATGTCACGCCGAGCAGCAGGTAGTAGTTCGACGATTCGGCCTGGAACGCGCGGCCGAGCGAGATGCGCGCCGCGCCGAGGGAAGCGCCCTGCGGCGCCTCGGTGCCGGCCGCCGGAGTCCGGCCGGAGGAGCCGCGCACGGTTCGTGCCGGGCCGCCGTGCACCCTAGCGGCCGGGAGGATCCGAGGCGGACCGCTCATCCGCCTCACCTCCCAGATACTCGACGACCGCTCGAGCGAAACGCTCGCCGCGTTCCGCGTAGTCGCGGAATTGGTCCATGGATGCTGCCGCGGGGGCGAGAAGCACGGTGTCCCCCTGGCGCGCGACCGAGGCGGCGAACCGAACGGCGCACGGCATCACCTGACCAGTGTCATCCGTGCTCACCTCGAACACGGGCAGGCCGGGCGCGTGTCGCAGCAATGCCGACCGGAGCTCTGCGCGGTCACGGCCGATCAGCACAGCGGCGCGCAGCCGAGCAGCGTGGCGCCCGACGAGTTCGTCGACGGCTACGCCCTTGAGCAAGCCGCCGGCGACCCAGATCACCGAGTCGAACGCCGTCAGGGATGCGTCGGCCGCGTGCGGGTTCGTGGCCTTGGAATCGTCGACCCACGCGACGCCGTCCACGCTGGCCACGACCTGGATGCGATGCGGGTCGAGCCGGAAACCGGCCAGAGCGTCATGGATGGCCGCGGGCGGAACGTCGTAGGAGCGAGCCAGCGCACTGGCCGCCAGCACATTCTGCACGATGTGCGGCGCAGCCAGTCCGGCTTCACGAAGGTCGTCGATCGTGGTCAGTTCGAGCGCGTTGGTGAACCTGTCGTCGAGGAACGCCCGGTCGCAGAGGATGCCGTCGACGATTCCGAGGTCGCTCGGGCCGGGCACCTCGAGCCCGAATCCGATCGCGCGTGCGCCCTCGACCACTTCGGCATCGCGCACCATCTGCTCGGTCGCGGCGTCGGCCTTGTTGTACACGCAGGCGACGCGCGTATTCGTGTACACCCGCGCCTTCGCCTCACGATAGGCCTCGAACGAGCCATGCCAGTCGATGTGGTCGTCTGCGACGTTGAGGCAGGCGCTGGCATAGGGCGACAACTCGCCGCCGAGGTTGCGATTGACCCAGTGCAACTGGTAGCTGGAGAGTTCCACCACGAGCACGTCGAAACCTGCCGGGTCGCGGATCGCGTCGAGCACCGGAACGCCGATGTTCCCGCAGGGCGCGACCCGGTGCCCGGCCGCTGCCAGCATCGTCGCCGTCAACTGCACGGTGGTCGTCTTGCCGTTCGTGCCGGTGACCGTGATCCAGTCGGCGGACCGGCCGACCTTGTCGCGCAGCCGCCACGCCAACTCGATATCGCCCCAGACCGGGATGCCGTGCGCCGCCGCCCAGTCCGGCAGCGGGTGGTCGGGATGGAAGCCGGGCGAGACGATCGCCAGTTCCGGATCGAAGTCGGCCAGCCGCGCCGGCACCGCGAGGGGTTCGGTCATCACGAACTCGGCGCCGATCACCTCCAGCAGCCGTTCCCGCTGCTCATCGGCGCGCTCGGCGACGACGAGCACGCGCACGCCCAGTTCCGCGAGCGTGTCCGCGACTGCGAAACCGGTGACCCCGAGCCCGAACACCACGACCCGCAGACCGCTCCAGTCGTGATGCCAACTGGTCAGCGACGCGAGCCGGTCGGATGCGGCCGCGGGCACTACCGGGACAGCCATTCCAGATAGAACGAACCGACGCCCGCGGCGACCAGCAGCCCGCCGATGATCCAGAACCGCACCACGACCGTGACTTCGGCCCAGCCCTTCAACTCGAAATGGTGGTGGATCGGACTCATCAGGAAGATTCGTTTGCCGTGCGTGAGTTTGAAGTAGACGCGTTGCACGATGACCGAGCCGGTCTCGATGACGAACAGACCGCCGATCAGGATCAGGAGCAATTCGGTGTGGCTCAGCACCGCCAGTGCGACGAGCGCGCCGCCGAGGCCGAGAGATCCTGTGTCGCCGAGGAAGATCTGCGCCGGCGAGGTGTTCCACCAGAGGAAGCCGACCAGGGCGCCGGAGATCGCCGCGGCGACGATGGCCAGGTCGAGCGGGTCGCGCACGTCGTAGCACTTGTACAGGTTGTCCGGATCGATCGATTCACTGAAGCACGACTGGTTGAACTGCCAGAAGCCGATGATGATGTACGACCCGATCGCCAGGATGGAGGCCCCGGAGGCCAGTCCGTCGAGCCCGTCGGTGACGTTCACGCCGTTCGAGGTCGCGGTGGCGAGCAGGTTGATCCAGATCAGGTAGAGAACGATGCCGACGGCGGGCACGACGCCGACCACCATCAGGTTGATCGGCAGATCGCGGATGAACGAGATGTTGGCGGATGCCGGCGCGACCGCATGGCGGGGGAAGTTCAGGGCGAGGATGCCGAACACGGTGGCGACGACGACCTGCCCGATGATCTTCGACCAACCGTTGAGGCCCAGGCTGCGTTGATTGCGGGTCTTGAGGAAGTCGTCGATGAAGCCGACGACCCCGAGCCCGACCATCATGAACAGCACGAGGAAGCTCGAGGCCGACCAGCCGTCGCCCCCGTTGAGCAAACCGGCGATGAGAAAGGCGACGAGGGTCGCCAGGATGATGATGATGCCGCCCATGGTCGCGGTGCCGCGCTTGGCGTGGTGCGACTGCGGGCCGTCGTCTCGGATGAACTGGCCCCACTCCAGTTTGCGGAACAGCCTGATGAAGAGCGGAGTGAGAAAGAGGGAGAACGCCAACGAGATCACGGCTGCGGTCAGGAGGGCTCTCACGAGAACAATTCTCCCAGCCGGTCGCCGAGATACCGCAATCCGGCCGACTTCGACGACTTCACGAGCACCAGATCGCCGTCGCGAGCGGTCGAGGCGACCAGTTCGAAGGCCTCCTCCGGCGTGTCGACGTAGATCGACTCGCCGTCCCACGATCCCTCATTGATCGTCGAGATGTGCATACGCCGGGCGCCGGCGCCGACCACGATCACCTGAGAGACGTTGAGCCGCACGGCGAGCAGTCCGATCGCGTCGTGCTCGGCACCGGAGAGGTCGCCGAGCTCCGCCATCTCCCCCAGGATCGCAACGGTGCGGCGCCCCGGAGTCGCGATCTGGGCGAGCGTCTTCAATGCCGCAGCCATCGAATCCGGGCTGGCGTTGTACGCATCGTTGATCACGGTGATGCCGCGCTCGCCCCCGCCCATCAGTTCCATGCGCCAGCGTTCCGCCCGCTGCACGCTCTGCAGCCCGGAGACGATCGCGTCGATGTCGACACCCAATGCGTCCGCCACGGCCGCGGCGGCAAGGGCGTTCATCACGTGATGCTCCCCCAGCACGTTGAACCGCACCCGCCTGGTCGCTCCGCCGGGCAGGCGCAGGGTGAATCCGGTGCCCGAGGCATCCGAGTCGACCTCGGTCGCCGTCACGTCGCATCCGCCGCCGAGACCGAACCAGACCACACCGGCACGGGTCAACGGCGCCATCGCGGCCACCCGTGGGTCGTCGCGATTCAGCACGGCGATGTCGTGCTCATCGAGGTCGATCACCATCTCACTCTTGGCACGCTGCGTCGCCTCGATGCCGCCGAACTCGCCGGCGTGAGCGAGTCCCACCTTCAGCACCACGCCGACATCCGGCTTCGCCATGCGGATCAGCCGGGTGATCTCGCCGATGCCGCTCGCGCCCATCTCGGCAACGAGGTATCTCGTCTGATCGTCGACCTCGAGCATGGTCAGCGGCGCACCGACCTCGTTGTTGAACGATTCCCGCGGCGCCACCGTGGGCGCCAGGGGCGCCAGGATGCTGCGCAGCAGATTCTTCGTGGTGGTCTTGCCGTTGGATCCCGTCACTCCCACGATCTTCAATCTGCCGAGCGCCTTGGCCCGCGAGATGACCTCGGTTGCGAGGGCACCGAGCGCGACGACGACGTCGGCGACGACGAGTTGCGGCACCGTGATCTCGAGCTCATGATCGACGACGGCGAGCATCGCGCCGGCTTTGACGGCCTGCGGCACGAACAGGTGGCCGTCGGTGACCTCTCCGGGTTTGGCGAAGAAGATGCCCCCCGGTTGCACCTCGCGTGAGTCGGTGTAGCTGAGGCCCGTCACGACGGCGTTCTCGTCCGCCCCGATCAGGGTGCCGTGCACCGCCGAGGCGATCTCTCCCATGGTCATCGAGATCATCTACAACCAGCCTGCCTCTGAAAGCGCGAGGCGGGCGTCGTCGCGCGCCGAATAGGGAACGTGCTCCCCGGCGATGTCCCGGTAGTCCTCATGGCCGGGGCCGGCGTAGAGCACGACATCGCCGTCGCCGGCCATGGCCAGGGCGGCGCGGAAGGCGGCGCGCGGGTCGGCGATCTCGTGCAGATCGGCGTCGGGAACGGCGGCCCGTGCACCGGCGAGCAATGCGGCACGGATCACGTTCGGGTCTTCGTACCGAGGGTGGAAGTCGGTGATCACGACCGAGTCGGCTCCACGAGCGGCGATCGCACCCATGTCGGCGCGCTTCGTGACATCCCGGTCGCCGTCGGCGCCGAACACCATCACGATCTTGCCCTGAGTGACGCGACGCAGCGCGTCGAGAGTGGTCTGGAAGGCGTCGGGAGTGTGCCCGTAGTCGATGAACACCACGGGGCCGCGTTCACCCGAGACGCGTTCGGCGCGGCCGGGGATGTACGCCTCGATGCCGCCGTCGCGCTGCAATGCGTGGGCGATCGCCTCCAGGTCGTAACCGGTCTCCACCAGCATCACGATCGCAAGGCCCGCATTCGCTGCCATGAAGGAGCCCAGCAGCGGCACCGTGGTCTCGATGGCACGGCCGTCGGGGCCCTCGAGCCGGAACGCGGTGCTCTCCAGGGTCTCGGCGCTGACGGTCAGCTGCCAGTCCGCCTCCACTCCGGGCCTCGTGGCGAGAGTGGTGATCGGGATCCGCGACGAATCGGCGAGTTGCCGGCCCCAGTCACCGTCCACGGTGACGACGGCTCGTCTGGCCCGCTCCGGCGTGAAGAGCTCGAGCTTCGCCTCGAAGTACGGCTGCATCGTCGCGTAGTCGTCGAGATGGTCATGGCTCAGGTTGGTGAAGGCCGCCACGTCGAACACCAAGCCGTCGACGCGATGCCTGCTCAGCGCCTGCGCCGAGACCTCGACCGCGACCGCACGCACTTCTTCCTCACGCATCCGGGCGAGCAGGGCGTGCAACTCACTGGCCTCCGGAGTCGTGAGTGAACTGACCACGGCGGTATCACCGATGCGACGTTCGGCCGTGGATGACAGGCCGCTCACCACTCCCAGCTGCCGCAGGATCGCGGTCAGCAGGTAGACCACGCTGGTCTTGCCGTTCGTGCCGGTCACCGCGAACAGAGTCGCAGGGTTCTCTCGGGTTCGGTACACCCAGGCCGCCACGTCGCCCAACGCCGCCCGGACGTCGGGCGTCACGATCACGGGTACACCGGCAGCCGAAGCGAGCTGCTCGCCCTCCTCGTCGGTCAGCACGGCCACAGCTCCGGACGCTGCGGCATCGGCCGCGAACGACGCGCCGTGCGCGTTCCGTCCGGGAACCCCGACGTACAGGTCACCCGGCTGGGCGTCCCGGGAGCTCAGTGTGACACCGGACACCTCGACGGTCTCGATGCCATCGACCGGGGTGAGTCCGAAGTCGGCGACCAACTGCGAGAGGGAGCGGGCCACGGGATGCACGGGACGCAATGTCGCCGAAGAGGAGCCTGTCACGGTTCACTTTCAATACGTGTCGGGGTAGTTCGACTGTGGCGTCGTCGACGGCTTCACCCGGAAGGTCTTGAGCACTTGATTCATGACCTGTTGGAACAGGGGCCGGGCAGCGTACGACGAAGTAATCGTAGTCGGGAAGCCGATGTTTACCGAAACGACGTATTGCGGATCGTCGACCGGAGCGATACCCATGATGGAGACGTAGTAGGAGCCGGACCGGTACACGCCGTTGCCATCCGGCTCCTGCGCCGTGCCGGTCTTGGCTGCGATCGTGTAGCCCGGGAACTCCGTGTCGGGAAGCGTCGACAGCGGTCCGCCCTTGAGCACGTTCTCGAGCATGCCGAGCACCTCCTGGGAGGTCTTTTTCGCGATGATCCGCGTGCCCTTGCCCGACGGCGCGGATGTGATCGTTCCGTCGGCATTCTTGCACCCGTCGACCAGAGTGAGGGGCACCCGCACGCCGCCGTTGGCGATCGTCTGATAGGCGCTGAGCATCTGCACCTGACTCGCCGACACGGCCTGACCGAACGTCGTCGCGTACCGGGTCTGCGCATCCCACTCCGACGGCGGATGCAGCTGGCCGCTCGCCTCCGCCGGAAAACCGGAGTGCGTGCTCGATCCGATGCCGAGCTTGCGCAGGAAGTCGTAACGCCGGGTGTCGGACAACCGCGTGCCGAGCAGCGACATCCCGACGTTCGACGACTCCGTCAGCACGCCCGTCATGGTGAGATTCTGGGTCGGGTGGGCCTCGCTGTCGCGCACCATGACGCCGCCACCGGGTGTCAGTACGTCCGGCACCCTGACCTGGGTGAAGGGGGTCGCCTTGCCCGCCTCGATCAGCGCCGCCGCGGTCAACGGCTTGAAGATCGAACCCGGCTCATACTGGTTCTGGAACATCATGGCGCCGCGATACTGCGGGGCCGTCGCTCCGACGTTGTTCGGATCGACGGTCGGGTACTGGGCCGCCGCCTTGATCGCGCCGTCCTTGACGCTCACCACGCTGACCATGCCGAATTCGGCGTGCAGCTTCTTTACTGCCTTGGCCAGTTCATCCTGTGCGAACCAGTTCAGGTCGGTGTCGAGCGTTGTGACCAGAGTTCCGCCGTTCTTCGCCTTCTTGCGGGTCACGGTCGAGCCGGGGATGGTCACGCCGTCCTCGCTGGTCTGGAAGGTCTCCTCTCCGTCGGAGCCCCTCAGACACTTGTCGTATTCGCTTTCCAGTCCGGCCTGCGGATTGCCGTCGGCTCCCACGAAGCCGAGTACGTTGCCGGCAACGGCGCCGTTCGGGTAGACGCGGGTCTGATGACTGGGAAAGGACAGCCAGGGGATGCCGGCGGAGCGCAGCTTCTTGTAGGCCGGCACATCGATGCTCTGCGCCAGCACGGCGTACTGCGATTCAGGGTTGTCTTTCAGAGCGGCCGAGATGGTGCTCAAGACATCGGCCGCCGTCTGATCGGTGGCGGCAGCGATCTCGGCCGCCGCCATCGCCCGGGTGACCTTGGTGTCGTGCCCGGCGGCATCCGTGCGATCGAACGTGTTGGCATTCATCGGCGAGGCGATGACGTCATAGCGCAGCACGCTGGAGGCCAGCACCGTGCCGTCGGCGGCCACGATCGAACCGCGCGTGCCGACCGTCTTCAGCACGGCACCCCTGGCCTCGGCCGACTGCCGGTCGAGGGCGTCGGCTCGTACCACCTGAAGGTCGACGAGCCGCACGATCAGCACGGCGACCATGGCGACGATGACGAGGATGGCGACGACGGCTCGCCGCCTGCTCGAAACTGGGCTCATCATGCGGTCGTGATCCTCGTATCCCGGATGCCTGCCGCGCGCTGCTCGCGGTCGGCGCTCAGTGCGTGGTCGGTGAGGGCAGCGCCCCTACCCACGCTACGGGTCCCTGTTGGGTCGCCGGGTGATTCGCATCCGGTGCGCCCTTTTTCGCGGTCGACGTCTTCGGAGTGGGGAGTAACGCGTTCGGCACCAGCACGCTCGTGCCGGTGGGTGAGCCGGTCGCCGCGACGGGCGCGCCGAGCACCTTTCCGGTGGACAGCTTCAGGTAGGCGGGACTGTTGCCCCCGATCATGCCGAGGGCTGCTGCCTTGGCAGCGAGGTTCTGCGGCGATGACAGCATGTCGACTTGCTCGGTGGCGGACTGCAGATCCTGTGCGATCGACACCTTCGTCGACTGCAAACTCTCGATCTGGTACGCGCCCTGCGAGACGCCGATGCTCAGCAGCAATTGCGTGGCGACGATGGCGAAGACCGCCGTGACCGCGACCGCGGCGTAGAACAGTGTCGGCTTCGGACGCCGGGCGGCGTCGGGTGCGACTGCCTCCAGGTGCCGGTCGCGGGTCGGGCGGGCACCGCTCGGGGCGCGCCGCGCCGGCTCGATCACCGCCGTCGTTGCACTCATGAGTTCCCCCTCACTCGTTCTGCCGCCCGTAGGCGCACTGACGTCGCGCGCGGGTTGGCCTTCTTCTCGTCCTCGTCGGCCAGCTCGGCGCCGCGGGTCAGCAGGCGCAGCTCGGGCCGGTGCTGCGGCAACTCGATCGGCAGCCCTTGCGGAGCGGTGGACTGCGACCGCGTCTGCAGGATGCGCTTCACGATGCGGTCTTCGAGCGACTGATAGGCCATCACCACGATGCGACCGCCCACGCCGAGCACATCGATGGCCCGAGGGATCGCCTTCTCCAGCACGGCCAGTTCCTGGTTCACCTCGATGCGCAGCGCCTGGAACACCCGCTTCGCCGGATGCCCCGCGCGCTGCACGGCGGCCGGCGTGGCAGCGATCAGGAGCTCCACGAGCTGCCCGGAGCGCTCGATGGGGTGCTCCTGCCTGGCCTGCACGATCCGCCTGGCGTAGCGGGCCGCCAGCTTCTCTTCGCCGTACCGATGGAAGATCCTGCGCAGATCGACCTCGTCGTATCCCGCGATGATCTGGGCCGCGGTGACCGGACCGGTCGCATCCATCCGCATATCCAGCGGAGCGTCCTTCGAGTAGGAGAACCCGCGGTCCACTCGGTCCAGCTGCAATGAGGAGACGCCGAGGTCGAAGAGAACGCCGTCGATCCGTCGGTATCCGAGACCGTTCAACGCGTCATCGATGCCGTCGTACACGGTGTGCACGAGACGCACCCGGTCCCCGAATTTCGCGAGACGATCGCCGGCGAGTTTCAGGGCCTCGGTGTCACGATCGAGGCCGACCAGGGTGAGCGTCGCGAACCGATCGAGCAGCGCCTCGGCGTGTCCGCCCATGCCGAGCGTCGCGTCGACGACGACCGGCCGTTCGGTGCGCTGGATCGCCGGCGCCAGCAATTCGACGCATCGTTCGAGCATGACGGGAGTGTGCAGTCGTGAGGTGTCCATGATGATCGGGCGCTGACCCTGAGTCCTGATCCCCATCCATCCCGACCTGGCACCGGGGAAGTGTGTCAGGGCGGCAGTGGCTGGGAGTCGGGGCACAGGGGCTAGAAGAGCCCGGGGATCACCTCCTCGGTGGTGTTGGCGAACGTCGCTTCCTGTTCGGTGAGGTAGGTCTCCCATGCAGCGGTGTCCCAGATCTCGGCGCGGCTTCCCGCGCCGATCACGGTGAGGTCGCGCTCAAGGCCGGCGTAGCTGCGCAGCGTCTGCGGAACCGTCACGCGGTGCTGCTTGTCCGGCGTCTCAGCGCTGGCTCCGGAAAGGAAGACGCGCAGATAGTCACGCGCCTGCTTGCTGGTCACCGGCGCCTGGCGGATCTTCTCGTGCAGGGATTCGAACTCGCGTTGGCTGA
The DNA here is from genome assembly GCA_035564555.1 of Humibacter sp. Classification (GTDB taxonomy): domain Bacteria; phylum Actinomycetota; class Actinomycetes; order Actinomycetales; family Microbacteriaceae; genus DATMTS01. Next base: position 23,104 of record DATMTS010000086.1, read on the forward strand.
ACACGTAGACGCAATGCTCCTGGCCTCGAGTCATCACGATGCCGGATGCGAGTTCGTCGCGGAACTTGGCCGGCAGGATGATGCGGCCCTTCTCGTCCAGCTTGGGGGCATAGGTGCCAAGGAACATCGACCCTCCCCCGTCCTCCACGCTTGGATCGTTGCTCCACTTTACTCCACAACCCACCACCAACCAATGGATCTCTCAATATATTCACGTTTCGGCGCGTCGGAGTCCTTGAAATTGCAGGGGTTTCAGTGGTGGAGGGAAATGGAGCAGTTGGGCAGCGAGCGGACGCGCCTCGCGGCCTCTGCCAGCCCGAGGGGCTTGAGAGCGGGCCCTGGGCAGGAAGGCGAGCCCGGCGGGCATGAAAAAAGGACCGATCCGCGGATCGGTCCTTCGTTTTTTACTGCCGGTGAGTCACGCCGCCTGGATCAGTGGTCGTCGTCCTGACGCTTGTCCCAGCGCTCGTTGAGCTTGTCCATGAAGCCGGGCTGACCGGCCCGCGCGCGTTGGGTGGATCCGCTCGGGTCGGACGGCGGAGGCAACACGCTGCGCGACGGGGCGATGGCCAGCAGCACGCCGCCCAGCATGACGACGAAGCCGACGATTCCGACGACCGCGAGTTGGGTGATGACACCGACCAGCAGGCAGGCGACGCCCACCACGCCGATCAAGATTCCCAACACGATCGACCGGTACGAGGGCTTGCCCCGTCGGCCGCCGACCTTCGCGACGAAGTCGGCATCGTTCTGATAGAGGCTGCGCTCCATCTCTTCGAGGAGGCGCTGCTCATGTTCCGAAAGCGGCATCCTGACCCCCCTCTTTCCGGGTTCCACGCTTGGCTCAACTCCCAGTCTAGTCTCGTCTCCGCGGCTAGGCTAGGCACGTGGCGCAAAGCAACCGGCTGGTCGATCTCGTTCAGGATCGACTCGATCGATTCCTCGACGCCCGCACCTCTATTCTCGCTTCGATCGCTGAAGAGGCGGGCCCATTGGCCGCGTTCTCCCGGCAGTTTCTCAGCGGTGGCAAGCGCTTTCGGGCCCTGTTCTGCTACTGGGGCTATCACGGCGTCCGGGACGAGCAGCGGAACGTGTTCGGGGCGCTCGAAGCGGTTGTCGGCACCGCCGCCGCTCTCGAACTCTTCCACGCCGCGGCACTCGTGCACGACGACATCATCGACAACTCCGACACCAGGCGTGGCGCTCCGAGCGCGCATCGGCGATTCCAGGCCGTGCATGACGACGGCAGGTTCGCCGGTGACCCCGCGCGTTTCGGCAGCGGCGCAGCTCTGCTTCTCGGAGATCTGCTTCTCGGTTTCAGCGACGAACTGCTCGATGAAGCGCTCGAGCAGGTGTCACCAGAACGAGCGCGGGCGACCCGCAAGGCGTTCAACACGATGAGAACCGAGGTGATCGCCGGTCAGTATCTCGACATCCTGGAGGAAAGCGCCTGGAACGTTGCGTCGGAGGAGGAGCTACTCGATCGCGCTCAGCGGGTGATCGTCTACAAATCGGCGAAGTACAGTGTGCAGGCTCCCCTCGTGATCGGCGCGACGCTCGCCGGTGCCACGACGGGTCAGCTTGCGACGCTGCGGGAGTTCGGTCTGCCGCTCGGCATCGCGTACCAACTGCGCGACGACTTGCTCGGCGTCTTCGGGGATGCCGGACTGACCGGCAAGCCGAGCGGAGACGACCTGCGGGAGGGCAAACGCACCGTGCTCATCGCACTCGCCCGCCGCAGGCTTCCGAACAGCGCCCGACGAGTGCTCGACGAGTTGCTCGGCGACCGTTCGCTGTCGGACGAGCAGGTGCGTATGTTGCAACGCAGCATCACCGAAGCCGGAGCGGTCGACGACGTCGAGCGGCTGATCGATCGCAACGTCGAACGCGCCAACGCGGCACTGGACGAGTCGTCGCTGAACGAGGATGCCGTCGGTCAGTTGCGCGCGCTCACGCGTTCGGTCACCGAACGCGTGGCCTAGGGCTCAGGCCAATGCCTGAGCGACCCTGCGCACCTCCGCCTTGCGACCGGCCAGCAGCGCGTCGATCGGCGCGACGCCCAGACTGTCGTCTTCGCTGAGCAGCCACGTCATCGCCTCCTCATCGCTGAAGCCGCCGTCGGCGAGAACGATCAATGTGCCGCGCAGTTCGCTGAGCGGTTCGCCGTCACGGATGAAGTCGGCGGGCACGCGAAGCACTCCGTCGACGCGCACAGCGAGTAGGTGCCGGTCTTCGATCAGTCGTCTCACCCTGCCGACGCCGATGCCGAGGAGGTCGACCAGGTCAGGGATGGTGAGCCAGGTGCGTTCGGTAGTGGAAGCCACGCGTCAAGCCTGCCATGTATCCGGCCGCCTGGGTGTACCCGTCGATCATCACGATCGGGTAAAGGCGCGGCACGCCGACGGGCTGAGGCCCCGAGGCGCTCAGGTGTGACACCGTGGGAACGTAAACGACGCGTGTCAGGGGGTTTTCATGACCACGTTCAAGGCCGTACCGGACGATCCGGACGAGACGCACAGCGGACAGCATCCAGGGCGCCACAGCACACCGGAGTCGCGAGGGCACCGCGTGCGAACCGCGCTGCTCACCATTCCGGTCGCGATGATCGGCACCGTCGCCGTTTCAGTCGGGCTCGTCTCACCGGCCCAGGCGGCTTCACTGGGAAAGCGTGCCGACCGCGTCAAGGCCGCGGAAGCATCCGGGGCCGTTCGTCCGCGCGCCGCCTCGGCACGTGCTCAGCAGGCGCCGCGCAGTTACGTCGTGCAGGCCGGCGATACGGTGAGCGCGATCGCAGCACGGTTCGGGCTGTCGACGGCGAGCGTGCTCGCGCTCAACGGCCTGAGTTGGAAGAGCCTGATATTCCCCGGTCAGAAGCTCGTGCTGACCCGTTCGAGCGTGTCGGCGCCCGCTCCGGCTCCTGCCGCTGCCCCTGCCGTTCGGCACTATCGGATCGAACCGGGCGACACCGTCAGCGGCATCGCCGCGTCGCACGGCCTCAGCACCGATGAGGTGCTTCGCGCGAACGGGCTCGACCGGTCGAGCATCATCTTCCCTGGTCACACGCTCACCCTGCCCGACCCCGCCCCGGAGCTCGAGACCGTCGCAGTCACGCATCACATCGCGAAAACACCCGCGCCCGGCCCGGTGCTGCCGACCTCCTCGCATCCGATCGTCCCATTGACCGAGGAACAGCGCGCCAACGCGCGCCTGATCGTGCAGACCGGGCGTGCAGAAGGAGTCAGCGACTACGGCCTGGTGATCGCGCTGGCCGCCGCCGCCCAGGAGTCGAGCCTGCGCAACGTGCGCGGAGGCGATCGCGATTCGCTCGGGCTGTTCCAGCAGCGGCCGAGCATGGGATGGGGGTCGGCCGCCCAGATCATGCATCCGGAACGTGCGGTGCGCGCGTTCTTCGGCGGCGAGCACAACCCCAACCCGGGCCGCACTCGCGGTTTGCTCGACATCCCTGGCTGGCAGGCGATGAGCGTTACCGAGGCGGCGCAGGCCGTGCAGATCTCGGCGTATCCGGACTCCTACGCGAAGTGGGAAGCGTCTGCACGCGTCTGGCTTCGTCAGGTCGGCTGAGCGGCACCCGGTTCACGGTGTTTTGTGCGAAGAGCGCGCGGCGCGATCCTTAGACTCGTACGGTGACCACAGGCCAGACCGACCCGATGCTCGGCCGTCTCATCGACGGCCGGTATCAGGTGCGCTCGCGCATTGCGCGGGGCGGCATGGCGACCGTCTATCTCGCGACCGATCTGCGCCTCGAGCGCCGGGTCGCGATCAAGGTCATGCACGGGCACCTCGCCGACGACAGCACGTTCAAGAACCGCTTCGTGCAAGAGGCGCGGTCGGCCGCGCGGCTCGCGCACCCCAACGTGGTGAACGTCTTCGACCAGGGCCAGGACTCCGACATGGCGTATCTGGTGATGGAGTACCTGCCGGGCATCACGTTGCGCGACCTGCTGCAGGACTACGGCAAGCTCACCGCAGAACAGACGCTGGACATCATGGAGGCCGTGCTGAGCGGTCTGGCCGCGGCGCACAAGGCCGGCATCGTGCACCGGGACCTGAAGCCCGAGAACGTGCTGCTGGCCGACGACGGGCGCATCAAGATCGGCGATTTCGGACTGGCCAGGGCGGTGTCGAACAACACCGGAACCGGGCAGGCGCTACTCGGCACGATCGCCTATCTCTCCCCCGAGCTCGTCACTCGCGGTGTCGCGGATGCCCGCAGCGACATCTACGCGCTCGGCATCATGATCTACGAGATGCTCACCGGAGAGCAGCCGTTCCAGGGCGAACAGCCGATGCAGATCGCGTACCAGCACGCGAACGACACGGTGCCCGCGCCGAGCAGCAAGAACCCGGCGGTTCCCCGTCAGTTCGACGAGCTGGTGCGCTGGGCGACCGAGCGCGACCCCGAAGACCGCCCGCGCGACGCGCGCGTGATGCTCGACCGCCTGTTCGAGATCGAACGCCAGCTGCGCGGCACGGCCGAACCCGCCGTGCAGCCGACCATGGTGCTGCCCTCCACGTTCGAGAGCACGCAGACCGATCCCGGGCTGATCGACGGTGACACGCAGATCATCGGCGCGACGGCCCAGGTGCGTGCCGAGGCGTCGGCGACCGACGCCGTCGCGGCGCTGGCGACGGCGAGCCGGAGGCGCACCGGCCGAGGCTGGTGGTTGTTCGCACTCGTGCTCGTGCTCGCCGCGCTCGCCGGGGGCACCGGCTGGTATTTCGGAGCGGGGCCGGGCGCGCAAGCGACGGTTCCGTCTGTGGCGAACCGCACGGCCGCCGCAGCGAAGACGATTCTCGAAGCCGACGGCTTCGCCGTGGCCTCATCCACCGTGTACAGCGAGAAGGTCGCTCCCGGCAACGTGACCGGCACCGATCCCACCGCCGGCAGCACCGTGCACAAGGGCAGCACCGTCACCATCCATGTCTCCCAAGGACGGCAACCGATCACGATCAAGGCCCTCGCCGGTCTCCCGCAACGCAAAGCCGAGCAGGCGATCACGGGCGCCGGCGCGACGGTGGGTACGGTGTCCACGCAGTTCGATCGCAAGGTCGGCAAGGGCGACGTCATCGCGGCCGCGGCGGCCGCAGGCGACAAACGCGATCTCTCCAAGGGCGGCAGCTATCTGAAGGGCCTGCCGGTCGACCTGCTGGTGTCGCTCGGTTCTGTGCCCGACGTGACCGGCAAGAGCACCGGCGACGCTGAAGCGGCGCTCACCGCTGTGGGCCTGACCTGGCAGACGACCGACCCCAAGTACAGCGACGACGTTCCTGCCGACCACGTCATCAGCGCGGCCCCTGAAAGCAGCGGCCCCGTGAAGGAGGGCGACACCATCGTGTTGACGGTGTCGAAGGGGCCGGCACCCGTCCAGGTTCCCGATGTCGCCGGCAAGACCTGGAAAGAAGCGAAGAAGCGGCTGGAGAATGCAGGCTTCAAGCTGGATTACAACCCCGGTGCCGACGTCGGCCCGCTGCCGAACATCCTGACCGTGGCCGCGACGGACCCTGCTGGGGGAACCACGCAGCCGAAGGGGTCGACGATCAAGGTCACCTTCAACGGCTTCTGAGACGGTGCAGGCGATTGAGCCAGATCGCGCCGTCGGTCAGCGAGCGCCGAGTTCCTCCGCGACCAGGAATGCCAGTTCGAGCGATTGCATGTGGTTGAGCCGCGGGTCGCACAACGATTCGTAGCGTGTGGCGAGGTTCGCCTCGTCGATGTGTTCCGAGCCGCCCAGGCACTCGGTGACATCGTCGCCGGTCAACTCGACATGGATGCCGCCCGGATGGGTTCCGGCGGCACGGTGCGACTCGAAGAATCCCTTGACCTCGTCGACCACATCGTCGAAACGACGTGTCTTGTACCCGGTCGGAGTCGTCAGGCCGTTGCCGTGCATCGGGTCGGTGACCCACAGCGGCTGGGCGTCGCTCTGCTTGACCGCCTCCAGCAGGGGCGGCAGTGCGTCGCGGATCGTGCCGGCGCCCATTCGCGTGATGAACGTCAGCCGCCCGGGCTCACGCTCCGGGTCGAGCTTGTCGACCAATTCGAGCATCGTCTGCGGCGACGTCGAAGGGCCGAGTTTCACGCCGATCGGGTTGCGCACCCGGGAGAGGAAGTCGACGTGGGCGCCGTCGAGGTCACGCGTGCGCTCCCCGATCCAGACGAAGTGCGCCGACGTGTCGTACGGCAGGCCGGTGCGCGAGTCGATGCGGGTCATCGGCCGCTCGTAGTCCATCAGCAGGCCCTCGTGGCTGGAATAGAACTCGACCCGCTTGAGCTCTTCGAAGTCGGCTCCGGCGGCCTCCATGAATCGGATCGCACGGTCGATCTCGCGGGCGAGCCCTTCGTACCGCTGGTTCGCAGGATTCGTCGCGAATCCGCGGTTCCAACTGTGCACCTCGCGCAGGTCGGCGAAACCGCCCTGTGTGAACGCTCTGATGAGATTCAGGGTGGATGCCGAGGTGTGGTACCCCTGCAGCAGTCGACCGGGGTCCGCTGCTCGTGACTCGGGCGTGAAGTCGTAGCCGTTGACGATGTCACCGCGATAAGCGGGCAGTGTGACACCGCCGCGTGTCTCGGTGTCGCTGGACCGCGGCTTGGCGAACTGGCCGGCCATGCGACCCATCTTGATCACGGGAAGCGAGGCGCCGTAGGTGAGCACCACGGCCATCTGCAGCACGGTCTTGACCCGATTGCGGATCTGGTCGGCCGTCGCGCCCGCGAAGGTCTCGGCGCAGTCGCCGCCCTGCAGCAGGAAGGCACCCCCGGATGCCGCGCGCCCCAGTCGTTCACGCAACTGGTCGACCTCGCCTGCGAACACCAGAGGCGGCAGCGCGGAAAGTTCGGTGGATGCCCGGCGCACGGCCTCCTGATCGGGCCAGGACGGCTGCTGCTTGATCGGCAGCGTGCGCCAGTGGTCGAGCCCCGCGACCACTGACTCGTCAGCCTGCACGACGGGCTCGAAGGAGGGGTTCAACACGATCACCGAGCCTACCGTGAAAGCGTCGCCCGCTTCTCCTTCACGGTCGACGCATAGACGTCGGAGTATTCCTGACCGCCCAGCGTGTGCAGGGCGTACACGATCTCGTCGGTGATCGAGCGCAGGATGAACCTGTCGCCTTCGAGTCCCTCGAAACGCGAGAAGTCCAACGGGTCGCCGAAAATGATGCCGACCCGGCGCACCTTCGGCACCCGGCTGCCGATCGGCATGATCTCTTCGGTGTCGACCATCACCACGGGGATGACGGGCACGTGGCCCTCCAGGATCATCCGTGCCACGCCGGTTCGACCGCGGTAGAGCTTGCCGTCGGGGCTGCGGGTGCCCTCGGGGTAGATGCCCAGCACCTCGCCGCGTTGCAGCACCCTGAGCCCGGTGCCGAGGGATGCCTCCGACGCCTTGCCACCGGAACGGTCGATCGGCAGTTGGCCGGTCGCGTTCATGAACGCCTTGGTCAGCGCACCGCGCAGCCCGCGCCGGGTGAAGTATTCGCTCTTGGCCAAGAACGACACGTGCCGGTCGACCATGAGCGGCAAAAAGATCGAGTCGCTGAAGGAGAGATGGTTGCTGGCGAGGATGACACCGCCGGACTTCGGCACCTTCTCCAGCCCGACCACCCACGGCCGGAAGACTGCCTTCAGCAGCGGCCCGGCGAGCAGATACTTCATGAGCCAGTAGAACATCCTCGTTCCGACTCCTTCCCGCGGCCGCTTGCCATCCCGGCGTTACTCACCCTAGCGCGGTGCCCTCGAACGGTCAGCGCTGCTCGGCGTGCAGGCGCGCCAGGTCGGCTGCGCCCACGACGCCGGCCGCATTCACCAGTTGCGCGATCGCGAACTCGGGCTCCGGATGGTAGCCGCGCGCCGGCAGGTTCTCCAGGTAGGCCTTGCGGATCGGCTCGATCAACAGTTCGCCTGCCTGGGCGACGCCGCCGCCGAACACGAACAACTGCGGGTCGAGCACGGCCCCCAGGCTCGCGCATGCCTGGCCGAGCCAGTCGCCGAGTTGACGAAGGGCGGCGAGCGCTCCGGGGTCGCCCGCCTGGATCAGGGCGCTGATGGCCTCGCCGCCCAGCACACCCTGCTGCGCGCGCACATCGGCGAGCGCCTGGCCGATTCCGCCGGCGTCAGCTAGTTCGTTCGCCATCCGCTGCAGGGCGCGTCCCGAGCCGTACTGCTCGATGCATCCTCTGGCGCCGCAGCCGCACGATAGGCCACCCGGAACGACCCGAAGGTGCCCGAGCTCCGCCCCGGCGCCGAAACCGCCCCGGAACAGCCGGTCTTCGGTGACGATAGCACCGCCGACGCCGGTGCCGATCGTGAGGATCACCATGTCGCTCACTAGGCGGCCTGCACCGAAGCGGAACTCGGCCCAGCCTGCGGCGTTGGCATCGTTCTCGATCACCACCGGGATGTCGACGCGCGCCTCGAGCTTCTCGCGGAACGGTTCGTTGCGCCACGCGATGTTCGGTGCGTAGTACACGCTCGACTGCGCGGCATCGATGAAGCCGGCGGCCGCGACGCCGGCGGCGACGGCATCCGAACCTGCTCCCAGTGCAGTGATCATTGCGACCACGGCGTCTTCGATCTCGTGGGCGGCGACAGGGGTCGGCACGCGCTCCTCGCGCACGATGACTCCCAGTTCGTCGACCAGAGCTCCCGCGATCTTCGTTCCACCGATGTCGATGCCGATCGCGTGCATTCGCCTGCGCCTTTCGCTCTGGGCCGGTCTGGATGCGGAGTCGGAGCCCGCGTCGGAGGCGGGCAGAGGGCTGCTCGGCCGCACCATCTAGAGTGTAGTTAAAGAACTGCGCGCCCCGATCAAGGCGGGCGACGCCCGATGCGGCCCGGTGACGCCGACGCGGAACCGGTACCGAAGGAGATGCCGTGCCTGAGTTCGATACGCCAGCAGTCGTCGCCACCGATCCGGTCGCCAACACCACGGATCTGCTGATCGAGAGGGCCTCCGCCACCCCGCAAGCCGCCCTGTTCGCGGTCCCGGACGGCGAAGGCTGGCGGGAGATCACGAGCGCGGAATTCCTGACGCAGGTGCGAGCCCTGGCGAAGGGACTGATCGCCGCCGGCGTGCAGCCGGGCGACAAGATCGGCCTGATGTGCCGCACCCGCTACGAATGGACCCTGATCGACTTCGCGACCTGGTTCGCCGGTGCGATTCTCGTTCCGGTCTACGAGACCAGTTCTCCCTCGCAGGTTCAGTGGAACCTGGCCGACTCGGGGGCGGTCTCCCTCATCGTCGAGACGCCGGACCATTTCGCCCGCTTCGACGAGGTGCATCCCGACCTCCCCCTGATCCGCAGGGTCTGGCAGATCGACCTCGGCGATCTTGACAAGCTGGTCGCGGGCGGCCGCGACGTTCCCGACGAGGAGGTGGAACGGCGGCGCACCTTGGCCAAGGGCGAGGACATGGCCACCCTGATCTACACCTCGGGGTCGATGGGCCGGCCGAAGGGATGCGTGCTCACCCACTCCAACTTCGTCGAGCTCTCCCGCAACTCGAGCGTGGCGCTCTCCGACGTCGTGCAGGACCCGCACGGTGCGTCGACCCTGCTCTTCATCACCACGGCGCATGTGTTCGCGCGGTTCATCTCGGTGCTCTGCGTGCACGCCGGTGTGAAGGTCGGCCATCAGCCCGACACCCGCAGGCTGCTGTCGGCGATGGCGAGCTTCAAACCCAGCTTCCTGCTCGCGGTACCGCGTGTCTTCGAGAAGGTGTACAACTCGGCCGAGCAGAAGGCGGAGGGCGACGGCAAGGGCACGATCTTCCGCCGAGCGGCCGACGTCGCTGTGCGGCACTCGCAGGCGCTGCAGGCCGGCGAGAAAGTGCCGCTCGGCCTCAGGGTGCAGTTCGCACTGTTCGACCGGTTGGTGTACGGCAAGCTGCGCGCGGCGATGGGCGGCAACGTTCGGTTCGCCGTATCGGGTTCCGCACCGCTGGGCGCTCGCCTCGGACATTTCTTCCACAGCCTGGGGATCGTCATCCTCGAGGGCTACGGCCTCACCGAGACCACGGCACCGGCGACGGTGAACCTGGTCGAGCGGTCCAAGATCGGAACCGTCGGCCTCCCCCTGCCGGGCGTCGCCGTGCGCACCGCCGATGACGGCGAGATCCAGGTGAAGGGT
>DATMTS010000087.1:0-38775 GCA_035564555.1 Humibacter sp.
ATCGCGGCAGCATCCATCGCCACCGTGCCCATCGCGGCAGCATCCATCGCCACCGTGCCCATCGCGGCAGCATCCATCGCCACCGTCGGCTGTGCGGCGGCGCCGGCCTCAGCAGCGCCGGCGGCCGCGGCAGCAGCGGGCGCGATGGGCAGCGGCGCCGTCACGCTCGCGGACTCGGCGGATGACGCGGACCGGGTCGCAGACGGCAGCGAGGGCGGCATCCAGGAATCCAGCTCAGGACCGAGCTGGCGGGTGGTGACCGCCACTTCCACCGCGCTGGGACGGCCCGCGGTATCGTTCTGCGTCATCTGGCCGATCAACGACGCCCACCCGGCGGGTAGCGAGTCGGGGATCTCGGGGCCATGCGCCAATCGGGCGCTGATCGCCTCGGCGATGGTGCCCGGGAACGACCGCTGACCGGTGAGGCACTCCAGAATCACCAAACCGAGAGCGTAGATGTCGGCCTCGGCGCCGGGTTCGAGCCCGGATGCCTGTTCGGGGCTGAGGTAGGCGGCCGTTCCGATCACCACACCGGTCGTCGTCAGGCGTTCCCCGCCGACCAGATGGGCGATGCCGAAGTCCGTGAGCTTGGCCCGGTACTCCGGAGCAGGCAGCCCGGTGGGCACGAGCAGGATGTTCGCCGGCTTCAGGTCGCGGTGCACGACTCCCATCGCGTGCACTGCGACGAGCGCCTCGGCGATCTCGGCGGCAAGCAGTGCGGTGACCGGGCCCGGCAGCGCTTCGCGATCCATCATGGTGCGAAGGTCCAGACCCTCGACGCACTCCATCACGAGGTAGCTGGGCGTCGCCGAGTCTTCGGGAGCGAGGTGCGCGTCGTGCACCGTGACGAGGTTGGGATGGTTGAGCCGGGCAAGCAACTGCACCTCGGCCCGGCGACGGGCATCGTCACCGGCCGCGCCGGGAGCGAAGATCTTGATCGCGACGAACCGGTCGAGCAGGGTGTCCTTCGCCCGATAGACGGCGGCCATGCCACCGCGACCGATCATTTCCGCGATCTCGTAGCGATCGGCCAGCGTCCGTCCGAGCCACGGATCGTCCTCGTCCATCCGCCTCCTCCTCAGCCGCGCGTCGATCGGGTACTGCGCGGGGGCCCGCGACGCTCACACGCTATCCCCGATCGGTCGTATTGGGGAGCGCTTGACACCGTGACGCTACTTGCCCTTGTGGCCCTTTTCTTTGCCTTTGCCTTTGTCGTGACCGTCGTCGGAAGTGCCGGGCCCCGGTCGGGTGGGAGTAGGGGGCGAGCTGACAGGGGGCGTGTGAGTCACTACGGCGGTGGACGTGTGAGTCGGGGTGGGCGTCGGCAGTGGGGCACCGTGAGACTGCATCAGGAGGGCCGTGACGAAGACGGCCGCCAGGATGATCACGGCGACGAGCCCCGCAACGACGGCCGCTCGCGTTATCCGGGCCCGGTCAGCATGCGCGGGCGATACCTCCGAACGGGATGCCTCCGGCAGCCGCTCGGTGGGTTCGGTCATTCCGGCTGCAGCTACAGCCGCCACCGCAGGCGCTTCCGGCATGACCCGGGTCGGTTCCGGCATCACCCGGGTCGGTTCCGGCATCGGCTCGGTCGCCTCTTCGGCCGAGCCCGCCGGGCCCGTTGAGCCGATGGTACCTCCGCGGGGCGAGCCGGCGACCGGCGGCGGCGACCACTCGTGCAGGTCGGCCGCGATCTGACGCGCCGTGAGTGCCACCTGGACCGCGGAAGGACGCGCAGCGGGATCGTTCTCCGTCATCCCCCGGATCAGAGACGCCCAGGCCGGGGGAACGGTCGCCGGGATCTCCGGCCCCTGTACGAGCCGTGCGCTGACCACCTCCGCGATCGTGCCGGAAAACGCACGCGCACCGCTCAGACATTCGAGCACGACCAGCCCGAGCGCGTAGATGTCGGCCGAGGCTCCCGGTTCGAGACCGGATGCTTGCTCGGGACTCAAGTAGGCCGCCGTGCCGACGATCAGACCGGTCGTGGTGAGGCGTTCGCCGCCGACCAGGTGGGCGATGCCGAAGTCGGCGAGCTTGGCGCGATACCGCGGCGACGGCAGCCCCGTGCTTTCCAGTAGCACGTTGGCGGGCTTGAGATCCCGGTGAACCACTCCGCTGGCGTGCACGCACATCAGAGCCTCGGCGATGTCGGACGTCAGTTGGGCTGTGACACCACCCGGCAGCGCGCCACGGTCCATCATCACCCGAAGGTCCGGGCCGTCGACGAGTTCCATCGACAGATAGCTGGGAGTAGTCGACCCTTCGGGCGCGAGGTGCGCGTCGAACAGTGTGACGAGGTTGGGATGGCTGAGTCGCGCGAGCAACTGGACCTCGGCACGACGGCGTGCATCGTCAGTGGCCGTGCCCGGCGCGAAGATCTTGACCGCGACCGATCGGTCGAGTTGGATGTCGCGTGCGCGGTAGACCGCGGCCATACCGCCGCGGCCGATGAGCTGCGCGATGCGGTACCGGCCGTCCAGCATCGTACCGATCCACGGATCGTCGTCAACCATGGATCACCTCCTCGCTCGCCCTGCCGCCGCAGGTGCCGGCGCGGCGCAACGTCCAACATTAGCTGCTGCCGGGGCGGCGCGACCCGGCATCAGCGGAGCATGACGAGGGCGCCCGGGCGGGACGGCCCGCCCGGCAGGACGGGCCGTCGTGACGCCTGGGCGATCAGGCCAGGTCGAACCGGTCCAGTTCGGTGACCTTCGCCCACGCCATCACGAAGTCGTGCACGAACTTCTCCCTGGCGTCGTCGCTCGCGTACACCTCTGCGAGCGCACGGAGTTCGGAATTCGAGCCGAAAACCAGGTCGACACGAGTACCCCTGCCGAACGTCTCGCCCGTTTCGTCGTCGGTCGCCTCGAACGCGTGCTTGCCGGGGTCGAGCGGGCGCCACGTTCTGCCCAGATCGAGCAGACCGACGAAGAAGTCGTTCGTCAGCGTGCCGGGCGCATCCGTGAACACGCCGTACTCCGAGCCGTCCCAGTTCGCGCCGAGCACGCGCAGGCCGCCGACGAGAACGGTCATCTCCGGAGCGCTCAGTGTGAGCAGATTCGCCTTGTCGACGAGCAGATACTCGGCGGGCAGCGTTGCATCCGGGCCCGCGTAGTTGCGGAAACCGTCTGCTATCGGCTCGAGGTAGCCGAACGACTCGATGTCGGTCTGCTCCTGGGATGCGTCGGTGCGGCCCGGACGGAACGGAACCTCGACCTCGAATCCGGCATCCTTCGCCGCTTTCTCGACCCCCGCATTGCCGGCGAGCACGATCAGGTCGGCGAGCGACACCCTCTTGCCGCCGGTCTGAGTGGCATCGAAGGCGCGCTTGACGCCCTCGAGCGCCGTGAGCACGGCGGAGAGCTGCGACGGATCGTTCACCGCCCAGTCCTTCTGCGGAGCCAGACGGATTCGCGCGCCGTTGACCCCGCCGCGCTTGTCGCCGCCCCGGAACGTTGATGCGGCCGCCCAGGTCGTCGACACGAGCTGCGAGACGGGCAGGTCTGAGGCCAGGATCTGCTCTTTGAGCGCGGCCGCGTCTGCGGCGTCGATCAGTTCGTGGTCGACCGCGGGCAGCGGGTCCTGCCAGATGAAGTCCTCAGTCGGTACCTCGGGCCCGAGGTACCGCGCCTTGGGACCCATGTCGCGGTGGGTGAGCTTGAACCAGGCGCGCGCGAACGCGTCGCCGAAGGCATCCTGATCTTCGGCGAAGCGTCGGGAGATCTTCTCGAACTCGGGGTCGAGACGCAGCGCGAGGTCGGTGGTCAGCATGCGCGGCTCACGCCTGCCGTCGGTGTGCGCGAGGGGCACCAGGTCGCTGCCGGCGCCGTCCTTGGGACGCCACTGCTTGGCTCCCGCCGGGCTCTCCATCAGCTCCCACTCGTAGGCGAAGAGGATGTGGAAGAACTCGTTGTCCCAGCGCGTCGGGTGGTACGTCCAGGTCACCTCGAGGCCCGAGGTGATCGTGTCGTCACCCTTGCCTGCGCCGTGCGCGTTCTTCCAGCCCAGCCCCTGCTCCTCGATCGACGCGCCTTCGGGGTTCGCGCCGACGTGGTCGTCGGGGGCGGCACCGTGCGTCTTGCCGAAGGTGTGACCGCCGGCGATCAACGCGACCGTTTCATCATCCTCCATGCCCATGCGACGGAAGGTGGTACGGATGTCCTCGGCCGCGGCGAGCGGGTCGGGAACACCTTCGGGCCCCTCGGGATTGACGTAGATCAGCCCCATGTGGGTGGCCGCAAGCGGCTTGTCGAGCTCGCGGTCGCCGGAGAAGCGCTTGTCGCTGCCCAGCCAGATCTTCTCGGCGCCCCAGTACACGTCGTCGTCGGGCTCCCATACGTCTGGCCGCCCGCCGCCGAAGCCGAACGTCGTGAAGCCCATCACCTCGAGGGCGACATTGCCGGCCAGGATCATCAGATCGGCCCAGGAGAGGCTCTTTCCGTACTTCTTCTTGACCGGCCACAGCAACCGGCGCGCCTTGTCGAGGTTGCCGTTGTCAGGCCAGCTGTTCAGCGGCGCGAAACGCTGTTGACCGGCGCCGCCACCGCCGCGACCGTCAGTCGCCCGGTACGTGCCCGCGCTGTGCCACGCCATGCGGATGATGAGCGGACCGTAGTGTCCGAAGTCTGCCGGCCACCAGGGCTGCGACGTCGTGAGCGTCTGTTCGATGTCGGCCTTCACGGCCGCCAGGTCGAGTGCGCCGAACGCGGCGGCGTAGTCGAAGCCTTCACCGGCGAACGGATCGGACACCGCCGGGTTCTTGGCGAGGAGTTTGAGGTTGAGTCGCTGCGGCCACCACTCGCGGTTGGTGTCACCGTGCGTCGGGTGGGGGAGGCCGGCCGCGGGCTCTGCCACGGGAAGGTCGGCTGCGGGCAGACGCGCGTCGGCTCCGTCATGGATGACGGGGCACCCGGTCGTCGTGTCGCTGCTCATAGAGTTCCTTTCGTTTGCGGGATGGGTCTATCGGTCACAGTGCGGCGGCAGCGCATTCGGGGCACAGCCCCCAGAAGGTCACCTCGGCGACCTGGATGCGGAACCCGGTCTCCTGGGCGGGCTGCAGGCAGGGGGCTTCCCCCTTCACGCAGTCGACGTCGTCGACGCGACCGCACGAGCTGCAGACGACGTGATGGTGGTTGTCGCCGACGCGCAGCTCGAACAGCCCCGGCCTACCGCTGGGCTCGATACGCCGAGCGAGGCCGGCGTCGACGAAGTCGCCCAGCACGTTGTAGACGGCCTGGATGCTCGTACCCGGCACCGCATCGCGCACCCGGTCGAACACCTCGTCGGCGCTCGCGTGCGGCATCACGCAGAGTGCTTCGTATGCCGCCCTCCGCGGGCCGGTGACCCGAAGTCCCGCGGCGCGGATGATCTCCGCCGCATCGGGGCCGCGTCCGGAGTGGGTCACTCCGCCACAGTATCCGTTGTTTTGAATTTGTCAAAACAACGGGACGGTCTGCGGCGAAGGATGCGTCGGAATTGTGGCACGCGACCCGCACCGAGCGAAAGGGTGCTGCGTGAAGATGCGCGAACGCGCCAAGGAGGTGTACACAACTGTCCTATGGACGAAACCGAACTGGCGGCACTGGCCGAAGACATCGCGACGATCGCCGGCCGTCGATCGCGCACCGTGGCTGTGGCCGAATCGCTGACCAGCGGGCAGGTCGCCGCCCACCTCGGCGCCGCAGCAGAGGCATCCAAGTGGTTCCGCGGTGCGGTCGTCGCTTATGCGTCGTCGGTCAAGTTCGACGTTCTCGGCGTCACCCCCGGCCCGGTCGTGACCGCCTCCTGCGCCCGCCAGATGGTGCGCGGAGTCGCTCGTCTGCTCGACGCCGACCTGGCCGTCTCGATCACGGGTGTCGGCGGCCCGGGCTCGGAGGAGGGCAGACCGGCGGGCACGGTGTTCATCGCCGTGCACGGCGCCGACGGCGAAGCGCGTTGTGAAGAATTCCACTTCGACGGCGACCCGGCCGACGTGGTGAAGGCGTCCGCCTCCGCGGCCATGACGCTCCTGGCCGAGGCGATGCGCGAAGAGATCAGCCTTTGACGCTGCCCGCCGCAATGCCGGACTGCCAATACCGCTGCAGGAACAAGAACGCGACGATCAGCGGGATGATCGAGACGAATGAGCCGGTCAGCACCGTTGAGAAGAGCACCTGAGCGCCTCCCCCGGCCGACGCGGTCGCCTGCCATTGCGCGAGCCCGACCGTGACCGGGAACAACGACGGCGTGTTCAGCATGATCAGCGGCAGGAAATAGTTGTTCCACGTGGCGACCAGTTGGAACAGCAGAACCGTCACGATGCCCGGCCCCAGCAGGCGCAACCCGATGGTGCCGAAGATACGGAACTCACCGGCTCCGTCGATGCGCGCGGCTTCGAGCAGGCTGTCGTCCACCGCGTCGGCGGCATACACCCGCATCAGGTACACCCCGAACGGGCTCACCAGAGACGGCAGGATGACGGCCCACATCGAGTCGGTCAGGTTCGCGGCGGCGAACAAGAGATACGTCGGAATCGCCAACGCCGTCAGCGGCACCATGATCGAACCGAGGATCACCGAGAACACGGCGTTGCGACCCCGGAACCGGTACTTCGCGAGCGAATAGCCGCACGCCGTCGCCAGGATGGCTGCTCCCAGCGAGCTCACCACCGCGTAGATCACGGTGTTGAGCAGCCACTGCCAGAACACGCCGCCTTGGAAGGTGACCAGGTTCGCCAGGTTGGCGAAGAAATTGAACGAGTGCCCGAACCAGAGACCGAAGGTCGAGAACAGGTCGGAGTTGTTCTTCGTGGTCGAGATGAACAGCCACAGCAGCGGCACGATGAAGTAGATCAGCGTGGTCCAGACGATGATCGTCAAGACCGTGCTGCGCTTCTTCCGCCCGGTGCGGTTGCCGCGACGTCCCCGCGCGCCGGAACGCGCTACGCCTTCCGGACGGCGTTCGGTCTGCGCCCCGACCGAGGTGTCGAACGCGGTCATGATCGACGCTCCCTGCGGTTGGTCGCGCTCTGCACGACGAATGAGATGATCATGATGAAGATGCCGAGCAGGAATGCCAGAGCCGCCGCGTAGTTGATCTCCTGGTTGCGGAAAGCGACGTTGTAGGCATACAGGTTCGGCGTGAAATCAGTGCCGATCGAGTTCGGCGCGATGTTGAAGAGCAGATTCGGCTCATTGAACAACTGGAACGAGCCGATGATCGAGAAGATCACCGTCAGCAACAGCGCCGGCCGGATCGCCGGAAGTTTGATGCTCCACGCGACGCGCAGTTGGCCGGCGCCATCGATCTCCGCCGCCTCGTAGAGGTCCTCGGGAATGGAGCGGAGTGCCGCGTACAGGATGATCATGTTGTACCCGATGAACTCCCAGCACACGATGTTCATCGTGGACCCGAGCACGTTGCCCGGCGAGAGCAGGTCGGGCGCGGCAAGGCCGAGTGCGTGGAAGACCTGTGTGATCAGACCGAAGTCGGTGCCGTACAGGTACCCCCACATCAAAGTCGCGACGACGCTCGGCACGGCGTACGGAACGAAGATCAGCAACCTGGCGACCTTGCCGCCGCGCACGCGTCTGCTGTCCAGCGCCAGCGCGAAGCAGATCGACGCGGCCAGCATGATCGGCACCTGCACGAACAGGAATACCGTGACACGGCCCACGCCCGCCCAGAAGCTGGGGTCCTGCAGGGCGCGCAGGTAGTTCGTCAGCCCGCTGAACACGTCCCCGCCGACCAGTTGCGAGGTGAACAGGCTGAGGTAGGCGGAATACAACAGGGGTGCGATGAACATGCCCGCGAAGACCACGAGGAAGGGCACGACGAGGATCCACGCCGCTCTGGTCTGCGCCCCGTGGAGGCCACGCGCCGCCGCGCGCTCGACGGAGGCAGGGCGTTTGCGTGTAGTGAGTGTGGTCATGAGTGTTTCTCCCGACGAGGCCGGCCCAGGCGATGAGGCCTGGGCCGGCCTGACGTCACTTGACGGTGAAGCCCTGTTGTTTCGCGTAGCTGACGACCTGCTGCTGCCAGGTCGCCAGCGCCGCCTTGAGGTCGCCGTGGTCGGCGATGGCCTTGCCGAGCGTGCTGCTGTAACTCGAGTTGACGTAGTCCATGAACGGCAGCCAGTCGAACTTCTTGTCGACCGTGTTCGAAATGTCGGCGAAGAACTTGTTCACCTTCTGACCTCCGTAGAACGCGCTCGGCTGGTCGACGAACTTCGGGTCGGTCAGCGTGGCCTTCTTCGTGGGGAACAAGAACTGGTCGTTGGCGAACATCAACGTCGACTCCGTGTCGTTGTTGATGAACTTCGCCAGTTCATACGCAGCGATCGGGTTCTTCGTCGGCGTCATCACGGCATCCGATGATCCTCCCCAGTTGCCCGACACGTCGGCTCCGGCGCTCCACTGCGGGATCTTGCCCGCGCGCCATTTGCCGCTCGTGTTCTTCACGGTGCCCTGCAGGAACACGGGACCCCACGCCGCAACCAGCCAGCTCGCGTACTTGTTCTGCGCCAGGCCCTGGTAGTAGGCGTCGGTGAAGTCGGGATCGGTCGCGACGAGCTTCTTGTCGATCAGACCCTGCCAATACGACACGACCTTCTGGTCGGTTGCAGAATTCAAGTCGATCGAAACGGTCTTCTTGCCGTCGTAGCCGAACGGCTTCGCCCCGGCCTGCCAGAAGAAGCCGATCAACTGGAACATGTCGTTGCCGGGCAGATCGGTGATGTACGAGCCCGTCTTGGCCTTCACCTGGGCGGCAGCCGTGGCGAAGTCGTCCCACGTCGCGGGTGCTCCCTTCAGGCCTGCCTTGCTGAAGATGTCGTTGCGGTACAGCGTGCCCAGCGGGCCGGAATCCTGCGGCACCGCCCATACGCCCGAGCTGTTCGCGACCTGGTTCCACACCCAGTCGACGTACTCGTCCTTCAGATTTCCGGCTCCGTAGGGAGTCAGGTCGAGCAGGCTCTTGGTCTGCGTGAACGAGGGGATGTAGTCGTACTCGACCTGAGCGACATCGGGCACGCCCTTGCCGGCCTTGAGCGCGGCGCGCAGCTTCGGGTAGTGCTGCGCGCCCCCGGTCGTGTTCACGACCTTCACGGTGATCTTCGGATACTTCTTCTCGAACAGGTTCACCTCCTTCTGGATGTCGGGCACCCAGGTCCAGAAGGTCAACGTGGTCGGGGTGTTCATCGCCTTGTCGATCTGAGCCTGGGTCACCGGCTTCGTCGCTGGGGACGTGTTGGGGGTGCTGCTGCATCCGGTCAGCAACAGCGCTGCTGCGGTGACGGTCGATGCCACCGCCGCCGCTGTCTTTCGGAATTTCATCGTTGATCTTCTCTCTGTGTTGTCGTGGTGATGGGGGTGCGAGGGGTGTCAGGACGGCCGACGGTCTCCTGCATGAAGACGACGCTCGACCAGGCCGCGAGCCGCAGAGTCGCTCCGGCCGGGTAGGTCGTGCCGTCCGCGGCATCGACGCCGCCGCTGCGCAGAACGAGCTCCTGGTCGTGCCAGCTCCAGTTGAAGAGGAACCAGGTGCGGGTGCCGTCCGGCACCGTTCCCGAGGAGATCGTCACGGGTAGAGCGTTGCCGGAGACGAGTTCGTCGGCGATCACCGCTGGAACCGCCCACCGTACGATGGCTGCGGCCAGCCGGGGCGAGGGAACGGTGCCGACGGTGGTGATGCGGCCGACGCCGTGCCGCCTGCTCGTCACGGCGGGGAAGGCGCCGAACCGCGGATGCTCGTAGCCCGCGATCGTCTCGGCGTCGTCGGCGATGAGTCCATCGATCCAGTGCTCCGCCGTCGTGTCCGGGGGCAGGGTGAGGGATCCGATGCCGATCACCCGGATAGGCGCGGCGATGTTCGACGACTCCTCGTAGTGCACCCCGGCGGCATCGCTCAGCCGATCCGGAGCGATCGCCACGCGTGCGCGCGCAAGGTGGTCGGCGTACCCGGTGCGCACTCCGAGCACGAGGTGGCCGCCGGCCGCGGCGTAGTCGCGGATCAGGTCGAGCGCGACATCGTCGGCCGCATAGAGTGCGGGCGCGATGAGCAGGGGATAACGTCTGGCCAGTTCCTCGGCGCCCAACGCGGCAGCCTGTTCGACGTGCAGGATGCGTGCTTGGGCACCGCCGTCGATCGCGCCGCGATGGAACGCGTCGAAGATCCGCTGGTACGACCCGGGGTCCGCCTCGCCGTCGACGTTCAGGGGCGGGAAGAACTCGAATGCCCAGCGCGAGTCGTTCGACCAGAGCAACGCCACGTCCGCATCAGGTTCGAACCCGTCGAGGGCCGTGCCGAGCCGACGGAACGTGCTGCCGATCTCGGCGATCTCGTCGTAGACCCGGCCGGGCTGCAGGCTGTGCGGGATGACGCCGCCCCAATAGGTCTCGGTGCCGTAGGGGATCGTGTGCCAGTGCCAGTACTCGATCATCGCCGCGCCCCGGCTGACGAGTGCCAGTGCCGCCATGCGCAGCTGCCCGGGCCACGGCGGCAGGTTCGTGTCGCTGCCCCCGATCGATTGTGCGTTGGTCTCGGTGACTAGGAACCGCGCCTGTTTGGAGGAGAAGAGGCGGTCGGCCTGCCGGAAGAAGGCGGCGACGCCCGAGGTCGTCCAGTCGGTCTCTGCGCGAAGCTCCGCCGATGCATCCAGATGGTCCTGCATCGAGTAGTACGGGTTGCCCGCCGTGACATCGAGGGCCGCAGTGAGGCTCAGGTCGTCGTGGGCCCTGCGGGGATAGTTGATGCAGGTGGTGACGAATTGTCCCGGCCGGGCGTATTCGCGCACGATGTCGGCCTGCCAGGCGATGAACTCGGTGGTCAGTCGCGCCTGGAACCGCCGCCATTCCAGGTCGTACTGCGGCAACGAGTTGCCCTCAGGTCGCCAGAGCTCCGACCAGTCGGCGATGCGGTGTGACCAGTAGGTCAGCCCCCACTGACGATTGAGCGTCTCGACGTCGCCGTAGCGACGTTTCAAGTCCCGCACGAATCGGGTGAAGACCGCGTGGTTGTGGAACAGTTCGAGGCCCGGCTCGTTGTCGACCTGGAAGCCGATGACGGCCGGATGGCCGGCGTACCGGCCGACGACCGCGCGCACTATGCGCTCGGCGTAGTAGCGGAATGCGGGATGCGAGTAGTCGACCTCCTGGCGGCTGCCCCACGGCACGGGGCGCCCCGCGGCACGCTCGGCGGCGATCTCCGGATGCGCCTGCTGCAACCATGGCGGCACGGCGTACGTCGGGGTGCCCAGGATCACCGCGATGCCGCGACGGTGCGCCCCATCGAGCACGGGGAGCAGCCACTCGAGGTCGAATTCACCGTCGCGCGGCTCCCAGGTCGACCAGACCGACTCCCCTACCCGGATCACGGTGAAGCCGGCGGCCTTCATCAGATCGAGGTCTTCCTCGGTGCGCTCGGTCACCTGGTACTCGGCGTAATACGCGGCCCCGAAGAGCACCGAGCTGGGTTCGTACGCGCGGGTGGGGTTCATCTGGCACTCCGTTGTCAACCGTGAATCGCCGGTTCACCGACCGGTTCCCCGCCACCGTAACTCATTTCGTTAGCGGTAACAATCCCCCGTGACCGATTCGTTACCGGCTGACATCGGCGGTCGCGTCAGCGGGCCGCGGGTGCCGTCGACTTGCGGATGACGAGCTCGGCGGAGACCCGGGGGGCCGGCGGAACGTCCTCCCGCATCTGAGCCATCAGACGCCGGAACGCGTCTCTGCCCTGCTCCTCGAAGTTCAGCCGCAGCGTGGTCAGAGGCGGCATCAGATAGGCGGCCTCGGGGATGTCGTCGATGCCGGTGACCGAGACATCGCGCGGCACGGCGAGACCCGCCTCGGTCAACGCGAGCATCGCGCCCAACGCCATCTGGTCGTTGGCGGCGACGATCGCCGTGGCATCGAGGTCGTTCACGATGCGCTGGGCCGCGCGATACCCCGATTCGGCGGACCAGTCGCCGTACGCCGTGCCCTGCAGGGAGAGGTTGCGCTCGCGCAGCGCCCGCCCGATCGCGAATTCGCGATTGCGCGCCGCAACCCAGGCGCGGGGGCCCGCGATGTGGAAGATGCGCCGGTGACCGAGACCGACGAGGTGCTCGACGAGTTCTTCGATGCCGTGCGCGCTCATCTCGGACGGTCTGCCGCCGGCGGCCTCGTCCTCCTCCGCCCCTAGAACCGTCGGCACCCCGAAGTCGGCGTGCTCGAACATGTCGATCAGTTCGTCCGTGGAAGCGAGAGCGAGTATGCCCGCGGCATCCTGATGGTTCACGACCTTGATCGCATTCTCGATGCCCGCCCGATCACCCACGTCCAGCGTGATGATGTCGAGCACAAAACCATGCTTACGCGCCTCTTCGGCGGCGCCCTGGGCGATCTTGCCCGGCCCGACCTGCGAGATCTCTTGAGTGAGGACGGCGACGCGGTGCGACCTGCTGGTGGCCAGCGAGCGGGCGGAGAGGTTCGGGCGATAGTTGAGCTGCTCCAGCGCTTGCAACACGCGTTCGCGGTTGCGGGGCTTGATGCCCGTGTCTCCCTTGAGCAGGCGGCTCACCGTCTGGTGGGAGACCCCTGCGACGCGTGCAACGTCGTAGATCGTCGGCGGCTTGCCTGAGGACGCATCCGCGCCGGCGCCGGCCGTCTCGCTGTTCATGTCCCCTCCTCTGACCCGCCGGTGGTCAAAGATAACTGTAGGGGGCGACGACGGCTTCAGGTCATCGACCGTGGCGGCATCAGCGTGCCGCTTCGCGGCTGCGCAAGGCGGCGTTCACCTCATCTCGCCTGAGCACCAGCCAGATGGCATCCCGCCCGAAGGATTCCAGGAGCAGCACGAGCGCGATGCCCACGAGCACCGCGTCGAGCCCGGCGAGCAGACCGGAAGCCGCAACGGCCAGAGCGATGCCCGCGACGGCCGTCACCACCTTGCGCCAGTAGCGGAGCGGGAGCCGACGACGAAACCACGGCAGCACCCATCCCACCATCACGAACGTGTACCGCAGCCCACCGATGGCGAGAACCCACAGCCCCAGGCTCTGCGCGACGTACACGCTCAGCGCGAGCAACAGGAATGCATCCACTTCCATGTCGAACCGGGCGCCCAGTTCGCTGGTGGTCCCGGTGCGCCGTGCGACCCCGCCGTCGACCGCGTCGAGCACTAGCGCGGGCGTGACGAGAGCGACGAGGAGCACGACCGGCACCTGCACGGTGAGCGAGGCCGCGACCAGCCCGGTGATCAGACCGACGAGCGTCGAACGCACCGCCGTGATGACGTTCGCGGGACCGAACCGGGTCGAACGCCGGCGCTGCAGCCCGCGAACGAGCAGCGCATTCGAGATCAGCAGATAGGCGAGAGTTGCGAGCCATGCCGAGGGCGGCAGCAGGTCCATCCGCCATTGAAGCGAGGCCACACCGACCAACAGCACGACCGCGGCACTCGTGAAAGCCCATCCGACCGCTGCGAGTTGAACTCTTTTCATGGGCGCCTCGTGTTTCTCTCTGCGGGGCCTATTCGTTAACACGGGGAACGTGTACCAATGGTTCAGAGGGGGAGGGATATGCGCGAGGCCGTTGCATTCTGGACGGAGCAGCCAGGTGTCGGTGCGCTGCGCTCCCAGCCTCTTCAACCGCCGGGCGACGGGGAGGTACTGGTCAGGACCCTGCACACCGCCGTGAGCCGCGGCACTGAGACGTCGGTGTTCGGCGGGCACGTGCCGGCGAGCGAACGCGACCGGATGCGTGCTCCCTTTCAGGAAGGCGACTTCCCCTGGCCGGTGAAATACGGGTATCTGAACGTCGGCGTGGTCGAGCAAGGCCCCGCAGCGTTGCGCGGACGCATCGTCTTCACCCTGTTCCCTCACCAGTCGGCATTCGTGGTTCCGGCCGACGCCGTCGTTCCCGTGCCCGATGGAGTGCCGGCGCGCCGCGCCGTGCTCGCCGGCGCGGTCGAGACCGCCGTCAACGTGCTGTGGGATGCCGCGCCGCTCGTGGGCGACCGGCTGACGGTCGTCGGGGCCGGGATGATCGGATGCTGTCTCGCGCGACTGGCCCGCGGAATCCCCGGGGTCGACGTCACCCTCGTCGACATCGACCCGTCGCGGCGGCGCATCGCCGAGCGGCTCGGCACGGGATTCGCCGAACCGGGCGACGCGCCGCGGGAACGCGACCTGGTCATCAACACCAGCGGGTCGGATGCCGGGCTGCGGCTCGCACTCGAAACCGTCGTCACGGAGGGCGAGGTGATCGAGGCCAGCTGGTACGCCGACCGCCCGGTGACGCTTCAGCTGGGCGCTGACTTCCACTCCCGGCGTCTCACCATCCGTTCGAGCCAGGTGGGTGCGGTGTCCGGTCGACGCCGCGGCCGCCGCACGACGCACGATCGACTGGCGCTCGCTCTCGAGCTTCTGCGCGATCCGGCATTCGACGGTCTGCTCACGGCCGAATCGTCCTGGCGCGAGTTGCCGGAGGTGATGGCCGGACTGGCCGACGGCGCACGCGGCGACATCTGCCACACCATCGATTGGGGGGACGCGTCATGGCCTTCGCGGTGACGGTGCGAGATCACATGATGATCGCGCACAGCTTCACGGGCGATGCGTTCGGCCCTGCGCAGCGCCTGCACGGAGCGACGTTCATCGTGGATGCGACCTTCGAGGCGCACGACCTCGACCATGACGGCGTCGTCGTCGACATCGGGTGGGCGAGCGGCGCGCTCTCTCAGGTCACCGGATCTCTCACGTACCGCAATCTGGACGACGAACCGGAGTTCGCGGGGCTCAACACGACCACGGAGTTGCTCTGCCGGGTGATCGCCGACCGTCTCGCCGACCGCGTCGGTCAGGCCTCGCCCGGTCACACCCTCACCGGGATCACCGTCACCCTGCACGAATCGCACATCGCGTGGGCCTCCTATTCGAGACCGCTGTGAACATGCATCCGAACCCGACCGTGTTCTTCGTGGTCCCCGACTCGTTCGGTGACGCCGAGCGGGTGAGCGGCGGGAACGTCTACGACCAGCGGATTCGTGACGGCCTGAGAGCAGACGGCTGGGCGGTGCGCATGATGGTCGTCGCCGACGGCGGCCGCGGGCGGTTCGCAGGAACACTGTGCCAGCTGCCCGATGCCGCCCTCGTGCTCGTCGACGGATTGCTCGTCTCGTGCGAACCCGATGCGCTCGTCCGCCATGGGTCACGCCTGCGTCCGGTCGTCCTCGCGCACATGGCCACCGCCCGAGTCACCGAGCGCGTCGCCTTTCGGGTAGCGGATCGGGTCATCGCGACCAGTGACTGGACCCGCGACGAACTCATCGCCCAGGATGCCGCCGACCCGCACCGGATCGTCGTGGCTCACCCCGGTGCCGACCCGGCCCAGGCCACGACGGCCTCCGCATCCGGCGGTCGGTTGCTGTGCGTCGCCGCCGTGGCGCCGCACAAGGGCCAGGACCTGTTGGTGCGTGCCCTGGCCGACTTCGTCGACCTCGATCACTGGACGTGCACGTTCGTCGGATCGCTTCAGGTGGTGCCCGACTTCGTGGCCGAGTTGACCGCCGCGATCTCATCGGCAGGCCTGACGGATCGGATCGCCTTCACCGGGCCGCTGGCCCCGCGAGCGCTCGACGAGGTGTACGCCCGCGCAGACCTCGTGATCACTCCGTCACGCCGCGAAAGCTACGGCATGGTCGTCGCCGAGGCCCTGGCGCGGGGCATCCCCGTTCTGGCGAGCGCGACCGGAGGGATCCCGGAGGCGATCGCGGGCAGCGAGGCGGGCATGATCGTACCGCCCGAGGAGCCCCGGGCGATCGCCACGGTGCTGCGACAGTGGTGGGCGAGCTCGGCCCGGCGCGGCGAACTGAAGGAGGCGGCGATGAAGGCACGCGAGGCGGTTCGTCCCTGGAGCACCACGACGGCGATCGTCGCGTCCGCGCTCGCGGAGGCAGCCGGTTTCGAAGCCGCGCCCGCACGCCCTGCACCCGCCAGCCGTGCTTTGCCGGACGACGTCCTCTCGGCAGAGGGCGCTGAAGCACACGGTGCTCGGGCCGGATCGGCACGACGATCATGAGCGACGTCGTCGAGGTCAGCAGCGACTGGCTGGCTCTGCGCGAGGCGGAGGACTCCCGTGCGCGTTCTGGCGCCCTCGCTCGCGAGCTTCCCGCTCTTCTTCCGCCGGGGCCGATCACCGTGCACGATCTGGGCAGCGGTACCGGCTCGATGATGCGCTGGCTCGCGCCGTTGCTTCCGGGCCCGCAGTCGTGGGTGCTGCGCGACTGGAATGCGCGTCTCACCGAACGAGCACTGCAGTCAGCGCCTCCACGCGATCTCGGCGGCGCACCCGTCTCGATCCGTGCTCACGACGAGGAACTCGAGCGGCTCGACGCCGCCGACCTCACCGGAGCCTCGCTCGTGACCGCCTCGGCCCTTCTGGATGTGCTGACCGCTCGCGAGGCGCACGCGATCGCCGCCGCGTGCATCGCGATCGGCGCACCCGCCTTCCTCTCCCTCAGCGTGACCGGCGAAGTGGAGCTGCGACCCTGGGACGCGCGAGACGAACTCTTCGAAAGTGCGTTCAACGCACATCAACGACGAGAGGTGGGTGGGCGCAGGCTGCTCGGGCGACATGGCGGCCCGATCGTCCACGGACTCTTCCAACAGGCCGGATGGAACGTGCGCACGGCGCGCACCACGTGGCGCCTCGCCGACCACGAGCCGCAGTTGCTCGGGGAATGGTTCGATGGCTGGGTGGATGCCGCCGAGGAGCGATCTCCCGAGTTGCGTGAGGACTGTGCCGGCTACCGGCAGCTGCGCCGATCCCAGCTGGATGCCGGTGAGCTCTGCGCCTTCGTCCACCACCTCGATCTGCTGGCGTGGCCGCGATGATGCGCCGGCTCTCCGCTTCGCGCGCCCGAGCGGTCATCGGTTCGCGGTGGTTTCGACTCGGGGTGCGCACCCTCGTGGCCACGGCAGTGCTCGCCGCGATCGTCGCCCGCGTCGGCACCGGCCCGTTCCTGCACGGACTGGCGAGTCTGGACGCGCCGACCCTCGCGGCGGCCATCCTCCTCTGCGCAGTCGGGACCGCAGCAGCCGCCTGGCGTTGGCAGCTCATCGCGCGGCGCCTCGGCGTGGGCTTGCCGTTCTCGACAGCGGTGGCCATGTACTACCGGTCCCAGTTCCTCAACAGCGTGCTTCCGGGCGGCGTCATCGGCGACGTGCAGCGGGCGGTCGACCACGGCCGGAGTGCCGAAAACGTCGGCATGGCCACGCGTGCCGTCGCGGTGGATCGCGTGGTCGGGCAAGTGGTGCAGTTCGCGCTCGCCGTGTTGGTCCTGTCGTTCTTCGGGGCCGAGTTCGGGGGCGTGCTCTTCACGACAGTCGGTGTCGGTCTCGCAGCCCTCACCGTCGCCGCGATCGTCGCGATGGGCAGCGCGCGGTTCAGGCGGGTCGTGCGGCACGAAGCGGCCGAGCTGCGTGCGGGGCTGGGCTCGGCGTCGGCATCCGCCCAGGTCATCGCCGCCTCCGTCGTGGTCGTCGGCTGCCAGGCGGCGATTTTCGCAATTGCAACGACGGCAGTCGGCGCCGTCGTGCCACCGCTGCGAATGGCGGTTCTCGCGATCGTCGTTCTGCTCGCCGCATCCATCCCGTTGAACCTGGGCGGTTGGGGCCCGCGCGAAGGCATCGCCGGCTGGGCTTTCGCGCTGGCCGGTTTCGGGGCGTCAGCGGGCGTCGCTTCTGCCACCCTGTTCGGCGTTCTCGCATTCTTCTCGATCGCGGCCGGCGTGATCGTGACACGACTCGCATCCCTCATCATCACCCGGAGGAATCATGGTGACCGACAGCCCGTACGTGACCCTCAGCTGCGCGATCTCCCTCGACGGGTACCTCGACACGGCCGGTCCGCCGCGGCTCACCCTCTCGAACCCGGCGGATTTCGACCGGGTCGATGAGGTGCGTGCATGCAATGACGCCATCCTTGTGGGGGCTCGTACCGTGCGGCGCGACAACCCGCGCCTGCTCGTGCGCAGTGCCGAGCGGCAGGGCCGCCGCGCGGCATCCGGCTTGGCACGCTCCCCGTGGAAGGTGACCGTGACGGCGACGGGCGACCTTGATCCGCAGGCCGCCTTCTTCGCTGAGGACGACACGACGAAGCTCGTGTACTGCCCCCGCTCCGTGGCGCGGCGCATCGACGGTGAGCTCGGCCACGCGGCGACCGTCGTGCCGCTGGGTGACGCGGTGGTGATGGCCGATCTGCTCTGCGACCTGGCGGAGCGTGGTGCACGTCGCCTCATGGTGGAAGGCGGCGGCAGCACGCTGACACAGTTCCTGGCAGGGAACCTCGTCGACGAACTGCACCTCGCTGTCGCTCCCTTCTTCGTCGGAGACCCGCACGCGACCCGTTTCGTCGGCGACGGGATGTTCCCCTGGACCACCGACCGGCGCGCCGCCCTCGTCGAGGCTCGGCCGATCGGTGACGTCGTGCTGCTGCGCTACGCGTTGTCCGACCGGTTCGTGCAAGACCAGGCGGCGCCTGCGCGGTATCAGGGGCCGCATCCTGATGCCCGGGACAGGTCGTGACCGTCATGCGAGTTCGGTCTTGGCTGATACGTTCGCGCACCGTGCGCGGCACGATCGCGACCGTCTTGTCGGCGATCACGGTGTTCGTCGTCTCTCTGGCTCCCGGCCTGATCGGCTCCGGATCTGCGCTGGCTCTGCTGCGCCTTCCGCTCGAAGGCATCCTCGCGCTGGTCGTGCTGGTGTTCCTGCCCTCGCGCGTCGCGCGCGGCGTCGTGGCCGCCTTAGTCGCTGCCGTTCTCGTGCTCGCCTCGATCAGCGCCGCGCTCGACAGTGCCTTCACGACGAACGTCGGCCGGCCGTTCGATGTGGTGAGCGGCTGGCCGGAACTCGTGGATGCATACGGGGTGGTTAGCGACTCCACGGGATCGTTGGCGGCGCTCGGCATCGTGGTGCTGATCCTGCTCGCGACGGCAGGCGCCGCCGCCGCGGTCGCGGCCGCTCTGCTCCATCTCGCCGGCACCCTCCGGCGTCGCCGGGGACCGACAGCGATCGGGGCCTCCGCCGTAACCACATGCTGGGTCATCCTTGCGCTCGTCGGCGCACAGTTCGTTCCGGGCGAACCACTGGCGGCGTCGGATTCGATCGCGGCGACGAAGGCGAAAGTCGACCAGGTGAGCGCCGCGGCTCGCAGTCAGGCGGCCTTCCAGAAGGACATCGCGAGCGACGCGTATGCGCACCTGCCGGCATCCGATCTACTCACCGGTTTGAAGGGCAAAGACGTCATCGTCGCGTTCATCGAGAGCTACGGCCAGGTGGCCGTGCAGAACACGTCGTTCTCCCCCGGCGTCGACGCGGTGCTCCGCCGCGGAAACACGGCGCTGGCCGCGCACGGGTACTCCGAGCGCAGCGCATTCCTCACCTCCTCGACCTTCGGCGGGATCAGCTGGCTGGCCCACTCGACACTGCAATCCGGCGTGTGGATCGACTCCCAGCAGAAGTACGACGCGATCACCTCCGGCACCCGCTTCACGCTCAGCGACGCCTTCAGGAAGGCGGGCTGGCAGACCATCAGCGACGTCCCATCCGATTCGAGACCATGGCCTATCGGGCGCTCTTTCTATCACTACGGGAGTCTGCTGAACTCGATGAACGTCGGCTATCAGGGGCCCGCATTCAGTTACGCCCGGATTCCCGACCAGTACACGTGGTCGTACTTCCAGCAGCACGAACTGTCGCAGCCGCACAAGCCGCTGATGGCGGAGATCGACTTCGTCTCGTCGCACAATCCGTGGACGCCGTTGCCGCACGAGGTTGACTGGGCCTCCGTCGGCGATGGATCGATCTTCGATCCACAGCCCGCAGAGGGACTCGCGCCGAGCGTGGTCTGGCAAGACCCGCACCACGTGCAACAGCTCTACGGCCAGTCGATCCAATACACGATGCGCACGCTCTTCTCGTTCCTCACGACGTTCGACGACCCGAACCTGGTGCTCATCGTTCTCGGCGACCACCAGCCGGCCACGGAGGTCAGCGGGATCGGCGCCGACCACGACGTTCCGATCAGCATCATCTCGAAAGACCCGGCGGTCATCGACCGTATCTCGTCGTGGCAGTGGCAGCCGGGGATGCTTCCATCACCGACGGCTCCGGTGTGGCGGATGGACGCCTTCCGCGATCGATTCCTCGCCGCGTACGGCACGTCGGCGCACCCAGCACGGATGGCCGCTGCTGACCTCGCGCAGCATTGAACCATTTCCTCCGCATGCTCGTGCCTCTTATGAGGTCTCTTCGGCAGAGGCTCGAATCGAAAGCAGGTATTTCAGATGATTGACAGCAGCCAGGGCCCCATCCGGCTCATGCGGATCCTCAGTGCGATCATCCTGTTCGCGATCGGCGGGATCCATCTCTTCCTTGTGTTCAACGGCGTTGGCGGCGTTCTCGGGGTGCTCTTCATCCTCAACGCCATCGCGGGCATCGTTCTGGCGATCGGGATGCTCGCACTGCGCGGCCGGCTTCTGAAGCTCACGACAGTGCTCGGGCTGCTGTTCATCATCGCGAGCCTGCTCTCGCTGCTGCTCGCGCTGACGGTCGGGCTCTTCGGCATCACTGAGACGTGGAGCTTCACCCTCGTACCGCAGACGATCGTGATCGAGGCGATCGGCATCGTGGTGTTCGCCATCACCTCGACGATCGCGTTGCGCACGCCGCGCCCGGCCTGAACGCGCGTCCAGCCGGCGGCCTCGAGCGGCGAGTCAGGCGAGTCGCCGACGGGAGGGCATGACCTCCAGCCCGGTCACCAGCAGGTCGACGCCGAACGCGAACTCCGCCCCGGGATCCTCCTCGAGCGCAGAGTCGCCGGAGTCGGGTGCGAGCACGCCGATGCTGTCGTACTGCATCCGCTGTTGCTCGTGCGAGACGTGGCCGAGCACGAAGTGCAGCAGTGCCCTCGCGGCTCGCACAGCTGAGACCTCGTCGAAACCCGCATCGATGATCGCAGAGGCCAGCCTGTCCTGCGCGAGGGTGGAGCCCAGTCCGAGCGCGAGGGTGCTGGATACCACTTCCGCCCCGTCCCGATAGGCCAGCAGCGCATCGCGCAGAGCGGCGGCCTCGGCGCGGATGCCGCGGTGATCCGCACCGCGATGCACGGGTGCGGTCTGCTGCACGATGCGGTCCGCCAACTCCGCCAGGAGGCTCTGCTTGTTCGGGAAATGCCAGTAGAGCGCACTCGGTTGCACATCGAGGGCGGCGGCCAAGCGCCGCATGGTGAGGTCGGGGAGGCCGTAGTCGTCCAGGATGCGCAACGCGGTTCGCGCCACGTCGTCGCGCGTGTGTCTGCGTCCGTTTTCGGATCCCGTCATGAACTCAACTATAGTGAACGGTGTTCAGGTGAACGCTGTTCAGGTCAGCCGCGTTCGGGTGCCGTCAACGAAGGAGTCGCCATGACCAACTCCCCAGCCCCTTCCCGTCGGCGCCGCTTCCGTCGGCTCGACGCCTCGGACCTCGCACGCGTCGGCGTCTTCGCGGCGATCGTGGCCGTGCTGGGATTGCCCGGTGCCTTCACCCTCGTCGGCGCGGTGCCGATCACCGCACAGACGCTCGGTGTCATGCTCGCCGGCGCGATCCTCGGACCGCGGCTCGGCGCGCTCTCGATGGCCGTGCTCTTGGCGCTCGTCGCGATCGGGCTGCCCCTGCTCGCGGGTGGTCGCGGCGGCATCGGCGTGTTCTTCGGCCCGTCGGCCGGTTACGCGCTGGGCTGGATCGTGGGCGCACTTGTGATCGGGCTGATCGTGCACGCAGGCGGCCGCAAGCCGGTGCTCTGGCGCACGTTCGTCGGCGTTGTTACAGGTGGGATCCTCATCATCTACGCGGTGGGAATCCCGGTGCAGGCCGCGGTGACGCGCCTGCCGCTGGGCGAGACGGCCCTGACCAGCCTGGTGTTCGTGCCGGGCGACCTCGTGAAGGCGATACTCGCCACGGCGATCGTGGCGACCCTGGTGCGCGCCTATCCGCGGGCGTTCCGCCGGGTGTGGTCGACGAGGCCGACCGCCGTCCCGGAGCGTGAATCGGCGTCCGTGCGGTGATCGTTCCGGCCGGTGGGGCCACCGACGGCCTGCTCGATCGACTGGCCCGGATCCGTGAGTCGGGTGACGTGCCGCTCGTCGGCGACGAGCGTTGGTCGCCCGCCCAGCGGGAGGCGATCGACGCGGCCGCCAGCGGTGCAGAACTCGCCGACGACGCCGCCTGGGCGACGCTCACCTCCGGCAGCAGCGGCGCTCCTCGGATCGTGCTGCGCAGTGCGGCGTCCTGGGCCGACTCGTTCCCGGCCGTGGCCGGATATCTCGACGCGGGCCCCGACGACGAGGTGCTGCTGCCGGCGCCTCCCGTGGCATCGCTCACGCTGTTCTCGCTCGCGCACGCTCTGGACGGCGGCCCTCGCCCGTCTTTCGGGTCTCTGCCGCGCTCGGGCGCTGGCTGTCTGCACGGCACTCCGCAGGCACTGCGAGCCGTGCTGGACGCCGACTCTGCCCCGGGACTGCGGGCGGCACTGATCGGTGGATCTCATCTCGATCCGGTGCTACGCGAACGTGCGCAGTCGGCCGGGGTCCGCGTGACCGCCTACTACGGCGCGGCAGAACTGTCGTTCGTCGCCGTGGACGAGGGCGACGGTCTGAAGGCCTTCCCCGGTGTGGAGCTGGACATCCGGAGCGGCGAACTGTGGGTACGATCCCCGTTCATCGCCTCGGGCTACGCCGGCGCCTCGGGTCCGTTGCGCCGCGACGGCGAGTGGGCGACGGTCGGCGACCGGGCAGAGCTGGTCGACGGCCGGCTGCGTCTGCTGGGGCGGGCCGACGACGCGATCTTGAGCGCCTCCGCGACGATCGTGCCGGAAGAGGTGGAGGCCGTGCTGCGCTCGGTGCCCGGCGTGCGGGATGCGATCGTGTTCGGTATGCCCCGCGAGCCGGTGGGCGCACTGGTGGCCGCATTCCTCGAATTGGATGGCGAGCCCACCGCTGAGCTTCGTCTGGCGACGGCCATGCGTCTTGCCCCGGCGCACCGGCCGAGACGCTGGTTCGCGGGCGCGATCCCCCGCACGCCGTCGGGTAAACCCGCCCGGTCCGAGGCAGTGCGCCGCGCCCTTGCCGGGGAGGTGTCGCGCCTTGTCGTCTGACCGCCATCCGGTGATCGTCGCCGCCCGCCGCACCCCCATCGGCACCCGTGGCCGCGCCCTCGCGCACCTGCGGATCGAGGAGCTCGCCGCGCCGGCCGTCCGGGCTGCCCTGACCGACGCCGAGGCGGTCATCGGCGAACCGATCAGGGTCGCCGATGTGCTGCTGGGCAACTGCATGGGTCCGGGCGGCAACCCGGGTCGACTGACCGCCCTGGCCGCCGGACTCGGGCCGAGGGTGCCAGGCGGCACCGTCGACCGGCAGTGCGGCAGCGGGCTCGCGGCCGTGCTCGACGCGGTGGCCGCGATCCGCGCCGGGGATGAACGGGTGCGTGTGGCGGGCGGTGTCGAGAGCCCGTCCACCGCACCGGTGCGTTCGCTGCGCGGCGTCGCTTACTCCCGCGCGCCGTTCACCCCCGACGGATTCGCGGATCCGGAGATGACGCAGGCGGCCGAAGATCTGGCGGCGCACGACCGGATCCCGCGCTCGCGCCAGGATGCGCATGCCGCCCGGAGCCATGCACGGGCGCGGGCAGCATTGACGGCCGGCCGCTTCAGTGCCGAGCTCGTGCCGCTGGCCGGGCTCGAGCACGACGACGCGATCGGAGTGGCCGAACCGCTCCTGCCGCGCCTTCCCGCACTGTTCGGCGGGGGCACCATCACGGCGGGCACAACGACGCGCATAGCCGACGGTGCGGCAGCGCTGATCGTGGCACCACCAGGCCGCGCGCCCGGGCTGGCCGTTCGCGCGGCCGCCGTGATCGGCTGCGATCCGGCGCTTCCCGGCATCGGTGCCGCACCCGCGATCGAGGCGGCGCTGGGCGCTGCGGGCGCAGAGCTCAGCGACGTCGACGCGTTCGAGATCGTCGAAGCCTTCGCAGCGCAGAGCCTGGCCGTGCTCGACCGGCTCGACCTGGCCGATGACGACCCGCGGATCTGCGCGGACGGTGGCGCTCTTGCACTGGGACATCCCTGGGGTGCCTCCGGAGCGATCGCCGTCGTGCGGCTGTTCAGCCGTCTGGTACGGGCGGGAGCTCCTGCTGGGGCCCTCGGCGTCGCCGCCGCGTCGGTGGGCGGCGGGCTGGGCATCGCCGCGGTCTTCGAGGTGATCCGGTGAGCATCCGACTCGACGACGTCTGCGTGCGCCTCGGCGACGTGGATGTGCTGCGCGACGTCTCTCTGAGACTCGATGGGCGCACGGTCGCCGTCGTCGGCGAGAACGGTTCGGGCAAGTCGACCTTCGCCCGGCTGCTCGGCGGTCTGGTAGCGCGCACCGCCGGCGAGCTGAGCATCCTGGGGCTCGATCCCGCCCGCCAGGCCGCAGAGCTGCGGCACCGGATCGCGCTCGTGTTCAGCAACCCGGACGCCCAGATCATCATGCCGACGGTCGCCGAGGATGTCGCCTTCTCGCTGCGCTCCAACCGATTGCGCTCCATCGAAGTTCGGCAGCGCGTGACGGCCGAGCTCGACCGGTTCGGCCTCGCCGCCCTCGCCGACCGGTCGTCGCACGACCTCTCCGGAGGCCAGAAGCAGTTGCTGGCGCTGTGCGGAGCTTTCGTTCGCCGGCCCGAGTTGGTGATCGCCGACGAGCCGACCGCATACCTGGACGCCCGCAATGCCAGGCGGGTGGCCGACCACCTGTTCGAAGACGGGGGCCATCGATTGGTGCTGGTGACGCACGACCTCGCCCTGGCCGAACGCTGTGATCAGGCGGTGTTGTTCGCCGAGGGTCGCGTGGCGGCCGTCGGCGCACCCGACGCGATCATCGCCGAGTACGAAACGATCCTGCGATGCTGAGCCTCTACCGGCCGGGCGAGGGCCGGCTGCACCGGATGCCGGCGGGCCCCAAGACCCTGCTGCTTCTGGTGCTCGTGCTCGGCGTCTCGTTGCTCCCCTCCGCCTGGTGGGCGGCCGCAGCCGCCGCGACGCTGAGTATCCTCGCGTACGTCCTTGCGGGTCTCGGCGGCGGCATGCACGAACTCGGCCGCCAGCTCCTGGCGATCCGTTGGGTCATCGTCATCACCGCCGCCAGCCAGCTGATCTTCCTCGGACCTGAACAAGCGGTCGCCAACACAGCGCGGGTCGCCGCCGCGATCGTGCTTGCCGCACTGCTCGTGCTCACGACACGGGTGAGCGCACTGCTGGATGCGATCGAGCGGGGCCTTGGTCCCTTGGCGCGGTTCGGTCTCGACCCGGGGAGGGCCGCGCTGCTTCTGACCGTGACGTTGAACACGATTCCGGTACTCGCCGGCCTGGCCCGGGACATTCGCGACGCGCAGCGGGCACGCGGCGGCCGGGCCGACCTGCGGGCCTTCACGGTCCCATTCCTCGTGATGGCCCTCAAGCATGCTGACGAGCTCGGCGACGCGCTCGCCGCCCGCGGCGTTCGATGAACACGTCGCGACCACGCGTGCTCGGTCCGGTAGTCGATGACGAAACCCGCTGCATCCACTACCGCACGCCGCTGGACGTGATCGCGGTCAAGTTCGCCTGCTGCCTCGAGTTCTATCCCTGCCACCTGTGCCACGCCGAAACGGCCGACCACTCCGCAGCCCAGTGGCCCATCGACGCGCGAACCGAGCAGGCTGTGCTCTGCGGCGTGTGCGGACACCTGTTGACCATCGCGGGCTACCTCGTCGCCGAGGCGTGCCCGGCATGCGCAGCACCCTTCAATCCGGGCTGCAAACTCCACACGGAGTTCTACTTCCGGGTCTGACCCGGCTCCTCGTCATCCGCCTCAACTGATCTTGCGACGGAACGCGGCTATCGCGAAGCCGTACGCGACGACGAGGAAGCCGGCGAGCCACGCGAGCGCGATCCAGATGTCGGTCCCGACGGCTTCTTGCTCGAACAGGGCTCGCACCGTGTTCACGATGGATGTCACCGGCTGATACTGGGCGAACCAGGCGACCGGGCCGGGCATCGAGGCGGTGGGTACGAACGCCGAGCTGATGAACGGCAGGAAGATCAGCGGGTAGCTGAACGCGCTGGCCCCGTCGATGGTCTTCGCCGACAGTCCCGCGATCACGGCGAGCCAGGTCAGCGCGAGCGTGAACAGGATCAGGATGCCGCCGACCGCGAGCCAGGCGCCCACGGATGCGCCGGTCCTGAAGCCCATGATCAGCGCGACTGCGATCACGATCGCAACCGACACCACGTTGGCGACCACGGAGGTGAGCACGTGCGCCCAGAGCACGCTCGACCGTGCGATCGGCATGGACTGGAAGCGTTCGAAGATGCCGCCCTGCAGATCCAGGAAGAGGCGGTATGAGGTGTAGGCGATGCCGGAGGCGATCGTGATGAGCAGGATGCCGGGGAGCATGTAGTCGATGTACGACCGACCGGATCCGGTTGTGATCGCGCCGCCCAGCACGTACGTGAACAGCAGCATCAACGCGATCGGGGTGACCGCGGTGGTGATGATCGTGTCGGGGCTGCGCAGGATGTGACGCAGCGAGCGGCCGGTGAGTATGCCGGTGTCGCCGAGGACGTGAGTGGACATCAGGATTACTTTCCTGCCGGGACGGCGGTGTCGGCGGCGCCGGCATTGCCGGGCTCAGGGGTGCCGGGCTCAGTAGTGCCGGGCTCTTCGGTGAGGGCGAGGAAGACATCCTCGAGGGAGGGTTGCTTCTGGATGTATTCGACCTCGGCCGGCGGGAGGAGTTGCTTGAGTTCGCTGAGAGTACCGTTCTGGATGATCGTGCCGTGGTGCAGGATCGCGATACGGTCAGCGAGTTGTTCCGCCTCGTCCAGGTACTGGGTGGTGAGCAGTACCGTGGTGCCCTGTCCGGCCAATTGTTTGACGGTCTGCCACACCTCGACACGCGCCTGCGGGTCGAGTCCGATGGTCGGCTCATCGAGGAAGATGATCGGCGGGTTGCCGATCAGGCTCATCGCGATGTCGAGCCGACGGCGCATCCCGCCCGAATACGTCGACGCCTTCCGGCTCCCTGCTTCGACGAGCGAGAACCGAGCGAGCAGGTCGTCGGCGATCCCGCCGGGTTCTTGCAGATGACGCAGCTTGGCAACCAGCACCAGGTTCTCGCGGCCGGTGAGCACCTCGTCGACCGCGGCGAATTGACCGGTCAGGCTGATCGACGCGCGCACCTCGCCGGGCTCGCCCGCGACATCATGGCCATGCACCTCTGCTTTGCCCGCGTCTGCCTTCAGCAGCGTCGACAGGATGCGCACCAACGTCGTCTTGCCCGCGCCGTTTGAGCCGAGCAGGGCGAAGACGCTGCCCGCCGCCACCTCGAAGTCGACGCCGCGCAGCACGTGCACGTCCTTGAACGACTTCTCGATTCCTTGCACCCGGATCGCTGGTCCACGAAGGCCGAGGGAGGTCATTCCCGTTCCTCTCGCTCAGCATCGTCGATCGCTTTGGTCAGGCGGGCGCGCTCCTTGTCGATCCACTGCGTGCCGGAGTAGGCCCGGGCGAACGCCTCCGCGAACTCCACCGGGTCGTCGCCCACGATCTCGCGCACCGGTGTGCCGTCGACCGCGGCGCGCTCCCAGAGATCGGCATGGTCGCCGATCATCGTGATCAGGATGTCGCCGTCGGTGAGCCCGCCGAAGTACATGAAGTACCGGTTGAACGCCTTCGCGGCACCGCGATACGGCTCGGCGAGCGCGTCGATGCGGGCTATCGCCTGCTTGTACTGCTTCTTCTGCTCGAGCGAGCCCGTGAGCGTCTCGATCCACTTTGCTGCCATGGTCAGTTCTCTCCTTCGTTCTGCGACTTGCCGGCGGGATGGCGGAGCCGGTCGATCCGTTCCGCGAGGAAGCCCCAGGTTCCCCAGAACTCCTGGAGGTACTCGCGGCCCGCTCCGTTCAGCGAGTACACCTTGCGCGGCGGCCCTTTCTCGGACGGAACCTTCGCCACATCCACGAGACCGCGCTGCTCGATCCTGACCAGCAACGCATAGACGGTGCCCTCGACGATGTCGGAGAAGCCCTGTTCGCGCAGCCGCGCCGTGATCTCGTACCCGTACGCCGGCTGTACGGCGAGGATCGCGAGGACGATGCCCTCGAGCGTGCCCTTGAGCATCTCCGTCATCTGCTTGCCCATTGGCCCGCCTCCAACTACTCAGTAACAGTGACTACTGGTAGATAGTAACGCCGACTACCGGTAGATAGCAATACCGAATAGCGCGGGTCTGCAGAGCGGTGCCGGCTAAGCCACTGCCGATCTGGCGGGTAGGCGATCAACGTGGGCCATACAGAGAAAAGCCCCGGAATCACGGAGATTCCGGGACTTGGAGGAGCGGAGACGGTGGGATTTGAACCCACGGAACCCTTAGAGGGTTCTCCACCTTAGCAGGGTCAAGTGGGCCTAACGGTTGCCGCCTATTGAGCGATCGGACGCAACGAACACGACACTCTGCACAATGCGCGGATGGTTGCAACTGTCCCCTGGCTGTCCCAGCTGAGCAGCCGGCTCACAGCACGTAGCTGTCGCCACTCATCCCCTGGCTAGGCTTTCGAGGCCTTAGTGTTCCCAGGTGTTGCCGTCTAGATCTCTGATGGAGGCGTACTCAACGCCCCGATTTTTGAACAGGACGAAGTTTCGGCAAGGATTTTGAGCAACACAAGATCCGCGAATTTCCGGGCACGCGAATCGCCCTCTCTGGGCTGCTCGAAAACGATCGTTTACGCTACAGCCTGCTCGCGTCTCCGGTCGCAGTGATCGGTTGTGCTTGACCGAGAGGCGAGTAGGACGCAGGGTCGGTTGACACTCAGCCTTCGATGGTGACAACCTCGTCGGCCCAGTCGATGACGAGGTTGTCATGGCTGGCGATGAGGAGCGCGGTCCCGGCGCTGCGAGCGTTGTCGAGGACGTCGAGGACGCGGTGGGCGTTGCGGGTGTCGAGGCTGGCGGTCGGCTCGTCGAGGATGAGGATGTCTGGCTGGCCGATGAGGGCGCGGGCGACTCCGCAGCGTTGGCGTTCGCCGCCGGAGCAGGATTGCGGCCAGGCGTTTGCGACGTGGTCGACGGCTAAGGCGGACAGCAGTTCTTGGGCGCGGTCGAGGCCGGCTGGGCCGCGCTGGGTGAGGGGAATCATCACGTTCTCGATCATGCGCAGGTCGGCGAGCATTTCGGAGTCTTGGTCCAGGAACCCAAGGTGTCCGGTACGCCACGTTTCCCAGTCGCTCTCGTTCCAATCGTTCATGCTGGCGCCGCGCCAGCTGATGGTCCCTTCGGTCGTGGGGACGAATCCGGCGCAGGCGCGGAGCACGGAGGTCTTTCCGACGCCGCTGCGCCCGGCGAGGCATAGCGCCTGGCCGGGCGGGAGTGTGAACGATACTTCGTTGAAGATGATCTGCGCGCCAGTGTTGCGTCGCGGCGGAAGGGTGAGGCCGAGCCCGTCTACCTCCAGGGTGGGAGTGCTCTGGTCAGGGGCCGAGGTTCGTTCAGATGTCATGGCGTCTCGTAGCGGTTCGGATGTGAGCGGTGATGGTTGGGGCGAGTGGTATTGCCAGGCAGAGAGCGACCTCCGTTAGGGTCAGGCCGTCGATCGTGGCCTGGGGTATCGCTCCGGCACGAAGCAGGAGCGAGAACATGATGACGGTGGCGAGTACGCCGACGATGGCGACGACAGTGGATTCGGCAATGGCGAGCGCGCGGACGCGGCTGGTGCGCCAGCCGCCGTCTCGGCGCAGAGTACGAGTGCGAGCGCGAATGGCTTCTCGGCGTCCGGCGATCACGCCCACGAGGAGTACTCCGGCCGACGCCGCGGCCAGTACCAGCGAGGAGACAAGTGTGGGGAGTTGGGTGTTGGTCAGCAGTGTGCCGAGCTGGCTGGCGGAGGTGCGGGTGGCGACTACTTGAATCGCGCCGAGGCCGACGAACAGCAGGCAGGCAATCGCTCCGGCGAGCACGCCGATCGCAGTGAAAGTTGCCGAGTTGCGCAGGATCAGCAGCGTGGTGACCCGGAAGGAGCCATACGCGCGGGCGCGTCCTCGCGCGACGCGGGTCGTGGAGCGGCTGATCGTGTACGCCACCGTGGCGATCGCGGCCGTTACCAGGACAACACCGACAGCGATCCCGCTGCGGGCGATCGCTTGCGTGGTCGGGCTTAGTACTGTTCCGATGACCGCGCCGGCGAGCACGACCAGGCTTGTTGGGAGGGTCTGCGACCAGAACCACCCGCGCCGCCGTCGCCTGCTGTAACCGTTGCGGCGCAGGACACGATTCGCGGCACGGTTGCGTGGCGCGGCGATCAGGGCGAGCACGGGCACGGCCACGATCGCGACGGCGACAGTAACGTTCGCGGTTGTCGTTCCCAGGCGCTGCAGTGCGGAAACCGAACTTTGCGCCACGCCCAGTGCCGTCATGGAAGTTGACACCCAGCCCAGATCCCCGACACGTTGTGCGGTCTTAACGTTCCCGAAGACGTAATCGGGGACGTAGACGTTCACCTTCTCGGGGGAGGAACCGGCGACGAGGTAGGTTTGCAGTCCCAGGTTCTGCAGTTCCGAGGCCACCCGCTCGATCCGAGCAATCGCCTTCGGCCCGTAGTCCCCGACTCCGCTCACCCGCACTCGAACAGCGGTGAACGGGTCCTGCACTCCCAGCGCCTGCGCGCCCGCCAGAGTGGTGATCCCGGCGACCGTGGGCGAGGGAACACCAAGCCCGGTCAGGGGCGGCAACAGCCGTGCGCCCACGGCGCCGGCCGCTCCCTGTGCCGGAGCAGTAAGCGTCACCGGTGCTGCATCGTATGCGCCAGATGGGGACGCGAGCTTGCTGACTCCGAAGTCGGCGCTGGTGAAGGAACCGACGCGCAGTGGGGCGCCCCCGCCGGGAGCCGGGGAGGTAGCCAGGTTCAACGGTGCCGGTTTGGTGGGACGGTAGGTCTGCGTCCAACCGGGCGTGCTCGCGTTGCAGTTGCTCGCGCAGGGAAGCCCGCTATCGACTGCTCCCAACGATTGCAGCCGGTAGGAAGGATGAACACGGTCCCCGGTTGGAGGCGTCGACCTCGAAAGCGATAAGCCGCCCGCCGCGGTCCCCTGGTAGGCCGCGACGGGAGGAAAGGTGTGGGCGGCCGCGCTCTGTGCGTCCCATTCGGTTCCCGGCCATGCTGCGTGGACTGACCCGCTGCTCAATGGTGTGAGCTGGTTCGCGACATCAACCTGGACGGCGCCGATCGGGGATTCCGGTGCGCGCCACGCCCGTAACAGGCCGGTGGCCGCCGTGCCGGCCTTCGCCATATCAAGCGACGTCAGCCGCGCCGTCATGGCCAGTGGTGCCGGCACAAAATCAGTG
The DNA here is from genome assembly GCA_035564555.1 of Humibacter sp. Lineage (GTDB taxonomy): Bacteria > Actinomycetota > Actinomycetes > Actinomycetales > Microbacteriaceae > DATMTS01. The sequence continues at coordinate 31,417 of DATMTS010000087.1, forward strand.
GCTTCCAACATCGGCGCCAGCGCCGCATGTTTACCGAACGAGGCGGTCAACGACGACGAAACCGATAGTTGCGGCTGCGTCGCCTGCACCGCCGGAACGTCATCAGTTGTGGGCAAGCGCCCCAACTGCTTTGCGACGGCGCTAACTGCCTGATCTGCGGCCGCAAGTTTCCGCAGTGGCTGTTGCGCATTGCCGCCCAGCAGCTTTGCCTCCGCAGTCGGATCCACGGCGATGATCGACTGTGGAACCCGGGGGGCGATGCCGCAAAACAAATATACGTAATCCCCGGACGTGAACCCGGCGCCGTCGGCGTAGGACGAAACCGATATGCCCTGCGCGCCTTCCGGTACCTGTGCGTTGGACGTCAACTGAACATCCGTATGCCCGTCCCAGTGAGAGGCATCGAACAGGAAATTGATCGGGTTGCTCGGGCTCATCGCCCGCTGACTCAGGCCATCATCTGTCGTGTAAGAGAGGTACACGCGAAGAGCGAGGCGAGGATTCTGGAGCAGCACCGACGCGGGTATTTGCAGCACCACCGGCTGCTGCCAGCCCGCCGCGCGCCCTAACAGCCCAACGGGTGCGGCCCACTCCACCCCGGCTAGCCGGGACACCTTCTGCACGGTCGCGTTCGGAATCGAGGCGGAGGACGTGAGGGCGTAACTGGAATCAAGAAGCGTTGAACCGCTTGCATCCTTAGTCGTCACTCCGGACGAATCGGCGAAGGCAACAATGTCGTACGATCCGCGCCAGTTCGCATTGACCGCGGCTTGGACCGCGGCAACGCCAAAATTCAACAGGCCAGGCGCGAACACCAGCACACCAGCAAGGAACACCGCCACCAGTACTTCTGATGGTCGGCGCCTCCACCGCACCCATCCGGAGGGGGCGCCCCGCCCCGCTCTCACCACGTGGTGTGTAGGAGAGCCGCGGCTGGTCTCCGGCGCGTCAGTTGGTGAGAGCGAACGGGCGGGACGGTAGGTGCATCAGCAGCCACAGAACCCACCCGGCGTTGTCAGAGGACCACAACAGGTGGTGGCACAGTTGGTGACGCTCGCCTTCGTGGCACGGTCGTTGCGGGCGATGTCCTCCGGCGACTGGGCGAATTCGAAGTCCTCGAAACGTCCGATCGGATTGTCTTCCAGCTCGTCGGCCAGGATCCACTCACGGCTGATCACTGCAGTGCTCATCGTTCTTCCTTTCATAGTTGACTGGGCGTTCTACCCTGTGTCACTACCCGGGAAGCTACGCCTGCCTCCTTCCAACCGCAAGAGGCCGAATAGGCGAAAAGCGGAAGCCGGTGTCAACGCGCACCAGCGAGTCCGGTCGGATTCCACGAATCTCTGGCAGCACGTAAGGTCAGCGGGTTACCCACTCTGGAGGAGCGTCCGCTGGCGATATTGAGAGCGAACGCGATGCCTGCTCTTCCCATAAAGAGGGAATCGGAAAGATCAAGTGCGCTGATGGTCGTCTCGTGAGTCGCAAGTAGGTACTCGTCCCGGAGTACCCGCGCGTGGTTTTGAGTGCACGGGTGGTTTGGGCCAAGGAGCTCGGCTGCAGCGACCACAGCGCCAGCCCGCCCATGACAGAGTGTCAGGTCGCGCACCGGTGAGGAGGCCTGCCACGCCCTCAAGTCGGACTCATCCGTCATCCCTGACGGCACACCGTCGGCCAACAAGATACCCGCGGCACCATGACACCAGGCGTCCAGGAGCCGCGCGTTGACGTTCGGGCGGCGGTCCTCCCATCTGGCCGCCCCGATCCGCAAGCTTTCCTGGCTCGCGGCGGCACCATCTGCGAGGCGCCGAGCCATTTCCAATTCGGGCCAACTCTTCGCAGCTAAGACGACACCGGCCGCCCCGTGTGCGAGACCTCCCCAGGGCTCCTCGCCCGGCTCTGCCTGCCACCACAGTTGCGACCGTTCCGCCTGGGGAAGGCGAAGCTCATAGAGATGGTCACACAGCTTTCGGGCCGCGCCGCGACTGGAGAATCCCTTGAGCAGATCGGTGTCGCGAAGCCGAGACAGCAGCAGGATTAGCCCAGCGTCTCCCGAGAGCAGATCCCAGGCGGAGTTTGATGTCGCGAGCTCGACGCACGACTCAATGAGGTCCACGACGAAGTCCCGGACTTCCAGGCGATTCAGGAGCCCCGCATCGGCGAGTATCCAAGCGGCGTAGGCGGCGCCCGCCGCACCAGAATAGACACCGAAGCGCTCGACCAACCGCAGCCAATCGCCAGCGTGAGCCAAGCAGTCTAGTCCGGCTTCACGCGCCATCTCCGAATAGTCATCGTTGTCGGAGTTGGCGCCGGCCAGCAGCGCGAGAATGGTTCCCGGAACGCCGTTGTAGAGATCGTATGCCGCCTCCCGGACATCAAAGCCTCCGGAACCGCTGGTCTCCAAGTTTTGCCACGCCACGTGTAGAGGGGTTTGATCTCCTCCAATGGGTAGCCACGCTGACTCGGTCACCGCCGACAGAATGCTATGCGCCAGCTCCTGCTTCGATCCTGGCTCGTCGTCGAGGTCTGACGCGACGTTCGGAACCATTGAAGGGGCAACAGCAACCAGAGACTGCGTCAGGGACCGCCTCTCCAGTCGACGGTGGCGTTCGCTTTGAAGCTCCTTCATCCGCAGCTCCAAATTATGTTTGGCGGTGACCGCCAGGGCGCCCGCAGCGGCACCGTCGGGGCCATGAAGGGATTCGCTGTTCCAGCGGGTTTCAAAGATGGGGATATAGCCACGTGACAGCATGCTCAGTTCTGCTTGTCCTGCTCCGCTCAGCGGATCGTCACCACTGCGGCGGACCAGGTCCGCAATTCGAAGCGCGAATGCCTCCGGGTCGATAAGAAGTCGCGGGTGAAACACCCGACGCTGGATGTCCACATAGAACTGCGTTGGCTTCCTCACCAGGCGAATACGAAGCCGGGGACCAGACTCCTCCGCTTGCTCGGAGAGTTGGCCAACCATCGCGGCTAAACCCGCCTGACAATCAGCGAACCCACTCTGGAACAACCCGTACCGCTCAGCACTGCGTAGGATCCGCGAGCTAAAGACCGAGTTCTCCGAGGGCTTCCCCGCGAAATCCAGCCTGGCAACGTCCGTTCCATCGCCCACCACGACGTGCATCCGCGCCGGAAACGGATCCTGGTTCTCGGACAACGGGCTCCAGCCAAGGACATACGGGTGGTCAGCGTCGATGGTTGGTAGCAGGGCCACTCTCGACAACGGTGCACGCAAAACAACATCAGAATCGTCGACCGCGCCAGCGTCAGCCCTACTCGCGGCCACCGGCGAAAAGCAGCACTCCAGGTCAACCGGGACCGGCCCACGCTCGCACGTGATGAAGTTCTCGAAATGCATATCGAGAATGTTCAAGTAATGGCAAACAGCCAACCATGCCCCGTACTCATACGCGGTCGCGTCGCTATCGGAACGATCCACCGGCTGAAGGTGCTCGGAAATCGCGTACCCGCCGTACTCCGTGGTCATCGCCACCGACAGTGGGTGGCGGAGGGAGGCGTTGAGCGTCGCCAATATGCCCTGGAGGTAAGACTCTGCTGCCGTGCGATGCTTGACCACGCAGCGTCGCCCGTCGTCGAACGCGACGAACGCGCCCTGCCGCCCGCGCTCGTGAACATCACCGATGAACTCGATCGAACGGATCACCGCCCCAGCGAAGTCCGTCCCGTTGGCCAGCGCTTCACTGATGTTCTGAGCGGACTCGACATAATGACCCAACTGTTCAACAAGGAAGGCGCCGAGAACCGGATACTTCTGCAACAGGTAGTGTCTGTATTCCGGTGTCCCGACAGCCGCCACAAACGATGCGAATCGCTGATGAGGCGTTTCACCCACAAGCAGTCGATCCTCGCGGGCCAGATTGAGTTCGAGCACGAGGGTACGCAAGAAGAGGTGCTGTTGCCTAACAAAAGCACCGACGACGCCCTCGGCGATCGCCGCATCCAAAACCGGGTACTCGGTAGTTAGCATTGCGCGAACCAGGGCCGTAACGCCGTCGGCGCCGAGGGCAGAAGCTGAGAACCACCGACTCTCGCCCGAGGGAATCTCGCCGAAAGCAGCTGACGGGGGCGTCATTTCTGCGCGGCTGATAACGGAAGGCGAAAGTGTGGGCTCGCTCACTGAAACCGTCCCTACGATTGGCGCTGTCAATCATTTGCGATATCGGCCTATCGCACGCACGACGTCAAACGCAAGGCCCGACACTGTGGACCGCTCCGAACGCAGCAGTTCCCCACGGTCCCCACCCAGCGCGGCCGAACGTCGCGAGCGCACCTAAACGGCCGGAATCATCTTCAGTCATTGGCGTTCAGGTAGCCGCCACGCAGCGCTGCCAAAAAGCCGCCACCGAAAGCTGCTACTCACACATCGAACGTGCCAACTCGTGCCTCAACGAGCCGCCGCGTCGAACTGCGCACGGTGTGGTTCTCCGAGAGGTCCCGCCGGCTTGGCGTCCGCGCGATAGGCGACCGCTTCGCGCGCTACCGGGACGAGCTCGATCTCGACTCCCGATTGACGCCGCACTGTCTGCGGGACTCGTATGCGACCCATCTGATCGAGGACGGCCACGATCCGGTGTTCGTGCAGCGCCAGCTCGGCCACGTCTATCAGTCCACGACCTCGACCTACACCCACGTCTCGGAAGATTTCGCCAACCGGATGATGCGGGCGGCGCTGGCGAACGTCCCCGAGCTGAACAACCTGGAGATGACAACATGACCGAACTCATCAGCTACGAGTGGCGGCTGCGCGAGCAGATGGCCGCTGTGGGCATGTTCCATGCCACTGGCCTCATGCCCCAGCTGCAGGCCCGCGGTATCCACCTCTCAGCTAGCCAGGTGCATCGGCTCGTATCCGAGCGACCCGAGCGGCTGAATCTGCACGTCCTGGTCGCGCTCACCAACATCCTCGGATGCACGGCCGACGACCTCATCATCCCGGTTAAGCTCGGCGCCGCCCAGCACGAGGTCGAGACGGCGACAGGGACTGACACTGCGACCAGCGCCATCCGCGCCCGCGGGCTCCGACCTCAGCGGGCGCGCCTGACCGACTCGTGACGACCGACGCCGACGGCCGGTGTGTGCTTTGCACCCCGGGACGTCCACCACGACAGCGACTCGCTCTCTGTGCCGATTGCCGCCAAGTCCATGGACCCCAGCTCCTGTCAACACTGTCAACCCTGCTTGGCTACCTGATCCCTCGGGCGGGCATTGGCCTGAGTCGGGCGATCGTCACCGCCGCCCCCACTATGCTCGACCGTCTGGAGCTTCTTGCGGAACTCACCGCCGGGCACCGCTACTCCGGGCCGCGGCCAAGAGTGAAGGTCCTCGATCGGGTGCTCGCCGCGCTGGAGCTGCCGAGCGTGGGTGAACGCGTCGCCACTGCGCATCCGAGCGGCTCGCGGCCGACATGCGAACATCTCGAGCGGGGCGTGGCCGGGATCGTGCACGATGCCCGGTACTGCGAGTACTGCTGGCGTCGGGTTCCTCAGGCGAGACGTCCGTGCGTGCGCTGCGGGCGCCTCGACCACGTCAACCGCGACGGGCTCTGCAAGCCCTGCCGCGCAGCCGACGCAATCGAGCACCTTTTCGGGCCTGAACTCGAGCGCCGTCGGCCTGATCTGCTGCCGCTGCGCGCACACCTGCAGGCGGCCAAGCCGCGGTACATCCTCAAGACCCGCGCCGTGCTGGACAAGCTCGAACGCGCGATCAACCTCCAGGCGCCACTCACCCACGACAGCATCGACGCACTCGGAACGCCCGCGGCGACCGCGCATGTCCGTTCACTCCTGGTCGCCGTCGGCGTCCTGCCTGTTCGTGACGAGCACGCCGCGAACCTACAGCACTGGGCCGACGTTCAACTCTTCGCGCTCCCACACCGTGCCGACCAACTCGCCGTCACGGTGTTCATGCGCTGGAACCAGGCACGTCGCCGACGCGTCCCGCACACGACCGTCACGCAGGCGGCCAACGACAAGCGCGAACTGCGCATCATCCTGGCCTTCATCGCGTTCCTCAACCAGGGTTCTCAGACGGTTGCGACCGCCACCCAGGCCGACCTCGATGCTTGGATGACCACGGCCGCCGCCGACGCATTCCGCATCCGCGGCTTCGTCAGCTGGTGCGTGAGATCGCGAACCAATCGCGACCTCATCCCGCCGGCCAAGGAGCGTCAAACCTTCCGAATTGGCGGAACGATCGGCGCTGCCAACGAGACCGCGCTCCAGCGGGCGCTCACCGATCCCTGCCTGGACCCGAGGCTCAAGCTCGCGGTCGTGCTGATCACCGTCTACGGCATCCGCACACACCGCATCGCGAACCTCCGCCTCCGCGACCTCAGCGCGGCCGGATGCCCCAGAGTCCGCCTTGCTCGCGATTGGCTCGAACTGCCGCCGGCCGTCACGCCCTGGATTCACTCGATTCAAGCCACCACTCATCGTGTCCGTGGTGCCGGGGAACGTCAAAACGTATGGCTGTTTCCCGGATACAGGTACGGGAACCCAGTGAGTCCATCCAGCCTGGCCGCGACTCTCCGCCAACTCGGACTCTCCCCAAGCCGCGCCCACCAGGCATCATCGGCGAATATCATCAGTCAGGTCCCGCCCGTCGTCGCCGCACGCCTCCTCGGGGTCGCGCTAAGCACCGCCGCCGACTGGCACGGCCTCATCGTGAACACTCGGACCTCCATGCGCTAAAACCGGCCCGGCCCACGAGGTGACCTGCAGAGCCGCACGGTATTGAGTCCGCTGGCGGCGTGTCGCGCACAATGATGTACACCTCAACGGTTAGGTCGCGTCTGGCGAGAACCGGTATCCCATTCCGGGTTCGGTGAGAAGGTAGCGCGGGTGGCCGGGTTCCGGCTCCAGCTTCTTGCGCAGCTGCGCGAGGTACAGCCGTAGGTAACCGGTGTCGCTGGTGTACTGCGGTCCCCACACCTGTGTCAGCAGCGCCTGCCGGGTTACGAGCCGGCTCGGGTTGCGCAGCAGCACCTCCAGGATCGTCCACTCGGTTGGGGTCAGCCGCACGGTGCCGGTCCCGTCGGGGGTGCGACGGGTCACTTGGCGGCCGGCCAGGTCGACCGTGACGTCGCCGAACGCGATGATGGGCTCGTCGGGAGTTGCCGTCTGGCGCCGGGTGAGGGCGCGGATCCGGGCCAGCAGTTCGTCTGCCGCGAACGGCTTCGTGACGTAGTCGTCCGCGCCCGCATCGAGCGCGTCGACCTTGTCGGCGGAGCCGGTGCGTCCGGACACGACCAGGATCGGCACGCTTGTCCAGCCGCGCAGCCCTTCGATCACCTCGATGCCATTCAGCTCCGGCATCCCGAGGTCGAGCATGACGAGGTCA